>DATJJN010000130.1:0-102802 GCA_035492135.1 Paraburkholderia sp. | reverse complement strand
GTCGCCAGACCGGTTTTTTCGTTTCTGCGTCCGCAATGCGTGCGTCGGCGCTGAAACTGGATTCGGAGAGCCCACCATGACCGATGACGAACGCGCGATTCGCGCGCTGATCCAGACCTGGATGGATGCCAGCCGCGCCGGCGAAACGGCGAAGGTGCTGAGCCTGATGACCGACGACGTGGTGTTCATGGTGCCCGGCGAGGAGCCGTTCGGCAAAGCCAGATTTGCGGCGGCCTCAGAGGCGCAAGAAGGCATGCAGATCGACGGCACGGCCGAGATCGTCGAGCTTCAGGTGCTGGGCGATTGGGCATTTGTGCGCAATCGCATCGATATCTCCATCACGCCGCCCGGCGCGGCGCAGGCGATGCGTCGCGCGGGCTACACGCTCACGTTGCTGCGCAAGAATGAGAGCGGGCGCTGGCTGCTTGCGCGCGACGCCAATCTGGTCGCCGCAAAGGTGTAGTCCGCAACGCACGCGCTCCAATAGCGGCGACACACTGGACTACACTAAAGAACCCCGTCGAAGCCACCTGCCATCCGTCATGGCCCACTTGTTCTTCGCCGCCTCGATCCAGCGCCACGTCGCGATGCCGGAACGCGACGTCGCCGCGCGTTCGGTCGACGAGGCGCTAACCGTCGCGTTCAACGACGAGCCGAGGCTGCGCGGCTATATCCTCGACGATCAGGGCGGCCTGCGTCGGCATCTGTCCGTGTTCGTCGACGGCAGGCCGCTGCGCGACCGGCGTCGTCTGTCGGACCCGGTCGGCGCGGACAGTCGCATCTACGTCGTACAGGCACTCTCAGGCGGGTAATCCCGCGCACGGACTACGTACAAACGACTATCGGAGACACCCATCGTGAATGACGACCGCCTGCTAGTCGGGACACGCAAAGGGTTGTTCGTATTCGAATCGGAGGGCGCGGGCTCGCGCCGATGGAAGCAAGCCGCGCTTCACTTCATCGGCGAGCCGGTCAGTTCCGCGCTCGCCGATCCGCGCGACGGCACGCTGTACGCGGCGCTCAATCTCGGCCACTTCGGCGTGAAGCTGCATCGTCTGCGCGCAGGCGAGCGCGAATGGGAGCCGTGTACGACGCCGGTCTATCCGCCGCAGCCCGAAGTGGCGGCGGCCGTCGATCTGGCGACGTCGACCGACATGGCCGATGCACCCGCCGGACCCGGCAGCGCGTTGCACGCGCAACCCGAACGCGAATCCGAAGCGGCGCCGCCGCCGACCGAGCCGCTCTGGTCGCTCGAACAGATCTGGACCCTGGAGCCCGGCGGCCCCGACGAGCCCGGCACGCTGTGGGCCGGCACGATCCCGGGCGGGCTCTTCCGCTCGGACGACGGCGGCGAGCGCTGGACGCTGAACCGCGCGCTCTGGGACCGCCCCGAGCGCCGCGAGTGGGCGGGCGGCGGATATGACCACGCAGGCATCCACTCGGTGCTGATCGATCCGCGCGACAGCGCTCACGTGACGATCGGCGTATCGAGCGGCGGCGTCTGGCAGACGGTCGACGGCGGCGCCAGCTGGCGCGCCACGACGCGCGGCATGCACGCCGACTACATGCCGCCCGAGCGCAGCGACGAGCCGAACGTCCAGGACCCGCATCGCGTGGTCCAGTGCAAGGCCGCGCCGGATACGCTGTGGACGCAGCATCACTGCGCGATCTTCCGCTCGACCGACGGCGGCGAGCACTGGACGCGCATCGAAGCCGAGCCGTCGAACTTCGGCTTTGCGGTGGCGGTCCATCCGCGCGATCCGGACACGGCCTGGTTCGTGCCCGCGGTCAAGGATGCGTGCCGGATTCCAGTGGATGGGCGCTTCGTCGTCACGCGCACGCGCGACGGCGGGCGCACGTTCGAGCGCTTCTCCGAGGGCTTGCCGCCCGCGCCCGCCTACGATCTGGTCTACCGACACGGGCTCGCGATCGATGCGACGGGCGACCGCCTCGCGATGGGCTCGACGACGGGCGGACTCTGGACGTCCGACGACGCGGGTGAGAGCTGGCACGAAGTGTCCGCGCATTTGCCGCCGGTTTATCACGTGAGCTTCGGCTAGCGCCGGAACCCCGACGCGATGAACGCCCCCGCGACCAGGCCGACCTCACGCCAGACCGAAGTGCGCATCTGGCGCGCGCCGGATCTCGGCGCCGAATTGCTGCGCGGTCAGTTCCACGATTTCTCGTACGACGTGCACACGCACGAAACCGCCTGTTTCGCGCTGATCACCGAGGGCGCGATCCGCATCCGGATGCGCGGCGCGGAATTCGTCGCGAGGCAGGGCGATCTGTACGCGATCGACGCCGACGAGCCGCACGCGGGCTGGCCGGTCGACGACCTCGGCTGGCGGCAGCGCACCGTTTATGTGGACACCGAACATTTGCGCTCGCGGCTTCGCGACGGCGGCGCGCCGCGGCGCGGTCTGCTCAAGGGGCCGATCATCGGCGATCCGGTGTTGACGTCGTTGTTCTACGGCGTGCATCGGTGCTCGGAAGCCGGCGACGAGGGGCTCCAGCGCGACGAGCAGTATCTGTCGTTCGCGGCGCGTCTGTTCGAGCGGCACGTGAGCGGCGCGGCGCCGCGCGACGTGTCGGGACGCGAGCCGCGCGCGGTCGCGCTCGCGAAGGACTTCCTCGATCAGCACGTGGACCGCAACGTCCATCTGGACGACATCGCGTCCGCGGCGGGACTGCCGCCGTACCGGCTTTTCCGGGCGTTCGGGCGGCACGTCGGCATGACGCCGCACGCGTATCAGCGTCAGGCGCGGATCCGGCGCGCGCTCGCGCTGATCCGCGCGGGCCGCGCGCTCAGCGACGTCGCGGCGGCGGTCGGCTTCGCCGACCAGGCGCACCTGACGCGCTGGTTCCGCCGCAGCTTCGCGGTGACGCCCGGCATGTACCGCAAGGCGCTGCTGGCCTAGCGTGCGCCGGCTGCCGGCGAGGGTTTCCGCTATTTGAGCAACCCGAGATTCGCGACGATCTTGCCGATGGCTTTGCGCTCGCCGATCAGCGCGACGCCGACGAATTGCAGGTCGGCGGTGGCGACCCGCGCGACGGCGTCGCGGAACGCGGAGTAATCGGTGGTCTGCTGTCCCTGCACCGGAAAATCGACGACGTCGCAGCCGGCCGCGACGCCCTTGTCGCGGATGCGGGCGAGCGTCGCCTGATCGGCGGCGAGCACCGCGATGCCGATCGGGATCAGCCCGGGATGCTCGACGCCGGACGCGTCGACGAGCGGCGGCCCGACGAGCGCCGGATGACGCCGGCCGACGGTGAGCGCGATCACGGCGGCGGCGTTGGCCGCGCGTCCGACGGGCAACTGGTCGTCCACGACGATCACGCAGCGTTCGGGCGGCGTGACGGGTCGAGCGGCGACGGGTTGAGCGGTAACGGCTTCAGGCATGGATGGCTCCTGTCGGAATCGACAACAATCAGGAGCGGCCATCTTCCGTGCCCGCCGCCGGTTCGTCTTGAACGCTATTGCGCAATGTCAAAGCTTGCATCGCGCGATAGTAAAATGCGCGGCGCCATTCGCCCCTCCACCAGGAAACCAGAGCGCCTTCATGTCCACTACGAAGAACAACGCGGCGGCCTGCGCTGCTGGACTGCTGCTCGGCACGCTGAGCGTGGCGGCGTCCGCGCAAAGCAGCGTCGCGCTGTACGGAGAACTCGACACGGGCCTCGCGTACGTCAGCAATGCGGGCGGACATGCGCAGTTCCGGATGACGTCCGGATTCATCGACGGCAGCTATTGGGGCCTGCAGGGCAACGAGGATCTCGGCGGCGGGCTGAAAGCGCTGTTCCGCCTGGAGCACGGCTATACGGTGACGTCGGGCGCGATGCTCAACGATCACCCGGTGTACGTCGGGCTCGAATCGCAGCAGTTCGGGCGGCTCACGCTCGGCCATCAGTACGACTCGATCCACGACTACTTCGCGCCGTTCACGCTGACGGGCGCCAACGGTGGCACGGCGTTCGCGCATCCGTTCGACAACGACAACGCGAACAACACGTATCTCGCGGCGAACTCGCTGAAATACGCAAGCGAGCCGATCGGCGGCTTCAGCTTCGGCGGCCTGTACGCGTTCTCGAACGGCGCGGGTTTCGCGGATAACCGCGCGTACAGCCTCGGCGCGAACTATTCGGCCGGCGCATTCAGCGCGGGCGCGGCGTGGCTGCACAACAACGGACGCGGCGCGACCGACACGGGCGCATACGACACGCTGACGCTGCCGGGCGCGAACGGCACGCTCGTGGCTACGACGGTTGCGAAGCAGGACACGGTCGGCGTCGGCGCGAACTACATGATCGGCGACGTGACGTTCGGCGGCGCGTGGTCGCGCTCGATCAGCACGGGCATCGTCGACGCGGACAGCGGCGCGCCGCTCGCGTCGATCGCGTTCAGCAACTACGAGGCGAACGCGATATGGCAGCTGTCGCCCGCAGTGGTGCTCGCGGGCATGTACGCGTACACGAACGCGTCGAGCGCGCACTGGCACACGGGCGCGGTGCAGGCGGACTATCAGCTGTCCAAGCGCACGGACGTGTACGCGGAGACGCTGTATCGGCGCGCGTCGTCGGGGGCGACGTCGGTGATCAACTCGATGGATCCGTCGAGCGGCCGCAATCAGGTGGTGATTTCGACCGGCATCCGTCACCGCTTCTGATCAAAAAGGCCCGGATTCGCATCCGGGCAAGCCGCCGAATCATCGGCGGCGGAGGTTTTCGGCGGCGTTGCGCGCCCGGTTCAGCGAACGGGCGCTTTTGGCAGCGGCGCCGCGCCAGGCTTCGGCGGACGGGACGCTTTCGGCGGCGTGGCCGCGCACTCGCGTCAAGCGGGCGGCGGACAAGCGCCGGCCCGCTTTCGCGAATCGATCGCGGGAGCGGGCCGGATTCGGTCGGGGCGGTGTCTACGGCGAGTCACCGCCCGTCGGCGAAGGCGAGCGGCGCTCGCCCTCAAGCGCTTACTGGGCGGAACGTACGCCCGCTTGCGACGAGCCGTCCGTCGATGCGCCGTACGCGGCGGCGTCCTGTTGCGCGACGCGCGCTTGCGCGGCGCGCAGGTCGGCCGGGTAGTTCGGGCTCGACACGCCCGGGCGATAGCCGACCTTTTCCAGTTGCGCGAGTTCTGCACGAAGCTGCGCATGCGTGACCTGGCCGGACTGGACCGGCGTCGCGACGGCGGCGCGGCTGCCGGATTGCGACGAACCGTTCGTCGATGCGCCGTACGCGCTCTGCTGCGCGGCGACGCGTGCCTGCGCGGCCTGGATGTCCGCCGGGTAGTTCGGGCTCGACACGCCCGGGCGATAGCCCGCGGCTTCGAGCTGCGCGAGTTCGGCGCGAACCTGTGCGCGCGTGACCGGCGCGTTGGCATCCTGCGCGAACGTCACCGCCGGAGCGGCAAGAATGGAAACGGCAAAAGCGGCTGCAATAAGCGATTTCATGATCAAACCTCCAATTATTTATATCGACGCCTGTAACAATGAGTGCTACCGGGCGTGTGACTACACTTTATTGCAGCGCGTTCCGAAGATAAATATCGGGAGCGACCATACATCGTTGCCGATATTGAGATAATTCCGATTGACGGCCGACGCGGCGTGCTGCGTTGCGGCAACCGGCGCGCGGGCGCGATCGACCGGACGGGGACGCGTCCGGATCGGCGAGGCCGGCGCCGATCGGTCCAGACCGGCGACACGACGGGGGTCGGCACCGGGCGTTTCAGGGAACTGCCCGTCCGCGTCGTCTGACGCGCAATCGCAAGGAATACTGACGATGCACCGTCGTACCGTGTGTGCATCGCGCCCGCGCCCAACCGGCCCGATTTCGCTTGCTTGCCTAGCCGGTGGACGTGCGCGTCGACGGCGACTTCCGGCTCGGCCGGCCGGGTCGTAGCCCAAAAAAAGCCGCTCAGGTCGTAAGACGTGAGCGGCAAGTCGGAGAGTTTTACAACTACAACCTACGTACATCCTCTGCGCAACCAGTCGTGGAGTAACGCAGAAAGGCCAGTCTAACGGCCGTGCTACGCGCGGACGCATAGGAGTGGTCTTAAACGAGCGCCATTGTCGTCGGTTGTTGATCGGCATCCAGCTCTTTCGTTGCTTGCCACCCGGTTTTGCTCTCCGTACACTCGCGCGTGATTCCGGGTCGTCGCAGCGCGCGGCGCTTTCGACAGCCCGATCGTCAACCGGTCGCCAGAAACCGATCACGCCAGGAGGAGCCCCCGCGATGTCCGACTCTTACTTTCCCCGCTGGCGTGCGCTCGCCCGGCCCACCGGCGGCGTCGTCGCGCCGGACGAGCGGCTGCCCTGGCCGCAGATGTTCGCGATGGGCGTCCAGCACGTCGTCGCGATGTTCGGTTCCACGGTGCTCGCACCGCTGCTGATGGGCTTCGATCCGAACCTGTGCATCTTCCTGTCGGGCGTCGGCACGCTGATCTTTTTCGCGATCGTCGGCGGGCGCGTGCCGAGCTACCTCGGGTCGAGCTTCTCGTTCATCGGCCTCGTGATCGCCGTCACCGGCTATGCCGGGCACGGCGCGAACCCGAACATTCCGGTCGCGCTCGGCGGCATCGTCGCGTGCGGGGTCGTGTATGCGCTGATCGGCGTGGTCGTGTCGGCGGTCGGCACGAAGTGGATCGAAACGCTGATGCCGCCCGTCGTCACCGGCTCGATCGTCGCGGTGATCGGGCTGAATCTCGCGCCGATCGCGGTGAAGGGCGTGAGCGGCTCGACCTTCGATTCGTGGATGGCGCTCGTCACCGTAATCTGCGTCGGCGGCGTCGCGGTGTTCACGCGCGGGATGGTGCAGCGGCTCCTGATTCTCGTCGGGCTCCTGATCGCGTATGCGATCTATGCGGTCGTCACGAACGGGATGGGCCTCGGCCAGCCGATCGATTTTTCGATCGTCGCGAACGCCGCCTGGTTCGGACTGCCGCATGTCGGCGCGCCGGTGTTCGAGCCGCACGCGATGGCGCTGATCGCGCCGGTCGCGGTGATCCTCGTCGCCGAGAATCTCGGCCACATCAAGGCCGTCAGCGCGATGACGGGACACAACCTCGACCGCTACATCGGCCGCGCGTTCATCGGCGACGGCATCGCGACGGTCGTGTCGGGCTCGCTCGGCGGCACCGGCGTGACCACGTACGCGGAGAACATCGGCGTGATGGCGGTCACGAAGATCTACTCGACGCTCGTGTTCGTGATCGCCGCGCTGATCGCGATCGTGCTCGGCTTTTCGCCGAAGTTCGGCGCGGTGATCCAGACGATTCCGGGGCCGGTGCTGGGCGGCGTGTCGATCGTCGTGTTCGGGCTGATCGCGGTGACGGGCGCGCGGATCTGGGTCGTCAACAAGGTGGACTTCTCGGACAACCGCAACCTGATCGTCGCGGCGGTCACGCTCGTGCTCGGCGCGGGCGACTTCTCGCTGAAGATCGGCGGATTCGGGCTTGGCGGGATCGGGACCGCGACGTTCGGCGCGATCATCCTGTATGCGCTGTTGCGCAGGAAGCCGGCGCAGGAAGCGGCAGTTTGAGTTCGATGCGGGTGGCTGCGCCGGCGTTCACGTCTGCACCCGCGCCGCAATAGCGGCTACCGGCGACAGCAGGGCGCGCGCGCGCCGCTACCCCCGGATCCGTCCGCGCGACGTCAGCGCGGTCTCGGTCAGATCCACCTCCCGCACCAGCTTGTTCATCGTCTCGTCGTTGATCTGCTGGCCGTTGCGCAGCGCGAGCAGCGTCGCGCGCTCGGCGCGCATCGCGGCGAGCCGCATCTGCAGTTCCAGCGCATCCGCGCGACGCGCCCGCGCGCTGCGCGAGTGGTCGTCGTCGAGCGTCGCGAGGCGGCGGCGGTACAGATCCATCACGCGGGCGGTCACGTCGGCGGCATACGCGGCCGACGATTCGTCGACATCCGCGCTCGCCTCTTCGTGCAGCGCGTCGATCGCGCGGATCGCCGCCTGCGCGGCGACGATGCGCGCGTGACGCTCCTCGGCCGCGTGCGGCGTATGCGCGCCGCGCACGACGCCGCGCAGCAGCAGCGGCAGCCCGACGATCGCAACCAGCAGCGACGCGAGGATCACGCCCGACGCGATGAAGATCGCACTGTCGCGGCCCGGCAGCGGCGCGCCGTTCGCGAGCGCCACGGGCAGCGACAGCACGCCCGCGAGCGTCACCGCCCCGCGCACGCCGGCGACCGTCATGATCGCGACGGTGCGCAGCCCCGGCACCGCGTTCGCGACGCCGTGGCGCGCCGCGCCGCGCGCCGCGACCCAGCGCAGCAGCCACACCCACGCGAAGCGCATCGCATACAGCGCGGCCAGCACCGCGCCGATATAGCCGAGCAACAGCGCCATCTGCGTGTTGCTCGCGTGATGCGCGTCGACGAGCGCCTTGCCGAGAATGCCGGGAAACTGCAGCCCGAGCAGCGTGAACACCATCCCGTTGAACACGAACTCGACCATCGTCCACGTGCTGGTCGCGCGCACGCGCGACGACACGGGCCCCGCGTGCGCGACGTTCGTGTAGTTCATCGCCATCCCCGATGCGACGGCCGCGAGGACGCCCGAGCATTCGAAATGCTCGGCGAGCAGGTACGACGCGAACGGAATCAGCAGCGTGAGCACGACGCCGGGCGCGGGGTCGTCGTTGTCGCCGACGTTCAGAAAGCGCGTGGTCACGAAGCTGAACGCCCAGCCGATCGCGGCGCCGACCGCGAGCCCGCCCGCCGCGATCACGACGAACGACAGCGCCGCCGCGTGCAGCGAGAACACGCCGGTCAGCGCGGCCGCAATGGCGAACTTCAGTGCGACGAGGCCGGACGCGTCGTTCATCAGCGCTTCGCCTTCGAGGATGTTCATCAGTTGCGGCGGCAGCCGGTCCCTGCCCGCGATCGCGGACAGCGCGACGGCATCGGTCGGCGACAGCACCGCGGCGAGCGCGAACGCGACCGGCAGCGAGATCTGCGGCACGAGCCAGTGCACGAAGTAGCCGACCGCCGCGACGGTGATCAGCACGAGCCCGAGCGCGAGCGCGAGGATCGCGCGGCGCTGCAGATAGAACTCGCGCTTCGGAATGCGCCAGCCGTCCGCGAACAGCAGCGGCGGCACGAACAGCAGCATGAAGAGTTCCGGATCGAACTCGACGTGCGGGTTGACGAGCGGAAACGTCATCAGCGCGCCGATGCCGATCTGCACGAGCGGCAGCGGCAGCTTGATGGGCAGAAGACGCACGAGGGCCCCCGAAAGCGAAACCGCGAGGAGCAGAATGAGAACGGTGAAGACGTTGTCCATCGATGGGTTGTGGCGCGACGCGAGCGCGCTTTTCTGGGGTGGACGCAATGGGCGAGTGTAGCCCGGCAGAATACCGGCCCGCCGCGAACGAAACAGCGCGCACGACCTGGTCGGCTCGCGACCGCCGCATGACAGCGCGCCCGAGCGGTTGCACGACGTTGGTGCGGACGGTGCCCGATCGCGACGCACGAACCTTTCGGTCGGTGCAAGCTTCGATGCGCTTCGGGTCGGCACGCGCGCGTCACTGAGCACGGACCTTGCTTGAACTGCGCGGACAACACTAATCCCTGCCGGCGGGTGTCTTGCGCGTTTGCGCCGCCCCGCCGGTTCGGAGCGAGGAACGCATGACCACAGTGCAACAGGAACGGACCGCTGCCGCGCCGCCCGGCTTCGATCTGAGCGTTAGTTCGGGGCTTCAGCGCTATAGCGTGCAGCACGGCGGACTCACGCTGACAAGCGTGTTCCAGCCGGTATTCAGCCTCTCGCACATGCGCGCGATCGGCTACGAAGGGTTTTTGCGCGCGCACGACGCGCTCGACCGTCCGGTGCCGCCGCTCGACGTGTTCGGCGAGGCGGCGCGCGTCGGCGATCTGCTGTTCGTCGACCGGCTCGCGCAGGGGCTGCATCTGGAGAACTTCCGCCTGCTCGGCGCGGAGCGCGAATGGTTGTTTATCAACGTGCATCCGGGCACGCTGACCGAGCCGTATCACGCGGCCGCGCTGCTCGCGAATCTGCGGCGGCTCGGCTTGCCGCCGCGACGCGTGGTGCTCGAAGTGCAGGCGCAGCCGGCGGCCGGCGCCGATCAGCTCGATCAGTTCCTGCCGGCGCTCGAATCGTTTCGCGAGCGCGGCTTTCTGATCGCGCTCGACGACTTCGGCGCGGGCCACGTCGACGTCGGTCTCGTGTGGCTGCTGAAGCCCGACATCGTGAAGCTCGACCGCGTGATGCTGCTGCATGCCGCGCATCGCGCGGACATGGCCGCGACGCTGCCGGCGCTCGTCGCGCTGCTGCACGACGCGGGCAAGCTCGTGCTGATCGAGGGCGTCGAGACCGAGCACGAGGCGCAGGTCGCGCTGTCGTGCAACGCGGACTTCGTGCAGGGCTTTTTCTTCGGGCGGCCGAATCCGGGCATCGCCGACGCGGTGCTGTCGCAGACGGTGATCGCCGATGCGACCGAGCGCTATCGCGAGCTGACCGACGCGCACGAGCGGCGCATTGCGAGCCGGCTCGCGCCGTACATGCGCGCGTTCGAGCGCGCGGCGGAACGGCTCGCGGCCGGCGAGCCGCTCGAAGAAGTGTGCTGGAATTTCCTCGGACTCGATCAGGCCGCGAGATGCTTTCTGCTCGACGCGAACGGCCGGCAGATGGGACGCAACGTGGTGCTGCGCGTCGATCGCGCGCTGAACGACGCGCGCTTTTTGCCGCTCGACGACGCGCAGGGCGCGAACTGGCTGCGGCGCCCGTATTTCCGGGCCGCGCTGACCGGCGTGCCGGGCCACGTGTACGCGACCGCGCCGTATCTGTCGATCAACGAGGCGCTGCCGTGCGTGACGCTGTCGGTCGCGGTGCACATCGGCGACCGCTTGTGCGTGCTGTGCGGCGACATCGACTGGCTCGCGGACGATCCTTCCTGACGTGTCCGGCGGCCGTCGTCGCCGGTCACGGCTTCGCGGCGACGACCGGTATGCCGCGCAACGCGCCCGCGCCCCTGAACGTGTCGAGCGCGGCCTGCACGGGCGCGCTGGTGCGCGCGTCGAGCCCGAGCCGCGCGGTCAACTCGCGTTCCGCGCGCTTCACCGACGCGAGATTCGCGACTTTCACGTGCCCGTAGCCGCGTACGCGCTGAGGCAGCGCGGCGAGCTTCGCGACGTCGGCCGCGTTCGCCGCATCGACGCGTGCGAGCGCGTCGCGCAGCGTGCGTTCGTAGTCGTCGGCGAGCGCGCGCTCCATCTTTCGCTCCAGCGTGTGGCCGAACGGATCGAACCACGTGCCGCGCAGACGCCGTCCTCGCGCGAGTGCGCCGAACACCGGCCACATCCACTGGCCGAAGCGCATTTTGCGCGGAGCGGCGCCGTGCCGGCCGCGCGCGACCAACGGCGGCGCGAGATGAAACGACACGCGGAAATCGCGGCCCGCGACGCCGTCGAACTGCGCTTCGAGCGCGGCGCGAAACGCGGGGTCCGCATGCAGCCGCGCGACTTCGTACTCGTCTTTCACCGCGAGCAGCCGATAGAACGTGGTCGCGACCGCGCGTGCGATCGCGTGGTCTGCGCCGAGGTCCGCGCGCCGTGCCACATCGACGAGCGCACGATAACGCGCCGCGTAACGCGCGCCGCCGTACGCGACGAGCCGCGCTTCGCGGTCGGCGATCAGTTCGTCGAGCGGGGTTGTGAGTTCGCGCTCGCGCATCGCGCGCGCCGGCCTCTGTGCAAGCGCCGCAGGATCGCCGGCCGCGAGCCGCCCGACCGACAACGCGAGCAGATTCGCGGGCACCGCGACACCGTTCAGTTCGATCGCGCGCGTGAGCGCCGCGAGCGACACCGGCACGAGCCCGAGTTGCCACGCGAAGCCGAGCATCACGATGTTCGCGGCGATCGTGTCGCCGAGAAAGCGGTTCGCGAGCGCCTGCGCGTCGCAGGTCGCAAGCGGGTCGTGCTTCGGCGTCGCGCCGCCGGTCGCCGCGTCGCGCAGCTTCGCGAGCAGCGCCTGCGCATGCAGATTCGCGTCGGGGTTCTGAACGAACGACGCGTTCGCGATCGCATGCGTGTTCACGACGATCCGCGTGCGGTCGTGGCGCACCGTCTGCAACGCATCCGCGCTCGCGCCGACGACCATGTCGCACGCGAGCAGCAGGTCGGCCTGCTGCGTATCGATGCGCACCTGGTTCAGCAACGCGTCGCGCGCCGCGAAGCGCACGAACGCGAGCACGGCGCCGCCTTTCTGCGCGAAGCCCATGAAATCGAGCACCGACGCGCTCTTGCCTTCGAGATGCGCGGCCATGCTGATCAACGCGCCGACCGTCACGACGCCGGTGCCGCCGACGCCGGTGACGAGAATGTCGTACGGCGCGTCGTCGAGATGCGCGTGCGGCGCCGGCAGCGCCGCGATGCGCGCGGCGAGCGCGTCGGGATCGAACGCGACGCCCGCCGCCTTTTTCAGCTTGCCGCCTTCGATGGTGACGAAGCTCGGGCAGAAGCCGTTCACGCACGAGTAGTCCTTGTTGCACGACGACTGATCGATGCGGCGCTTGCGGCCGAGTTCGGTCTCGACCGGCTCGACCGCGAGGCAGTTCGACTGCACGCCGCAGTCTCCGCAGCCTTCGCAGACGGCCTCGTTGATGACGAGCCGGCGGTCCGGGTCGGCAAGCTCGCCTTTCTTGCGGCGGCGACGCTTCTCGGCCGCGCACGTCTGGTCGTAGATCAGCACGGTGACGCCGGCCGTGTCGCGCAACTCGCGCTGCACCGCGTCCAGTTCGCTGCGGTGATGAAACGTCGTGCCCTTCGGAAAGAGCCCGTGGTGGCCGTCGTATTTCTCCGGCTCGTCGCTGACGACGACGAAGCGCGACACGCCTTCCGCCTCGACCTGCCGCGCGATCTGCGGGACCGAGATGTTGCCGTCGACTGGCTGGCCGCCCGTCATCGCGACCGCGTCGTTGTAGAGGATCTTGTACGTGATGTTCGTATTCGCGGCGACTGCCTGGCGAATCGCAAGGATCCCTGAATGAAAGTAGGTGCCGTCGCCGAGGTTCTGGAACACGTGGCGCGTGTTCGTGAACATCGCGTGCGCGGCCCAGTCGACGCCTTCGCCGCCCATCTGGATGAGGCCGGTCGTGTCGCGGTCCATCCACGACGCCATGAAGTGACAGCCGATGCCCGCCTGTGCGATCGATCCTTCGGGCACCTTCGTCGACGTGTTGTGCGGGCAGCCGGGGCAGAAGTACGGCGTGCGCTTCACGCCGTCGGCGTCGTTCGACAGGATCGGCGGCGCGACGAGATCGACGACGAGTTCGCGCCGGTCGAGCGCCGGCTTGTGCTTCGCGAGCCACGCGGCGAACACCGGCAGGATCCGCGACGGACGCAGCTCGCCTTGCGACGGCAACAGCGGCGTGCCGTCTTGCGCGTGCTTGCCGACGATCGTCGGGCGCGCGCCGTCGCGGCGGTTGTACAGATGCTCCTTGATCTGCCGTTCGACGACCGGACCCTTTTCCTCGATCACGAGCACGTCGGCGAGGCCCGCGACGAACGTGTCGATCCGCGTCGTCTCGAGCGGAAACGCGAGCCCGACCTTGTAGATCCGCACGCCCGCGCGATCGAGATCGGCAACGGTGAGGCCGAGCCGGCGCAGCGCTTCCATCAGGTCGAGATGCGCCTTGCCGCACGTGACGATGCCGACGTTCGCGTGCGGGCTCGGCGCGATCCAGCGGTCGATGCTGTTCGTGCGCGCGAAGTGGCGCACCGCGTCGAGCTTCGCCGCGAGCCGGGTTTCGATCGTGAGACTCGGCAGATCGGGCCAGCGATTATGCAGCCCGCCGGCCGGCGCGACGAAACCGTCCGGCGCAGGCCACTCGGTCGTGAGCGCATCGAGGTCGACCGTCGAGCCGGACTCGACCGTCTCCGAGATCGCCTTGAAGCCGACCCACGCGCCCGAGTAGCGCGACAGCGCCCAGCCATACAGGCCGAATTCGAGCATGTCCGCGATATTCGACGGATTCAGGACCGGCATGCTCCACGCGATCATCGCGAAGTCGCTCTGATGCGGGAACGACGACGACACGCAGCCGTGATCGTCGCCCGCGACGACGAGCACGCCGCCGTGCGGCGACGACCCGTACGCGTTGCCGTGTTTCAGCGCGTCGCCGGCGCGGTCGACGCCCGGACCCTTGGCGTACCACATCGCATAGACGCCGTCGACGGTGCGTTCGCGGTCGGCTTCGACGCGCTGCGTGCCGAGCACCGCGGTGCCGCCGAGTTCCTCGTTGATCGCCGGCAGAAAGCGCACGCCGGCGGCGTCGAGCAGCTGCTTCGCTTTCCACAGCTGCTGATCGACCATGCCGAGCGGCGAGCCGCGATAGCCGCTGACGAAGCCCGCCGTGTTCAGGCCGCGCGCATGGTCTGCGGCGTGCTGCATCAACGCGAGCCGCACGAGCGCCTGCGTGCCGGTCAGAAAGATGCGGCCGCGCGTGGCGGTGAGGTTGTCGGTCAGCCGGTAATCCGCGAGGGCGGGCGTGTCGGACAATGCGGGGCGCGCGGTCATCGGAGTCTCCTTTTTTATGGCGGCCGCGCGGTGGGAACCGGTGCGCGGCGCGATGAGACTCCATTCTTTCGCTTTCCGAATGAAATATTCTTGCTAACTGGCCGCGCGTACGCGGCATCCGCGCGAAGGATCACGCGGCGCGCGCGTTTCCTGAGAGAGATTTCGCGAAATTGGGCGAGAGGCTGCGTTCAGCGCGCGGCGAGCGTCATGGAAACGTGTGCGGTTTCGGAATGCCCGCGCCGTGCTCGATGTCGGCGATCGCCTGTGCGTGCGCGGCGTCGATGGCCCGCGTGGGCGCGTCGAAGCCCGCGTTGCCGCCGACGGTCGTCCAGGGCTGCACGGGTCGGTCGCGGTGAGTGATCTGGTATTCGGCGTCCCAGCGCGCGCCCTGCAGTTCGATCGGGCGCACGTGAATCGCGAACACGCCAAAGAGATAGAGCTGCTCGGCCATGATCGCCTCCAGCCGGTCCTGCAGCGGCAGCATCAGGACCGATGCTTCATGGACGCGGCGCAGGGCGCGCCGCGCACACGCTAGAGTTCCAGTTCGCCAAGGATCCGATGCGCGAGCGCCTTGGCTTCCTCCATCGCTTCCTCCGGCGTGCCCGACAGGGTGTCCACTTCGTACACCGAGTTTTCGAGCGCTTCGCCGTCGTCGCGCGCCAGAGAGACCAGGCCCTGATACTGCGTGCCGTTCACGTCGCGAACGGTCGCGACGGCGGTGTAGATCCCTTTGGTGTAGGTGACGTCTTCCATAATGCCGCTCCCGATGGAAGGAATTTCCATCCTAGCACGTTGCGCGCGCGCGGTTGCGGGTGCCCGTGCGCGCAGCGCGGCGCGGCTCTCGTGCCGTCGCCCGGCCACGAACCGGCCCTAGTCTTCGAGCAGCGCGACGACCTCGTCGAGCGACGGCGAATGCGCGCCCGAGCGACGGCACGCGGCCGCGCCGGCCGCGAGCGCGAAGCTCAGATGCTGGCGCCACGAGCGCTGCGGCGCGCTCATCAGGCTGAACAGCAGGCCGCCGATCGATGCGTCGCCGGCGCCGACCGTATCCACGACGTCGACGCGCGGCGGCGCCGCTTCGATCGCTTCGTCGCCGGCGATGAGCGTCGCGAGCCCGGCGCCGCGCGTGACGAGCACGGTCGCCGACGGATTCGTCGCGCGCAGCGCCGCGATCGCCGCCGCTTCGTCGCGGCCGGCGAACAGCATCCGCAGGTCTTCGTCGGAGACCTTGATCAGGTCCGCGAGCGCGGTCATCCGCGCGAGCATCGGCGCGTAGCCGTGCGCCATCAGGTTGCGGTAGTTCGGGTCGAAGCTGATCTTCGTGCCGCCGCGGCGCAGGTCGGCGGCGAGCGTCGCGAGCGTGTCGCCGAGCGGCTGCCGCGCGAGACTGATCCCGCCGAAGTGCGCCCATTTCGCGTGCGCGCGCCAGCCGTCGGGCAGCCGCGCCGGATCGAACGCGAGATCCGCGCTGTTCTCGCCCATGAAGAAGTACGCGGGCGGATTCGCCTGATGGACGAT
The DNA here is from genome assembly GCA_035492135.1 of Paraburkholderia sp. GTDB lineage: Bacteria > Pseudomonadota > Gammaproteobacteria > Burkholderiales > Burkholderiaceae > Paraburkholderia. The sequence continues at coordinate 86,743 of DATJJN010000130.1, read as the reverse complement.
CGCGAGCAGCGGAGGGCGCTCCACGCGCTGCATGAATCGCATGTCGAGGCCCGCCGCGACGCTTGCGGTCCACAGGCTGTCGGAGAAGCAGTCGGTGCCGAGCGCGCCCGCGCAGGCCGTCGGCACGCCGAGCCGCGCGACCGCGCGCGCGACGTTCCAGCCGGCGCCGCCAGGATGCGCGAGCCAGCTCGACGTCGTCGAATGGCACGGCGTGTCGACGCGCACGAGGTCGGTGAGAATGTCGCCCGCCGACACGAAGGCCGGGAAGCCGGAAGAGAAGTCGGGACCGGTGCTGCAGGTGCTCATTTCGCGCTTCCTTTGGGTTCGGGGCGGATTGCGTCGCCCGCATAAGCGAACGCGGCGCTGACGCCGACAGCGGGCGCCATTCCGCGTCCCGGCAGCGCGTTCAGCACTTCGTAGCACGCGCCCATCGTGTGATAGTCGGTCTTGCCCGCGGGGCTTTTTTCGTCGCTGTACTTGCGGTTGTCGCAAGTGAGGATCCGGTACCACGCCCCGTAGCGATGGTCGACGAAATGCGCCCAGCTATAGCGCCACAGTTCGTCGTACCAGTCCCAGAAGCGTTCGTTGCCGGTGCGTTTGCCGAGCAGCGCGGCGGCCGCGAACGTTTCGGCCTGCACCCAGAAATATTTGTCGTGGTCGCAGACGGTGCCGTCCGGACCGAAGCCGTAGTGCAGGCCGCCGTGGTCGTCGTCCCACGCGCGCGACATCGCCGCGTCGAACAGCTCGATCGCGCGCGGCGCGAGCCACGGCAGCGGACGGTGCCGCTCGAGGATCAACAGCAGCTTCGCCCATTCCGTCTGATGGCCGGGCTGGAAGCCCCACGGACGAAAGATGTTCGAGCTGTCTTCCTCGTTGTAGTGCCAGTCGACCGACCAGTCCGCGTGGAAGTGCTCCCACACGAGCCCTTGCGACAGCTTCGCCTGACGCAGCGTGATGTTCGACGCGACGCGCTCCGCGCGGTCCAGATAGACGAGGTGGCCGGTCGCCTCGTACGCGGCGAGCAGCGCCTCGGTCGTGTGCATGTTCGCGTTCTGGCCGCGATAGCTCGACACGATCCAGTCGGGCGTCGCCTCGTCCGCGTACAGGCCCGCCGCGCGGTCCCAGAAGCGATGTTCCATCAGCTCGAACGTCGCGCCGATCATCGGACGTGCTTCCTCGATGCCGGCCATCGCCGCGTGCGAAAACGCGAGCAGCACGAACGCGAGGCCGTAGCAATGGCGCGTGCCGTCGAGCGTGCGCTTCTTGCCGGCGCGCCATTCGATTTCCCAGTCGTAGCCCTGCTGCTGCGGATTCCAGTGAGCGTCGCGCAAAAACTGCAGCCCATGGCGCGCGTACGCCAGATAGCGCTCGTCGCCGAACTCGCGATACGCCATCGCATAGTTGAAGACGAAGCGGCAACTGCTGACGAGGTGACGCGTGCTCGCGTCGTACACCGAACCGTCGTCGCGGAAGTAGTGGAAAAAGCCGCCGCTTTCGTCGTACACGTTCGGCGCGTAGAAGCGCAGCGTGTCCTCGACGTGCGACAGCAGGAACGCGCGGTCCCGGAAGCTTTCGACCGGCGGCGCCTTCTGCGGACCGGCGTGCGGGCCGGCGTGTGCACCGGAACGCGGATCGTGGCGGGCGATGGCGGAGGCGGCGTTGTTGGCGTTCGTCATGGCTTTCCCATCAGGGCGTCATCGAAGTGTGGCGGGGCGGAATCCGCGAAGGCGGTCCGGTGGCCGGCGGCGGACGCATCCGTCGCGCGGGGATTCGTGGCGCCGGCGGCGGCGGCGGGCGCCGGGCCTCGCGCGGCATCCGGCGTGGCGGTGTCGGCACCCGGCGCGGTCGTGTCGTCCATCGTCGCGCAACCGGGCGACGCTGTCCGCGTGCTGCCGCGCACGACGAGCCGCACCGGCATGCGGATCTCGGTCGCGGTGGGGGCTTCTTCGAGCAGCAGTTCGACGCCGCGCCGGCCGAGGGCTTCCTTGTCGACGGCGATCGTCGACAGCGGCGGCGCCGCATGCGCGGCGGCCGCGATGTCGTCGAAACCGATGATCGCGATGTCCTCCGGCACGCGCAGCCCGTGCGCGACGCACACGCGCATCGCGGCGAGCGCCGCCGCGTCGTTGTACGCGAACACCGCATCGGGCCGCGCGCCGGGCGTCGCGCCGAGCAGTTGCTGCATCGCGAGCGTCGCGCCGGTATCCGGATCGAGGCCGCCTTCGATCGTCACGTCGAGCGACGGATCGAACAGCAGCCCCGCGTCGAAGAACGCGCGCCGGTAACCCAGCGCGCGCTGCGCAATGCTGAAATGCGCGAGCGACCCGCCGATGAACGCGACGCGCTTGCGGCCGAGCGCGAACAGATGCTGCATCGCGAGCGCAGCGCCCGCGGCGTTGTCGATGTTCACCGAGCGCAGGCCGGGCGCCCACAGGTCGATCAGCACGAGCGGCCGCTGCAGTTCGACGAGCGCGGCGAGCGTCTCGGGCTCGACGAAGCCCGCGACGGCGATCGCGTCCGGCGCATGCACGCGCAACTGCTGGACGACGTCGTCGGTGGGGCCGGCGGTGAGCAGCGCAGGGACGATCGCGTGTTCGCGGCACGCGTGTTCGACGCCGTGCAGCACGTGCGAAAAGAACGGGCTCGCTGCGAAGTTGTTGTGCTGCCGATGCAGCAGGAACGTGAGGCGCCGAATGCGCGGACGCAGTTGCGCGGGATCGTAGCCGAGCGAGCGTGCGACTTCGACGACGCGCTGGCGCGTCGCGTCCGACAGGCCCGGCTGATTCTTCAGTGCGCGCGACACGGTGCCGATCGACACGTTGGCCGCCCGCGCGACGTCGCGGATGGTTGTCCCCATGATGCTTATAGGCAGGCGGCGCGTACCTGCAGGGTTGCGCCGCGTTGCAGTGCTCGTTAGTGCGGGCAATTGTATAGTAAAAAACGGCCCGCAACGCTCACGATACGGTGGGGAAACCCGCACAACGTTCCGTGCGAGCGACCTACAAGCGTGTTCTCATGTGTTTAGTAAACGTCGCTAAACGGACCGCGTTTTTCGACAACCGGCTTCGATGGAATGGAGGCAACCATGCTGATCACCGTGCTGTTCGTCGTGCTGATCCTGATGCTCGTCGGCGCGTTTCCGTCGTGGCGATACAGTCGCTCGTGGGGCTACGGGCCGTCGGGCGCGCTCGCCATTGTGCTGATCATCGTGGTCGTGCTCGTGCTCGCGAAGGTGATCTAGCGGCCCGCTTTTTCTTATGTGTGTGATACGCGGTGCTAACGAATCCGATGGGAATATCGATTGCTGACCTCCGTAGGCGTCACGTTCGATAAAACGGAGGCAACATGCTTGGCACCATTCTGATCATCGTCCTGATCCTGCTGCTGATCGGCGCGCTCCCGTCGTGGCCGTACAGCCGCTCCTGGGGTTACGCGCCGACGGGCACGCTCGGCATCATCGTGATCATCGTCGTGGTACTCGTGCTGATGGGAACGATCTAGCGCCGGCCCGCGCAGTCGATGCGCGGGCAACAAAAAACCGCCGCATGGTGCGGCGGTTTTCGTCTCGGCGCAATGCGGAGCCCGGCGCACTGAACGCGCCGTGCTTCGCGACCGCCGCTTCAGCGTCGCAGCGCGGCGGGTTCGCGTGCGCCCGAGCGCGATTCGTCGCCGCTGCCGGCTGCGCGCTCGCCGCTCATGTCGCGCGCGCCCCAGCGCTGCGCGAGCGCCGCGCACACCATCAACTGGATCTGGTGGAACAGCATCAGCGGCAGCACGGCCGCGCCGACGCCGCTCGTCGCGAAGATCACCTTCGCCATCGGCACGCCGGACGCGAGGCTCTTCTTCGAGCCGCAGAAGATGATCGTGATCTGGTCGGCGCGCGAGAAGCCGAGGCGCTTGCTGACGAATATCGTGATCGTGAGCGCGATCGCGAGCAGCACGGCGTTCACGACCACGAGGCCGCCGAGCGCGGCGAGCGGCACGTGATGCCACAGACCTTCGATGACCGCCTCGCTGAACGCGCCATACACGACAAGCAGGATCGACCCTTGGTCGACGAACTTCGTCAGATGACGGTGGCGTTCGATCCAGCGGCCCATCATCGGCCGCAGCAACTGGCCGGCGACGAACGGCACGAGCAGTTGCAGCACGATGTTCCAGATCGTGTGCCATGCCGACGAGCCGGCGCCCGCGTGCTGCGTGACGATCACGCTGACGAGCGCCGGGGTGATGAAGATGCCGAGCAGGCTCGACGCGGATGCGCTGCACACGGCGGCGGGCACGTTGCCGCGCGCGATCGACGTGAACGCGATCGACGACTGCACGGTGGACGGCAGCGTGCACAGGAACAGCACGCCTGCATACAGCTCCGGCGTGACGATCGGCGAAAAGATCGGCCGCAATGCGAGGCCGAGCAGCGGGAACAGCACGAACGTGCACGCGAGCACGAGCGCGTGGAGCCGCCAGTGCGTCGCGCCGGCGACCACCGCCTCGCGCGACAGCTTCGCGCCGTGCAGGAAGAACAGCAGGCCGACGGCGAAATTCGTGAACCAGTCGAACGGGACCGTCGCCGCGCCGTGCACGGGCACCAGGCTGGCCAGAATCACTGTGCCGACCAGCATCAGTGTGAAATTGTCGGGGAGGAGTTTCGGACGAGCCATTGGTGAAAATCGCGGAGCGCAGCGGTAATGGAAAACCCCATATTGTCCGCGCGCCAATTTAAAAAGCAAATTCATTTGATGCATCGATTAATGAGCGGTTCGCATGATGTGTGCCTGACAGCACGTTGTCAGGGGCCGGCCGCAAGCCGCCGGAGAACCGGCGGCAAAAGACGCCAAGCGGCTGTTTTTCCGGTGAAAAGCCTGTGGTAACACCGTGTTACAACCCTTCAGCCGGCCTAACATTTTTTGGCTCGACACCCTGACAGCCGGCCCATAAATTACTTCTCAAAGGCCGTTGGGGCAGTGGCAGCAGCAACAGTTACGCGTTCTCGCTCGCATGTCCCGCAGGACTCTCCGTCATGCCCGATTGACGGACTTCCGAGGCTGCTCGTCGGGCAGGTGATGACGCACAATGCACGCAGGGTTGGTAAATATCGGACGGTGGCTGGTGGGCGCGGCGCTCGCGACGGCGGTGGGGGTCGCGCACGCGCAGCGCTGGATCGGGCCGTCCGGCGGGTTCGCGCAGACGGCGGTCGCGCATGGGATGGCGGGCGGCGGCCCCCGCTTCGGCGTGCTGCGCGCGAGTCCCGGCGCGGGGTTGCGCGGTTATCCGCTGCGCGTGCAGGAACCGTCCCGCTACGCGCGGCCGGCCCGCTACGAAGCGGCGCCGCAGTACGCGGGCGACGCGTCGCCCGACGAAACCCGCGGCTTCGACGCGCGCTACAACGAGGGCATCACGCCGGTCAGCGCGGAAACGCGGCCGATGCCGCGTCCGCCGGCCGATTCGCAGATGCGCGCCGGCTCCATTCGCGAAGACGTCGCGCGCTACAACGAAGAACGCGCCGCATTCCGCCCGTACGCGCGCGGCAACGGCGACACCCAGCGTCCGCCGATGCCTTCTCCTTACCGGAACTGACCGGCTCCTGGCGGACCAGGCCGAGCCGGCGTCCGCGCCCGATTTCCCCTTCCTCCTGACGACGCGCGCGTTCACCGACGTGACGCGCCGACGCGACACCTTTCATTGAAATCGCTCGTCATCCGGTTCCGGACGTATCCGCCGATCTTCACGGCGGCGCGGTGCGCCGCCGACCCGACGTAGACGGATCCTCCATCCGCTGCGCGCTATACCGGTCATAAGCGCTACTGATTTTGTCCGCAGATTCGGTCCGCGATGATGGCTCCGCCAGGGGGAGCCGGTGTGTCCGCATGCGACGCCATTGCGGCGAGTGGGCCGCGGCGCGAGTCGGCGCTCCGCCAGGTTTCGACAAAACAAGGAGAACCGATGAAAACAACCGCCAACCGTGTGCTGAAATCCGGCGCGCTCGCCGCCATGCTCGCCGTCGTATCGTGCGCGGCGCTCGCGCAGTCCAGCGTGTCGCTGTACGGACAGGTCGACGAATGGGGCGGCGCCACGAAATTTCCGGGCGGCGATCGCGCGTGGAATGTCGGCGGCGGCGGCATGTCGACGTCCTACTGGGGCATGAAGGGCGCCGAGGATCTCGGCGGCGGCTACCGGGCGATCTTCACGCTCGAAAGCTTCTTTCGCGCGCAGAACGGCCACGTCGGCCGCTTCGACGGCGACACGTTCTTCGCACGCAACTCGTATGTCGGCATCGAATCGCCGTACGGCACGTTCACCGCGGGCCGGCTGACGACGCATCTGTTCGTGTCGACGATCCTGTTCAATCCGTTCGTCGATTCGTACACGTTCTCGCCGATGGTCTATCACGTGTTCCTCGGCCTCGGCACGTTCCCCGAGTACACGACCGATCAGGGCGTCGTCGGCGACTCCGGCTGGAACAACGCGGTCCAGTATTCGACGCCGAGTTTCGGCGGGCTCTCCGGCTCGGTGATGTACGCGTTCGGCAATCAGGCGGGCGAAGCGGGCCAGCGCAAGTGGAGCGCGCAGGCGCTGTATTTCCACGGGCCGTTCGCGGCGACCGCCGTCTATCAGTACGTGAACTTCAACAACACGCCGGGCGACATCGGCAGCATTCCGAGCAACGACGTGACGATCGTCGGGCTCAAGAGCCAGGGCGTCGCGCAACTCGGCCTCACGTACGACCTGAAGTTCGTGAAGCTCTACGGCCAATACATGTACACGGACAACCGCGCGGACATCACGGGCAGCTGGCACGTGAACACCGCGCAAGGCGGCGTGACGGTGCCGGTCGGTCCGGGGACGGTGATGGCATCGTACGCGTATTCGCGCGATGCGGGCGGCCTGAACCAGACGCGCAACACGGCGGCGCTCGGCTATGACTATCCGTTGTCGAAACGCACCGACCTGTATGCCGCGTATATGTACGACCACATCGACAACCAGTCGTCGGGCGATACGTTCGGTGTCGGCGTCCGCGCGAAGTTCTGAACGTGGTGCGATACGCGTGACCTCGCCCTCGCGGGGCACGCGTTAGAGGCTGCGTTCGGTTTCGGGCTTGGCGGCGCGAAACGGCGTACTGCGTACATGGACGGCACATACAATGTCCGGCACCCACAACGACAAAGAGAAATACGATGCCGTTCGACCATTTCACGCCGTTTTCCGTATCTACTGAACACGGCGTCGACATCTTCGGGGTGAAGGGCGGCGAAGGACCGCCGTTGCTGCTGCTGCACGGCCACCCGCAGACGCATCTGATCTGGGAGCGCTGCGCGGACCGGCTCGCCGGACGCTTCACGGTGATCGCGACCGATCTGCGCGGCTACGGCGCGTCGTCGAAGCCGGCAGGCGATCCCGCGCACGCGACGTACTCGAAGCGGACGATGGCGGCCGACCAGGTCGCGGTGATGCGCCACTTCGGCTACGAGCGGTTTCTCGTGTGCGCGCACGATCGCGGCGCGCGCGTCGCGCACCGTATGGCGCTCGATCATCCGCAAGCCGTCGAGCGGCTGATGCTGCTCGACATCGCGCCGACGCTCGCGATGTACGAACAGACGAACCGTGCGTTCGCGACGCACTACTTTCACTGGTTCTTCCTGATTCAGCCTGAGCCGCTGCCCGAGGCGCTGATCGGCGCGAATCCGGACGTGTATATCGACCGCGTGATGGGAAGCCGGCATGCGGGGCTCGCGCCGTTCGCGCCGCACGCGCTCGATGCGTATCGCCGCGCGTTGCGGCAGCCGGGCGCCGTGCATGCGATGTGCGAGGACTACCGCGCATCGGCGACGATCGATCTCGACCACGATCGCACGGATATCGAACGCGGACGCAAGGTGTCGTGTCCGCTACGCGTGCTGTGGGGCGAGCATGGCGTGATCGAAGCGTGCTTCGATCCGCTCGGGCTATGGCGCAAGGTCGCGCACGACGTGAGCGGCCGCTCGCTGCCGTGCGGCCACTACATTCCGGAGGAAGCGCCCGATGCGTTGTTGGGCGAGATGCTGTCGTTTTTCGACGCGATCGAGCATTGACGGGCAGGTCCGCCTTTACTCCGGACTGCCTGGTGAACGACGCAGGCGGCACGCGAGCGCGACGTGCGTGTCACGCATCAATGGCCATGCAATCGTGCGGGTTTATCCGGCGACGCGCAGGCGGCGGCGATGCCCCATGCGTTGGGGAAATCACCGATGCGACGCATTTCTGCATGACGGTATCATGCGTTCGACACTGATCACGTCAGAGAAAAATACTGGCGCTCGTCTTTAACGGACGAGCGTCTTTTTTTGCGCGTCGCGCGCGCGTTCACGCATGCGCGGGGGCGCACAGCCGCTCGCCATCCACGACGATCGCGCCGCTTTTCGCGAGCTCGTTCGTCAGGTCGCGCAACAGCGCCGGCCATTGGCGCTCGGGCGCGAGCTGCATCGCAGCCGCGCGCATCGCGGCCGCGTCCCGCAGCATCGCGGCGAGCGTCGCGACGTGCATCTCGCGCACCTCCAGCAGCTTGAACACGATCAGCACTTTCAGCGCGTTTTTCGCGTTGCGCGCCGGATCGGCCGCAAGCCACGCAATCCGCGCGAACGCCCGTTCGAGCGCGGCCGCCACGCCGCAAAACGGTGCCCCGTGGCCGGGGATCACGATCGCGACGTCGAGCGTCGCGATCGTTTCGAGCACCGCCTGCTGTTCCGCGAAGCCGCTGTCGCCGTCGAGTTCCGGAAAGATCACGCCGAAGCCGTGCTCCCACAGCGCGTCGGCGCTGATCAGCACGCGCGCGTCGGCGCTGTGGAGCATCACCGAGTCCGGATCGTGGCCCGGCGCGCCGATCACCTGCCAGTCGAGGCCGCCGAGCGTGAGCCGCTCGCCCGGCGACAGCGTGCCGGTGAAGCCGAAGCGTTCGCAGGTCTGCCCCGTCGCGCGGAACGTGAGGCGCGTCTCGTCCCAGTCGCGCACCACGTCGGCCGATACGGCCGGAATCCGCGTGTCGCATCGCCATTCGGCCTGCAGGCGCGCGTTGCCGCCGCAATGGTCCGAATGCAGATGCGTGTTCACGATCAGATCGAGCGCACGCGCGCCGAGCGCGTGACGCACGAGCGCGACCGTCTGCTCCGCGTGCGTCGAGTAGCCGGTGTCGACGAGCGCGGCGTGCGCGTCGTCGACGAGCAGCACATTGTTCGACGACAGCCAGCCACGCTCGAATACGCGCACGGAAGGCGGCAGCGTCGCCGGCGATTTCATCGGGTCGGGCGTCAGCGTGCAGGTCTCGCCGACGTGGACGTTGCGCGCCGGCGTGTTCACGATGCGTCGGCGCGCGGCGCGGTGCGCGCGGTCATCAGTTGCGCGTGGCGCTCGTCGATTGCCTGCCAGACCGCGTGCTTTTGGTCGTCGTCGAACGACGACCAGTTCGCGATCTCGTCGATCGTGCGCAGACAGCCGTCGCACCAGCCGGTCGCGTCGTCCATCCGGCACACGTCGATGCACGGGGACGGCACTTTCGTGTCCGGCGTCATCGTCACGCGTCGCGCAGCGCGACGTCCACGACCGGCGCGCCGGTCAGCGCGGCCAGTTCCTGCGGCGTCAGATTGAACACCGCGTGCGGATGGCCGGCGGCGGCCCACAGGCTGTCGAGCGTGAACAGGTCCGCGTCGATCAGCGTGACGGGCGTCGTCGCGTGACCGATCGGGCACACGCCGCCGATCGCATAGCCCGTTTTCTCGCGGACGAACTTCGCGTCCGCACGCCCGATCTCGCCGACGTGCGCGGCGACCTTGCGCTCGTCGACGCGGTTCGCGCCGCTCGCGATCACGAGCACCGGCGCGTCGTCCTCGCGGCGGCGAAAGAGGATCGACTTCGCGATCTGCGCGACGTCGCAGCCGAGTCCGGCGGCCGCTTCGGCGGACGTCTTGCCGGTGTCGGGCAGCATCACGACCGGCTTGGCGTGGCCGCGCTCGCGCAGCAGCAGCGCGACGCGGCGCGCGGTGTCGGGCAGCGCGTCGAGATCGTTCGAAGGAGGGGTGAGCGTGGTTTCCGTCATGGGGTGGTTTCCGTCTTTGTCTCCTGGTGGCGCGCGCCCGCCTTCGCGAGCAGCGCCTTGCCCGCGCGCGACGCGTTGGCCCGGCCGATCGCGGTCGAAATGAAGTCGCCGGTCGCGACCACCTGATCGAGGTCCACGCCGGTCTCGATGCCGAGGCCGTTCATCAGATACAGCACGTCCTCGGTCGCGACGTTGCCCGTCGCGCCTTTCGCATACGGACAGCCGCCGAGCCCCGCGACCGACGCGTGGAAGATCGCGATGCCTTCCTGCAGCGCCGCATGGATGTTCGCGAGCGCCTGGCCGTATGTGTCGTGAAAGTGGCCGGACAGCTTCTCGCGCGCGAACACCTTCGTCACCGCATCGAACACCTCGCGCGTGAGCTTTGCGGTGCCGACGCCGATCGTGTCCGCAATGTCGATCTCGTCGCAGCCGATCGCGGCGAAGCGTTCGACGACGTCGACGACCGACGCCACCGGCACCTCGCCCTGATACGGACAACCGAGCGCGCACGACACGCTGCCGCGCACGCGCAGCCCGTGCTGCTTCGCCGCTTCGGCCACCGGCCGGAAGCGCTCGATGCTCTCCGCAATCGAGCAGTTGATGTTCTTCTGCGAGAACGCCTCGCTCGCCGCGCCGAAGATCACGATCTCGTCGGCGCGTGCCGCGAGCGCGCCTTCGAGGCCGCGCAGGTTCGGCGTCAGCACCGAGTACAGCGTGCCCGGCCGGCGCGCGATGCCGCCCATCACGTCGGCGGCGTCGGCCATCTGCGGGACCCATTTCGGCGACACGAACGACGTCGTCTCGATGTTCGCGAATCCCGCGGCCGACAGCCGGTTCACGAGTTCGATCTTGGTTGCCGTCGGCACGAACGCCTTTTCGTTCTGCAGACCATCGCGCGGCCCCACTTCGACGATCTTCACGGATGAGGGCAGGGTCATCGGTTGTCTCCTGTCTGTTTGATGCGATGCGCGTGCGGCGTGTGTCAGTACCCGCGCTTCACGTCGACGATGCCGCTCACCGCCTCGCCGCGCGACAGCGCCGCGATCTTGTCCGCGATCTGCGAGATCGCTTCGCGACGCAGCGTCAGTGCCGAGATGTGCGGCGTGATCGTGATGCGCGGCTCGCGCCAGAACGGATGCTCGGGCGGCAGCGGTTCGTGGCGGAACACGTCGAGCGTCGCGGCGGCGAGCGTGCCGTCCGCGAGCGCATCGAGCAGGTCCTGTTCGGCCAGATGCGTGCCGCGCGCGACGTTCACCAGATACGCGCCGCGCGCGAGCTTCGAGAACGTGCGCGCGTTCAGCACGTTGTCGGTGTCGGGCGTCGCGGGCAGCAGGTTCACGAGCACCTTCACGCCGTCGAGGAACGCGTCGAACCGCGGGCCGTGCAACTCGCCGGCGTACGTGTCGATGCCCGCGAGATGCTTGTCGCTGCGGCTAAAGCCGCGCACCGGCACGCCGAGCGCCGCGATCGCATGCGCGACCTGCGCGCCCAGCACGCCGACGCCGAGCACGCCGACCGTGAACGTGTCGTGCGGATGCGGCGCGAGCACGTTCCAGCTGCGTTGCGGCTGCGCGAGCGCGTATTCGTCGAAGCGCCGCTGATAGCGCAGCACCGCATGCGTCACGTACTCGCTCATCTGGCGCGCCATGCCGGAGTCTTCGAGCCGCACGAGCAGCGCGTCGCGCGGCAGCGTGCCCGGACGCGCGCGTTCTTCCGCGAGGATCGCATCGACGCCCGCGCCGAGATTGAAGATCGCGCGCAGGCCTTCGCGCGGCGCGAGCAGCTCGCGCGGCGGCCGCCAGACGACTGCGAAGTCGGCGGCCCCGTCGTCGCCCGGCTGCCATTCGCGCACATCGGCGCCGGGCAGCGCGAGCGCGAGATCGTGCAGCCACGACGCCGCATCCGACTGCGGGAGCCAGAACAGAACTTTCATCGACAAGCCTCCCCGCTGGCGGGACAAGCCGCGCGCATCACTTCGCGAACAGGCGGCCGATGTCGCCGAATGCCTTGAATTCGATCGCGTTGCCGCTCGGATCGAGGAAGAACATCGTCGCCTGCTCGCCGACCTCGCCCTTGAAGCGGATGTACGGCTCGATCACGAACTCGGTGCCGGCGGCCGTCAGACGGTCGGCGAGCGCCTGCCAGTCGTCCATCGACAGCACGACGCCGAAGTGGCGCACCGGCACGTTCTTGCCGTCGACCTCGTTGACGTTGCGGTGGCTCACTTCGTCCGGGGCGACGTGCGCGACCAGCTGGTGGCCGAAAAAGTCGAAATCGACCCACTCGGGGGAGCTGCGTCCCTCCGGACAGCCGAGCAGGCCGCCGTAGAACGCGCGTGCGTCTTCGAGGTTCAGAACCGGAAACGCGAGATGGAACGGCTGCAACGGACGCTGATTGACGCTTTTGCTCTGCGGCATGGTCTTTCCCGATGAGGGTGGCTGGTGAGGGCTCCCATTCTACTTTTTCGCGACAACGGGTGCGCAGGTTGCCGACGCGTCGGCCGAAACGCGCCGATGGGGCCGGATAAGAAGTAAAGCACGATAAATTGGTTCGGCCGGCGGGCGCCGCGCGCCACAATGCCTGACCGAATGTCCGCGCATCGCGCAACAGGAGCGACGACGATCATGTTTTCATGCGCTCAATCACGCTGGCCGCCGCGGCTCGTGACGGTGCCCGGCCTGCACGGCAGCGACGGCGCGCACTGGCAGACCTGGCTCGAACGGCAGTTTCCGCGCTCGCTGCGCGTCGAGCAGGAAGACTGGGACGCGCCGGATCTGCGGCAATGGGCCGACGCGCTCGGCGCGCTGCTCGCGCGCGAACGCGGTCCGTTCGTGCTCGCCGCGCACAGCTTCGGATGTCTTGTCGCCGCGCACGCGCTGCAAAACGGGGCGAGCGGCGCGGACGTCGTCGGCGCGCTCCTCGTCGCGCCCGCGAATCCCGACAAATTCCGCTATGCAGGCACGCTGGACGCGCGGCGGCTCGGCGTGCCGTCGATCGTGATCGGCAGCGAAAACGACCCGTGGATGTCGCTCGACGGCGCGCGCATGCTCGCGCAGCAGCTCGGCAGCGCGTTCGTGAATCTCGGCGACGCCGGGCATATCAACACCGCCGCAGGCTTCGGGCCGTGGCCGCGCGCGAAGTATTTCATCGATACGCTCGTGCATGGGGAGGCGCCGAGGCGGTTGCGGGGTTCGGAGGGGGAGGTTCGGCCGGATTCGCGCTCGGACTCGCCGGCCGGCGGGGATCGTGCGTTCGTCTGATGCCGTGCAGAAAGTTCGAAGTGAACTCGCCCGCAAGGACGTCGATCTCCTGAAAGGCGTTCTTCTTGAAGCCGCTGACCGCATCTGCGGGTGCTCGCGCGGCAATGCCACCAAGTCGGCGAATTTTGCGTGGGTCCCGTGCGCGCCGCTAGACTGCACGCTTGACTCACTGTCGGCCCGCGGGACGCGGGCACGCCGATGACCGACGACCTGCCAACCGCCACGACCGACACGACCGACACGCCTGCGCAACATCGCCACGAGGCGCAGCGCGCGCGCGCCGAGGGCGACGAACTGGCCGCCCTTGCGCACCTGATCGCGGCCGAGGCGCTCGAAGCGCGCGCAGGGAGCGCTGGATCGCAAGGGGCGGCACGGGTCGCCATGGTCGCGACGGGTTACTTCATGAAGGGCGATCACGCGCGTGCGCAGCGCTGGTACGAACTCGCGCTCGATCTCGATGCGGCGCAGGCCACGGCCTGGCAGAATCTCGCGGCGATCCACGAGACAGCGGGCCGCGGCGGCATCGCGGACCGTTGCCGCGACCGCGCCTATGCGCTGCAGCGTGTCTACGTGGAATCGTCGGGCGAGCCGGTGCGCCGCGTGTTGCTGCTGTGCGCGGCGCGCTCGGCGGGCAACGTGCCGATCGATCTGCTCGTGCCGACGCCGCACAACGCACGCATCAAATATGCGATCGACTACGCCGAGCCGCGTGAGGACGCCACGCTGCCGCCCTTCGATCTTGCATTCAACGCGATCGGCGACGCCGATATCGCCGCCCCGCTCGAGGCGCGCCTCGAGCAATTCGCACGTGTCGCGGCGCGGGGCTTGCTCAACGCGCCCGAACGGGTGGCGGCCACGCGGCGCGACCGCCTCCCCGCGTTGCTGGATGGCCTGCAAGACGTGCAGACCGCGCCGTGCATTCGAATCGACGCCGCCGATGCGCATGCGCAGGCGCGCATCGAAGCCGCCGGGCTGACGTTGCCGCTGCTCGTGCGCCCGGTTGCAACGCATGGCGGAGAAGGGCTGGTTCGTTGCGACACGCGCGCCGAACTGGACGCGGCGCTCGCGAGGGTATCGGCTCCGTTCTATGTGAGCGCGTTCCGCGACACGCGCGACGCCGACGACTCATACCGCAAGTACCGCATGATCTTCGTCGATCGCAAGCCGTATCCCTACCATCTCGCGATCTCGCCGCACTGGATGGTGCATTACTTCTCCGCGGGCATGGAGGGCGTGCGCTGGAAGCGGGAAGAAGAAGCGCGCTTTCTCGCCGATCCGGTCGCGGCGCTCGGCCCGGCCGCGATGGCCGCCGTCGCGGCTATCGGGCTGCGGCTCGATCTCGACTACGCTGGGGTGGATTTCACGCGCTTGCCGGACGGCAGCGTGTTCGTCTTCGAAGCGAATGCCACGATGCTCGTGCATCGCGAGCGCCCGGGCAGCGAATTCGCTCACAAGAACACCGGCGTGCAGCGCATCGCCGACGCGTTCGAGGCGATGATGGCCGCGCGCGCCCGCAGGGTTTGAGGCAGGACTCGAGGCGCGCGGCCGGGCGGGATCGGGAGCATCGGCTGGATCGGGCCGCCTCGGCCCACGCAAGCGCCGCGTCAGACCTTGTGCGATTCCCGCAAAATCCGCGCGGTATGCAGCGCGATCATCCCTTCCTCGTCGGTCGGGATCGCGAATACCGGCACGCGGCTGCCTGATGCGCTGATCCGCGGCTCGTTCGCGCGATTCGCGTCGTCATCCACCTCGACGCCGAACAGCGAGCCGAGCCGCGCGCACACGCCCGCGCGCACCGGCGCCGAGTTCTCGCCGATCCCCGCGGTGAACACGATCCCGTCGACCCCGCCGAGCGTCACGGCAAGCTTGCCGATGTCCTGCGCGATCCGGTACGTGTAGTACTCGACCGCGAGCTTCGCGCGGTCGCTGTCGCTCGGGAGCAATTCGCGCATGTCGCTGCTCACGCCCGACAGCCCCTTCAGCCCGGACTGCTGATAGAGCAGCGTCTCGATCTCGTCGTGGTCCATCCCGCTTTCCATCATCCACAGCACGGCGCCCGCGTCGAGCGCGCCGCAGCGCGTGCCCATCGGCAGGCCGTCGAGCGCGGTGAGGCCCATCGTCGTCTCGACGCTCTTGCCGTCGCGCATCGCGCACAGGCTCGCGCCGTTGCCGAGATGCGCGACGATCACGCGGCCCCGCGCGATCTCCGGCGCGACCGTGTGCAGCCGCCGCGCGATGTACTCGTACGACAGCCCGTGAAAGCCGTAACGGCGGATGCCCTTCTCGAAGTAGCTGTATGGCAATCCGAACAATTGCGACAGCACGCCGTTATGCGCATGGAACGCGGTGTCGAAGCACGCGACCTGCACGAGCTCGGGCGCCGCGTCGCGCACCGCGCGGATCGCCGCGAGATTGTGCGGCTGATGCAGCGGCGCGAGCGGCGTCAGCTTGTCGAGTTCGTCGATGACGGCGTCGTCGATCAGCACCGCGTCCGCGTGCTGCGCGCCGCCGTGCACGACGCGATGCCCGATCGCGGCGGGCGGCGTGTCGCGCAGCCCGACCGCGAGCACGAGCCGCAGCAGCCGGAACGCGGCGTCGTGATCGGACACCTGCGCGACCGGAAACGTCTCGTCGACGATCAGCCGGCCATCGGCCATGTGCGCGACGACGCGCGGCGTCAGTCCGATCGATTCGATCTGCCCGCCCGCGCCGAATATCGCGCGTGAGCCGCCGTCGGCATGCGGATCGTCGACCACGCGATACACCGAGCACTTGATGCTCGACGACCCCGCGTTGACGACGAGCACCACGTGGCCTTCCTGCGCCGGATGCGCGTGCTCGTGTGCATGGTCCTGTCCGGCCGGCGCGCCGGCGGCGAGGCCGACTGGCGTGCTCATGCGGCCTCCACGGTCTTGCGCGCACGTCGCGCGTGCGCGAGCAGCACGGCGATCGCGCAGCTGCCGATCCGCGAGCGCACGGTATCGGCGCGGCTCGTCAGCACGATCGGCACGCGCGCGCCGAGCACGATGCCGGCCGCTTTCGCGCCGGCCAGAAACGTCAGTTGTTTCGCGAGCATGTTGCCCGCTTCGAGATCGGGCACGAGCAGGATGTCGGGATCGCCCGCGACCTCCGAGCGGATGCCTTTGACGCGCGCCGCCTCGCGGTTGATCGCGTTGTCGAACGCGAGCGGACCGTCGAGCAGCGCGCCGGTGATCTGGCCGCGATCGCTCATCTTGCAGAGCGCGGCGGCGTCGAGCGTCGACGGGATCTTGTCGGTGACGGTCTCGATCGCGGACAGGATCGCGACCTTCGGCGCTTCGATCCCGAGCGCCTGCACGAGCTCGATCGCGTTGCGCACGATGTCGGCCTTGTCGTTCAGCGTCGGGAAGATGTTCACCGCGGCGTCGGTGATGAAGAGCGGCTTGTGATACGACGGCACGTCCATCGCGAACACGTGCGACAGGCGACGCTCGGTGCGCAGCCCGGTCGTCGCGGACGCGACTTCGTGCAGCAGCTCGTCGGTGTGCAGGCTGCCTTTCATCAGCAGCTCCGCGTCGCCGCTGCGCACCGCGAGCACCGCGCGCGCCGCCGCCGCGTGGCTGTGCGGCGCGTCGACGAGGGTCACGCCGTCGAGCGACACGTTCGCGTCGGCGGCGACCGCGCGGATTTTCGCTTCCGGGCCGACGAGAATCGGCACGATCAGGCCGAGGTTCGCGGCGTCGAGCGCGCCGGTCAGCGACGAGATGTCGCACGGATGCGCGACCGCCGTCGGAATCGCCGGGAGTCCGGCGCAGCGCTGTAGCAGCTCCGAGTACTTGTCAGGCGATGAAGTCATTCAGATCTCCATGCTGCATGCGGGTTCCGGTTCGCCGGCGCGTTGTTGCGGCGCGCAACGCGGTAACAGTGTAAATCAGCCATTCGCGCGACTGTTCGGGATCTGCCTTTGTCCGGCGTCAGTGCGACTTGGTGACGCGTCCGCCGTCACATCACCATCACAGGGAAGCGCGATCCTGCACTGTGACGTCCGCTTGACTTTGTGCGCATCGCTTCCTAGATTGCACTATTGCACTGCAGCATGACACGCCGGCGAAACCGGGCGTGCCATCGTTCCCCGGCCGGTCAGCATGCCGATGCCTCCCTTCATGGAGAAACGTGTCGTGGCAGTTCCCGCCTCCGCCCTGCCTTCCGTGTTCCCGCCGCCGAACGTGCCCGACGGCGTGGCTCCGCTCACCGACTATCTGCTCGACGCATGGCAGCGCAGCGTGCTGTTTCTCGACGCGCTGCGCGAACGCGGCAACGAGACGTATCTGCACGAAAAAGCCGGCATGCCGCCGGTGCTCGCGTTCGACTACGAGGTCGTCGCCGACGGCCGCGAACTCGAAGACCCGGCGAACTATGCGCTGCTGCGCATCGTGCCGAAGGAAGGCGGGCAGACGAATCCGCGCATGCGTCCGTTCGTCGTGATCGATCCGCGCGCGGGCCACGGTCCGGGCATCGCCGGCTTCAAGATGGACAGCGAAATCGGCGTCGCGCTGCGCAAGGGCCATCCGTGCTACTTCGTCACGTTCTTTCCGCTGCCTTGCGACACGCAGCGCATCCAGTCGGTCGCGCGCGCGGAGGCCGTGTTCCTGCGCAGGGTTCGCGAACTTCATCCGGACGCCGACGGCCTGCCGTTCGTGATAGGCAACTGCCAGGGCGGCTGGGCCGCGGCGCTGCTCGCCGCGTCGGCGCCGGAACTCGTCGGGCCGCTGATGCTCGCGGGCTCGCCGCTGTCGTACTGGGCGGGCGTGCGCGGCAAGAATCCGATGCGCTATTCGGGCGGGATGCTCGGCGGCTCGTGGGCCGCGTCGTTCGCATCCGATCTCGGCGACGGCCATTTCGACGGCGCGCATCTCGTGCAGAACTTCGAGTATCTGAATCCGGCGAATACGCTGTGGGGCAAGCTGTACACCCTGTATTCGAAGGTCGATACGGAGCGCGAACGGTTCCTGGAATTCGAGCGCTGGTGGGGCGGCCACTTTCAGCTGAACCGCGCGGAAATCGACTGGATCGTGCAGAACCTGTTCGTCGGCAATCAACTGACGCGCAACGAGGTGTACGCGCCGGGCGCGCGCGCGCCGATCGACCTGCGCAACATCCGCACGCCGATCATCCTGCTCGCGTCGTGGGGCGACAACATCACGCCGCCGCAACAGGCGCTGAACTGGATTCCCGACCTGTATTCGAGCGTCGACGAGATCGTCGCGAACGAGCAGGTGATCGTCTACTGTCTGCACGAGAAGGCCGGACATCTCGGGATCTTCGTGTCGTCGAGCGTCGCGAATCGCGAGCATACCGAACTGTTTTCGGCGCTCGACCTGATCGACGTGCTGCCGCCCGGTCTGTACGAAGCGGTGATCACCGACCGCAAGCCGGAAGCGGGGCGTCTCGAAGCGCTCGAAGGGCGCTACGAGATCCGCTTCGAGCGGCGCACGATCGACGACGTGCTCGCACTCGACGACGGCCGCGCCGACGAGCAGCCGTTCGAAGTCGTGCGGCGCTATTCGGCGATCAACCAGCGGCTCTACGACCTGTTCGTGTCGCCGTTCGTGCGCGCGTCGAGCAATGCGTTGTCCGCGCATGCGCTGCGCGAGATGCAGCCGTCGCGGGTCGAACGCAGCGTGTTCTCCGACGCGAATCCCGCGCTCGCGGTACTGCCGGCGCTTGCCGACACGGTGCGCACGCATCGCAAGCCGGTCGAGCCCGACAATCCGTTCGCGATCCTCGAAAAGCAGATGTCGGCGGCGATCGAATCGGCGCTCGACAGCTACCGCGACGCGCGCGACGCGTGGGTCGAGAGTGCGTTCTACGGCGTGTACGGCGCGCCGTGGGTGCAGGCGCTCGTCGGCGTGAAGCCGGACGTGCCGCTCAATCCGACCGCGCCGCCGCTGATGCAGCTGCGCAAGGAACTGGCGGCGCTGCGCCTGAAATCCGCGCACGCGAACCTCGAGAAAGGCACGGCGGTCGATGCGTTCATGCGCATCGTCGCGTACCTCGTGGACGAGATGCACACCGTGCAGTACCGGCCGTTCCAGAAGATGCGCGACCTCGCGCAGCAGTATCTCGGCGATCGTCAGCCGAGCATCGCGGAACTGAAGGAGGCCGCGCGGCGCCAGGGCTTCATCGTGCACCTCGATCCGCAGGCCGCGATCGACGCGCTGCCCGAACTCGTGCCGGACGTCCCGACGCGGCGTGCGTTGCTGGCGGCGGTGTATCGCGTGTGCACGGCGTCGCAGCCGCTCGACGGCGAGCGGCGCGAACGCTTTCGCGAGGTCGCGCGCGTGTTAGGCGTCGAGTCGGGCAGTGTCGAGCGGGGCCTCGCGTCGAACGAGGCGCCGAAGCTCGACGCTTCGGCGGTGTCGCCGGTCGCCGCGCTGCCGGATCGCAGCGACGGCCGTGACGGCGACGGCGATGGCGACGCGAGCCGCGCGCATGCGCCCGACGAAAACTCGAAGCCGGCCGCTGAACAAGCTTCGGCGCCGGGCACGCGATCGGCGTCGCCGGCGAAGGCCAGCGCGAAACACGTCGCGAAGCCCGCCGCGAAGGCGCGCGCTGCAGCCGGCGCGAAGCCGGCCGCGGCGGCGAAGCCCGCGAGACGCGCGCGGTCCGCCGCCGGCACGCCGGCGCGTGCGGCGGCGTCGCCGTCCGCGCGTCGGCGCGTGTCGCGCACGTCCGGCGAATAGCGTGCGGGCGGCGTATCGCGCTCGCCATCGCCCGCTGCGCCCATAGCTCGAAACTTGCCAAGCAAAGCCGCATCGCCGATAAGCATTCCCGAAGACCCCGCTGGAATCGTGCGCTCGCGCAGGAGATCATCGCGCAGCACCATCTGCGTCCGCGCGACGCCACGGTGCTCGCGAAGCACGCGGACGAGTTCAAGCCGCTGAAGACGTTCACCGTCGAGCAGTTGTTCGGCGGCTGGCAGAAGGCGCAGCAAACGCACTTCGCGGACGGCGGCACCTACGACCAGATCGTCGCGGGCCTGAACCGCTAACAAAAAAGGCGCTTCGGATGAAACCGAAGCGCCTTGTTCACACCGGACGGCGAGGGCGTTACTGAACGGATACGCCCGCGAAATTCTGCCGTCCGAACGGACTCACCTGATAGCCGCCGACGTCCGCCCGCGTGATCGCGGTGGCCACCGGATAACCGAGCGGAATCCACAGCGCCTGATCGTGGATGATCTGCTGCGCGGCCTCGTACGCCTTCGTGCGCTTCGCGATGTCCGTCGTCGCCTTGCCTTGCGCGATCAGCTTGTCGAGCTGCGGGTCGCAAAAGCGCGAGAAGTTGATCCCCGACTGCACCGCGTTGCAGCTAAAGAGCGGCGACAGATAGTTGTCCGGGTCGCCGTTGTCGCCGGCCCAGCCCATGAACAGCGTGTCGTGCTGACCCTGCTTCGCCTGCCGGATCAGCTCGCCCCATTCGATCACCTTGATGTCCGCCTTCACGCCGATCTTCGCGAAGTCGGCCTGCAGCAGCTCCGCGCCGACACGCGGATTCGGATTCAGCACGCTGCCGTTCGGACGCACCCAGATCGTCGTCGCAAAGCCGTTCGGGAAGCCGGCCGACGCGAGCAGTTGCTTCGCCTTCGCGACGTCGTGCGGCCACGCGGCGATCGACCGGTCGTAGCCCCACGTGATCGGCGGCCACGGGTTCGTCGCGGGCGTCGCGGTGTTGTCGAACACGGCCTTCAGATACGTCGCGCGATCGAACGCCATGTTCAGCGCCTGACGGACCTTCGGGTTGTCGAGCGGCTTCTTCTGCGTGTTGAGCGCGACGAACGCGGTCATGAACGCGGGCGTCTGCACGACTTTCAGCGCGCTGTTGCCCTTCGCGGCCGCGACGTCCTCGGGCTTCGGCGACAGCGCGATCTCGCATTCGCCGGTCTTCACCTTCTGCGCGCGCACGGCGGCGTCCGGCGTGATCGCGTAGATCAGCCGGTCGATCTTCGGTTTCGGGCCCCAGTACGTCGGATTCACGTCGTAGCGGATCACCGCGTCCTTCGTGTAGCTCTTCAACTGAAACGGACCGGTGCCGACCGGATGCGCGTTCAGGTCATTTTGCTTGCCGGCTTTCAGCAACTGGTCCGCGTACTCGGCCGGATAGATCGACGCGAAGCCCATCGTCAGGATCGACAGGAACGTCGCGTTCGGCTCGTTCAGCACGAATTTCACCGTGTGGTCGTCGACCTTCGTCACCGATTTGATCAGCTTCGACAGACCCATCGACTGCGCGTGCGGAAAGCCGCCCGTGCCCGCCACCTTGTGCCACGGGTTGTCCGGATCGAGCATCCGCTCGAACGTGAACACGACGTCGTCGGCGTCGAGCGCGCGCGTCGGCTTGAACCACGGCGTCGTCTGGAACGCCACGTTCGGCCGCAGATGGAACGTGACCGTGAGGCCGTCCGCGCTCACGTCCCACCTGTCGGCGAGCGACGGCACGACTTTTTTCGCGGCCTCGTCGTACGCGACGAGCGAGTTGAAGATCACGTCGGCGGACGCGTTCGTCGTCACGAGCGAGTTGTACTGCACGACGTCGAAACCGTCGGGGCTCGATTCGGTGCAGACCGTCAGCGGCTTCGCGACGGCCGGCGCGGCGGCGACCACGAAGGCGGCCGCGAGCGCGGCAAGGGCGGTGGCGGATGGCGTGAGGCGCATAGGTTCTCCGTTGTTCTGTGTGGCGTGATGCGAGGGCCGCGCGGCGGCCGCGCGCGGCGATGCCGGCGTTATCGCGCGGCGCGCGGCTTGCGAGGCGCGTTCTCGAACACGCGGTCGTACACCCAGCGCGGCAACAGACGCAGCAGCGCGGCGCCGACTCCCATCTGCCACGGGAACACGGCGAATGCGCGGCCGCGTGCGATCGCGTCGGCGCTTTTCGCGGCGAAGCGCGCGGCGTCCATCAGGAACGGCATCGGGTAGGGATTGTGAGCGGTCATCGGCGTGCGGATGTAGCCGGGCGCGATCGTGACCACGCGCACGCCGGCCGGCCGCATCTCGACGCGCAGCGCTTCGAGGTACGCGAGCGCCGCCGCTTTCGACGCGCTATACGCGCCGGACCCCGGCAGCCCGCGCACGCCCGCGACGCTCGCGATGCCGACGAGCGTGCCGCGGCCCGCGTCGCGCATCGCGCCGGCGAACGGTTCGAACGTCGCGACCATGCCGAAGTAGTTGGTGTCCATCACGTTGCGAAACGTGTCGAGATCGCCTTCGCCCGTCAGCACGCCGCGGCTCACGCCCGCATTGGCGATCACGACGTCGGGCAGCCCGTACGCGTCGACGAACTGGCGCGCCGCGTGGGCGAGCGCATCGGCGTCGCGCACGTCGGCGGGATAGATCGAAATCGAACAGCCGGGATGGGATTGCCGGAACTCGGCGAGGGCGTCGGCGCGGCGCGCGACGAGCCCGAGGATCGCGCCGCGCCGCGCGTATTCGGCGGCGAGCGCGCGGCCGATCCCGCTCGACGCGCCGGTGATGAAGACCTTCAGCGGTTCGCTCATGCCGGCGCGTCGGTGCTTACATCTTCTTCGCGCGGACCTGGGCGACGAGATAGTCCATCACCTGGATCGCGCCCGGCAGCGTGCCCACGTTCGACGGTCCGGTCAGATAACGGCCTTGCACCGCGATCGTCGGCACGCCGTCGATCTGGTAGTTCGTCAGCACCTGCTGGTCGCGCTTCAACGCGCTCTGCGTCGAGAACGAGTTGTACGCGTCCATGTACTTCTGCTTGTCGACGCCGAGCGTCGACAGGAACGCCACCTGGGCTTCCGGCGTGAGCAGGTAGTTCTTGTTCACGTGGATCTCGTGGAAGATCGCCGGCGTGAGCTTGCGATCGAGGCCGAGCGCTTCGAGCGCGTAGAACATCTTCGAGTGCGGGATGAAGTCGTCGCGGAACGCGACCGGCACGCGCTTGAACACGACGTCGGGTTGCTGGCGCTTGATCCAGTCTTCGAGGTACGGGTTGAACTCGTTGCAGTGCGGGCAGCCGTACCAGAAGAATTCGATGACCTCGATCTTGCCGGCCGGCACGTCGACCGGCTGCGGCGTTTTCAGCACCGTGTAGTCCTTGTCGGCGACCGGTGCGGTGGGCGAGGCATGCGCGCCGCCGACAGCCATCAGCGAAAGCGAAAGGGAAAGCAATAACGAACGAAGGAGTCTTTTCATGTCCTGTACCTGCGTTGACGTACATCGGCGGGCGGCTGCCCGCCACGTTTGCCGGCGCGGCCGGGCGGCGCGCCGGGCGGCTCAGTTGCGCGCGGTGCTGCGTCGCGTCGCTTGAGAACCTGTCGACTCTGAGGTGAAACCGCGCCGCGCGGGCGGCCGCCCGAGGCGGCCGGCACGCGCCGACGCGCGAGATTACTGCTTTGAAAAGCGGATCACCGCAGTATCGACGCCCGCATCGGACAATCGTTGACGCACGGAGTTCATGTCTTCGAACTTGGCGAACGGTCCGACACGGACCCGATAATACGTGACACCGCCTGCATCGCGCTGCGTGACCTTCGATTCGAAGCCCTGGAACGCCAGCCGCGCGCGCTGCTGTTCGGCGTCCGACGCGGTCTTGTACGCGCCGACCTGCAGGAAGTAGCCGGTGTTCGCGTCGCTGGCGCTCGGGGCGGGCGTGGGCTGACCCGGCTGCGCGGGCTTCGGCGGCTGGTTGTTCGCGAGCGCCGGCGGCTGCTGTCCCGGCGCGCTCGCCGACTGCGGCTTCTTCGCGACGACAGCCGGGTTATCGCCGGTCGCCGGCTTCGGCGCCTGCGCGACGCCGTTGTCCGCGCCGAGGTTCGCGTTGGCGTTCGGATTGGCGTTCGCGCTGGCGCTCGCGCCGGACGGCGGCACTTCGACGATCTGCGGCTCGTCGAGCATGCCCGACGACTGCGACTGCGCGGTGGACTGCCCCGGCGCCGTATTCGGCGGCGCCGGCTGAGCGGCCTGCGGCACCGGCTGGCCCGGCGACTTGCCCTGCAGCACGCGATTCGGGTCGTACTGGTTCTGATTCTGGTTCGAACCGTTGTCCGGCGCGGCGGCCGGCGGTGCGACCTTCGAGACGAACGGCGTCGGCGTGCGCGTGATGTACAGCGCGACCACGACCGCGATCGCGAGGCCGACGATCAGCCCCAGCACGACGCCGAGAAAGGTTCCCCCGTACTGCTTCGACTGCTTTGTAGTGCGGCGCGGTTTTGCCATCGTCTGAATCACCTGCAAACAAGAGAATCCTGGAATGGCTGCCCGCGGCGCGCGTGGGCAGCCCCAAACGTGTTGCTCCGGATCGGCCGGCGGGCGTTACATCCGTTCGGGCGCGGACACGCCGATCGTCGCGAGGCCGTTGGCGAGCACCTGACGCGTCGCCGCGAGCAGCGCGACGCGCGCGTCGCGAAGCGCCGCATCGTCGACGAGAACGCGTTCGGCATTGTAGAACGAGTGAAACTCGGCGGCGAGTTCGCGCAGATAGAACGCGACCGCATGCGGCGCCAGTTCGTCGGCGGCGTGCGCGAGCATGTCCGGGAATTCCGCGAGCTTCGCGATCAGCGCGAGCGCGCGCTCGCTCGCGAGCGGCGCGAGATCGACCCGCGGCAACGACGCCTCGTCGCCCTGATGGCGCGACTTCCATTCGCCGATCACCGACGAGATCCGCGCATGCGCGTACTGCACGTAATACACGGGGTTTTCGTCGTTCTGCTTCAGCGCGAGGTCGATGTCGAACGTGAACTCGGTATCGGCCTTCCGCGAGATCAGGAAGAAGCGCACCGCGTCGCGGCCCCGGCGGATCGTCGCCTCGTCGATCTGGTCCGGCGCGGCCTCGCTGCCCGGCGTCGCGCCGCCCGACCATTCGATCAGGTCGCGCACCGTCACGTAGCTGCCTGCGCGCTTCGAGATCTTCACTTCCTGACCGTCGCGCATCACGGTGACCATCTTGTGCAGCACGTAGTCGGGATAGCCCTTCGGAATGCCGATGCCGAGACACTGCAGGCCCGCGCGCACGCGCGCGATCGTGCCGTGGTGATCCGAGCCCTGGACGTTGATGACCTTCGTGAAGCCGCGCTCCCACTTCGTCACGTGGTACGCGACGTCCGGCACGAAGTACGTGTACGTGCCGTCGGACTTGCGCATCACGCGGTCCTTGTCGTCGCCGTAGTCGGTCGTCGAAAGCCACAGCGCGCCGTCCTGCTCGTAGGTCGCGCCGGCCGCGACGAGCGCGTCGACTGCCTTCTGCACGCGGCCTTCGGTGTACAGCGACGACTCCAGGTAGTACTGGTCGAACTTCACGCCGAACGCCTGCAGGTCGAGATCCTGCTCGTGACGCAGATACGCGACCGCGAAGCGGCGGATCGCGTCGAGATTCTCCGGGTCGCCCGCGCCCTTCACCGGCTCGCCGTCCTTCGCGGCGACCGTTTCGCCCGCGAGGTAGTCGCGCGCGATGTCGGCGATGTATTCGCCGTTGTACGCGGCTTCGGGCCAGTCCGCGTCGCCGGGCTTCAGGCCGCGCGCGCGAGCCTGCGTCGACACGGCGAGGTTGTGGATCTGCACGCCGGCATCGTTGTAGTAGAACTCGCGGTGCACCGCATAGCCCTGCGATTCGAGGACGTTCGACAGCGCGTCGCCGAGCGCCGCCTGGCGGCCGTGGCCGACGTGCAGCGGTCCGGTCGGATTCGCGGACACGAACTCGACGAGCACGCGCCGGCCCGCTTCGCGCTGCGAGCGGCCGAATGCTTCGCGCTCGGCGAACACCGCGCTGACGACCGCGCGCTTCGCCGCGGCCGCGATTCGCAGATTGATGAAGCCGGGGCCGGCGACTTCGGCCGATTCGACCAGGCCGGCGGCATCGGGCCGCGCGAGCAGCGCATCGACGATCTGTTGCGCGAGCTGGCGCGGATTCGCGCGCAGCGGCTTCGCGAGCTGCATCGCGACGTTGCACGCGACGTCGCCGTGCGCGGCGACCTTGGGTCGCTCGAGCGCGATCGTCGGAGCGACGAACGCGGCTTCGGCCGCGCCATCAGCGGCCTTCGCCACGTCGGCGACGGCGCTGGAGAGCAGGGTCTCCAAAGTGAGTTTCTGTGCGGGCAGCATGCTTGGTTGCAGTCCTGTGCGGAGTAATCGGGAGAGGGCCGGCGCGGCGTGGCCGGCTCTTTCGGATGTTCGGTGGAGGACGACGGGGGCGGGCCGAAGCGGCCTGTCGCGACGGTGCGTGTGCGGGCGGCCGCGATTTCGGCGCCGGGTTTCGCACGGTCGCGCCGCTTGTCGCAGCGCCCTCGGGTAATTCCGTCCAGACGGATTTTAGCAGGTGCTAATATGTGTAACGGGACGCGCTGCCGGCTCGAGCGCGCGGTGGCCGTGCGGTTTTGCCGGCTCACGCACCGGCGCGACGCGTCACGGCATCGACACGAACAAAGGGAGTACCCCATGCTGGTCACTTTCAAATGTCATGCGGCGCCGGATGTCATGATGATGGACAATCTCGCCCAGTACCTGCTCGGCATCATCGGCAAGCGGCTCGGTCAGCGCGGCGTGATCGCGCACGACGAACTCGATACGGCGATCTCGAAGCTCGAAACCGCGATTGCGGCCGACAAAAAGGATCGCCAGGAACACGAGGGCCATTTCCACGGCGGCGAGGAGGGCCACGATCCGCACGAGCCGCCGATCGGGCTCGCACAGCGCGCGTTTCCGTTTCTCGACATGCTGCGCGCAGCGCGCAAAGAGCAGAACGACGTGGTCTGGGGCCTCTGAGCCGCCAGTCGCCGCGCAACGGCGATAAACAAAAAGCCCGCTCATGTGAGAGCGGGCTTTTTTTTCGTGCTGACTGCCGCGCGTCTTTCTTCGGACCTGGCCGGCTCGCCGCTCACTGGCTTGCAGACGGCGCCGCCTCGGCCGCTTTCTTGCCCGCATGCTTCTTCGCGGTCTTCGGCTTCTTCACGTGCTTTTCGGTCGGCGCGGAGTACGACGACACCGCGCTCGATTCCTGCGACGCGGCGCCGGCGCCCTGCGCGAACGACGGCTGCGCAAGCGATCCCGCGCCGGCCGCGACCAGCATCAACACCATCTTCCTCATGGGTTTTCTCCGTGGACG
Source organism: Paraburkholderia sp. (assembly GCA_035492135.1). GTDB lineage: Bacteria > Pseudomonadota > Gammaproteobacteria > Burkholderiales > Burkholderiaceae > Paraburkholderia. The sequence continues at coordinate 59,314 of DATJJN010000130.1, read as the reverse complement.
AGTGCTGCTTTTAAGGATGTGCTGGCGAACGGCCGAGCCGTTCACGTCCCGAGAGCTTACCCAGCCGAAAAAACTCCGGCGCGTCGTTGCAGCCGTTACAGCAGCGGCGCGAGCGCGCGGCGCGCGTCGTCTTCGGCGAGCGACATGCGGCGCGCGTAATCGGCGAGCTGATCCGCGCCGATCTTGCCGACCGAGAAGTAGCGCGCGTCCGGATGCGCGAGATAGAAGCCCGACACGCTCGCCGCCGGCAGCATCGCGAGCGATTCGGTCACGCTCATGCCGATTTCGTTCGCCTGCAGCACGTCGAACATGTCGCGCTTCACGAGGTGGTCCGGGCACGCCGGATAGCCCGGCGCCGGACGAATGCCGCGATACTGCTCGGCGATCAGCGCGTCGTTGTCGAGCGTCTCGTCGGCTGCGTAGCCCCACAGGTCGCGGCGCACGCGCGCATGCAGCGCTTCGGCGAACGCTTCCGCGAAGCGGTCCGCGAGCGCCTTCAGCATGATCGCGCTGTAGTCGTCGTGATCCTTTTCGAACTGCGCTTCCTTCACGTCGACGCCGATGCCCGCCGTCACCGCGAAGAGGCCGATGTAGTCGGCCACGCCCGAGTCCTTCGGCGCGATGAAGTCGGCGAGCGAGCGGTTCGGACGCATCGCGCCGTCCACCACCGGACGCACGCTCTGCTGGCGCACGTTGCGCCACGTGAGCGCGACTTCGCTGCGCGACTCGTCCGTGTAGATCTCGATGTCGTCGTCGTTGACGGTGTTCGCCGGCAGCAACGCGATCACGCCGTTCGCGGTCAGCCAGCGGCCCTGAATCAGCCGCGCGAGCATCGACTTCGCGTCGGAGAACACGCGGCGCGCCGATTCGCCGACGATCTCGTCGTTCAGGATCGCCGGATACGGGCCCGCGAGATCCCACGTCTGGAAGAACGGGCCCCAGTCGATGTAGTTCGCGAGGTCGTTCAGGTCGTAGTTGCGGAACACGCGCCGGCCGATGAACTTCGGCTTCACCGGCGTGTAGTGCGCCCAGTCGATCTTCGTCTTGTTCGCGCGCGCCTCTTCGAGCGTGACGAGCGGCTGCGCCTTGCGGTTCGCGTGCTGGTCGCGGATGCGGTCGTAGTCGGCCTTCAGTTCCGCGAGATACTTCGCCGCGCCTTCGTCGGACAGCAGGTTCGACGCGACCGACACCGAGCGCGACGCATCCGGCACGTACACGACCGGCCCTTCGTAGTTCGGCGCGATCTTCACCGCGGTGTGCACGCGCGACGTGGTCGCGCCGCCGATCAGCAGCGGGATCTTCTTCACGCGGAAGTAGTCGTCGCGCTGCATTTCGGACGCGACGTAAGCCATCTCTTCGAGGCTCGGCGTGATGAGGCCCGACAGGCCGACGATATCCGCGCCCTCGACCTTCGCCTTCGCGAGGATCTCGTTGCACGGCACCATCACGCCCATGTTGACCACTTCGAAGTTGTTGCACTGGAGCACGACCGACACGATGTTCTTGCCGATGTCGTGCACGTCGCCCTTCACGGTCGCGATCACGATCTTGCCTTTCGCGCGCACGTCGCCGCCCGCTTCCGCGAGCTTGCGCTTTTCTTCTTCGATGAACGGGATCAGATGCGCGACCGCCTGCTTCATCACGCGCGCCGACTTCACGACCTGCGGCAGGAACATCTTGCCCTGACCGAACAGGTCGCCGACGATGTTCATCCCGTCCATCAGCGGGCCTTCGATCACGTTGATCGGCCGGCCGCCGCCGCCCATGATCTTCTCGCGCGCTTCTTCCGTGTCGTCGACGATGAAGTTCGTGATCCCGTGCACGAGCGCGTGCGCGAGACGCTGCTCGACGGGCTGGTTACGCCATTCGAGGTTCTCTTCCTTTTTCGCGGCGCCGGTCTTGAACTTGTCGGCGCTTTCGAGCAGACGGTCGGTCGCGTCCGCGCGGCGGTTCAGCACCACGTCCTCGACGCGCTCGCGCAGTTCCGCGTCGAGGTCTGCATAGACGCCGAGCTGGCCCGCGTTCACGATGCCCATGTCCATGCCGGCCTGGATCGCGTGATACAGGAACACGGTGTGGATCGCCTCGCGCACCGGATCGTTGCCGCGAAACGAGAACGACACGTTCGACACGCCGCCGCTCACCTTCGCGTGCGGCAGGTTCTGCTTGATCCAGCGAGTCGCGTTGATGAAGTCGACCGCGTAGTTGTTGTGCTCCTCGATGCCGGTCGCGACCGCGAAGATGTTCGGGTCGAAGATGATGTCTTCCGGCGCGAAGCCGACTTCGTTCACGAGCACGTCGTACGAGCGCTTGCAGATCTCTGTCTTGCGCTGGAACGTGTCGGCCTGCCCCTGCTCGTCGAACGCCATCACGACGGCCGCCGCGCCGTAGCGGCGGATCAGCTTCGCGTGATGGATGAACGGCTCCTTGCCTTCCTTCAGCGAGATCGAGTTCACGATCGCCTTGCCCTGCACGCACTGCAGGCCCGCTTCGATCACGTCCCACTTCGACGAGTCGATCATGATCGGCACGCGCGCGATGTCCGGCTCGGAGGCAATGAGGTTCAGAAAGCGCACCATCGCCGCTTTCGAGTCGAGCATCGCTTCGTCCATGTTGACGTCGATGACCTGCGCGCCGTTCTCGACCTGCTGGCGGGCGACCGCGAGCGCGTCGTCGAACTGGCCGTTCAGGATCATGCGCGCGAACGCCTTCGAGCCGGTCACGTTGGTCCGCTCGCCGACGTTGATGAAGAGCGTGCCCTCGTTGACGTTGAACGGTTCGAGGCCGGAGAGTCGCAGGGTGTGGTCGGTCATGGCGTTGGGCCGGTGCTTGAGAGGTTCGATGCGTCGGGGTTCTTTTTTTGCTGCGCGCAGCTTCGTTACGCGGCGTCGCGATACTGGCCCGGCCAGCGGCGCGGCTTCACTTCGGCGAGCGCCTTCGCGATCGCCGCGATGTGGTCCGGCGTCGTGCCGCAGCAGCCGCCGGCGACGTTCACGAGACCGGCGCTCGCGAATTCCTTCAGGAGCGCGGACGTGTCGGCGGGCGTTTCGTCGAAGCCGGTGTCGCTCATCGGGTTCGGCAGGCCGGCGTTCGGATAGCACGACACGTAGGTGTCGCACAGCTTCGACAGCTCGGCGATGTACGGGCGCATCAGCGCCGCGCCGAGCGCGCAGTTCAGGCCGAACGTGAGCGGCTTCGCGTGACGCAGCGAATTCCAGAACGCCTCGACCGTCTGCCCGGACAGAATGCGGCCCGACGCATCGGTGACGGTGCCGGAGATCATGATCGGCAACAGCTCGCCCGTGTCCTCGAACAGCTGGTCGAGCGCGAACAGCGCGGCCTTCGCGTTCAGCGTGTCGAAGATCGTCTCGACGAGGAACAGGTCCGCGCCGCCGTCGAGCAGCGCTTTCGCCTGCTGGTAGTACGCCGCGCGCAGCTCTTCGAACGTCACGTTGCGCGCGCCCGGATCGTTGACGTCCGGCGAGATGCTCGCGGTCTTCGGCGTCGGCCCGATCGCGCCGGCGACGAAGCGCGGCTTGTCGGGCGTCGCATAGCGGTCGCAAGCGGCGCGCGCGAGTTTCGCCGACTCGACGTTCATCTCGACGGCGAGGTTTTCCATCCCGTAGTCGGCCTGTGCGACCGTGGTCGCGCCGAACGTGTTGGTCTCGATGATGTCCGCGCCCGCCGCGAGGTACTGCTCGTGTATCTCGCTGATGATCTGCGGCTGCGTGATCGACAACAGTTCGTTGTTGCCCTTCACGTCGCGCGGATAGTCCTTGAAGCGTTCGCCGCGGTAGGCCGCTTCGTCGAGCTTGTAGCGCTGGATCATCGTGCCCATCGCGCCGTCGAGGATCAGGATGCGCGACGCGAGGAGCGCGGCGAGGGCGCCGCCGCGCGTGTACGGGCGGTTGGCGGCAGCCGGAGTGGCAACGGTGGCGGCAGGCTGGTTCATGGCGAACGGCGGCGTGAAGCCGGCAGGTCAAGGAAACTGTCAATTGTAGCCGCTGCGGCTAAAGCCCGCGCGGACGGTCCGACGTGAGCGGCCCGGACGCCGCTGAAAGAAAAAGCCCCATCCGGCTGGACCGGATGGGGCTGCGATGCCCGGGTGTCGTGGAGAGGGAGAGGTCAGTGCAGCACGACCGGGTGGTGCATGAAACTGTCGAACTGCCCGAGGAATTCGTCGACTTCGTCGAGCGACTGATCTTCTTCGATCAACTTCTGCACATCTTCACGGAAACGCGCCGCCATTACGCCATCAATGAAAATTTCGCGCCGCGCGTTCTTGTCCACGATTTCGTACCCGCCGGACCTCATGGCCAGATGGCCGTCCTGCGGCGGAAATTCGACTACGCAATAGTTGGGGCTGTTGTAGATCATTTGCATGGCGACACTCCTTATTCCTGTGCTCCCTCGGCATCTGTTTCCCTTTCGATGCGTACGTGGAGCGTGCATGCTGGAAATTCAAGGGGTGGACCCGATTCACCTCTCTCTCTCTTTTTCGCCGGAATGTGCTGGTTAGACCGGCGAGCGCAGAAACGTTTCCAACAGCGCCGCGAACCGCCGCGACCCTTCGACAGGGGCCAGATGCGCGGTATCCAGTAGTTCGAAACGTGCATCTTCGATCGCGTCGGCCATCGCCTTCGTTGCCGCAGGCGGCGTGCCAGCGTCGAGTCGGCCCGCGACGGCCAGCGTGCGCGTGCGCAGTTCGCGAAGTTGGTCGTGCACGTCGAAGTCCCGTATCGCTTCGCATGCCATCGCATAGCCTTGCGCGGGGGTACGTAACAAAACTTCACGAATCGGTTCGACGGCTTCCGGATGCTGGCGCCGGAAGTCAGGTGTAAGCCAGCGGTCGAGCGTTGCGTCTGCAAGCTTTTCGATCCCTTGCTGGCGGACTGTCGCCGCGCGCTGATCCCATGTCGCGCGGGCGTCGGGCGCGGTGCGGCTCGCGGTGTCGGCGAGCGTGAGCGACAGCAGGCGCGACGGATGCGCGAGCGCGAACGCCTGCGCGACCATGCCGCCTATCGACAGGCCGACGAGGTGCGTCTTGCTCGCGCCGAGCGCATCGAGCAGCGTGTTCAGGTCATCGGCGAGATCGGCGATCGCGAACGGACGCGCGGAAAGCGCGGTCGAGCCGTGACCGCGCAGGTCATAGCGCATCACGGTGTACTGATGGCGGAAATGGCCGGCGAGCTGGTCCCACACCGACAGGTCGCCGCCGAGTTGATGGATGAACGTGAGCCACGGGCCACCGCTTTCGTCGTCGAGCACGTAGCGGGTGTCGATACCGTTGACAGTCACTTGCATGAGGTTTCCTCCTGCGCCAATGAAGGGGTAGTGAGGCCGATTGCGAGGTGCTGCGTGGTGTTCTGGTGGTTCTGGTATCCGTGGGAGCAAGCGGCGCGCCTCGTGCGCTTTCTTTCCGGCCGGATCGTCGTGGTGGGCCGGCCCTGCGCGGGATTCGCGCGCTTGTCGCCGGTCGTTCGCTGTCGTGACGTGGTGCGCGGGTAATGCGTGTGGCATGACCAGTATGCGCCGGTCGTGTAGTTCGTGCGCGATCGTGCGCGGCGGCGGGCCGTCGTTACGGCTTCATCGTCGGGCCGGGCGGAGCGGCGGGTTCGGCGTTCGCGGGTGCGGGGACTGCTGCGTCGGCGGGGGGCTGGGCGGGGGCTGCCGCAGCGGGGGGCGATGGGATGCCGGACGCAGGTGGGGATACGGGCTGCGGTGCGGCGGGTGCTGCTGGTGATACGGCGGGCGCGGGCTGTGGTCCGGCCGGTGCGGGCTGTAATGTGCCAGGCGCGGTCGGTGATGTGCCGGGTGTGGCCGATGGCACGGCGGGTGCGGTCGTCGATGTGCCGGGCGCGGTCGATGGCGCGGCAGGCGCGGTCGTTGACGTGCCGGGCGCGGTCGATGGCGCGGCAGGCGCGGTCGTCGATGTCGCCGGAGCGGTCGATGCGCCGGCGCCGCCGGTCACGCCGTTCGGCGGAGCCGTCGTATCGACTGGCGTGCGCGCGCCGCTCGTGTCGTTCGCATCGGCCGCGCCATTCGCTCCGGCCCCCTGATCGGGAGACTGGACCGAAGGCTGCGCCTGCGTCGCGGCTGCGTCAGAAGGTGCGCCCGACGCGCCCGGCACCACGAGCGGTCCGCGCCACACGAGTTCGAACTGCGTGCCGTTAGGCTCCGTCTGCACGAGCCGCACCGGCAACCAGCCGAGCGACGGCGCGAGCCACACGTCGATGCGCCGCCGGTCGCCGTCGTGACGCGGCAGCCGCATGAAGTGGCGCGCGCTCACGTAGCCGTGGTCGGTGCCCACCGATTCGTCGCCGATCGTCGTGATCGGCCATGTCTCGCCGCTGTCGTTGTCGGCGACGAAGAATTCGCGCGTGACGCCCGGCTTGTACGTGTCGGGATCGCCGCGCACGAGGCTCGCGAGCTGCATCACCATGCTGAAGCGATCTTGCGCGCCGTCCGGCAGCGGCAACGCGTTCGGCGTGCGCGTGAACGCGATCTGCTTGCTGTCGTGGTTGAACGTCGTCACGTCTTCGGGGCGGTGTCCGCGTTTCTCCGCGTACTGGTCCGGCGCGAGGCCGAAGGCGTCGACGTGTCCGCGACTCGCCCAGCTGAACGTGCCGATGAACGGCAGCGGCACCGACACGATCATCTCGTAATGCTGGCCGTCGCTCGCCCAGTGAATCGTGCCCGGCTGGTTGCGCACCCCGTTGTAGAACGTGTCGTAACTCAGATCGGCGGACGGCGGCACCGAGAACTTCGTGCCGTGCGAAGCCGGGCCCGGCTGCGCGGACGGATGGTCGCCGCTGCCGGAAGCCTGCGCGGCCTGCGCGCCGACGGGCGCCGAGGCGGCCGCGGGTGACGACGCCGGTTCGGCCGCGGGCGCCGACGCCGGTTCGGCCGCCGCGCTCGACGCGGGCTGGGCCGGCGCCGCGGGGGGCGCGGCGACCTTCGGGCGCGGCGCGCGCGCGATCGCGGTCAACGTATGAGGCGGTGCCGCGTGGGGTTTCGGCGTGGCCGGCGCATGTGTGGCCGGCGCATGCGCGGCAGCCGCAGGCGGCGCGACGCGCTCGATCTGCTGCGGCTTGAGCAGCGCGATCTGCACGGGCACGTGCGTCGGCGGCGCGGGCTGCGCGATGTCCCGATGACGGACGAACCACTGCGCGGCGAGCCAGTGCAGCGCGGTCACGGCGACGAACGCAGCCACCCAGCGCGACGCGCGAGCGCGGCGCGAGCCGGAAGACGCAGTGCGCGACGCGCGCCGGTTGGTGACAGTCGACGACATGAAAAGCCGATAGTGGATCGATAGTGGACGATTCAGAATCGGTTCGTCGCACCGAAGCAGGCCTTCGCGAACCGAACCGCCATTGTCCCGCATGTGCGACTTGCGCGCCGAAGCGGACCGTCCGCCACTCGTCACCCGCGCGCGACCGGACTGTACCCCAATTCGTACGACAACTTGTGCGCGCAGTCGCGCAGCGCCGTCGCGACTTCGCCGTCCCAGCGAATGTCGAACGCGCCTTCGTGCCCGAGCGCGATCAACCCGAGCGCGAGATCGCCCGTCGCATCGAACACCGGCGTGCAGAACGCGTGGATCGTCGGCAGCAGCATGCCTTCGACGCGCGCCGCGCCGTGTTCGCGAACTTCCGCGAGCGTGCGTTCGAGCGCATCGGCGGTGCGCGGCGCGATGCCGGCCGATCCGTGCCGCGCGTCGCGCAGTTCGCGCTCGATCATCGGGCCGGTCTTGCTGCGCGGCAGGTACGCGGCGAACAGCAGACCCGTTGCGGAGCTGAGCATCGGCATCACGTCGCCGAGCTTGAGCGCCGCCTTCGCCGGATGGCTCGATTCCATCCAGTGCACGACCGTCGGCCCCTGGTTGCCCCACACGGCGATGCCGACGGTCACGTCGAGCGCGTCGCGCAGTGCGGCGAGCGCGACCCGCGCGAGCTTCACGCCATCCACGCGAGCGAGGCGCGCGAGGCCGAGTTGCAGCGCGAAGCCGCCAAGCTCGTAACGACCGGACAGCGGATCCTGCGCGACCACGCCGAGCCGCAGAAAGCTCACCAGATAGCGGTGCGCCTTCGCGGCGCTCATGCCCGCGCGCTGCGCGAGATCGCGCAACATCATCGCGCGCGGTTCGTTCGTCAGCACGTCGAGCAGCCGGAAGCCGACTTCGATCGACTGGATGCCGGAGCGCGGCTTCTCTTCGGCGGCGTCGATCGACAGCGCGTCGTCGTCGTCGGACGGATCGGCGATCGCGCTATCGCCGGGATCGGGACGAACGGTGCGGGTGGATGGCGGCATGACAAGCGTCGGGGAAGGAGACGGCAGCAGGACTTCACGACGGCGCGCCCGTCATTCCTGTGGCGGCGCCGATTCACCATCGTAGAATACATTTCCCTTATCGTCACCCACGCCTCGCCCATGAAACTTGCCACGCTGAAGGACGGCACCCGCGACGGTCAATTGATCGTCGTGTCCCGCGACCTGCACACCGCCGCGATCGCCGATGCGATCGCGCCGACGTTGCAGCGCGTGCTCGACGACTGGCGCTTCTACGCGCCGCAGCTTCAGGATCTGTACGACGCGCTGAATCACGGCCGCGCCCGCAATACGTTCCCGTTCAACGCGAGCGACTGCATGGCGCCGCTGCCGCGCGCGTTCCAGTGGGCCGACGGTTCGTCGTACGTGAATCACGTCGAACTCGTGCGGCGCGCGCGCGGCGCCGACATGCCGCCCGAATTCTCGACCGACCCGCTGATGTACCAGGGCGGCAGCGACGACTTCGTCGGACCGGGCGACGACATCGTCTGCGCGTCGGAAGACTTCGGCATCGACTTCGAAGCGGAAGTCGCGGTGATCACCGGCGACGTGCCGATGGGCACGTCGCCCGAGCACGCGCTGAAGTCGGTGCGCCTCGTCACGCTCGTCAACGACGTGTCGCTGCGCAACCTGATTCCGGCCGAACTCGCGAAGGGCTTCGGCTTCTTCCAGAGCAAGCCGGCGAGTTCGTTCGCGCCGGTCGCGGTCACGCCGGACGAACTCGGCGCACACTGGCACGAAGGGCGCGTGCATCGTCCGATGATCGTCCACTGGAACGGCAAGAAGGTCGGCCATCCGGACGCCGGCGCCGACATGGTGTTTCATTTCGGCCAACTGATCGCTCACGCCGCGAAGACCCGCAACCTGCGCGCGGGCGCGATCGTCGGATCGGGCACGGTGTCGAACAAGGATGCGACGCGCGGCTACTGCTGCATCGCGGAGAAGCGCTGTCTTGAAACGATCGAGCACGGCGAACCGCGCACCGGCTTCATGCAGTACGGCGACACCGTGAGGATCGAGATGCTCGACGACGCGGGCAAGTCGATCTTCGGTGCGATCGACCAGGCCGTCGCGCCGCCCGCGAACGCCGGCTGACGCGCGGGCTGCATCGGTTTCTCCGCAAGCGTTTCGCCGCAAGCGCTTCGCGTATGGGTTTCGCCGGATGCGGCGGCGCGCGGCGCGCGGCTACACTGGCGTGGCCGACGGCCGTAGCCGGCGCTGCGCGTCGTGACGCGCACCCCATCGCCGAGGTTCAGCAGCGAACGCACAAGGAGACGTCCATGCAACAGACCCGCACGAGCCGTCCGACCCGCGTGCTGCGCGTCTTCGCGCTGGCGGCCCTCATGATTCCGGCGTTCGCGCTGGCGCAGGTGAAGATCGGCCTCGTGCTGTCGCTGACGGGGCCGGCCGCGTCGCTCGGCATACCCGCGCGCGACACGGCGGCGCTGCTGCCGACGGACATCGCCGGGCAGAAGGTCGAGTACATCGTGCTCGACGACGCGTCGGACACAACCCAGGCCGTCAAAGACGCGAAGAAGCTGATCGGAGACGAGCACGTCGACGCGATCATCGGCGCGTCCACCACGCCGGGCACGCTCGCGATGCTCGACGTGGTCGCGAAGGGGCAGACGCCGACGATCTCGCTCGCGTCGTCCGCGGCGGTCATCCAGCCGGTCGACGCCGAGCGTCGCTGGATGTTCAAGACGCCGCAGACCGACGCGATGATGCTCGCCGCGATCATGGAGCACGCGGCGTCGCGCGGCGTGAAGACGATCGCGTACATCGGCCAGGCCGACGCGTTCGGCGCGACGTTCTACTCGGATGTCGTGCGCAGCGCGCAGCAGCATCACATGACGGTGATCCGCAACGAACGCTTCAATCGCGCGGACCCGGTGATGATCAACCAGGCGCTGAAGATCGTCGCGCTGCATCCGGACGCGGTCATCGTCGGCGCGGGCGGCACCGCCGCCGCATTGCCGCCGAGGGCGCTGCGCGAGCGCGGCTACAAGGGGCTCATCTATCACAACCACGGCGTCGCCAACCGCGATTTCCTGCAGGTGTGCGGCACGGACTGCAACGGCACGTTCGTGCCGGTGAGCCCGGTGCTCGTCGCGTCGCAGCTGCCGCAGGACTGGCCGACGCGGCCCGTCGCGCTCGACTACGTGTCGAAGTACGAGGCGCGCGACGGCGACGGCAGCGTGTCGGCGTCCGGCGCGTACGCGTGGGATGCGGGGATGCTGCTGCAGAACGCGATTCCCGTCGCGCTGAAGAAGGCGGCGCCCGGCACGGTCGAATTTCGCCGCGCGCTGCGCGATGCGCTCGAAAGCACGCGCGATCTGGCGGTCACGAACGGCGTCGTGACCATGAGCCGTACCGATCATCTGGGCCTCGGTCCGCACTCGCACGTGATCGTCAAGATCAGCGACGGGGAGTGGCTCTATCAGCCGCATTGACCAGCGTGGAGTGTTCACAACCCGCATGCAAACGAGCAAACGTCAACGCACGGAGCACCGATGAGCGATTCCTTCTATGCGCACTACCGCGCGCTGCGTGTGCATCGTCATCCGCACGGCGTCGTCGAGATCGTGATGAGCGGCGAGGGCGCGAACCAGAGCGGACTCGCGACCGCCGACGCGCAGATGCACCGCGAACTGGCCGAGATCTGGCGCGACGTCGATCGCGATCCGGAGGCGCGCGTCGCGGTGATTCGCGGCGAGGGCAAGGGCTTCTCGGCGGGCGGCGACTTGAAGCTCGTCGAGGACATGGCGCTGCATTTCGACGTGCGCGCGCGCGTATGGAAGGAGGCGCGCGATCTCGTCTATAACGTGATCAACTGCAGCAAGCCGATCGTGTCGGCGATGCACGGGCCCGCGGTCGGCGCCGGGCTCGTCGCGGGGCTGCTCGCGGATATCTCGATCGCCGCGAAGAGCGCGCGCATCATCGACGGCCATACGCGCCTCGGCGTCGCGGCCGGCGACCACGCGGCGATCGTCTGGCCGCTGCTGTGCGGGATGGCGAAGGCGAAGTACTACCTGCTGCTGTGCGAGCCGGTGAGCGGCGAGGAGGCGGAGCGCATCGGGCTCGTGTCGCTCGCGGTCGACGAGGCCGACCTCGTGCCGAAGGCGTTCGAACTGGCGACGCGGCTCGCGAACGGCTCGCAGACGGCGGTGCGCTGGACCAAATACGCGCTGAACAACTGGCTGCGGATGGCCGGCCCGAACTTCGATACGTCGCTCGCGCTGGAATTCATGGGCTTCGCGGGCCCGGACGTGCGCGAGGGCGTGAACTCGCTGCGCGAGCGGCGCACGCCGGACTTCACGGGCGGCGATCCGTTCTGAGCGTCGCGGGCGCGCGACGTGCGGCACCGAACAACGAAACAACGAAACGACGAAACGACGAATCTGCAGTCGCATCCACACCACTCGACACCGACACAAGGAGAACCGCATGACCGACACCCCAGGCGCCGCGCCGCCGTTCCCGGGCTTTCCCGGCTTTCCGCCGGCCGAGATGCTCGACCGCATGTGGGGAATGATGCGTCTGACGCCGTTCGGCAGCGCGTTCCCGGGCGCCGAGCCGGGCGTGGCGCAGGGCTTCGGTCCGTCGCTGTCGATGATGTCGGACCTGATGGCGCCGCTCACGAACGTCGAGGAGCTCGACAAGCGGATCACCGACATGCGCGCGGTCGAGCAATGGCTGAAGCTGAACCTGAACATGCTGCAGTCCGCGATTCAGGCGCTCGAAGTGCAGCGCGCGACGCTTGCGACGCTGCGCGCGTTCGGCACGTTCGCGCAGGCGCAGATGACGCCGCCGCCGTCGCACGCCGATGCGCCGGCCGCGCCGAAGCCGGCGCCCGGCGCGCAGCAGGCCGCCGAGCCCCCCGCCGACGACACCCGCGCCGCAGCGGCCGGTGCAGCGCCCGGCGCAGAGGCGCCTCCCGCGCAGACGCCGCCGTTCGACGCGTCCGCGTGGTGGAATCTGTTGCAGTCGCAGTTCAACCAGCTCGCGCAGTTTGCGATGGCGCAGCCGGCCGCGGCCGCCGAGGGGATCGCGAAGGCCGCTGCGGCCGCGGGCGGGGACAAGCCGGCGGCGTCCGGAGGAAAGCAGGCGGGCGCATCGAAGCGACCGCCTGGCCGCGCCGCGCCGCGCGCCGCGAAAAAGACGCCGCCCAAGGCCGAATAGCGTTCTGTCCCCGTCAAAACCCGAAAGACCGGCGTGCTATCATTGTGTAAGTTTTTTCGCCGTCCTCGTCAGGGGATCTCCGTCAGGGCACGTTCCATGCGCAGCGAAGCCCGTCCGGTCGGATTCCGTGCTGCGGCAGTTTCGCGGAGCGACGTGGTGGACGGCCAGCCGGCCGCGTCGCGGCCGGCGACGCGGGCGAGCGAGTGGCCCGCACAGCGACCGGGTATCAGGGCAGCCAGACGGCACGAAGCAGGCAGCCAGACACGGACGAGCGAGCGAGGCCGGCATCGCCGGCCGACACCCCGGTTTGACGGACTTTCAGATCCTGCCCGTGAGGCTGCCCCGCCACACGGAGCGTCTGGACGCCTGATTACCGCGTAAAATCAAATGCTTTGCCTGCGGCGATCCGAATCACGCGAAACCGGGTCCGCGGCCAGCTACGAAGAATCGTCATGCGCAGAACAGGGGCGGGACTATGAACACGATGCTTTATCCGGAACTTTACAAATCGCTCGAATCCGTCCGCTGGGACATGGAAAAGGACATCCCCTGGGACAAGTTCGACGCGTCGCTCCTCACCGACGAGCAGGCGAAGACCATCAAGATGAATGCCATCACCGAATGGTCCGCGCTGCCCGCGACGGAAATGTTCCTGCGCGACAACCACCACGACAGCGACTTCTCGGCGTTCATGAGCGTCTGGTTCTTCGAGGAGCAGAAGCACTCGCTCGTGCTGATGGAGTACCTGCGCCGCTTCAAGCCGGAACTCGTGCCGACCGAGGAAGAGCTGCACGCGGTGCGCTTCGAGTTCGATCCGGCGCCGCCGCTCGAAACGCTGATGCTGCACTTCTGCGGCGAAATCCGTCTGAACCACTGGTACCGCCGCGCGGCCGAGTGGCATACGGAGCCGGTGATCAAGGCGATCTACGAAACCATTTCGCGCGACGAGGCGCGTCACGGCGGCGCGTACCTGCGCTACATGAAGAAGGCGCTGACGAATTTCGGCGACGTCGCGCGCGCGGCGTTCGCGAAGATCGGGGTGCTGATGGCGTCCGCGCGCCGCACCGAAAAGCCCCTGCATCCGACGAACCTGCACGTGAACCAGTCGCTGTTCCCGCGCGACACCGTGCAGTCGCGTCTGCCGGATCCGGAGTGGCTCGAGCGCTGGCTCGACGAGCAGATCCGCTTCGACGACGGCTGGGAAAAGAAGGTCATCGAACGGATTCTGCACAACCTGTCGATCCTGTTCGAGCGCACGTTCACGACCGCGCAGGAACTGAACCGTTATCGCAAGGAAGTGGTGTCGCGCCTGCAGGCCGCCGAGCCGGGCGCCGGCGCCGCCGCGCAGCAGCCGGCCTGACCGGCTGCGCGACGCAGCGCTCTGATTCGATGACAGCCGACGGTCCGGTGCGCTCACGCGTGCCGGACCGTTTGCACTAGTGCTTCCGCTTTTTCGTTTTAATTCGCCGTTCCCTCTGCTCCCCCGACTCCGATGCCCGCTTCCTTCGAACGCAAGATCACGACGCGCGACGCGCTCGCTCAGCAACGCTCCTCGCTGCCGGGTCCGGTGGTGTTCACGAACGGCGTGTTCGACATTCTTCATCGCGGTCACGTGACCTATCTCGCGGATGCGAAGGCGCTCGGCGCGACGCTGATCGTCGGCGTGAACAGCGACGCGTCGGTGCGCATGCTCGGCAAGGGCGACGACCGGCCGATCAACCGCGAAGACGACCGGATGGCGCTGCTCGCGGCGCTCGAAAGCGTCGACTGGGTCGTGATGTTCGACGAAAAGACGCCCGTTGCGCTGATCGACGCGCTGCGCCCGGACGTGCTCGTGAAGGGCGGCGACTACGACATGGACGTGTTGCCCGAATCGGCGCTCGTGCGCGGCTGGGGCGGCCGGGCGCTCGCGATTCCGTTCGAGCACGACCGCTCGACGACGAAGCTGCTGCAGAAGGTGCGCGCGCCGCGCGACTGACGGCGGCGCTTGCGGCTCGCTGTTGCCGGCTTACTGCGACAGCGGCTGGGCCTGCACGTTCGGCTGCGCGACCGGGCCGCCGATCGTCGGCAAGTCGGCCGACGCCGACGGCGGAATCGGCCGCACGAGCAGCCGCTCCGGATGAATCTGCCGGGCCAGGTGCCCGCCTTCGTGCCGCCCTGCTGCGGGCGGCGGGCCGAATACGCCGGCGATCGCCGCGAAGGCGGCCAGGTTGGCGACAAGCAAAAAGACGATCAGCCAGCGCAGCATCGTTCAGGGCTCCGTTGAATTCGCGCGTGAAAAGAGAGACGGCCGGACGGCGGCCGGGGCGTCGCGGCAAGCAAGCAGTGGGCAGACAACGGCGCGCATCATGCGGGGTGCGGAGGCGCCGCCGCGATCCGCGCAAGACCCGACAGCACGAGCGAGTCGTGACGCGTAAAAGGCGCCCGCAGCGCGGCGATCACCTCGTCCGCCGCGCCGCCGCTGACGACGAGCCGCACCGGCGCCTTCCACGTGTCGTTCAGTTCGCGCCACATGCGCTCGACGAGGCCCGCCTGCGCGAGCGCGCAACCGGCCGAGATCGAGCCGTGGGTGTCCGTCGCGAACGACGGTCTCGCCGCTTGGGCGCCGGCCGTGGCCGACGCGTCGAGCACCGGCAACTGCGCGGTGTGTTCGCCGAGCGAGCGCATCATCAGCGACCAGCCCGGCGCGATCAGTCCGCCGACGAAGTGGCCGTCCGCGCGGACCGCTTCGAGCGTCGTCGCGGTGCCGAACGTCGCGATCAACAGCGGCTCGCCGGGAAACGCGGCGTGCGCGCCGATCATCCCGGCCCAGCGGTCGCTGCCGAGCGCCTCCGGCGTACCGTAGCCGTTCGTGATCCCGCATTGCTGCGCGCACGCGCGAATCGTCGTGCGCGGCAGGCCTGGCCAGCGCGCCTCGATCAGCGCGTCGATATGGGCGGCGACGCCCGCGCCCGCGACGTTCGAGATCCACGCGCCGGCGGGCGCCGGCAGCGCGGCCCAGTCCGGCACGTCGCGATCCGCGTGAGCGAGCGCGCCGCGCGGCTGCAGCGTGCCGTCGGCCTGCGCGAACGCCCACTTGATGCGGCTATTGCCCGCGTCGATCACGAGGCGCGGCGCACCGCTCATGCGCGCGCCCCGGCGATGCGCAGCGACAGGTCGCCGGTCGTCACGGTCTCGCGGCCGCGCGCGGTGTCGAGCAGCAACTGACCGCGCTCGTCGACGCCGACCGCGACGCCGCGCATCACCTCGACGCCCTGCTCGAACAGCGCGACTTCGCGGCCCGCGTAAGCGTGGCACGCGTTCCAGCGCGCCTGGAACGGCGCGAAGCCGTCGGCCCCGAAACGCTGCAGCGCGGGTTCGAGCGCGTTCAGCTCGGCGGCGAGCGTGTCCGTCAGATTCGCGTTGGGCAGCACGCGCGACAGCGCGGTCGGCGTCGTGCCGGGCAGCGCGCCCGCGGTCCCGGCGGCGGCGTCGCTCGTCGCGCGCGCCGACGCATTCATCGCGCCGACCTTCGCGGCGAGTTCGTCCGCGCCGCGCACGTTCGTGCCGATGCCGATCACGACCGCGGTCGCGTCGCGCGTCGTCCACGCGGTTTCCACGAGAATGCCGACCAGCTTGTCGCCTTCGAGCAGCACGTCGTTCGGCCACTTCAGCGCGATCTGGCCTGGCGCCGCGACCGGCAGCGAGCGCAGCCCGTCGACGAGCGCCGCGCCGATCGCGAGCGGCAGTCCCGCGAGCCCTTCGACGGGCCGCGGCAGCACGCACGCGAGCGAGAACAGCAGCGCGTCGCCGGGCTGCGCGATCCACGCGCGGCCGCGCCGGCCGCGTCCGGCGGTCTGCAGGTACGCGACGCGCACGATCGGCCGCGCGAGCGCGTGCACGTCGTGCGGCAGCGCCTTCACGCGCGCCATCAGGTCGGCGTTCGTGGAGCCGGTTTCTTCGACGATTTCGATCGGCCAGTCGTTCGCGGCGGGCCCGAACAGCGTGACCGCGCGGTCGCGGTCGATGCGCCAGTCGTCGGCGCGGCGGCCGCCGTGTGCGGCAGCGGAGGGCGGGGGCGTATCGGTCATGGACGGTATTGTAGGGCCTCGGCGCGCCCGTTCGCCGATCTGGCCGGCAGTCGGGCGCCGCTCTCGCGCCGCGTCGGCGGTGTGCGGGCATGACCGCGTAACAGGGTGCGTTCGTTACAATGCGGTTGACCTTATTCTGTCAGAACACCTACGCCTTGACCCAAGAGACGCCCCCCGGCCTCGAAATCGCGGCCGGTTCCCACGGGAAGATCGTCCGCCTTTCCGGCCAGTGGACTGCGCTTGCGCTCGCGCGCGACCGCGACCGGGGCGGCGCCGTGCTGCGGCTGCGCTCGCTCGTCGGCGAGCGGATCCGCCAGTGGGATCTGTCGCGCGTCGAGAAGATGGATCACGTCGGCGGCCAGGCGCTGTGGCGTGCGTGGGGCCGCAAGCTGCCGGCCGACGTCGTCGCGCTGTCGGACACGCAGCGCGACATCTTCGAGCGCATCGCGCTGCTCGACGCCGTGCGCGAGGCGCCGGAGACCGTCGAGCGCATCGATCCGGTCACGCGGCTCGGCCTCGCGATCTTCGCGTTCTTCGATCATCTGTACGGCGGCGTCGCGATGTTCGGCCGCGTGGCGCTCGATCTGTTCGCGGTGGTGCGCCACCCGAAGCTCACGCCGTGGATCGAGATCTCGTCGAACATCTACAACGCGGGCGCCCGCGCGCTGCCGATCACCGCGCTCGTCGCGTTCCTGATCGGCATCGTGCTGTCGTATCTGTCCGCGCAGCAATTGCGTTTGTTCGGCGCCGACCAGTTCATCGTCAACATCCTCGGGATCGCGGTGATCCGGGAACTCGGGCCGGTGCTGTCGGCGATTCTCGTCGCGGGCCGGTCGGGCTCGGCGATCACCGCGCAGATCGGCGTGATGCGCGTGACCGAGGAACTCGACGCGATGCGCGTGATGGGCATCCCGCACGGCCTGCGTCTGATCCTGCCGCGCGTGATCGCGCTCGGCGTCGCGATGCCGCTGCTCGTGCTGTGGACCAACGCGATCGCGCTGCTCGGCGGTGCGATCGCCGCCGACGTGGTGCTCGGCATCGACGTGGGGTATTTCTTCCGCTCGCTGCCGGGCGCGGTGCCGATCGCTAATCTGTGGATCGGGCTCGGCAAGGGCGTCGCGTTCGGCATGCTGATCGCGATCGTCGGGTGTCATTTCGGCTTCCGGATCAAGGCCAATTCGCAGAGTCTCGGCGAAGGCACGACCGCGTCGGTCGTCACGGCGATCACGATCGTGATCCTCGCGGACGCCGTATTCGCGATCCTGTTCCAGAACGTGGGGATCGGATGAACACGCCGCTGAAGGAGGCCGTCCGCGATCTGCCGCTGCCGTCGATCGGCGAGCCGGTGATCGAGGTGCGCAACGTGACGAAGCGCTATGGCCGCAACATCGTCCATCAGCATCTGAACCTGGAGGTGCGCCGCGGCGAGATCATCTCGCTCGTCGGCGGCTCCGGTTCCGGCAAGACGACGCTCGTGCGCCAGATCTTGGGGCTCGAGAAGCCGACGTCGGGCACGATCCGGCTCTTCGGCGAGGACCTGTCGGCGATCGACGAAGAGAGCGCGCGGCTCATGCGCAGCCGCACCGGCATGCTGTTCCAGCACGGCGCGCTGTTTTCGTCGCTGTCGGTGTTCGACAACATCGCGCAGCCGGTGCGCGAGCTGGGCCGCGTGCCGCCCGACCTGCTGCGCGAGATCGTGATGCTGAAGCTCGAGATGGTCGGCCTGCCGTGCAAGCACGCGTCGAAGATGCCGGCCGCGCTGTCGGGCGGGATGATCAAGCGCGTCGGCCTCGCGCGCGCGATCGTGCTGGAGCCGGAGCTGCTGTTTCTCGACGAGCCGACGGCCGGGCTCGATCCGCGCTCGTCGGACGAAGTCGTCGAGCTGATCAGCACGCTGCATCGCGCGCTCGGACTGACGGTCGTGCTCGTCACGCACGACCTCGACGCGATGGTCGCGCTGTCGACGCGCGTCGCGGTGATCGTGGAGCGCAGGGTGCTGGTCGCCGCGCCCGTCGAGGAGGCCGCGGGCGTCGACGATCCGTTCATCCGCGAATACTTTCTCGGCATGCGCGGCCGGCGCGCGCTGCAGGCGCTGCCGCCCGCGCGTCGCGCGAAGCTGCCGCCGGCGGCGCTAGCGCCGGCGTCGGTGGACGTGGCGCGGTGATCGCGCCGAGGGACGACGCGCGACACGCGCACTGAAGGCCGCGCGCTCCCGGGCGCGCGCAACGAGGGATTCTGACGATGGAAAACAAACCGCATGCGTTCTGGGCTGGTCTCTTCACGATCGGCCTCACGTGCGCGATCGCGTTGACGGTGTTCTTCTTCAGCGCCGATCGCACCGTGCGCGTGCCCTACGACCTGATCGCGACGAGCAACGTCACGGGCCTGTCGCCGGGCGCGGCGGTGCGCTACCGGGGGCTCGACGTGGGGCGCGTGCAGTCGATCTCGTTCGATCAGGAGCGCCTCGGCGAGATCCGGATTCGCGTGCAGATCGACGAGCGCGCGCCGATCACGCGCTCGACGTTCGGCACGCTCGCGCTGCAGGGCGTGACCGGCACGGCGTTCGTGCAGCTCGACGACACCGGGCGCGACCTCACGCCGCTCCAGACGTCGGCGAAGCAGATCGCGCAGATTCCGATGCGCCCCGGTCTGCTCGACCAGCTGCAGCGGCGCGGCGACGCGCTGCTGCGCCGTTTCGACGAGATCGCCGACGAGATCGACGATCTGCTGTCCGACCCGAACCGCAAGCAGATGCTGGCGACGGTCGCGAGCCTGCAGCAGGCGGCGGACGGCGTGACGACGCTGACGAAGCAGCTCGGGCCGACGGCGAACCAGTTGCCGGGCGCGGTTGCGTCGCTGCGCCAGACGCTCGACTCGACGAACCGGCTCGTCGCCAACCTGAACCGGCCGGACGGCCCGTTCATCGCGAACCTGAACAAGGCCGGCACGGCCGCGCAACAGGCCGGCAACGCGCTTGCGTCGATCAACGGATCGATCGCGGACCTGTCCGGACGGCTCGGCTACGACACGCTGCCGCGCGTGGATTCGCTCGCCGACGACGTACGCTCGGCGATGCGCTCGGTCGATCGCGCGGCCGGCACGTTCAGCACGAGTCCGCGCAGCATCCTCTTCGGCGGCGCGCCGCAGCCGGCGCCGGGGCCCGGCGAGCCGGGCTTCGCGTGGCCGTCGGCGCCGTCCGGCCGATGAGCCCGCGCGAGCGCCGGTGAACCCGCGGGGGCGCCGGCGATCGAAACCGGTCGGCACGTCGCTCACCCACTGTTTGTTGTTGTCCGTAGAACCCGCATCGACAAGGAATCCGTCATGTCACGTCCGATTTTTCCCCTTTGCCGTGCCGCGTTTCGTGGACTGGCCGCGCTCGCCGTCGCGTCGCTGATCGCGGCGTGCGCGGGCAATCCGGCCGCGCTGTCGGACGTCCGCTTCGATCTCGGGCCGGTCACGCCGGCCAGCACGCCGGGCACGCTGCCGCCGCTGAAGGTGCTCGACGTGAACGCGCCGCCGCAGCTCGACAACGACGGGTTCATGTACCGCCTCGGCGACGCGTCGCTGCAAACCTCGCGCTACGCGCACAGCCACTGGACGACCTCGCCCGCGCGCCTTCTGACGCAGCGGCTGCGCGCGACGCTGTCGGCGCATGCGTCGGTGCTGACGGGCGTGGACGCCGTGCCCGCGCCGGTGCTGAGAGTCGATCTCGACCAGTTCGAGCAGGTGTTCGACAACGCGAACCAGAGCTCGGGCGTCGTCGCCGCGCGGGCGACGCTGATCCAGGACGGCAAGGTGATCGGCCAGCACACGTTCCTCGCGCGCGCGCCGGCGAGCATGCCGGACGCGACCGGCGGCGCGCGCGCGCTCGCGGCCGCGAGCGACCAGCTCGTCAGCCAGATCGCCGCGTGGCTGAGCGTGCAGGTGCTGGTCGGCACGCCGTGATGGCCGCTGCGTCGTCCACTTCCTTCGCGTCGGGCGGGCGGCGGCGATGAGTCGGCGCGATTCGTCGGTTCGATCGGCGTCGCGTTCCGGGCCCGGGTCTGCGTCTACGTCGGCGCACAGCTCGGCGCATAGCTCGGTGCACAACCCGGCGCCACATCCGGCGCCAAATCCGGCGCCAAATCCGGCGCACAACCCGGCGCCACATCCGGCGCACAACCCGGCGCCCGTTCCCGCGATCGCCCGGCCCGCGCCCGACGACACGGAGTCGCGCCCGATCTGGCGCAATCAGCCGTCGGCGTTCGCGCGGCAGGCGCTCGTCGCGTACGTCGCGCTGATCGTCTACGGATCGTGGTATCCGTTTTACGGCTGGCGCTCGCTCGGGCTCGGGCCGCTCGCGTATCTGTCCGATCCGCTGCCCCAGTATCTGACGCTGTTCGACGTCGTGACGAACGTGCTCGGCTACATGCCGCTCGGCGCGCTCGTCGTGCTCGCGGCGTGGCCGCGCATGCGCGGTGCGATGGCGGTCGCGGCGGGGTTCGGCGCCGGCGCGCTGCTGTCGGCGCTGATGGAGGCCGTGCAGACGTATCTGCCGACGCGCGTCGCGTCGAATCTCGATCTCGCGGCGAACGCGCTCGGCGCGCTGCTCGGCGCGGTGCTGGCCGCGCCCGCGACCGGCGCGCTGCTCGACCGCGGATGGCTGCGGCGGCTGAGGTTTCGCTGGTTCGAGCGCGACGCGACGGCAGCGCTCGGGCTCGCCGCGCTGTGGCCGTTCGCGACGATGTTTCCGGCGCCGCGTCTGTTCGGCATGGGCGACTGGCCGGCGTTCGTCTGGCAGCGCGTCGATTTGTCGATGCAGGACGCGGTGCTCGCGTGGCTGCCCGCGGCGTGGCACGTGCGCGGCTGGCCGGCCGCGCTCGCGGCGCGTCTGCCGGACAGCGGCTTCGAGGCGCTCGTGACCGCGCTGAACCTGTTCGCGGCGGCGGCGCTCGCGTCGCTGCCGATGCGCGCACGCACGCCGCGCGTGCGGCTCGTGCTGCTGCTCGTCGCGACGACGCTCGTCGTCAAGATCGGCGCGACGTTCCTGCAATCGCAAACCGGGCTGGTGTTCGACTGGGCGACGCCGGGGGCGCTTGCCGGCATCGTCGCCGGCACGTTCGCGGCGCTCTTCGCGTTGCGGCTGCCGCGCCCGGTGCGCGCGACGGCGGTCGTGGCCGCGCTCGTCGTGTCGCTCGTGCTCGTGAACCTGCTGCCGGTGAATCCGTATTTCGACGTCGTGCTCGCCGACTGGCGGCAGGGGCGGTATCTGCACTTCAACGGGCTCGCGCGCTGGCTCGCGTGGGTCTGGCCTTATGCGGCGCTCGCGTGGTGTGCGTCGTCGATCGAGCGCGCGTGGATCGACCGGCGCGCGGCGCGCGGCGGCGCGATGTGAATCCGGCGGCGCGGGTTGATTGGGCGACGCGGGTTGATTGGGCGACGTGGGTTGATTGGGCGACGTGGGTTGATTGGGCGATGTGGGTTGATTGGGCGACGTGGGTTGATCCGGCGCCGCAGGTTGATTGATTCCCGCGCGGGTTGACCCGGCGCCGCGCGCCGCGCGGCAGCACCACCGGCGCACTCGCGCCCGCGGAGCGCCCGGCGCGACCTCCGCGCTCGTCGCTATAATCGACCGGTTGACGAACGAGCGGCCCGCGCGCCAATCGGCGCGCCGCGGCGGCAACGTCGCGCCGACAGCCGGAAACGCCGTCGCCCGGATCCGCCGCGCCGCCCCAACTTCAGTCCAGGTTTGCCCACCATGACCCAGTTCTATCAGCACCATGTGTTTTTCTGCCTGAACCAGCGCGAGCCCGGCGCGGACCGCCCGAGCTGCGCGAACTGCAACGCGCAGGCGATGCAGGAGTACGCGAAGAAGCGCGTGAAGCAGCTCGGCCTCGCGGGACCGGGCAAGGTGCGGATCAACAAGGCCGGCTGTCTCGACCGCTGCGAGGAAGGCCCGGTCGTCGTCGTGTATCCGGAAGGCACGTGGTACACGTATGTCGATGAATCGGACATCGAAGAAATCGTCGTGTCGCATCTCGCGAACGGCAAGGTCGTCGAGCGCCTGAAAATCTGACGCAACCACAACGATGAATGCACAGACACAAAAATTCCTGATCGACGGGCCGGTCGGCAAGATCGAATGCGCGCACGACCGGCCCGACGCCGGCACGCCGGTGCGCGGCGTCGCGCTCGTCGCGCATCCGCATCCGCTCTTTGGCGGCTCGATGGACAACAAGGTCGCGCAGACCCTCGCGCGCACCTTCGTGCAGCTCGGCTACGTCACGTACCGGTCGAACTTTCGCGGCGTCGGCGCGACCGAAGGCACGCACGACGAAGGCATCGGCGAGCAGGACGACCTGCTCGCGCTGATCGACCACCTCCGCGCGCAGCCGGAGCACGCGAGCGCGCCGCTCGCGCTCGCGGGCTTTTCGTTCGGCACGTTCGTGCTGTCGCACGTCGCGAAGCGGTATGCGGACGCGGGCGGCGCGATCGAGCGGATGGTGTTCGTCGGCACGGCCGCGAGCCGCTGGGAAGTCGCGCCGGTGCCGGAAAGCACGCTCGTGATCCACGGCGAACTCGACGACACGGTGCCGATCCTGTCCGTGTTCGAGTGGGCGCGGCCGCAGGAATTGCCGGTCGTCGTGATTCCGGGCGCCGAGCACTTCCTGCACCGGAAGCTGCATATCCTGAAGCGGATCATCGTGGACGCGTGGCGCTAGCGCGCGACGCGCTTTCGCCGGGCGTAAGCGGATCGTTACCGGCCGCGCCGTCGAAGGACGACGAAAACGCCGTACAGGTCCGCATAAACGCGAATCCGGCGGAAAAATGCGCGAATGCCGCGCGTATAATGAGCGCTCTTTTTGTGGCTGCCGTGCCAGGCGGTTATCGATACGCAACACCGGGTACGCAACATCGTCCGGAAGGTCACACGCGGTTCCACGCGCGGCGCGAACCCGCCGCGTCGCCGCTGGTCCAACGGACGCCGTTCGCGTGCCGCCCGACGAACAGGCGTCGCGGATTCGCGACGCCGGCTCGCGCAGCCTTCGCATTCTGCTTTTACGGCACCCCTCGTCGTGCGCCGCATGGCGCGCCATGCTCATCCTGCCCGAACCGAACTCATGCGTTTTCAATCCCTCACTCCCGGCCTTTCGTCTTTCGAATCTTTCGTTCCGCGCTCGATCGTCCGCACCGTCACGCTCGCCGCCGTATTGCCCGCGACGCTGTTCGCGTCGGCCGCCGCGTTCGCGCAAGTGCCGCCGCCCGCGGTGAGCGCGCGCTCGTGGGTGCTGGTCGACGCGACCGCGAACCAGGTGCTCGCGTCCGGCAATGCCGACGAGCGCGTCGAGCCCGCGTCGCTCACGAAGCTGATGACCGCGTACCTCGTGTTCGAAGCGCTGCAGTCGAAGAAGATCACGATGGACCAGGTCGTCACGCCGAGCGATGCGGTGCGCCGCGTGCACACCGACGAATCGCGGATGTTCATCGAGGCGAACAAGCCGGTCACCGTGCACGATCTCGTCTACGGGATGATCGTGCAGTCGGGCAACGACGCGGCCATCGCGCTCGCGGAACTGGTCGGCGGCAGCGAATCGAACTTCGTCAACATGATGAACGCCGAGGCGCAGAAGCTCGGCATGACGCGCACGCACTTCGCCGACGTGAACGGGATGCCCGATCCGCAGCACTACACGACGGCGGGCGACCTCGCGCGCCTGTCGACGCAGCTGATCCGCGACTTCCCCGACTACTACAGCATCTTCTCGGTGAAGGAGTTCACGTATAACAAGATCAAGCAGCCGAACCGCAATCGTCTGCTGTGGATCGATCCGACCGTCGACGGCCTGAAGACCGGCCACACGCAGGCGGCCGGCTACTGCCTGATCGCGTCCGCGAAGCGTCCGCTGGAAGGCGTGAGCGGCGCGTCGCGCCGTCTCGTCGCGGTGATGATGGGCGAGCAGAAGGAGCACGACCGCGTGCAGGACAGCCTGAAGATGCTGAACTACGGCTACAGCGCGTACGAGACGACGCGCATCTATCAGGCGAACCAGGCCGTCGCGACGCCGCGCGTGTACAAGGGCGCCGCGGACACCGTGAAGGTCGGCGTGAAGACGGACCAGTACGTGACGCTGCCGAAGGGCAGCGCGAACAACGCAAAGCCGCAGGTCGAGCTGACGAGCCCGCTGATCGCGCCGATCGCGAATGGTCAGACGGTCGGCAGCGCGAAGTTCGTCGGCACGGACGGCAAGGTGCTCGCGCAGTTCCCGGTCGTCGCGCTGCAGGCGGTGCCGCAAGGCGGGCTCGTCAGCCGTCTGTGGGATTCGGTGTTGCTGATGGTGAACAAGAAATGACCGCTTCCACGACCACGACCGATGCACCGACGCCTGACGCGATCGTCTGGCTGAACGGCGAGATGACGCCGCTTGCGGAAGCGCGCATTCCGGTGCTCGACCGGGGCTTCATCTTCGGCGACGGCATCTACGAGGTCGTGCCCGCGTATGCGCTCGTGCCGGACGGCGCGAGCGCGCCGGTTCGCGTACCGTTTCGCGTCGGGCAGCATCTGGCGCGGCTCGAACGCTCGCTTCGCAAGGTGTCGATCGAGAATCCGTTCGACGAGCGCGGCTGGCGCGAACTGATCGCGCGCGTGCTCGACGCGAACGAGCGCTCGGGCGCGATTGCGCGCGACGCCCAGGCGATCGTCTACATCCAGGTGACGCGCGGCGTCGCGAAACGCGGCCACGCGTTTCCGGCCGGCGTGCAGCCGACCGTGTTCGTGATGGTCATGCCGCTCGACCTGCCGGACGACGCGCAACGCGCGAGCGGCGTGCGCTGCGTGAGCGCGGAGGATCGGCGCTGGCTGCATTGCGACATCAAGTCGGTGTCGCTGCTCGGCAACGTGCTGATGGCGCAGCATGCGGCCGAGCACGGCGTGGCCGAGACGATCCAGCTGCGCGACGGGTTCCTGACCGAAGGGTCGTCGTCGAACGTGTGGGTGGTGAAGGACGGCGTGCTGTACGCGCCGCCGCTCAGCCACCGCATTCTGGAAGGCATCCGCTACGGACTCGTCGAGGAACTGGCGGCCGAATGCGGAATCCGCTTCGAGCCGCGCGAGATCGACGAAGCGATGCTGCGCGCCGCCGACGAACTGATGATCAGCTCCGCGGCGAAGGAAGTGCTGTCGGTGACGGAACTCGATGGCCGTCCGGTCGGCAGCGGCAAGCCGGGTCCGGTCTATGCGGCGCTTTATGCCGCGTACGAGCGCGCGAAGGCGCGCGAGGCCGGCGAAATCGTGGACAACACGGCAAAGCAGGTCGCCGCAGCGGCGACGCAAGGAGTCGGACCATGAGCGGCAGTCCCGCGCCGGTCGAGCAGAGCGAATCGCTGCTCGAATTTCCGTGCGATTTTCCGATCAAGGTGATGGGCAAAGCGCATCCCGAGTTCCAGCAGACCATCGTCACCGTGATCCGCCAGTTCGACGGCGGTTTCGACGCCGAGACGATCGAGGTGCGGCCGTCGAGCAGCGGCAACTACACGGGCTTGACCGTCACCGTGCGCGCAACGAGCCGCGCGCATCTCGACGATATCTATCGCGCGCTGACCGGCCATCCGATGGTCAAGGTCGTGCTCTGAGCGCGAGCGGCCTCGCGCGCATCGCTGTGTTTCACTCCCCGGCCGCGCGCATCGCGTCGGCCGCGGCCTGCGGCCCCGCTTCGCACGCGTCTTCGTAGAGCTGCCTGAAGCGGGCGACCTCGTCGAACACCCAGTCGCGGAACGCCTTCACGCGCGGCGTCTGCAGCAGTTGCGGCGGACAGATGAAGTAGTAGCGCCACGGGCTCGGTCCGTCGATGTCCTTGAAGAGCCGCACGAGCCGCCCCGCCGCGATTTCGGGCATTGCGAGCGAGCGCCGCACGAGCGCGATTCCCTGGCCGTCCATCGCCGCCTGAAGCAGATTCGACGAATCCTGATACAGCACGCCGCGCTTCGGCTCCGGCAGGTCGTCAAGGCCGGCCGCGTCGAACCACGGACGCCACAGCTCGTCGTCGGAGCGCAACAGCGGCAGCGTTTCGAGCTCGCGCGGCGTCTCGGGCAGCTTGCCGCCGCTGAAGTGCGGCGAACAGGCGGGAAAGAAGATCTCGTCGAGCAGCAGTTCCGCATGCAGCCCCGGATAGTGGCCGTAGCCGAAGCGGATCGCGACGTCGACGTCGTCGCGGGCGAAATCGGTGAGCGCGTTCGTCGACTGCAGTTCGAGATCCCACTCCGGATGCGCCTCGATGAAGCGGCCGATCCGCGGCGTGACCCAGCGCGCGGCGAACGACGACAGCATCGACACGACGAGCCGCCGCTCCCGATCGCCAGAACGGATCTCGGCCGTCGCGCGCGCGAGCTGCGCGAGCGCGTCGCGGACCTGCGCCGAGTAGCGGCGGCCCGTATCGGTGAGCCGCACGCGCTTGCCGTCGCGCGCGAACAGCGCGACGCCGAGGTCGGATTCGAGCGCGCGGATCTGGTGACTGACCGCGCCGTGGGTGACGAACAGCTCGTCGGCCGCGCGCGAAAAACTCTCGTGACGGGCGGCGGCCTCGAACGCCTTGAGCGCATTCAGCGCCGGCAACTGACGAAGATCCATCGCAATTTTTCTCACATGACGGTGAAAACGGATCGTTTGTCGTGATCCCTTGCAGTGCCTACGATTGTAGCCATGGATCGGAACCGGCGAGAGGCATGAAATGCGAGAAATTTCTTCGGATATTACGTTCGAGGTGCCGGCGGGAGAGGTCGCGTCGGTGCGCGTCGCGCACAGCGCAACGCTCGTGGTGCACGACGGCATCGTGTGGCTCACGCGCAGCGACGACACCGCCGACTACTGGCTCGAACCCGGCCACAAGGTGCGTCTGCGGCGCGGCGAGCGGCTGTGGGTGGGCGCCGAGCGCGACGCCGCGCGCGTCGCGTTCGAAACACCGGCTCGCGCGGGCGACCGGGCGCTCGACTGGCTGATGCGCGGCGCGGCGCACGTGGGCCTGCGCGCGGGGAGCGGCTGGCGCACCGTCTAGCGCAATGTGCGGCCGGCCTCGGCGGGCCGGCTGCGATTTCGGTAAACTCCCGGGATCATGTGCGCCACCCCGGTTTCTTCTTCGCCGCTTCAATCCGACCCCGTCGCGCGGGAGTCTGCGTCACTCAACTTCCCCTTGCACGCCAGCGATGCCGCCGCGGGTCGCATGCCCGTCGTCGTGCGCTGGCGCGGCGAAGAGGCGTATCAGGCGAGCTTCGACGCGATGCGCGAGTTCACCGCCGCACGCGCCGCCGACACGCCGGACGAACTGTGGCTCGTCGAGCATCCGCCCGTTTTCACGCTCGGCCAGGCGGGCAAGCCGGAGCACCTGCTCGTTGCCGATAGCGGCATCCCGCTCGTGCAGATCGATCGCGGCGGACAGATCACGTATCACGGCCCCGGTCAGGTCGTCGCGTACCTGCTGCTCGATTTGCGCCGTCGCCGGCTGATGGTCCGCGAACTGGTCACGCTGATCGAGCAAGCCGTGATCGACACCCTGGCGGCGTATAATCTCGCCGGCGAGCGCAAGGCAGGCGCGCCCGGCATCTACGTGGCGCCGGCGAGCGACGACTCCCGAAGCGCCGCCCACGCGGGCGCCAAGATCGCGGCGCTCGGCCTGAAGATTCGCAACGGCTGCAGCTATCACGGCGTGAGCCTGAATGTGGCGATGGACCTGAAACCGTTTCTCGCGATCAACCCGTGCGGCTACGCGGGCCTCGAAACGGTCGACATGGCGACGCTCGGCGTCGCCGCCCCCTGGCGCGACGTGGCCGCTGCGCTCGCCGCGCGCCTCGTAGCCAATCTCGACGCGAACCTCGAAGCCGCCCGCGCGGCCTCGTCGGCGCATGAGCCTCAACCGCCCCAACCGCTGGCCGGCACTGCCACGCCCGCCTGACTGGATCGAACGTATGACTGACTCAATCGCGAACTCCGCCGCGCCGGCTCCCGCCGCGGCACCCGACGCCGCCGCGTACGACGCGACCGCCAAGCAGAAGGCGCAGGCCAAGACCTCGCGCATTCCGATCAAGGTCGTCCCGATCGAGAAGCTGAAAAAGCCCGAATGGATACGCGTGAAGGCGGCCACCGGCAATTCGCGCTTCTACGAAATCAAGGACATCCTTCGCGAGCACAAGCTGCACACCGTCTGCGAGGAAGCGAGCTGCCCGAACATCGGCGAGTGCTTCGGCAAGGGCACTGCGACGTTCATGATCATGGGCGACAAGTGCACGCGGCGCTGCCCGTTCTGCGACGTCGGCCACGGCCGTCCCGATCCGCTCGACGCCGACGAGCCGGCGAACCTCGCGCGCACGATCGCCGCGTTGAAGCTGAAGTACGTGGTGATCACGAGCGTCGACCGCGACGATCTGCGTGACGGCGGCGCGGGCCACTTCGTCGAGTGCATTCGTCAGGTGCGCGAACAGTCGCCCGACACGCGCATCGAGATCCTGACGCCGGACTTCCGCGGGCGACTCGATCGCGCGCTCGGCATCCTGAACGCGGCGCCGCCCGACGTGATGAACCACAACCTCGAAACGGTGCCGCGTCTGTACAAGGAAGCGCGTCCGGGCTCCGACTACGCTCACTCGCTGAAGCTGCTGAAGGACTTCAAGGCGCTGCATCCGGACGTCGCGACGAAGTCGGGGCTGATGGTCGGCCTCGGCGAGACCGAGGAGGAAATCCTCCAGGTGATGCGCGATCTGCGCGCGCACGACGTCGACATGCTGACGATCGGCCAGTACCTGCAGCCGTCCGGGCACCATCTGCCGGTGCGCGCGTACGTGCATCCGGACACGTTCAAGATGTACGAGGAAGAGGCGTACAAGATGGGCTTCACGCACGCGGCCGTCGGCGCGATGGTGCGTTCGAGCTATCACGCCGATCTGCAGGCGCACGGCGCGGGCGTGGTTTGATCTGACCGCAGTCAGTTACCGCTGTCGCTGAAAAGGCCCGCGCAACGCGGGCCTTTTTTATTGCCTCGTTTATCGCGCTTCGCACAGGCGAGGCGCACCAAGGGTTTCCCCTGAATCGACGTCCGGGATTCCAGACCCGCTTTAGCGGCGATTCTGGAAATCCGGACCGCGCCGTTTGGCCCGCAACGGAAAAGCCTTGTAAATCAAGCGTCGATCCGCGTCGTTGCACTGGCATCAACCTTGCCTAGTGAGACCCGCACGGCCTTCGCGGGCCGCACGCACAACTACTAGCTTTGCATAAGGCTC
The DNA here is from genome assembly GCA_035492135.1 of Paraburkholderia sp. Lineage (GTDB taxonomy): Bacteria > Pseudomonadota > Gammaproteobacteria > Burkholderiales > Burkholderiaceae > Paraburkholderia. Next base: position 29,492 of record DATJJN010000130.1, on the reverse strand, counting down.
GGTCAGGCGCGAAAAACGCCGGCTCGGGTCGACAGGAGACAGCCGATGCCCGATTCCCTCTCCAGGTACCGCTGATTCTCTCGCGTGACCGCGGCCCGCGCCGCGGGCTCGCGTGACGGATCCGCGCGTCCGCACGTCGCCCGCCCGCTGGTTTGCAACTCCTATTTGGCTCATCTTTCACACGCAGGAAAGACCGTGAAGAAACCTCTCCACAAAGTGTTGTACGTCCAGGTGATTGCGGCGATCGTCGTCGGCGTCGTCCTCGGCCACTTCTCGCCGAAGCTCGGCATCGACATGAAGCCGCTCGGCGACGCGTTCATCAAGCTGATCAAGATGGTGATCGGGCCGATCATCTTCTGTACCGTCGTGACCGGCATCGCCGGGATGCAGGACATGAAGAAGGTCGGGCGCGTCGGCGGCAAGGCGCTGCTGTACTTCGAGATCGTGTCGACGTTCGCGCTCGTGATCGGTCTTTTCGCGACGCACATCCTGCGTCCGGGCGCGGGCTTCAACGTCGACGTGTCGACGCTCGACGCGAAAGCGGTCGCGTCGTTCGCCGAGAAGGCGCACGGCCAGAGCACGGTCGATTTCCTGATGCACATCATTCCGGACACGATCACGTCCGCGTTCGCGCAGGGCGAGATCCTGCAGATCCTGCTCGTCGCGCTGCTGTTCGGCTCCGTGCTCGCGACGCTCGGCGAGCGCGGCCGCGTCGTCACCGAGTTCATCGAAGGCGTGTCGAGCGTGCTGTTCGGCACCGTGAAGATCATCACGAAGCTCGCGCCGATCGGCGCGTTCGGCGCGATGGCGTTCACGATCGGCAAGTACGGCGTCGGCTCGCTCGTGCCGCTGATGAAGCTGATCGGCACGTTCTACCTGACGTCGGCGCTCTTCGTGATCGTCGTGCTCGGCACGATCGCGCGCGTGATCGGCTTCAACATCTTCCGCTTCGTCGGCTACATCAAGGAAGAACTGTTGATCGTGCTCGGCACGAGCTCGTCCGAAGCGGCGCTGCCGCAACTGATGCAGAAGCTCGAAAAGCTCGGCTGCTCGCGCCCGGTCGTGGGCCTCGTCGTCCCGACCGGCTATTCGTTCAACCTCGACGGCACGAACATCTACATGACGATGGCCGTGCTGTTCATCGCGCAGGCGACCAACACCGACCTCACGCTGACGCAGCAACTGACGCTGCTCGCCGTCACGATGCTGACGTCGAAGGGCGCGAGCGGCGTGACCGGCGCGGGCTTCATCACGCTCGCGGCGACGCTCGCCGTCGTGCCGACGATCCCGCTGTCGGGCATGGTGCTGATCCTCGGCATCGACCGCTTCATGAGCGAGTGCCGCGCGCTGACGAACCTGATCGGCAACGGCGTCGCGACGGTGGTGGTGTCCGCGTGGGAGAAGGAACTGGACCGCTCGAAGCTGCGCGCCGTGCTGAAGGACGGCACGATTGATGTCAAGGAAGGCGCCAGCGCATAATGCGGGCCACGGGCGCGGGTCACGGGCGCGGGTCACGGGCGCGGGCCACGGGCGCGGGCCACGGGCGGCGCCGCGCGCAACACGAAGGCGGCGGCTGCCGCCCGGCGCAACATCGCCGTGTGACACAATAATGGCTTGCGGGAATTTCCCTGCAAGCCCATCGGAACAGCCTGGAACACCCCGCCGTGAAGCGCCGCCTGCCCCTTCTGTTCGCGCTCGCCGTCGGGCTCGTCGCGGTCTGCGCGCTGACGTGGGCCATCACCTGGCGCACGGGCGTCGACACGCTGCACCGCAACGCCGCGGTGCGCGGCGACCGCATGACGGCGGCGCTCAAGAGCACGCTCGAACGCTACGAGTCGCTGCCCTATCTGATCAGCCGCCATCCGCTCGTGCAGCACGTGGTGGTCGAGCAGCATCCGGACCTCGTCGATCAGGCGAACCGCTACCTCGAAGACGTCAACCGCCACGCGCGGGCGACGGCCACCTACATCATCCGCGAAGACGGCCTCTCGGTCGCCGCCAGCAACTGGCGCGGGCCGGACAGCTTCGTCGGCATCCAATACCGCTTCCGCCCGTACTTCATCGACGCGATCAAAGGCGGCGTCGGCCGCTTCTTCGGGATCGGCACCGTTTCGCACGATCCGGGGTACTACATTTCGCAGCCCGTGCGCACGGGCGGGCGGCCCGACGGGCGCATCGTCGGCGTCGCGGTCGTGAAGCTGAATCTCGAATGGTTTCCGGGCCCGGACGCGAGCGAGCCGCTTTTCGTGACCGACGATCACGGCGTGATCTTTCTGTCGTCGGTGCCGGCGTGGAAGTACCACACGGTGCGCCCGCTTCCCGGCCATGTCGTCGATGCGATCCGGCGCACGCAGCAGTACGCGGATCTGCCGCTGTCGCCGCTGCCGATCGCCGTCGAAAAGACGCTCGGCGACGACGCGCACATCGTGCGGATCGGCGACGACCTCGGCGCGGCACGCTTCATCGAGACGCGCCGCTCGCTCGGCGAGCCGGCCTGGCAACTGGTGACGCTGTCGCCGCTCGAGCCCGTCGATGCAGCCGCGCGCAACGCGGCGATCATGACCGGGTTCGCGTATCTGTCGCTGTGCCTGCTCGGCTTCTACTGGCGCATGCGCCGCGCCCGCGTGCGCGAGGTGATGCGAAGCCGCGAGATGTTGCAGAAGGCGTACGCGCTGCTGAACGAGCGCGTCGCGGAGCGTACCGCCGATCTGTCGCAGGCGAACGAGCAATTGCAGCGCGAGGTTGCCGAGCGCACGCGCGCCGAGCAGGAACTGCGCGCCGCGCACGACGAACTCGTGCAGGCGAGCAAGCTCGCGGCGCTCGGGCAGATGGCGGCCGGCATCACGCACGAACTGAATCAGCCGCTCACGGCGCTGCGCAGTTTCTCCGACAACACGCGCGTGCTGCTCGAACGCGGCGAGCACGCCGCCGTGCACGAAAACCTCGAAGCGATCGGCGCGCTGACCGAGCGCATGGGCAAGATCACGAATCAGCTGAAGCTGTTCGTCGGGCGCTCGCGGCCGAAGAGTGCGCGTGCGAACGTTGGCCGCGCGCTGCGCAACACGCTGCTGCTGCTCGGCAAGCGGCTCGAAGGCGTGAGCGTCGAGCTGGCGCTCGTCGACGGCAGCGTTACGCCGCCGGTGTGTGCGCCGCTCGATCCGAACGCCGACTACCCGTCGCTGATCGCGCAATGCGAGGATCTGCGGCTCGAACAGGTGCTGATCAACCTGCTCGGCAACGCGCTCGACGCGGTCGCTACGGGGAGCGCGCCGCGCATCGGGATCGAAGTCGACGCGCTCGACGACGCGCTGTCGATCAGCGTGCGCGACAACGGACCGGGCATTCCGGACGACGCGCTGCCGCGTCTTTTCGAACCGTTCTTCACGACGAAGGAAGTGGGCCACGGGCTCGGTCTGGGGCTCGCGATTTCGTCGTCGATTGCGCGTGACAGCGGCGGCACGCTCACCGCGCACAACGAACCGGGCGGCGGCGCGCGCTTCGTGCTGACGCTGCGCCGCGCGCCGGTCGCGACCACGCGCGTGCTCGCGGCCGACGCCTGAATCAGGATCACGAACGAACATGACCAGTCAGAAAGGCTCCCAGGTGCTGTACGTCGAGGACGACGAGCTGGTGCGCCGCGCCGGCGTGCAGAGCCTGCAGCTCGCGGGGTTTCGCGCGAGCGGCTACGCGTCGGCCGAGGCGGCGCTGCCGTCGATCGACGCCGAATTCGCGGGCGTCGTCGTCAGCGACATCCGGCTGCCGGGCGCGAGCGGGCTCGACCTGCTCGCGCAGTGCCGCGAGCGCGCGCCGGACGTGCCGGTGATTCTCGTGACCGGTCACGGCGACATCTCGATGGCCGTGCAGGCGATGCGCGACGGCGCGTATGACTTCATCGAGAAGCCGTTCGCGTCCGAGCGGCTCATCGAGACCGTGCGGCGCGCGCTGGAGCGGCGCACGCTGCTGCTCGAAAACCTCGCGCTGCGCCGCGAGCTGGCCGGGCAGAACGCCGTCGCGCCGCGCATCATCGGCCGCAGCGCGGCGATCGAGCAGATCCGCAAGCTGATCGCGAATGTCGCGCCGACCGGCGCGTCCGTGCTGATCAACGGCGATACCGGCGCGGGCAAGGAACTGGTCGCGCGCAGCCTGCACGAGCTGTCGCCGCGCCGCGACAAGCCGTTCGTCGCGGTGAACTGCGGCGCGCTGCCCGAGCAGATGTTCGAGTCGGAGATGTTCGGCTACGAGCCCGGCGCGTTTACCGGCGCGGCGAAGCGCCGGATCGGCAAGCTCGAACATGCGTCCGGCGGCACGCTCTTTCTCGACGAGATCGAGAGCATGCCGATCGCGCTGCAGGTGAAGCTGCTGCGCGTGCTGCAGGACGGCGTGCTGGAGCGGCTCGGCTCGAACCAGGCGGTGAAGGCCGACGTGCGCGTGATCGCGGCGGCGAAGGGCGATCTCGGCGAACTCGTCGCGGCCGGCACGTTCCGGCGCGATCTGCTGTACCGGCTCAACGTCGTGACGATCACGCTGCCGCCGCTCGCGGAGCGCCGCGAAGACATCGTGCCGCTGTTCGAGCATTTCCTGCTCGACGCGGCGGTGCGCTATCAGCGGCCCGCGCCGCTGTTGACCGGGCGCGAGCGCGCGAGCCTCGCGCAGCGCGACTGGCCCGGCAACGTGCGCGAGCTGCGCAACGCGGCGGACCGCTACGTGCTCGGGATTCCTGACGATGGTTCGGGCGCGCCGGATGCCGGCACGGAAGACGGCTCGACCGCCTCGCTGCGCGAACGCGTCGAGCAGTTCGAGCGCGCGCTGATCGCCGACGCGTTGCAGGAAGCGGGCGGCGCGGTCGCGCTGGCGGCCGATCGCCTGCAACTGGCGAAGGCGACGCTGTACGAGAAGATCCGGCGCTACGGGCTCGTCGTGCGGGGCGATGGCGAGCGCGGGGCGTGAGGGGCGTGCGTGAGGGTCGAGTTTTGGTCGGCGGCATCGGCAAAAAAATACGGCAGCGGTTCGTGACCGCTGCCGTTTTCGTTTGTTACCGTCGCGCCGCGGAGTGCGTGCGACGCTAGTCAGGTGCTCAGCGCCTTTTTCAGCAGCTGGTCGAGTTCGCCGAACTGCGGCTCGCCGACATAGCGCTTCAGGATATGCCCGTTGCGGTCGACGACGAACGTCGTCGGCGTCAGCTGCACGTTGCCGAATTTCTGCGCGGCCGAGCCGTCGTCCATCGCGACCTTGAACGGCAGCTGGCGCGTTTGCGCGTAATTCAGCACGTACATCGGCGCGTCGTAGTTCATCGCCACGGCGACGAATTCGAGCCCCTGGCCCTTGAACCGGTTATACGTCTGGACCATCTGCGGCATCTCGTGCATGCAGGTGGTGCAGCTCGTCGCCCAGAAGTTGACCAGATAGACCTTGCCCTTCAGGTCCGCCGTACTGATTTTCTGACCGGACAGCAGCGTGAACGTCGCGTCCGGCACGCGCTGCTGGCTGCGGAACGCGAAGAAACCGACACCGGCGATCACCGCGATGATCACTGCGATCGCGATGCGGTAGATCGGAGACAGGCGACGCTGATGCGGGGAAGTCTGGGGAGTGTTCATGGGTTCGGCCTCGTGCGCCGGCCGGCGCGGAGAATTGGCGCGGTCAATTGTAGCGCCGAATTTTGTCGTTCTGCTTGCCATGCCGGGCGGCCCTGCGCGCGCCCGGCTCGCGACGGATAATGAGATTTTCCGTTCACTTTCACGTCCCATGCAGACCATTTTCTGCCGTGTCCGTGGCTGGCTGTTCCGGTTGATTCGGCCGCGCCAGGTTGCAACGGGCGGCGCGCGGCGCGCCGCCGTTCGCACGCTCGCGGCGCGGTTCGGTGCGCTCGCCGTGGCCGCGACACTGGCCGCATGCGCGCCGGCGTACGACTGGCGCGTCGTGACGAACGACGAGAACGGCTACGTCGTCGCGCTGCCCGCGAAACCGGACGCGGACGAGCGCAGCATCGACATCGGCGGGATGACCGTGCCGATGCGCGTGCAGACGGCCGAAGTCGGCGGCGCGGTGTTCGTCGTGGGCACGGTCGAGTTGCCGGACGATCACGCCGATACCCAGCACAAGGCGCTCGACTTTCTGCGTGACGGACTCGCGCGCAACGTCGGTGCGCCGCCGGGCGCGCGCGAAGTCGACGTGCCGCTCGCGTCGGGCGGCGTGCTGCAAGGCGTCGAAATGCGCGTGACCGGTGCGGCGGGCGCCGAACGGCAGACACGGACGATACACGCGCGCTTCGTCGCGAAGGGCGCGCGGGTCTATCAGGTTGCGATCGTCGCCGATCACGAACCGCCGACCGATCAGGTCGATCAATTTTTTGGATCGTTCAAGCTGTTTTGATTGGGCCGGGCAGCGGCCAAAGATCGGACGAATGTGCGCCGATGGTGTTTTGCACTGAAGGTTTCTTCGCAACTTGGCGCGCTAATGTCTCGATTTTGTTCAGCTTTTTGGGTTACCCACAGAACCTGTGGGTAACTTTGTGGACAAGGCTGATGCACGGGCCGCAGAAGCCCGCCCTGCGCCGTGTGCGCTAATTTGCACACGAACTCGGCAGTTTCATTAATTCAATAAAATCATTGGCTTACATTCTAGGGCCGGATTGTTGGCCGCGGAGTGCCCGGAAAACCGTCCATTCCGGTTTCGTGTGAATAAGTCAAGTATTGACTTTGATTTTTTTGCCATTCAGACGCGGCGCGCAGGCACAGGCTGGCCGTGTTTACGGGGTGTCGAGCGCGCGCCGGTACTGCACCGCCTCCGCGACGTGGCCCACGTCAGGCGTCGATGCGCCGGCCAGGTCGGCAATGGTCCGCGCGACCTTCAGCACCCGGTAATGCGCGCGGGCCGACCAGCGAAAACGCTCGCCGGCTTCGCGCAGCAGCGTTTCGCCGGCCGGATCGAGCCGGCAGACTTCGTCCGTCTCGCGGCCGGACAGCTCCCGATTGCTCTTGCCCTGTCGCGCGAGCTGCCGCTCGCGTGCCGCCTTCACGCGAGCGGCGATCGCGGCGCTCGGTTCGCCGCCCGCGCCCGCGCGGGCAGCCAGGTCGGCCGGGGGCAGCGCGGGGATGTCGATCTGGATGTCGATGCGGTCGACGAGCGGCCCGGACAGCTTGCGCAGATAGCGAGCGGCGGCGTCGGGCGTGCAGCGGCAGCGCCCCGACGGATCGCCGCGCCATCCGCACGGACACGGATTCATCGCGGCAATCAGCTGGCAGGCGGCCGGGAAGTCGGTCTGCCACGCGGCGCGCGAGATCGTGATCGAGCCCGCTTCCAGCGGTTCGCGCAGCGTTTCGAGCACGGGGCGATCGAATTCGGGCAGCTCGTCGAGGAACAGCACGCCGAGGTGCGCGAGCGTGATCTCGCCGGGTTGCGGCGGGTTGCGGCCGCCGATCAGCGCGGCGGCGCTCGACGAGTGATGCGGCGCACGAAACGGCCGCTGACGCCACTGCTGCGGCGAGAAACCGACCGCGCTCGCCGACAGCAGCGCGGCGGACGACAGCGCCTCGTCGTCGGTCATCGGCGGCAGCAGGCCGGGCAGGCGCGCGGCGAGCATCGACTTGCCGGCGCCGGGCGGCCCGACCATCAGCAGATGATGATTGCCTGCCGCGGCGACTTCGAGCGCGCGGCGCGCGCCGCGCTGTCCGATCACGTCGGCCATGTCGGGCGGCGCGGCGCTCGGCGCCGTCGTCGCGCAAGACGCCTGCGGCGCCGCGACCGGCGACAGCCGCGCGTCGTCTGCGCCGGCGAGGTGCGCGCACAACTCGCGCAGCCCGCTCGCGCCATGGACGGCCACGCCGGGCACGAGCGCCGCTTCGGGTGCGTTCTCGGCGGGCAGATAAAGCTCCGGCGTGCCGCGCGCGCCCGCATGCTTGCGCGCGGTGCCGCACGCCATCGCGAACGCGCCGCGCATCGGCCGCAGCGCGCCGGTGAGCGACAGTTCGCCGGCGAATTCGCGGCCGGCGAGCGACGCGGGCGGAATCTGGCCGCTTGCCGCGAGGATGCCGAGCGCGATCGGCAGATCGAACCGCCCCGACTCCTTCGGCAGGTCGGCGGGCGCGAGATTGACGGTGATCCGGCGCACCGGAAAGTCGAAGCCGCAGTTCTGCAGCGCGGCGCGCACGCGTTCGCGGCTTTCGCGGACTTCGAGATCCGGCAGGCCGACGATCGAGAACGACGGCAGCCCGTTCGCGAGATGGACTTCGACGGTCACTTCAGGCGCGCGGCCGGCAGCCGGCGCGCGGCTCAGCACCACGGCAAGCGACATGGAATGGGATCTCCGGGGGAACGGCGCGACGCGCAACGCGCGGTATGCGCCGGACAGTCGAGGCGGCAGCCGATTCTTTCGACGAGAGGCGGGGAGCTGGCGGCTGGCGGTGCCGGTGAACCGCCGCGAGCGGAGCGAGGCCGCGGCGATGGCCCGGCGGCTCGACGGCCAGCCGGCCCTGAACCGGCGCAGCGGCGCACCGACCCGCTTGCGGCTATGCCGGCACGCCGCTACCGGCGCGCGGGCTTGCGCTCAGGTGGACGGGCTCGTGACCGGCAGCTTCTGTTCGAGTTCGGCGACGCGGCGCTCCAGTTCTTCGAGCCGCGCGCGCGTGCGCACGAGCACCTGGGTTTGCGCGTCGAATTCCTCGCGCGTCACGAGTTCGAGTTTCGAAAAGCCTTGCGACAACATCGCGCGGACATTGCGTTCGACGTCGCGCGCAGGCGAATTCTTCAGCAGATCGCTGACACGCGATTGCAGGTCGTTCAGGACATCGGTCGGTTGCTTCATTTTTTACCCCTTCGGTGCACAGAAAATGTGCATGTTTCGTTTCGCGTGCGCCGCGCATCGAACTGTGAGCGATGTTGGTGCGCCGGCAGTGCGCGCGGTGTGCTTGCCGCTCGCACGCTGACCGGCGTGGTGCACTCGCCCGAAGCGCGGCGACCCGCGCCGCGTTCAAGCCGGCAGCCCGCGCGTTCAGCCCTGGACCACTGTAGCAACGATCCCCCGTCGATGCCACTGCGGAGGACCAACGCTGGCCGTCCGGACAAGCCCGCGCGGCGGGCGTTAGCGGCTCCCTGCGGGCGGCCCGCATTGTCTCCGGAAACGGCGTGTCGCGGGGAGGCAAATCCATTGGCACGGATGCTGCTAATACTGCCGCGCGCACCGATCGGCGGCCGAACCGGGACGAACCGGCAAATTTGCAGGGGACAAGCCGGCGCCCATCGCCCACGCAAAAGAAAGGGATTGGCAACCACTGCGAGGACAACATGAAACTGATTACCGCAATCATCAAGCCATTCAAGCTCGACGAGGCACGCGAAGCGTTGTCGGCGATCGGTGTCTCGGGCATCACGGTGACCGAGGTGAAGGGCTTTGGTCGCCAGAAGGGGCACACGGAGCTGTACCGCGGCGCGGAGTACGTCGTCGATTTTCTGCCGAAGGTGAAGATCGAGGCCGCGGTATCGGACGACATCGTCGACGAGGCGATCGAGGCGCTGGAGCGCGCGGCCCGCACGGGCAAGATCGGCGACGGAAAGATCTTCGTCACGGAGATCGAGCAGGTGATTCGCATCCGCACCGGCGAAACCGGTGCCGATGCGCTGTAACGGACAAAGGCGACACGAGGAAAATTGACCATGAAAAAAATTTTGATGTCCCTGCTGATGGCCGGCTCGCTGCTGGCCGGCGGCGTCGGCGCCGCGCTCGCGGACGATGCGTCCGCCCCCGCGGCTACTGCAGCGCCCGCGAGCCCGGCCGCCGCCGCACCGGCGGCGCCGGCCGCAGCCGCCCCTGCCGCTGACGCATCGGCGGCAGCCGCCGCCGCGCCCGCGGCCCCGACCGCGCCGTTCTCGGTCGACTCGTCGAAGATCAATTCGGGCGACACCGCGTGGATGCTCACGTCGACCGCGCTCGTGCTGTTCATGACGATCCCCGGCCTCGCGCTCTTCTACGGCGGCATGGTCCGCAAGAAGAACGTGCTCGCCACGGTCATGCAGAGCTTCGCGATCACGTGCGTCGTCACGGTGATCTGGACGGTGATCGGCTACAGCCTCGCGTTCACGCCGGGCAACTCGTTCATCGGCGGCTTCTCGCGCGTGTTCCTCGAAGGGATGAACTACATCAAGGGCGACAAGGCGACGACGCTCACCGTGAGCCACCTCGCGCCGACGATTCCCGAGTCCGTCTACTTCGTCTATCAGATGACGTTCGCGATCATCACGCCCGCGCTCATTACCGGTGCGTTCGCCGACCGGATGAAGTTCTCGGCGATGCTCGTGTTCATGTCGCTGTGGTCGATCATCGTCTACTCGCCGATCGCGCACATGGTGTGGGAACCGACCGGCTGGCTGGCGACGGCGGGCATCCTCGACTTCGCGGGCGGCACCGTCGTGCACATCAACGCGGGTATCGCGGGCCTCGTTTGCTGTCTCGTGCTCGGCAAGCGCGTCGGCTACGGCCGCGACGTGATGGCGCCGCACAACCTCGTGCTGACGCTGACCGGCGCCGCGATGCTGTGGGTCGGCTGGTTCGGCTTCAACGCGGGCTCGGCGGTCGCGGCCGACGGTCGTGCCGGCTTCGCGATGCTGACCACGCAGATCGCCACCGCTTGCGCCGCGCTCGGCTGGATGTTCGCGGAGTGGATCGCGAAGGGCAAGCCGTCGGTGCTCGGCATCGCGTCGGGCGCCGTCGCGGGCCTCGTGGCGATCACGCCGGCATCGGGTTTCGTCGGCGTGCTCGGCGCGCTGGTGATCGGCATCGTCGCGGGCGTCGTCTGCTTCTGGTCGGCGACATGGCTGAAGAGCAAGTTCGGCTACGACGACTCGCTCGACGCGTTCGGCGTGCACGGCATCGGCGGCATCATCGGCGCGATCCTGACCGGCGTGTTCGCGGTGAAGGACATCAGCGGCCTCGACAGCAGCGTGCTGCTGCAGGTGAAGGGCGTCGCGACGACGCTGATCTACAGCGGCGTCGTCAGCTTCGTGCTGCTGAAGATCATCGACATGGTGATCGGCCTGCGCGTGACCGAGGAAGAAGAGCGCGAAGGTCTCGACGTGATCCTGCACGGCGAGCGCGTCGAATAACCGGCGCGCAACCGGTGGCGACCGCAAGGCCGCCACGGCCACGCTGCTCGCAGCGACCCCGGCCCGCCCTTTTCGGCGGGCCTTTTCTTTTGTCTGCACGCCGGGCGCGCGACGTGGGTGCGCGGCTTGCGCATCGGGGCGCGAGCGGGCCAGAATGGATGTCCGGCTCACGAGGCCCGACGACGGCTCGACCCGAAGCAGCGGTCGCTTTCGGAAGCCTTTCGGGCGCCTGAACGGAGTGTGCTGTCGCGGTGGTCCGGACGAGCCAACCGGCGCGGCCGCGAATGCGCCGGGGCGAGAGGGACCGACGGCAGTGATCGGGCGGTCGCCCGATGGACGCGATAGAGGCGATAGAGGCGTCGATTAACCCCATCGAATGTAAGGGGAATCGCGTCTTGTAGCGCGGACGATCGTCCCCAAATAAACGCTCGGTTTCCCTACAATCACTGCTTTAGTCCGAGAGTATTTTTCTATGGTCCCGCACCTGGTTACGGCGTTAAACGGCCCGCTGCTCGAACTGGAGCAGCGCATCCTCGACGCGACGCCGTCCATCGAACGGTGGTTCCGCCTCGAATGGCAGGAGCACACGCCGCCGTTCTATTGCTCGGTGGACCTGCGCAATGCGGGCTTCAAGCTCGCCCCCGTCGACACGAATCTGTTCCCCGGCGCGTTCAACTGTCTGCCGCAGGAAGTGCTGCCGCTGTCGGTGCAGGCCGCGATGGCCGCGATCGAGAAGATCTGTCCCGACGCGAAGAACCTGCTCGTGATTCCCGAGCAGCACACGCGCAACGCGTTCTATCTGGAGAACGTCGCGCGGCTCGCGACGATCATGCGTCAGGCGGGTCTGAACGTGCGTTTCGGCACGCTCGACGAAAATATCGCCGGTCCCGTCACGATTACGCTGTCCGACGGGCAGAAGCTGGTGCTGGAGCCGCTCGAACGCTCGGCGCGCCGGCTCGGGCTGAAGAACTTCGATCCGTGCTCGATCCTGCTGAACAACGATCTGTCGGGCGGCATTCCGCCCGTGCTCGAGAACCTGCACGAACAATATCTGCTGCCTCCGCTGCACGCGGGCTGGGCGGTGCGCCGCAAGTCGATGCACTTCGCGTGCTATGACGACGTCGCGAAGAAGTTCGCGAAGATGGTCGGCGTCGATCCGTGGATGATCAATCCGTATTTCGCGCACGTCGAAGGCGTGGACTTCCAGCAGCGCACGGGCGAGGAGCCGCTCGCCGACGCGATCGACGCCGTGCTGAAGAAGATCGCGAAGAAGTACCGCGAGTACGGGATCACCGAGCGGCCGTACGTCGTGATCAAGTCCGACGCCGGCACGTACGGGATGGGCGTGATGACGGTGCACGACGCGTCCGAAGTCGCCGCGCTGACCAGGCGCGAGCGCGTGAAGATGTCGGCGACGAAGGACGGCCTCGAAGTGCACGACGTGATCGTGCAGGAGGGCGTCTACACGTTCGAGCGGATCGGCGACGAAGTCGCGGAGCCGGTCGTGTACATGATCGACCGCTATGTGGTCGGCGGCTTCTATCGCGCGCACGGCAGCCGCGAGCGCGACCAGAACCTGAACGCGCCGGGCATGCACTTCGTGCCGCTCGGCTTCGAGCACACCGCGCTGCCCGACGCGCACGCGAAGCCGGGCGCGGCGCCGCCGAACCGGTTCTACATGTATGGCGTCGTCGCGCGGCTCGGGCTGCTCGCGGCGTCGGTGGAGCTGGAAAAGACGGATCCCGAGGCGATCCAGGTTTAACCGCGACGTACTGCACACCGTACGCGAAACACGCGCCCGCGACGGCGCATCAGGGACTACATGGATATTCTGTTCATCGCCGATCCGCTCGAGCGGTTCCGCATCTACAAGGATTCGACCTACGCGATGATGGCCGAGGCGCAGCGCCGCGGCCACACCGTCTACGCGTGCGAGCCGAAGCATCTCGCGTGGACGGGCGGCACCGTGGAGGCCGACGTGCGGCGCGTCGAGATCGTCGGCGATCCGGCCGATCTGCATCGCGAGCGCTGGTTCGTCGCGCAGCCGGACGCGCGCGCGCTGACGAGCTTCGGCGCGGTGCTGATGCGCAAGGACCCGCCGTTCGACATGGAATACGTGACGTCGACGTGGCTGCTCGAAGTCGCCGAGCGCGCCGGCGCGAAGATCTTCAACCGTCCGCAGGCGATCCGCGACCACTCCGAGAAGCTCGCGATCGGCGAGTTCCCGCAGTTCGTCGCGCCGACGCTCGTCACGCGCGACGCCGCGCGGCTGCGCGCGTTCCACGACGAGCACAAGGACGTGATCCTGAAGCCGCTCGACGGCATGGGCGGGATGGGCGTGTTCCGCGTGAAGCCGGACGGCATGAACCTCGGCTCGATCATCGAGATGCTGAGCGAGGACGGCGCGCGCAGCGTGATGGCGCAGAAGTTCATCCCGGAGATCAAGGACGGCGACAAGCGGATCCTGCTGATCGGCGGCGAGCCCGTGCCGTATGCGCTCGCGCGCATTCCGCAGGGCAACGAGGTGCGCGGCAATCTGGCGGCGGGCGGCTTGGGCCGTGCGCAGCCGCTGACCGCGCGCGACCTCGAAATCGCGCGCACGCTCGGGCCGGTGCTCGCCGCACGCGGGCTGCTGCTCGTCGGGCTCGATGCGATCGGCGACTGGCTGACCGAAGTGAACGTCACGAGCCCGACGTGCTTTCGCGAGATCATGGAACAGACCGGTTTCGACGTCGCCGGCATGTTCGTCGACGCGCTGGAAAAGGCGTGCGGCTGACGCCGACGCCGACGTTCGTTGACGTTCGATGCGCGCCCGCGCAGGGCGGGCGAGCGCGAGCGGCGCAGGCAAAAGTCCGCGCGGTGCGCGAAAATGTCCCTGCTACAATGCCGCGAGCCCGTCTGTCGGGCGGCAGGTCTTGCGCCGCCACGCGCGGCGCCGGACAGTCCGCCCGGCGCGTGTTCCGACCCTCTCGGCCCACGGCTGGCCGTCGGATCGGCATCGCCGGACACTCCCGTCCGGCCGGCATCTGAGCCGTTTATTGCAGTCAGGCTGACATGGCAGGGATTCTGATCATCGCGCACGCACCGCTCGCCACCGCACTTCGCGATTGCGTCGCGCACATCTATGGCGGGCTACCGGCGCGCATCGGCGCGATCGACGTGCTTCCGAACAGCGACCCCGCGCTGGTGGTCGCGCAGGCGAATACGGAAATCGAGCGGCTGCGCGAGGAGAACGGCGCACTCGTGCTGACCGACATGTTCGGCGCGACACCGTCGAACATCGCCGCGCGGCTCGCCACCGTGCCGAACGTGCGCGTGCTCGCCGGCGTCAATCTGCCGATGCTGGTGCGCTCGGTCTGCTACCGGGCCTGCGAACTCGACACGCTCGTCGACAAGGCGCTCGCGGGCGCGGAGAAGGGCGTGCAAACCATCAGCGCATCGACGCCGCCCATGAGCGCGAACGACTGCGGCTCGGTGCCGACGCCCTGTGCGGAGGCCGTCTGCGGCGTCGTGCCAGAAAAACTCAAACCGGCTGGCGCGTGAGCGCCGGACTTGTCGCCGGATTATCGCTGCACGGGCCGGTCCCGGCCCGACCATCCACACCACCGCTCCGAACGAATCTATGCTGCAACAAGAAACGACGATCGTGAACAAACTGGGGTTGCATGCGCGCGCGTCCGCGAAGTTGACCCAACTGGCGGGCAACTTTCAGTCCGAAATCTGGATGAGCCGCAATGGCCGGCGCATCAACGCGAAGAGCATCATGGGGGTGATGATGCTGGCGGCCGGCATCGGCAGCACGGTGCTGATCGAAGTGGAAGGCCCGGACGAGACCGAAGCGATGGCCGCGCTGCAGAAGCTGATCGCCGATAAGTTCGGCGAAGGCCAGTGAGGCGGCGGACCGCTCCGGATGCCGCTCGACGCCAACCCTGCGAAACGCCGCGCGTAGCCGCGGCGTTTCGCGTTTACGGTATCGCGCCGGCAAGCGACGTTGTGATACCCGGCAGATACCGGCGCAACGTGTCGCGGATGCATACTGATGCATGGCCGGAATTTATAATCGTCGCCGGGGTCTGAGAGCGCGTTGCAGCGGAATTGCCGCGGCATCACACAACTAGAGGAGGTGCGCGTGTCCTTCACGCTGCATGGAATTCCCGTGTCACGCGGTATTGCCATCGGGCGGGCTTATCTGATCGCCCCGGCTGCACTCGACGTCGACCACTATCTGATCGAGCCGGCCGAGATCGACGGCGAAATCGCGCGCTTTCGCGCGGCGCTCCTCGCCGTCCAGCAGGAACTCGACGTATTGCGCGCCGACCTCGCGGTCGACGCGCCGAGCGAAATGGGCGCGTTCCTCAACGTTCATCTGATGATCCTGAACGACGCGATGCTCGTGCAGGAGACCGTCGACCTGATCCGCACGCGTCGCTACAACGCCGAGTGGGCGCTCACCGAACAGCTCGAACGCATCTCGCGGCACTTCGACGACATCGAGGACGCCTACCTGCGCGAGCGCAAGGCCGACGTCCAGCAGGTGGTCGAGCGCGTGCTGAAGGCGCTTGCGGGCGCGTCGCCCGCGGCGCTGCACGGCCGCTGCGACGAGATGATCGTCGTCGCGCACGACATCGCGCCGGCCGACATGCTGCAGTTCAAAAAGCAAACGTTTCAGGGCTTCGTCACCGATCTCGGCGGACGCACGTCGCATACCGCGATCGTCGCGCGCAGCCTCGGCATTCCGGCCGCGGTCGGCGTGCAGCAGGCGAGCACGCTGATCCGCCAGGACGACCTGATCATCGTCGACGGCGATCACGGCATCGTGATCGTCGATCCGGCGCCGATCGTGCTCGAGGAATACACGTACCGCCAAAGCGAGATGGCGCTCGAACGCCGCAAGCTGCAGCGTCTGAAGTTCTCGCCGACGCAGACGCTGTGCGGCGCGAAGATTAAGCTGTGCGCGAACATCGAGTTGCCCGAGGACGCGCAGGCCGCGCTCGACGCGGGCGCGACCGGCATCGGCCTCTTTCGCACCGAATTCCTGTTCATGAATCACAAGGACCGGTTGCCGGAAGAGGACGAGCAGTTCGACGCGTATCGGCGCGCGGTCGAGCTGATGAACGGGCTGCCGGTGACGATCCGCACGATCGACGTCGGCGCGGACAAGCCGCTCGATTCATACGGCGGCGGCGACGGCTACGAGACCGCGGCGAATCCCGCGCTCGGGCTGCGGGCGATTCGCTGGAGCCTCTCCGAGCCGCAGATGTTCCTCACGCAACTGCGGGCGATCCTGCGCGCGTCGGCGTTCGGCACGGTGAAGATCCTGATTCCGATGCTCGCGCACGCACGCGAAATCGACCAGACGCTCGACCTGCTTCGCGAGGCGAAGCGTCAGCTCGACGACGCGGGCCTCGCGTACGACGCGAACGTCGAAGTCGGCGCGATGATCGAGATTCCGGCCGCGGCGCTTGCGTTGCCGCTGTTTTTGAAGCGGCTCGATTTTCTGTCGATCGGCACGAACGACCTGATCCAGTACACGCTCGCGATCGACCGCTCGGACAACGCGGTCGCCGACCTGTACGACCCGCTGCATCCGGCGGTGCTGCAGTTGATCGCGCACACGCTGCGCGAGGCGAAGTGCGCGGGCGTGCCGGTGTCGGTGTGCGGGGAGATGGCCGGCGACCCGGCGCTGACGCGGCTCTTGCTCGGAATGGGGCTCACCGAGTTCTCGATGCATCCGAGCCAGTTGCTGGTCGTGAAGCAGGAGATCCTGCGCGCGCAATTGAAGACGCTAGAAAAGCCGATCGCCGACGTGCTCGCCGCCTACGAACCGGAAGAGCTGCAGTCGGCGCTGAAGGCGCTGCTCGAAGCCTGACGGCTCGTATGAAGCGCCAGCGCCCGACGCATCACGCCGCGTCGCCGTGCCGGCCACCGCACACCGGGCAGTCCGGCTGGCGGCCGACGCGCATCGTGTTCCATTCCATCCGGAACGAGTCGAGCATCATCAGGCGGCCGACGAGCGGCGTGCCGATCCCGCCGATCACGCGCAGCGCTTCGGCGGCCTGCATCGCGCCGATGATGCCGACCGTCGGCGCGAACACGCCCATCGTCGAGCACGCGACTTCCTCGAACGGCTGATCCTCGGGGAACACGCACGCATAGCAGGGCGAGGCGTCGTCGCGGAAGTCGAACGTGCTGATCTGGCCGTCGAAGCGCAGCGCGGCGCCCGACACGAGCGGCACCCGATGCGCGACGCACGCGCGATTGATCGCATGACGCGTCGCGAAGTTGTCGGTGCAATCGAGCACGACCGTCGCGCCCGGCACCTTGCGGTCGAGCCACGCATCGTCGATGCGCTCTGCGATCGCATTCACCTTCACCTCGGGATTGAGCCGCGCAATGGCGTCACGGCCCGATTCCACCTTGCTGCGGCCGACGGAACCGGTGTCGTGCATGATCTGCCGCTGCAGATTCGTCAGATCGACGGTGTCGTTGTCGACGAGCGTGATCGTGCCGACGCCCGACGCCGCCAGATACATCGCGGCCGGCGAGCCGAGCCCGCCCGCGCCGATCACCAGTGCATGCGCGTCGAGAAAGCGCTGCTGCGCCTCGATGCCGATTTCGTCGACGAGGATGTGGCGTGAATAGCGGAGGAGTTGTTCGTCGTTCATCGCGCGCGAGACGGAGTGGGGGAGCCGCGATGCGCCCGGAACATGACCGGGTTGCGCCGCGTTTCGATCTCGTATTGTAGCCGCGCGGGGGAGCGTGTCTTCGCGGCCAGGCCGCGAAGACACGTCGAGCGAAGGGACTTACTTCTGCGGTGCGGCGGCCGGCGCGGAGCCGCCCGACGTGCCCGGCGTGACCGGCAGCGCCGGCTTCACCGCGATCGGCGCGGACGCCGACTGCTCCGGCTTCGACTGCGCGAGGCGCCGCTCCATCGGCGACTTCGACTCGACGACCGGCTTGCCTTGCAGCTTGTTCACCGCCTGCTGCAGCATGAAGTCCTGCGGCGTGCCGAACTCGACCGGCTTGCGCTCGCGATCCTTTTCGCGCTGCTCGGGCGTCTTCTTGTCGTTCTGCTCTTCGAGCTGCTGCAGTTCCTGCATGCGCTCCTGCTCGCGCATTTCCTGCTCTTTCTTCTCGTTCGGATCCTGCGTGTTCGCAAGGTGGTTCGAGTAGTCGACTTCGCGCGTGACGAGCGCGTCGTCCGGATCGCCGTCCGCGTACTGGTCGACCGGCACGTCCGGACGGATGCCCTTGTTCTGGATCGAGCGGCCGGTCGGCGTGTAGTAGTACGCCGTGGTGAGCCGCAGCGCGGTGTCGGCCGTCATCGGACGCACCGTCTGCACCGAACCCTTGCCGAACGTCGTCTTGCCGAGAATGATCGCGCGGTGCTGATCCTGCAGCGCGCCCGCGACGATTTCCGACGCCGACGCCGAGTACGCGTTGGTCAGCACGATCATCGGCACGGTCTTGAAGACGGCCGGCACGTCCTTCAGCGGATCGCCGTCGAACGACGGCAGACGATAGTTCTCGTACGTGTCGCGGTAGACCTGCTTCGAGTCCGGAATCTGGCCGTTCGTCGACACGACGACCGAGTCCGGCGGCAGGAACGCGCCCGCGACGCCGACCGCGCTTTGCAGCAGGCCGCCGCCGTTGTTGCGCAGGTCGACGATCAAGCCCTTCAGGTTCGGCTCCTGGCGCGCGATGTCCTGCAGCCTCGCGGCGAGGTCGGGCACCGTGCGTTCCTGGAAGCTCGTGATCCGCACATAGCCGATACCCGGCTGCAGCACCTTCGCCTTCACGCTCTGCACCTTGATGATTGCGCGCGTGACGGTGAGCGGGAACGTGCGGTCGTCGGTCTTGCGGAAGATCGTCAGCGTGACCTTCGTGCCCGGGTCGCCGCGCATCTGCTTGACGGCCTGGTCGAGCGTCATGCCGCGCACCGGCTTGTCGTTGATGCGCGTGATCAGGTCGCCTGGACGGATGCCCGCGCGGAACGCCGGCGTGTCCTCGATCGGCGAGATCACCTTGATGAGCCCGTCTTCCGACGAGATCTCGATGCCGAGGCCTGCGAAGCGACCCTTGGTCTGCTCCTGCAGTTCCTGATAGTCGGTCTTGTCGAGATACGACGAGTGCGGGTCGAGGCTCGACACCATGCCCTTGATCGCGGCGGTGAGGAGCTTCTTGTCGTCGACCGGGGTCACGTACTCGTGCTTGATCTGACCGAACACTTCAGCGAAGAGCCGCAGTTGATCGAGCGGCAACGGCTCCGTGACGGTCTGCTCTGCCGACGCGGAAAGTTGCAGGGTTGCAAATACGCCGGTCGCAAGGCCCGCGGCGATCAGGCCGATGTTTTTCAGGTTCTTTCGCATAAAGTCTGTTGCGGTCGAAAAGCGCGTGGCACCGTCAGTGGGGAAGTGGACGGACAAGTATAACTGCACACCAGAACCGGCTGTGCATGGAGAAGACCGCGCCGGGGAGGAATCGACCGCCGCGCGCGGACGCTACGGTGGATTGCAGCGCGGCATGCCGGTCGCGGCGATGACGGGACGCTGGCCATTCTGCCAGCGTCCCGCTTAAAAGGCGCTTAAAGAAAAGCGAAAGAAAAGTAAAGCGAAGCGGGGCAGGTGCCGGCCGGTGCGCGCGGCCGGCGCCTGCGATGGCCGGATCGGCCCGGATCAAGCCGCCTTGCCTTGCTTCGCGACCGCGGCCTGCGCCTTCGCGATTTCGTCGGCGTCGCCGAGGTAGTAGTGCTGGATCGGCTTCAGGTTCTCGTCGAGTTCATAGACGAGCGGCACGCCGTTCGGGATGTTCAGGCCGACGATGTCGTCGTCCGAGATCCCATCCAGGTACTTGACGAGCGCGCGGATCGAATTGCCGTGCGCCGCGATCAGCACCTGCTTGCCCGCCTTGATCGCCGGTCCGATCGACTCGTTCCAGATCGGCAGCACGCGCGCGACGGTGTCCTTCAGGCATTCGGCGAGCGGCAGCTCTTCGCGCGGCACCTTCGCGTAGCGCGGATCGGCGTACGACGTGCGCGAATCCGTCGGCTCGAGCGCGGGCGGCGGCGTGTCGTAGCTGCGGCGCCAGACGAGCACCTGCTCGTCGCCGTACTTCGCGGCCGTTTCCGCCTTGTTCAGGCCGGACAGCGCGCCGTAGTGACGCTCGTTCAACCGCCACGAGTGCACGACCGGGATATACATCAGATCCATCTGGTCCTGCACGTGCCACAGCGTGCGGATGGCGCGCTTCAGCACGGACGTGTACGCGATATCGAACGTGTAGCCGGACTCCTTCAGCAGCACGCCTGCCTGCTTCGCTTCGTTGACACCCTGCTCGGTGAGATCGACGTCCACCCAGCCGGTGAAGCGGTTTTCCTTGTTCCACGTCGATTCGCCGTGGCGGATGAGTACGAGTTTGTACATGGAGGGTTCGGTCGGTAGTGAGGGAAGCGGTAAAACGGGGAACGGGCGTCGCCTGGGACGCCCACCGTCGCAATCGGGATATTTTATAATGGCCGGATCGCAGAAGCTCGATATCTCCCGAATTCCCTTTTTTTCAACGGATTTTCCGTGACGTTCTTCACTAATTACATCAATCTTGTACTCATCGCGATCGTCCTCATCTCAGGGGGGATGCTGCTGTGGCCGTCGCTTGGCCGTGGCGGGCGCGGCGGCGTGTCCACCGGCGAAGCCACGCAACTGATCAATCGCCACAACGCGGTCATCATCGATCTGCGCACCGCTGACGACTTCGCGAAGGGCCATCTGCCGTCCGCTCGCAACCTGCCATTCTCCGAGCTTCCGGCAAAGATCGGCCAGTTCGCGAAGAACAAGAGCAACCCGGTATTGCTCGTCTGCCAGAGCGGCCAGCAGTCGCAAAAGGCGCAGCGCGCCGTGAAGGACGCCGGTTTTGCCGAGGTCCACGTGCTGAACGGCGGCATCAATGCCTGGCAACAGGCGGGAATGCCGGTCGTCAAACAAGGAGGTTCGAAGTGAACAAGGTAGTCATGTACAGCACCCAGGTGTGCCCGTATTGCCAGATGGCCGAACGTCTTTTAAAGTCGCGCGGCGTCGAGCACATCGAGAAAGTGCTGATCGACAGGGATCCGGCTCGCCGCGAGGAAATGATGACTCGCACCGGCCGCCGGACCGTGCCGCAGGTTTTCATCGGCGAGACGCATGTTGGCGGCTATGATGACCTGTCCGCGCTCGATCGCGCGGGCGGCCTCGCGCCGCTGCTCGAAGCCGCCTGAGCGCGTCACTGCGCGCGCAGCCGCGCGCGTCGCGGCGGGCGCAATGGCGGTCCCGCCGCCAGCGGCCGCCGCATTTCACTCAATCACGGAAGCAAACCACCATGTCTGACGAGAACAACCAGCCGTTCTTCAACATCCAGCGCATCTACTTGAAGGACATGTCGCTCGAGCAGCCGAATTCGCCGGCGATCTTTCTCGAGCAGGAGATGCCGTCGGTGGAAGTCGAAGTCGACGTGAAGGCGGACCGTCTCGCGGAATCGGTGTTCGAAATCCTCGTCACGGGCACCGTGACCGCGAAGGTCAAGGACAAGGTGGCGTTCCTGATCGAGGCGAAGCAGGCCGGCATTTTCGACATCCGCAACATTCCGGCCGAGCAGATCGATCCGCTCGTCGGCATCGCGTGCCCGACGATCCTGTTCCCGTACCTGCGCTCGAACATCGCCGATGCGATCACGCGCGCGGGCTTCCCGCCGATCCATCTGGCGGAGATCAACTTCCAGGCGCTGTACGAGCAACGTCTCGCCCAGCTCTCGGCGCAGGACGGCGCGGCGCAAAGCAACGCCACGCATTGAGCACGTCGGGCGTAAAGCCGGCGCGGAGTCACGCATGAAAGTCGCCGTTCTCGGCGCCGGCGCATGGGGTACCGCGCTGGCCGGTCATCTGGCCACGGTGCACGACACGGTGTTGTGGGCGCGCGATGCCGCGCTCGTCGAAACCCTGCGCAACACCCGCGAAAACGCCCGCTATCTGGCGGGCGTTTCTCTGCCTGAATCACTCCGTTACGAAACCGGTCTGAACGCGGCGCTCGACCATGCGAGCGACGACGCGTCGCTCGTCGTCATCGCGACGCCGGTCGCCGGTCTGCGCGGCGTGCTGCATGCAATGCGCGATGCCGGCAAGGTGCCTGCGCATTTCGTGTGGCTCTGCAAGGGCTTCGATGCGGATACGCAGTTGCTGCCGCACCAGGTCGTCGCGCTCGAATTGCCCGCCCATCGGAGCAACGGCGTGCTGTCCGGCCCGAGCTTCGCGCGCGAGGTCGGCGAAGGGCTGCCGGTCGCGCTGACCGTTGCGAGCGCATCGATCGAGTGCCGCGAACGCACGCTCGCGGCGTTTCATCATCGCGCGATGCGCATCTATACCGGTGACGATGTGATCGGCGTCGAGGTCGGCGGCGCGGTCAAGAACGTGCTCGCGATCGCGACCGGCATTTCGGACGGCCTCGGCCTCGGGCTCAACGCGCGCGCCGCGCTGATCACGCGCGGTCTCGCGGAAATGTCGCGGCTCGGCGTGACGCTCGGCGGCCGCGCGGAAACCTTCATGGGGCTGACCGGCCTGGGCGACCTCATTCTCACCGCAACCGGCGACCTGTCGCGCAACCGCACGGTCGGCATGCAGCTCGCGAAGGGCCGCACGCTCGACGACGTGCTCGCCGCGCTCGGCCACGTCGCCGAAGGCGTGCGCTGCGCGAAGGCGGTGCTCGCGATCGCGCGCGCGCATTCGATCGACATGCCGATTACGCAGGCCGTCTGCGCGGTGCTGTTCGACGGCGTCGCGCCGCGCGATGCGGTCAGCGCGCTGCTGCGCCGCGACGCGAAAGCCGAATAGACGCATACTGGGCACTCCGCGGCATTGATGCACGAGGAGGTCGCCATGCTCACCATCGGACAATGCGGAATCGAAGGTCGGGTCGTCGACATTACGACGCTCGACGTCGATGCGATCGTCAACGCGGCGAATACGTCGCTGCTCGGCGGCGGCGGCGTGGACGGCGCGATTCACCGGGCCGCCGGCCCGGCGCTGCTGCGCGAGTGCGAGACGCTCGGCGGCTGCACGACCGGCGACGCGAAGGTCACGCGCGGCCATCGTCTTTTGGCTCGACACGTGATTCACACCGTGGGCCCCGTATGGCACGGCGGCTCGCAGCGCGAGGTCGAACTGCTCGCGTCGTGCTATCGGCGCTCGCTCGAGTGCGCGCGCGACATCGGCTGCGCGAGCATCGCGTTTCCGGCGATCAGTTGCGGCGTCTATCGGTTTCCGCCCGATGACGCGGTGCGGATCGCGACGCAGACCGTCATCGACGAACTCATCGATCTGCCTGATCTGACGCACGTGATCTTCGCTTGCTTCGACGACGCGATGTACGAGCGCTATCGGCGGGAACTCGCGCGGTTCGACGCTTAAGCGGCGCGTTACGGCGCGTTATGGCGCGTCACGGCGCGTCACGGCGCGTTACGGCGCGTCACGGCGCGTCACGGCGCGTCACGTCGCAAACCGGCGCGAGCCGTCATTCCCCGCCGACGAACCCCGCCTGCCGCCACGCCTCGAACACGACGACGGCGACCGTATTCGACAGATTCAGACTGCGGTTGCCCGGCCGCATCGGCAGCCGCACGCGCTGGCCGGGCTCGAAATGCGCGAGCACCGAGTCCGGCAATCCGCGCGTTTCGGCGCCGAACACGAACCAGTCGCCGGGGCGGAATTCATGCGAATGAAAACGCCCCGAGCCGCGCGTCGTGAACGCGAACATTCGCGTCGGGTCCGGCGTTTCGGCCGCGACGAACGCGTCCCAGTTTCGATGCACGTGCATCTGCGCGTATTCGTGATAGTCGAGGCCCGCGCGGCGCATCTTCGCGTCGTCGAGCGGGAAGCCGAGCGGCTCGATCAGATGCAGACGCGCGCCGGTGTTCGCACACAGACGGATCACGTTGCCGGTGTTCGGCGGAATTTCCGGTTCGACGAGAACGACATTGAACATGGTGAGGGCAAGCAGTCAGGTTTTCGGTGTGCGCAGCGCGACGAGGTTCGTCACGCGTCGCGCGCCGGCGGTCTTCAGCGTGTGCGCGAGCGCGTCGAGCGTCGCGCCCGACGTCATCACGTCGTCGACGATCGCCACGTGCAGGCCGCGCACCGGCTTCGTCACCGCGAACGCACCGGCGACGTTGCGGCGGCGCATGTCGCGATCGAGCCGCGATTGCGGCGACGTATGCGCGATGCGTCGCACGAGCGTCGCGTCGGCGCGGAGGCGAAGCGCGCGCGCGAGCGGCTTCGCGATCTGCCACGCCTGGTTGTAGCCGCGCGCGATCAGCCGTTCGCGCGACAGCGGCACCGGCGCGATCACGTCCGGCAGCGCATGCGGCCCGGCCGTGTCGTCGACGAGCCGCGCAAGCCGCGCCGCGAATTCGTTGCCGAGCGCGGTGCGGGCGCGGAACTTCAGTCCGCGTGCGAGCACGTCGAGCGGCGCGCGATAGTCGGCGAGCGCGAGCGTCGCGTCGAACGACGGCGGCGCATCGACACATTCGTCGCAGCGATAACGCGATCCCGCGCTGCGCCGCGACCCGGACAGCGGCATCGCACAGACGTCGCAACGCAGACGCGCCTCGTTCCAGTACGCCGCATCGCAGCCGGCGCACAGCGTCTCTTGCGACAAAATGCCGCATAATGCGCACAGATTGGGCAGCGCGAATTGTACGAGCTGCGGCCAGTGTTGTCGGACGCGCTGACAGAGTCGCGAGCCCGCGAGACGAATCCGCGATGCATGGCGGCGCGAGTCGGCGGGGAGGGTGGACGGCGGCATCGACGGACGGCCCGGCAGCGGGCCCAGGACGGATACAGAGGGACGAGCGAGTATACTTCGCCCACTTCGCCAATACGACCGACATGTCGCCGATTCCCGCCACACCCGGCCGTCCGGCCTACGATTCACGCCGCGTCGAGCGGATTTTCGATCGCCGCGCCGCCACGTTCGACGACGTCGCGTTCCTGCCGCGCGAGATCGCGCAACGCATGCGCGAGCGGCTCGATTACATCAAGATTGCACCCGCGAGCGTGCTCGACGTCGGCTGCGGCCCGGGCGACGACCTGCTCGATCTGCGCACGCGTTTTCCCGATGCGCCGGTGTTCGGCTCCGATCTGTCGCACGCGATGCTGTTACGCGCGATGCATCACGACGCCGGCGACACGAGCTGGCGCCGCTTTCTTCCCGCATCGATCGGCAAGGCGCTCGGCGCGCGCGGCCCGCGCTTCGCGCAGGCCGACTTCGGCGCGCTGCCGTTCGCACCCGGCGCGTTCGAGCTGCTGTGGTCGAATCTCGCGCTGCACTGGCATCCGCGCCCGGACCTCGTGTTCGGCGAATGGCAGCGCGTGCTGAAGGTGAACGGCCTGTTGATGTTCAGCACGCTCGGCCCCGACACGCTGAAGGAGCTGCGCGGCGCGTGGGCCGAAGTCGACGCCGCGCATGGGATGCCGACGCGCCCGCATGTCGTCGACTTCGTCGACATGCACGATCTCGGCGACATGCTGGTCGAGAACGGCTTCGAGATCCCGGTGATGGACCAGGAGACGCTCACCGTCACGTACCCGTCGGCCGACAAGCTGCTCGCCGACGTGCGCCGCTGGGGCGCGTACCCGTTCGAGCGCGATGCGAAGGACACGATGCACGCGGCACGGCGGTTGCGTCGCGCACTCGGTGCGTCGCTGGAAGCGCGTCGCCGCGACGACGGCACGATCCCGCTCACGTTCGAGGTCATCTACGGCCACGCGTGGAAAGCGGTGCCGCGCCGGACGGCGGAAGGACACGGAATCGTGCGCATCGAGGACATCGGACGCGGTCCGGCAAGCCCTCGTTGATGCGGTCAAGCGAGCTTCGGCGACGGCCGGAACCGGCGGCCGGCGGCCCCGCGAACGAATCTCGAAGATGACCGCTCAGGCTTGTCCCGTAAGGGTTTGCGCCCGATCGGGGCTTGCTTGTGGCGCTCCGGGATCGAGCCTATAATGCGTCAGTTTGCCACCCACAAGAGTGCGAAAACTCTGACGCGGGTAAAGTGCAGGGCCTACAAACACGTGGGCGAAAAGTGGTCGCGGAAGTTGCAGGAAGAGGCAGGAGGCAGCGATGCAGGCGTCTGATCTGCTGGCGAGTCCGGAGCCGGTCCTGAAAGACTGGACCATGAAACGCAACTGTTCGGTCTCACCCCGGCAATACGTCACGTTCTTCGCATCGCTCGCCCTCGTCTCCATTGCAATCGCAGTCCTGCTGTTGCTCAACGGCGCCTGGCTGGTGCTGCCCTTCACCGGTATCGAACTGGTGGTCGTGGGCGGTGCTTTCGCCATCCACGCGCGTCATGCCGTCGACTACGAACGTATCAGGCTGTATCCGAACCGGCTGGTGATCGAGCAGGTGAGCGCGGACAAGCTCACCCAGTTCGAATTCAATCCCCGCTGGGTCCGGGTCGAACCGGGCGCGTTGCCGCGCGATCCGGTGTTGCTCGTGTCCCGCGGTCAGGCGGTCGCTGTCGGGTTGCACCTCACGCAGGAGCGTCGTGCGCAGTTCGCGCGGGAATTGCGCACGTGGCTCGCGCGTGGGTAGATGCGCGTCGACCAGGGTTGTGCCTGGCAGACAAAGCCTTCATGCGGGGCGAGGGTTCGAATGGAAAATTTGGGTAAGGAAGCCATGAAAACAATGAAGCGAGCCCTCACGGGTGTGCTGGCGTGCAGCGGACTCCTGTTCGCCGGTGCCGCTCTTGCTGTTGGCGACAGCCCGGGCGGTCCCCGGGTCAACCAGATCAACTTCCAGACACCGGTCACACCGATCGCGAAAGAGCTGTTCAGCCTGCACATGACGATGCTGCTGCTCTGCACGATCATCTTCGTCGGCGTGTTCAGCGTGATGTTCTGGTCGGTGTTCGCGCATCGCAAGTCGAAGGGCTACAAGGCCGCTCACTTTCATGAAAGCACGACCGTCGAGATCATCTGGACGATCGTGCCGTTCGTCATCGTCGTGCTGATGGCGCTGCCGGCCACGCGCACCGTCGTCGCGATGAAGGACACGTCGAATTCGGACCTCACGATCAAGGTCACCGGCTACCAGTGGAAGTGGGGTTACGACTACGTGAAGGGGCCGGGCGAGGGCATCAGCTTCCTGTCGACGCTCTCCACGCCGCGCAGCGAAGTGAACAACCGCGCGCCGATCACCGATACCTATCTGCAGGAAGTCGACAACCCGCTCGTGGTGCCGGTCGACAAGAAGATCCGCATCGTCACCACCGCGAACGACGTCGTGCACTCGTGGTTCGTGCCCGCGTTCGGCGTGAAGCAGGACGCGATTCCCGGCTTCCTGCGCGACACCTGGTTCAAGGCGACCAAGGTCGGCACCTATCGCGGCTTCTGCACCGAACTGTGCGGCAAGGAACACGCGTTCATGCCGGTCGTCGTGGAGGTGCTGTCCGACGACGACTACGCGAAGTGGGTCGACACGCAGAAGGCGAAGATGGCCGCCGGCGCCGACGATCCGAACCGCACGTACACGCTCGCCGAACTGAAAGAGCGCGGCGAGAAGGTGTACATGGCGAACTGCGCGGTCTGCCACCAGCCGACCGGCAAGGGCGGCGGTCCGTTCCCGGCGCTCGACGGCAGCAAGATCGTCAACGGGCCGATCGCCGAGCATGTGAGTCTCGTGCTGAAGGGCAAGAACGCGATGCCGTCGTGGGCGCCGACGCTGTCAAACGTCGAGATCGCGTCGGTGATCACGTTCGAGCGCAATTCATGGGGCAACCACACGGGCGAAGTGCTGCAGCCGCGCCAGGTCGCGGACGCGCGCAACGGCAAGCTGCCCGAAGGCGGCGGCCAGCAGGCGGCGGCCGGTGCGGGCGCGGCGGCTTCGGAAGCACCCGCGGCCGGTGCGGGCGCAACGGCTTCGGGCACCGAAGCGGCGGGCGCCGCGGCCAATGCGGGCGCCACGGCTTCGGACACCCAGGCGGCGAGCCCCGCGACGGCGGCTTCCGCAGCAGACAAGCAGTAGCGCGAACGCGGCACGTCGCGTGCAAATCGGTCCGTTGCCCTGGCGGAGAACCAGGCGGCAGAGGATCCCGGGGATGGCAAAAGAAAGCAGCATTCGCTTCTGGAGAGAGTCATGTCTAGCATCGGACACGATGTAGCCGGCG
This sequence comes from Paraburkholderia sp., assembly GCA_035492135.1. Taxonomy (GTDB): domain Bacteria; phylum Pseudomonadota; class Gammaproteobacteria; order Burkholderiales; family Burkholderiaceae; genus Paraburkholderia. The sequence continues at coordinate 1,208 of DATJJN010000130.1, read as the reverse complement.
GGCACGGGCACGTGCACGGAGACGAACACGCACACCCCACGCCTCACGGCTGGCGGCGCTGGCTGTTCGCGACCAACCACAAGGACATCGGAACGCTGTACCTGCTGTTTTCGTTCGTGATGTTCCTGTCGGGCGGCGTGATGGCGCTCGGCATCCGCGCCGAGCTGTTCGAACCCGGGCTGCAGATCATGCGGCCCGAGTTCTTCAACCAGTTGACGACGATGCACGGTCTCATCATGGTGTTCGGCGCGATCATGCCGGCGTTCGTCGGCTTCGCGAACTGGATGATTCCGCTGCAGATCGGCGCGTCGGACATGGCGTTCGCGCGGATGAACAACTTCAGCTTCTGGCTCCTGCCGGCCGCCGCGTGTCTGCTCGTCGGCTCGTTCTTCGCGCCCGGCGGCGCGACGGCCGCGGGCTGGACGCTGTACGCGCCGCTCTCCACGCAGATGGGTCCCGGCATGGACTTCGCGATCTTCGCGGTGCACATCATGGGCGCGTCGTCGATCATGGGCGGCATCAACATCGTCGTCACGATCCTGAACCTGCGCGCGCCCGGCATGACGCTGATGAAGATGCCGATGTTCGCGTGGACGTGGCTCATCACCGCGTACCTGCTGATCGCCGTGATGCCGGTGCTCGCGGGCGCGATCACGATGCTGCTGTTCGACCGCCACTTCGGCACGAGCTTCTTCAACGCGGCGGGCGGCGGCGATCCGGTGATGTACCAGCACATCTTCTGGTTTTTCGGACACCCGGAGGTGTACATCATGATCCTGCCGGCGTTCGGGATCATCTCGCAGGTGATTCCGGCGTTCTCGCGCAAGCCGCTGTTCGGCTACAGCTCGATGGTGTACGCGACGGCGTCGATCGCGATCCTGTCGTTCATGGTGTGGGCGCACCACATGTTCGTGACCGGAATGGCCGTCACGTCGCAACTGTTCTTCATGTACGCGACGATGCTGATCGCGGTGCCGACCGGCGTGAAGATCTTCAACTGGGTGGCGACCATGTGGCGCGGCTCGCTGAGCTTTGAGACGCCGATGCTGTTCGCGATCGGCTTCATCTTCGTGTTCACGATGGGCGGCTTTACCGGCCTGATCCTGGCGATCACGCCGATCGACATCCAGTTGCAGGATACCTATTATGTGGTGGCGCACTTCCACTACGTGCTGGTGGCCGGTTCGCTATTCGCGCTGTTCGCCGGT
>DATJJN010000129.1:0-2412 GCA_035492135.1 Paraburkholderia sp. | reverse complement strand
CGAGCACTTCCCAGGGGCGGATCTGCTGTTCGATCATGTTGAAACGCGCTTGCTCGATGTTCATGGTGGATTCGGCGGTTTTGGTTTGGCGAGCGGGCGAGATGTGCCGCGGACTTTTGCCCCGACTGGTGCCGCGGCCGGATGCCGTCGGGCGCGGCTTCGTGGCAAAGCCTTCAGACTGCAAGCCGCATCAGGGGAACTGCGGGATTGTACCAAATGGCGGTGTCCCGCCGGACGCTCGCGGGCACGATTGCAACGGGCAGTCGTTCAACATGGCGCGCGCCGCCCCCCGTGTTAATCCCTAGCGATCCGTCCTTGCGATTCGCGCTGGCATCGCTCAAAAATGTAATCGATTACATTTTCGTCGCGAGTTGCCGTGTCCAGAACGTCGTCCCGATCGTCGTCCGCTTCGGTGTCCGCTTCGTTGTCCACTCAAGCGAGCCAGCCCCACGCGCGTTTGCAGCACGCGGCCGATGGGCCGTCGATTTCCGGCGTGGCGGAGCAGGCGGGCGTATCGGTCGCGACGGTATCGCGCGTGCTGAACGGTCACGAGAACGTGCGGCCCGCCACGCGCGACAGGGTGCTCGCCGCGATCGACGCGAGCGGCTATCGCGTGAACGAGCTTGCGCGCAATCTGCGCACCGCCGAAAGCCGCCTGCTGCTGACGATGGTCCCCGACTTCGGCAATCCGTTTTACGCGGAGATCGTGCGCGGGATCGACAGCGTCGCGCGTCAGCACGGCTATTTCATGCTGTTGTGCGACACCGGCGCGGACCCCGGCCGCGAGCGCAGCTACTTCGACATGCTGCGGCGGCGCCGCGCGGACGGCGCGATCTGTCTTGATCCGGCGACGATCCAGCAGGCGCTCGGCGACGCATCGCACGCTCTGCCGTGGGTCGCGTGCTGCGAGTTCGATCCGTCGGTTGGCGTGCCGTATGTCGGCATCGACAACTACCAGGCCGCGGGCGACGCGGTGCGGCACCTGCTCGCGCGCGGCCACCAGCGCATCGGGCTGATCAATTCCGATGTCGACTATCTGTACGCGCGGCAACGCCAGCAGGGCTACCTCGATGCGTTGAGCGACGCGGGTATCGCGCCCGATCCGCGCTGGCGGATGAACCTGAACAGCCTCGACTACGAGGCGGGCGCCGCGGCCGCAGCCACGCTGATCCAGCAGCCCGACGCGCCGAGCGCAATTTTTGCGGTGTCGGACACGCTCGCGATCGGCGTGATCCACGGCTTGCGCAGCGTCGGCAAGCGCGTGCCGGACGATGTCGCGGTGGCCGGCTTCGACGACATCTCGCTCGCCGCGCAGATCGATCCGCCGCTCACGACGATCGCGCAGCCGATGCGCGAGCTCGGCGAAACCGCCGCGCGTTTGCTGTTGCAGCGGCTCGCGAATCCGCAGGCCGAAGTGCCCGGCGTGCTGTTGCCGCATCGTCTGGTTGTCCGCAGGAGCGCCTGAGCGATGAGCCTCGCGATCCGCTTCGACGATATCCGCAAGGACTTCGGCCCGGTGCGTGTGCTGCACGGCGTGAGCTTCGAGCTTGCGCCGGGCCGTATCTACGGCCTGCTCGGCGAAAACGGCGCGGGCAAGTCGACGCTGATGAAAATCCTCGCCGGTTACGAGGTGGCGAGTTCAGGCAGCGTGTTCGTCGACGGGCACGCGCGGCACTTTGTCGGCTCGCGCGATGCCGAGGCGCAGGGCATCGTGCTGATTCACCAGGAGTTCAATCTCGCCGAGCATCTGACGATCGCGCAGAACATGTACCTCGGCCACGAGAAGCGGCGCGGCTGGCTCGTCGACGATGCGGCGATGCGCACCGAGGCCACGCGCTATCTCGCGCAGGTCGGGCTCGACAAGGCACCGGACACGAAGGTGCGCGAGTTGATCGTCGCGGAAAAGCAGATGGTCGAGATCGCGAAGGCGCTGTCGCGCCGCGCGCGTCTGTTGATCATGGACGAGCCGACCGCGACACTGACACCCGCCGAAACCGACCGGCTTTTCTCGCTGATGACGAAACTGAAGGCCGACGGCGTGACGATCGTCTACATCTCGCACAAGCTGGATGAAGTCGAACGCATCACCGACGAAGTGATCGTGATGCGCGACGGCCGGTTCGTCGCACGCGGCGAGACCGCGGGGCTCGCGCGTCAGCAGATGGCGAATCTGATGGTCGGACGCGAGCTGTCCGATATGTTTCCCGACAAGCTGACCGTGCCCGCCGACGCGCCCGTCGCGTTGCGGGTCGCCGGCCTCACGGTGCCGGACTGGGTCGAGGATCTCAGCTTCGACGTGCGCGCGGGCGAAGTGCTCGGTTTCGCGGGCCTGGTTGGCGCGGGCCGCACCGAAGCGTTCGAAGCGATCATCGGTCTGCGCAAACGCACCGCGGGCGACATCGAAATCGCCGG
>DATJJN010000128.1:0-3113 GCA_035492135.1 Paraburkholderia sp. | reverse complement strand
GCAAGCGGCACGGCCGGCGGCGGAATCGACGGACCGACCGCGTGTATGCCCTTGGTCGCGCCGGCGAGCGCCTTGTCGACCAGCGTGTCGAGCGGCGTCGCGCGGTAGCAGACGGCGCGCACCAGCATCGGCAGATTGACGCCGCACAGCACGCGCACGTCCGGTAAGGCGGCGAGGCGGCCCGCGATGTTCGCTGGCGTTGCCCCGAACATGTCGGTCAGCACGAGCGCGCCGTTTTCTTCCTTGAGGCGCTCGATTTCGCTGTGGGCGAACGCGACCATCTGCGCCGGATCACAGTCCGCCGAGACGTCGATCACGCCGATGCGGGCCGGCAGCCCGCCGTAAATGTGAGCGACACACTCGCGTAGCGCGGTGGCGAACGGAGCATGCGCAATGATCAGAATGCCTGCCATGTCAGTGTTGCTGCAGAAAACGACCCAGGAACGCGGCCCGGCCCGGGTGCCGGGGATGGCGTCGTCGGCGCGTGGCCCGTCATCTGGCCAGTAGGTGGGGTCGACGGAGGGACCGACAAGCGGCCCCGGCCGTCGGGCCCACCGCCGCACCGGCACCGCGCCGGGTTTCCTCGTCGGCCGCATGCGGGAGCCTTTTCAAAAGGGCCGGAACAGCCACCGAAAAACCTCGGGCGAAGCGCGAGCGGGCATTGTAACAGCGTCATTTTCGCGCCTTCCCGCAGATCGCGCTGACACGCGGCGCACAGTCCTGCAGGATCCGCTTCCGCGCGCCTGCCGCGAGCGCGCAGCAGCGCCGCCTAGCCGACCGAGCGCTCCAGCGCATCGACGAACATCGCCGCCACGTCGAAACCGGTCTGATCCATGATTTCGCGGAAGCACGTCGGGCTCGTCACATTCACTTCGGTGAGCCAGGCACCGATCGCATCCAGTCCAACCAGCAGCAGCCCGCGCGCGGCCAGCACCGGCGCCAGCGTGTCGGCGATCTCGCGGTCGCGCGGGGTCAGCGGTTGCGCCACGCCGAGGCCGCCCGCCGCGAGATTGCCGCGCACCTCGTTGCCTTGTGGGATACGCGCCAGCGAATACGGCACCGCTTCGCCGCCGATCAGCAGAATCCGCTTGTCGCCGTCCTTGATCTCGGGGATGAACTTCTGCGCCATCACCGTGCGCGCGCCATCGTGGCTCAGCATTTCGACGATCGAGCCGAGGTTCATGCCATCCGCCTTCACGCGGAACACGCCCATGCCGCCCATGCCGTCGAGCGGCTTCAGGATCACGTCGCCATGTTCGGCGTGGAAGGCGCGCAGCCGCGCGGGATCGCGCGTGACCAGAGTCGGGGCGACGAATTGACCGAACTCGCCGATCGCGAGCTTCTCCGAGTGATCGCGGATCGCCTGCGGCTTGTTGAAGATGCGTGCGCCGGCCCGCTCGGCGATTTCGAGCAGCCACGTCGACGTCACATATTCCATGTCGAACGGCGGGTCCTTGCGCATCAGCACGGCGCCGAAGCTGGTCAGTTCGCGCGGCGCGGCTGCGTCGGCGGCGAACCACGGTTCGCGATGACTGTCTGCCTCGTCGCCGACGATCGTGAAGCGCTGCGCGTTCGCTTCGACCGTCCCGCCGGTCCATGCAAGGTGCTGCGGCTCGCAGGTGTACAGCGTGTGGCCGCGGCGCGCGGCCTCGGCCATCATCGCGTAGGTCGTGTCCTTGTAGATCTTGAAGCGGGAGAGCGGGTCGGCGATAAAAAGAATGTCCATGGAGTACCTGGTGCGCAGAAACGGGGGGCTCAGAATGTTACGTTACGCCGCGCGGCAGTTGGATGGCTGCAACGCGGGGGTGCCGGAGTGCCGGCTACCCGGACGCGGGGCGACGCGACGTTAACCGCGCGTCCGTCGGGCGCCGGATCGCCGGGCGCCCGACCCACCGGAGTGCCGGCCGCCAAAACATCAAACCTGAATCGCTTCCGGATCCGTGCGCTCGAGTTCCAGCGACGCGGCCAGCAGCCCCAGCCGGGCCACCACACCATACATGTAAAAGCGGTTCGGCGGCGCCGCACCCGGCTTCGCGTGCGCATCCGGCAGCGCGGTATGCTCGAAACCGAGCGGCACGAAATGCATGCCCGGCGCGTTCAGGTTCTGGTCGCGCTCGCGGCTGCCGTGCGCGCGGTAGAAGCCGCCCACCACGTAGCGGTCGATCATGTAGACGACCGGCTCCGCCACTTCGTCGCCGACCCGCTCGAACGTATAGACGCCTTCCTGCACGATCATGTCGCGCACTTCGAGACCTTCCTTGGTGGTGGCCATCTTGGTGCGTTCGCGCTTGGTCAGCGCCGCGACTTCGGATGCATCGTGCACCGTCATCACGCCCATGCCATAGGTGCCGGCATCGGACTTGATCACCACGTACGGCTTTTCGGAGATACCGTATTCGCGATACTTCTTCGCGATCTTTTTCAGCACACCGTCAATCGCTTCGGCGAGCGCCTCTTCACCAGTGCGCGCCTCGAAATCGACCCCTTCGACACGCGCAAAGTACGGATTGATCATCCAGGGATCGATCTCGACCATCTTCGAGAATTTCTTCGCGACGTCGTCGTAGCTCGAGAAATGCGTGGATTTGCGGCGCACCGCCCAGCCCGCATGCAGCGGCGGCAACAGATACTGCTCGTGCAGATTTTCGAGCACGGCCGGGATCCCGCCCGACAGGTCGTTGTTCAGCAAAATCGAGCACGGATCGAAATTCTTCAGGCCGAGACGCCGCGGCGAGCGCTCGAGCGGTTCGAGCACGATTTTCTGACCGTCGGACAGCGCAATCGTGACGGGTCCGCCAATCGTTTCGTCGAGCGTGCCGAACCGCACGTTCAGCCCTGCCTGACGCATGATCGTCGCGAGCCGCGCGACATTCTCCAGATAAAACGCATTGCGCGTATGGCGCTCGGGGATCACCAGCAGGTTCTTCGCATCCGGGCAGATCTTTTCGATCGAGGCCATGGCGGCCTGCACTGCGAGCGGCAGCACTTCGACCGGCAGCGCGTTGAATGCGCCCGGAAAAAGGTTCGTATCGACCGGTGCGAGCTTGAAGCCGGCGTTACGCAGATCGACCGAACAGTAGAACGGCGGCGTGTGCTCCTGCCATTCGAGCCGG
>DATJJN010000127.1:0-26522 GCA_035492135.1 Paraburkholderia sp. | reverse complement strand
TATCCGGCTGCACACGTTCCCGGGACCACGCCGTCCGTCGGAAATCTGGACGGCGGAAACTGCTGCGCAAGCCTCCGTTGAGTTGAATGACACCTACAAGAAGTTGGCTGACGTGCGCCAGGACATCTGCGGGATGACGCTGCTAGCCTCTCGCGCCGTGGCCACACCGTTCGTCGGAGCACTAGCGGCGGTGCTAGCACTGTCCGAGGTCATGCGCCCGCTCCACGGAGGCTTGGTTCACGCCGCCCTGGACGTGCAGATGAAGAGCCCGCGCCATCGCACTGGCGCAGCACCAATCGCGTACCGCGGGCTGCAGACGGCCTTTATTCAAGCCAAGAAACGGTTGTCCGGCCGTACAGGAGAGGTCACGTCGGCAGACGGCGCTACGGCAGCCACGGGCGAGGCGTCATTTCTAAGCAATGGATCCCCCGAACTTTGTTAGCCGTGCGCGGAAAACTTCGCAATCTGACTGAGAGCATCACACTCGGGACAGACAAGCTCAGAAAACACCTAACGGGCAGCCGTCCCCAGCCCTGAGTATGGACATGACGATGCGCGACTCGCCAATAAAGCGGCACAGGCATGGACATACCGACCAACCCACAAAACGTCTCAATATCAATGACTTATATCGCGTCCATAACTGTCAAATTCCAAGGTGCGGCCTCAACGTCTGACGCCCGCTCCGCTCGCCTCGGCTCGGCTCAGGCGAGCGGATCAGCTTCGCAAACGCGTTCGTGCAGCCACGGTAGAGCCGGCGGCGTCCGCCCCGCTCGCCGGCTGAAGATGGTGCTGCCAGCGGCGTCCGGATGCCGGCAGCACGCGACGAGAGGCCCCCACGCCCCAGGTCCTCCGCAAAGGAGCAGCCCCCTGACGCTGCCCTCGTCCGCTCGACGATCCCGGGCGCCCCGTACAATAGCGATTCGGCAGCAGCCCCACTCCCGGCATCGGCGCACTCGCGGAACGTCTGCTTACGCGCCCGCCCGTTTTTCCTGTTTTCCAAGAACACTCCCATGGCCCAATACGTCTTCACCATGAACCGGGTCGGCAAAATCGTGCCGCCCAAGCGCCAGATCCTGAAAGACATCTCGCTGTCGTTCTTCCCCGGCGCGAAGATCGGCGTGCTCGGCCTGAACGGCTCGGGCAAGTCGACGCTCATCAAGATCATGGCCGGCGTCGACAAGGACATCGAAGGCGAAGCCACGCCGATGCCGAACCTGAACATCGGCTATCTGCCGCAGGAGCCGCAGCTCGATCCGGAAAAGACCGTGCGCGAAGCGGTCGAAGAAGGCCTCGGCGACGTGTTCAACGCGCAAAAGAAGCTCGACGAGATCTACGCGGCCTACGCGGAACCGGACGCCGACTTCGACGCGCTCGCCGCCGAGCAGGCGAAATACGAAGCGATCCTCGCGACCGCCGACGGCGGCAGCCCCGAGCAGCAGCTCGAAGTGGCCGCCGACGCGCTGCGTCTGCCGGCGTGGGACGCGAAGATCGGCAATCTGTCGGGCGGCGAAAAGCGCCGCGTCGCGCTGTGCAAGCTGCTGCTCGAAAAGCCCGACATGCTGCTGCTCGACGAGCCGACCAACCACCTCGACGCGGAATCGGTCGACTGGCTCGAACAGTTCCTCACGCGCTTTCCGGGCACCGTCGTCGCGGTCACGCACGATCGCTACTTCCTCGACAACGCGGCCGAATGGATTCTCGAACTGGACCGCGGCCACGGCATTCCGTGGAAGGGCAACTACAGCAGCTGGCTCGACCAGAAGGAAGAGCGGCTGAAGCAGGAAGAGGCGTCGGAATCCGCGCGCCAGAAGGCGATCAAGAAGGAACTGGAGTGGGTGCGCCAGAACCCGAAGGGCCGTCAGGCGAAGTCGAAGGCGCGTATCGCCCGCTTCGAGGAACTGTCGAGCCAGGAATACCAGAAGCGCAACGAGACGCAGGAAATCTTCATTCCGGCCGGCGAGCGTCTCGGCAATGAAGTGATCGAGTTCAAGAACGTCAGCAAGTCGTACGGCGACCGCCTCTTGATCGACAACCTGAACTTCAAGATTCCGGCCGGCGCGATCGTCGGGATCATCGGGCCGAACGGCGCCGGCAAGTCCACGCTGTTCCGGATGCTGACGGGCAAGGAACAGCCGGATTCGGGCGAGATCGTGCAAGGCCCGACCGTGAAGCTCGCGTACGTCGATCAGAGCCGCGACGCGCTCGACGGCAACAAGACCGTGTTCGAGGAAATCTCGGGCGGCGCGGACGTGCTCGCGGTCGGCAAGTACGAAACGCCGTCGCGCGCGTATATCGGCCGCTTCAACTTCAAGGGCGGGGACCAGCAGAAGGTCGTCGGCAACCTGTCGGGCGGCGAGCGCGGCCGGCTGCATCTCGCGAAGACGCTGATCGCGGGCGGCAACGTGCTGCTGCTCGACGAGCCGTCGAACGACCTCGACGTCGAAACGCTGCGCGCGCTCGAAGACGCGCTGCTCGAATTCGCGGGCTCGGTGATGGTGATTTCGCACGACCGCTGGTTCCTCGACCGGATCGCGACGCACATCCTCGCGTTCGAAGGCGACTCGCAGGTGACGTTCTTCGACGGCAACTATCAGGAATACGAGGCGGACAAGGTGAAGCGCCTCGGCGAGGAAGCCGCGCGGCCGAAGCGTCTGCGCTACAAGCCGATCAGCCGCTAGTCGCAGCGCGCTTTACACGGGGACGCGGGCAACGCTCGCCGTCCCCGCCGCTTTCCCCGTCCTTTCCCTCCGTCGTCCACCGACGGCACACCAGTTGCTCGCACGCCTTCACGCCGCGCGGCCCGGTTCGCGCCGTGCGGCCTGCAAGGAGAATCGCATGGCGAGACCGCTTCGTTCCCGCATCGTCATTGGCGTCGCGATCGTCGTCGCGGTGCTGGTACTCGCCGCGCTCGGCGCGCTGTTCGCGTTGCAGCGGCAGGTGAAGAACGAGGTCGTCGCCGTGCTCGGGCCGCTCGGGAGCGCGGAACGCATCGATGTCGGGCTCACGTCGATCGCGCTCACGAATGTGCGGCTGAAGGCGCCGCCGAACTGGCCCGCGCCCGACGCGCTGCGCGCCGAACACATCACGATCACCCCTGACTTGCGCGCGCTGTTCTCGCATCGCGTGCATATCCGCGACGTGACCGTCAGCGGCTTCGATCTCACCGTGCTGCGCACGCCGGGCGGCTCGCTGCAGCTGCTGCCGAACCTGCGTCAGACGGTGTCGAGCCGCGACGGCGCACCCACCGGCGCCGGATCGGGCGCGCCGCCCGCCGACAAGCTCATCGATCACATCGCATTGCGCAACGGCGCGTTCGAGTTCTACGACCGCTCGATCAGCGACCCGCCGTATCACGTGACGGTCAGCGATGCGAACGCGAGCGTCGATCATCTGCGCCTGCCCGCGCTGAACGATCCGACGCAGGTGTCCGTCACCGGCACGCTGCGCGGGCCGTCGCACACCGGCCATGTGGCGTTCGGCGGCTGGATCAGGATCGCGAGCCGCGACTCGCAGACCACGACGACGCTGCGCAACGTCGACGTGTCGACGCTCGATCCCTATCTGCTGAAGAAAGCCGCGACGAAGGCGCGAATCACCGGCGGCACGATCGATCTCGATCTCGAAACCACGGTGCAGAACTATCAGCTGCATGCGCCGGGCACGCTGACGCTGCACGGTCTTGCGCTCGAGCCGACGAGCAATCCGCTCGACACGTTCATGTCGATTCCGACGCGCGCGGCGATCGCCGCGCTCAAGACGCGCAACGGCGACCTGACGCTGCACTTCACGCTCGAAGGCAACCTGCGCGATCCGAAGTTCGAACTGAACGACCGCCTCTTCACGCAGATCCGCACCGGTTTCGCGAAGGCGCTAGGCGTCAGCGCGGAGGACGTCGTGAAGGGCGCGGGCGAGACCGCGAAGGGCATCGGCGACGCGCTTCGCAATCTGTTCAGCCATTAGGCGCGGCGCCGCTACAGCGGCAGCCCGAGTTCGCGCAGCCGCGCGTCGGTTTTCGCGTTGTTCGTGTGATGAATGCCGTGCCAGCCGAGGGCGGTCGCGGCGGCGGCGTTGTTCGCGTTGTCGTCGATGAAAACCAGCTCGTCGGGCGCGATGCCCGGCAACTGCGCGTCGATGCGCCGGAACATCTCGTGGAAGATCGCGGCATCCGGCTTCACGAGCTTCACGTGCCCGGACACGACGATGTCCCGGCAGCGCGCGAGCAGCGGAAAGTTCGCCTGCGCGTAAGGAAACGTCTCCGCCGACCAGTTCGTGAGGCCGAAGAGCGGCACGCCGGCCGCGTCGAGCTTCTCGAACGTGTCGACGCCGCCCGGCAGCAGCCCGTTGATCATCTCGTGCCAGCGGTCGTAGAACGCGCGAATCAGCGCCTCGTGGTCGGGAAAGCGCGCGACGAGTTCTTCGGTGCCTTCCGCGAGCGTCTGTCCGCCGTCCTGCCGCACGATCCAGTCCGGCCCGCACACGTGCGTGAGAAACCAGCGCCGCTCGTCCACGTCCGGAATCAGTTTGCTGTACAGATAGTCGGGGCTCCAGTCCACCAGCACCCCGCCGAAATCGAAGACCACCGCCTTGATCGCCATCGTCGCGTCCTCTCGCGTTCAGACCGGTTGCGTGCGCGCGTCGAGCCACGCCTTCGCGTCGCCCGACACGTGCGGCGACACGCGAGCGCGCACCGTGTCGTGATACGCGTTCAGCCACGCGCGCTCGTCGGCGCGCAAGAGCGCGAGGTCGAGACAGCGCGTGTCGATCGGGCACAGCGTCAGCGTCTCGAACTTCAGGAAGTCGCCGAATTCCGTCTGCCCGGCCGGCTCGTTCAGCACCAGGTTCTCGATGCGCACGCCCCACTTGCCCGGCCGGTAGATGCCCGGCTCGACCGACGTGATCATCCCCTCTTCCATCGCGGTCCACGGCTCGGCGGCCGCGTAGTGCGAAATCACCTGCGGCCCTTCGTGCACGTTCAGGAAGTAGCCGACGCCGTGTCCGGTGCCGTGGCCGTAGTCCGCACCCGCCTCCCAGATCGGCGCGCGCGCGATCGCGTCGAGCATCGGCGAGCGCACGCCGCGCGGAAACCGCGCGCGCGACAGCGCCATCATCCCCTTGAGCACGACGGTGAAGTCGCGGCGCTGCGCGGCGTTCGGCGTGCCGATGGGCACGACGCGCGTGATGTCGGTCGTCCCGTCGAGATACTGTCCGCCCGAGTCGATCAGCAACAGGCCGTCGCCGGCGATCGTGCTGTGCGACCCGGGCGTCGCGCGGTAGTGCGGCATCGCGCCGTTCGCATTGAAACCGGCGATGGTGCCGAAGCTCAGCGACACGAACCCCGGCCGACGCTCGCGCGCCGCGGTGAGCTTTGCGTCGACGGTCAGCTCGGTGATCGTCTCGCGGCCGAGCGCGTTGTCGAACCACGCGAAGAATTCGGCGAGCGCGGCGCCGTCCTGCTCCATCGTCGCGCGGATGTTTTGCGCCTCGGCGGCAGTCTTGCGCGACTTGAAGAGCGTCGTCGGATTGACGGCCTCGACCTGCTTCACCGTCGACGGCACCGCCTCGAGCAGCCCGAACGTCACGCGCCGCGGATCGACGAGCAGCGTCGCGCCGGACGGCAGCGCGGCGAGCGCGTGCGCCGCCTGCTCATACGGCGCGACGCGCACGCCGTCGCGCGCGAGCGCCGCCGCCAGCGCGGGCGGCACCTTGCCCTCGGCGACGAAGAGCGTCGCGGCGTCGAGCCCGATCAGCGCGTGCGCGACGAACACCGGGTTGTAGCTGACGTCCGCGCCGCGCAGGTTGAAGAGCCACGCGAGGTCGTCGAGCGTCGAGATGAAATGCCACTGCGCGCCCTTCTCCGCCATCGCGCGACGCACGCGGTCGAGCCTCGCCGCGCGGCTCGCGTCGGCGTGCGGCGCCTCGTGCTCGTAGACCGGTTCGGCCGGCAGCGAGGGCCGCGCGGGCCACACGTCGTCGAGCAGATCGACGTCGGTGCGCAGCTTCACGTCGCGCGCCCCGAACGCGTCGGCCAGCGCGCGCGCCGACGCGACACCGAGCACCGCGCCGTCCACCGCGACGGTGCCGCCCGCGCGGACGTTCTGCACGAGCCAGTCGATGTGGGGCTGGGTCTGCTGGCCGGCGGTCATCTTCATCAGTTCGACGCCGGTGCCGGCGAGCTGTTGCTCGGCCTGCACCCAGTAGCGGCTGTCGACCCACACGCCCGCGAAATCGGCCGTGACGACGAGCGTGCCGACCGAGCCCGTGAAGCCCGACAGCCACTGCCGCCCCTGCCAGCGCGGCGGCAGGTATTCGGACAGATGCGGATCGGCCGATGGAACGAGCGTCGCCGCGACGCCCGCGCGCGCCATCGCGGCGCGCAGCGCGGCGATCCGTTCGGGAATCGTGGACGTTTCGGGAAGTCGGGCGGTCATGGTTTCACCTGCGAGAAAGGGGTGGGAACACCAGATCGGGGAATGACGGCGCACCGCGCTGCCGATGTGCGCGCCGGCATCCGCCCCATCAACGCGAAAACGACACGCCGGAGACCACGGCGGCCGCGGCGAGCGCAACGGCCATGCAGATCGGCCACTGCAGCAGTTCGCCGTCGTAGAACGCGCCGCTCAGGCGTCCGGCCGCGTTCGCGAGCACCGCACCGGTGATGCCGGCGATCAGCGCGCGCAACAGCCCGCGACGCTCGCCCCGACGCAGCGGATGCAGCCACCAGGCGAAGAAGCCGATGACCGCGCCGAGAATCACGATGCCGGACCAGCCCATCAGCGACGCGACCCGGTAATTTTGGGACAAAACGGGCGGGCGCGTATCGCCCCGGTGGCTGGCATCTTTGTCTCTTTGGATAGCGGGAAGGCGTGAAACGGCGGCGGCCCGTGCGGCGTCGCGGCCCCGTGCGTAGCGACCGAGTGTAGGGGGCAGGATGACGCAGCGCAAGCGGGCGTATCGCGGCGGCGTTGGGCCGCCCGCCCGTCAGCGCGACTTTCCGCCGCACGGCGGCTTGACGGCGGCCGAGGCTGCGGTTCACCGCCGCTTGCGTCTTGCATGAAAGCCCGGCACGGCGGGCATCAGACGTTTCTCAACCGCTTCCGAACCCGCACCGGCCGCTGCGCCGCCCCAGCCCGGCGCCGAAGGCCGGCCGCTGGCCGTCCCATGCCGATATCGGGGAAAAGTTATAATATCGGCCAAAATCCCAGCCCCATGGTATGCAGCTTCTAACGATCGGAATCAATCACCACACCGCGCCCGTCGCCCTGCGCGAACGCGTGGCGTTTCCGCTCGAACAGATCAAACCGGCGCTCGCGCTGCTGAAGGAAGCATGGAGCGGCCGGCGCGCGCTGAACGCGCCGGAGGCGGCGATCCTCTCCACCTGCAATCGCACCGAACTCTACTGCGCGACCGACGAAGCCGGCTCGCGCGACGCCGCCATCGAGTGGATGTCGCACTACCATGGGCTGCGCGCGGAAGAACTCGAGCCGCACGTCTACGCGCTGCCGCAGTCCGAAGCGGTCCGGCACGCATTTCGCGTCGCGTCGGGGCTCGATTCGATGGTGCTCGGCGAAACGCAGATCGTCGGCCAGATGAAGGACGCGGTGCGCACCGCGTCCGAGGCCGGCGCGCTCGGCACCTACCTGAACCAGTTGTTCCAGCGCACGTTCGCCGTCGCGAAGGAAGTGCGCAGCACGACCGAGATCGGCGCGCAGTCGGTGTCGATGGCCGCCGCCGCGGTGCGTCTCGCGCAGCGCATCTTCGAGGACGTCGCGAGCCAGCGCGTGCTGTTCATCGGCGCGGGCGAGATGATCGAGTTGTGCGCCGCGCACTTCGCCGCGCAAGCGCCGCGCGAGCTGGTCGTCGCGAACCGCACGGCCGAGCGCGGTCGCTACGTCGCCGAGCGTTTCGGCGGACGCGCGATCCCGCTGTCCGAACTGCCCGCGCGGATGCACGAGTTCGACATCATCGTGTCGTGCACCGCGTCGACGCTGCCGATCATCGGCCTCGGCGCCGTCGAGCGCGCGGTGAAAGCGCGCCGTCACCGTCCGATCTTCATGGTCGACCTCGCGGTGCCGCGCGACATCGAGCCGGAAGTCGGCCAGCTCGAAGACGTGTTCCTGTACACCGTCGACGACCTCGGCGCGATCATCCGCGAAGGCAACGCGTCGCGCCAGGCGGCGGTCGCGCAGGCGGAAACGATCATCGAGACGCGCGTGCAGAACTTCATGCAGTGGCTCGACTCGCGCACGATCGTACCGGTGATCCGCCACATGCACACGCAGGCCGATTCGCTGCGACGCGCCGAACTCGAACGCGCGAAGAAGATGCTCGCGCGTGGCGACGATCCGGCGGTGGTGCTCGAAGCGCTGTCGCAGTCGCTCACCAACAAGCTGATCCACGGCCCGACGCACGCGCTCAACCGCGCGAGCAGCGACAACCGCGATTCGCTGATCGAGCTGATGAGCGGCTTCTACCGCCACGGCAGTCCGTCCGGTTCTTCGGGCTCCTCGGGTTCGTCCGACCTTTAGCGACGTTCGCCCTCTTCCGCCTGAAGCCGCGCCCGCGCGCCGCTTTGCAGCCCGCCGCATGGGCACCCGCCTTTCCCATTCCGCCGTTCTTTCCGGAGCCCCGCTCCGCACCGCCCGATGAAAACGAGCATGCAATCCAAGCTCGACCAGCTGACGACCCGCCTGGCCGAGTTGAACGACCTGTTGAGCCGCCCGGACGTCACGTCGAACCGCGACCAGTACCGCAAGCTCACGCGCGAACACGCGGAGCTGGAGCCGGTCGTCACGCACTACGCGCAGTGGAAGCAGGCGCGATCCGACGAGACCGCAGCCGAGGAACTGCTCGCCGACCCGTCGATGCGCGAATTCGCCGACGAAGAGGTGAAAGCCGCGCGCGAACGCATGGCGCAATTGCAGCTCGATCTGCAGAAAATGCTGCTGCCGAAGGACCCGAACGACGAGCGCAACATCTTCCTCGAAATCCGCGCGGGCACGGGCGGCGACGAGTCGGCGCTGTTCGCGGGCGATCTGCTGCGGATGTATCTGCGCTATGCGGAACGCAATCGCTGGCAGGTCGAGATGATGTCGGCGAGCGAATCGGACCTCGGCGGCTACAAGGAAGTCATCGTGCGGATCGCGGGCGACGCCGCGTATTCGAAGCTGAAGTTCGAGTCCGGCGGACACCGCGTGCAGCGCGTGCCGGCGACGGAAACGCAGGGGCGCATCCACACGTCCGCGTGCACGGTCGCGGTGATGCCGGAAGCCGACGAAATCGGCGAAGTCGAGATCAACCCGGCCGATCTGCGGATCGACACGTTCCGCGCATCGGGCGCGGGCGGCCAGCACATCAACAAGACCGATTCGGCGGTGCGCGTCACGCACTTGCCGACCGGCATCGTCGTCGAGTGCCAGGACGATCGCTCGCAGCACAAGAACAAGGACCGCGCGCTGAAGGTGCTCGCCGCGCGCATCAAGGACAAGCAGTACCAGGAGCAGCACGCGAAGGAAGCGGCGACGCGCAAGAGCCTCGTCGGCTCCGGCGACCGTTCGGAGCGCATCCGCACGTACAACTTTCCGCAGGGGCGGCTCACCGATCACCGGATCAACCTCACGCTGTATCGGCTCGAAGCAATCATGGACGGCGATCTCGACGAGCTGATTTCGGCGCTCGTCACCGAGCACCAGGCGGAGCAGCTCGCGTCGCTCGGCGACGCGGAGTGATGGCCGCGATGGCGCACGACGATACGGCTCGCGGCCTCGCCGAACGGGACGGCGGCTCGACCGCCGCCGTGCTGCTGCGCGCGTCGCCGCTGCCGGCGCTCGAAGCGCGCATGCTGCTCACGCATGTGCTCGGCTGGCGCCGCACCGAACTGATCACGCGCGGCGACGAACCGCTCGACGCGCCGAGCGTCGCGCGCTTTCGCGCGCTCGAAGCGCGCCGCGTGCACGGCGAACCGGTCGCGCAGCTGGTCGGCTCCCGCGAATTCTTCGGGCTCGATTTCGACGTGACGCCGGACGTGCTGATTCCGCGGCCGGAGACCGAGTTGCTCGTCGAGACCGCGCTCGAAGCGCTCGAGCACATCGCGCAGCCGCGCGTGCTCGATCTCGGCACCGGCAGCGGCGCGATTGCGGTCGCGATCGCGTCGGCACGGCCGGACGCGCGCGTGTGGGCGGTCGATCGTTCCGCCGACGCGCTCGCCATCGCTGCGCGCAATGCGGCCCGCCTGCTCGACCCCGCCCGGCCGGGCGGCGCGCTCGCCTTCATCGAAGGCAGCTGGTACGACGCGCTCGATCCGGCGCTGCGCTTTGACGCGATCGTCAGCAATCCGCCGTACATCGCGAACGGCGACCCGCACCTCGCGGCCGGCGACCTGCGCTTCGAACCGCGCGGCGCGCTGACCGACGACGCGGACGGCCTCACCGCGCTGCGCGCGATCGTCGCCGGTGCGCCGGACTGGCTCGTCGCGGGCGGCGTGCTGTGGATGGAGCACGGCTACGATCAGGCCGAAGCAGTACGCGCGCTGCTGACGGCGCGCGGCTTCGACGACGTGCGCTCGGCGCGCGATCTCGCGGGCATCGAGCGGATCAGCGGCGGGCGATTCGCACGCTGAAGCGCGCGCGTTTTCAGCGCGGCGCCCGCTCGCCGGGTGCGGCGGCCGACACGACTTCGCCGCGATCGATTTCGGCTTCGAGGAGCGCGTTTATTTCAGCGGACCGGCTCCGTTCGGTACTGCCTACGATCGCGATCCCTCGACTCAAGGCCCGCAGCGCCCGTTGCACCCCTTCCGGCCTCGGGCTGCCCGGCTCGCGCGAACGAAATCCGCTATCATTCCCCTCTGTCTCGCATTATTTTTCGCAAGGTCAGTTATGGACACCCAACAACGCATCAAGCAGATCGTCGACGAAAACGCCGTCGTCCTCTTCATGAAGGGCAACGCGCAGTTTCCGATGTGCGGCTTCTCCGGCCGGGCGGTGCAGATTCTGAAGGCGTGCGGCGTCGATCAGTTCAAAACCGTCAACGTGCTCGAAGACGACGCGGTCCGCCAGGGCATCAAGGAATTCTCGAACTGGCCGACGATTCCCCAGCTGTATGTGAAGGGTGAATTCATCGGCGGCTCGGACATCATGATGGAGATGTACCAGAACGGCGAGCTGCAGCAGCTGTTCGCGGCCGCCTGACGCGCACGCTGCGCGCGCGTCGTCCGTCCGCCCAGCCGCCGCCAGGCGCCGACCATGAGCACGACCGGAGTCGCCGGCACTGCGCAGCGCCGGATGATCGTCGCGATCACCGGCGCGACGGGCGCGGTCTACGGCGTCCGCACGCTCGACCTGCTGCGCCGCATCGGCGGCGTCGAAACCCATCTGCTGATCTCGCCGGCCGGCTGGCTCAACGTCCAGCACGAGCTGGGACTCTCGAAGGACGATCTGTATCCGCGCGCCGATGTCGTTCATTCGGTGCGCGACGTCGGCGCGAGCATCGCGTCGGGGTCGTTCACGACCGACGGGATGATCGTCGCGCCATGCTCGATGAAAACGCTCGCGAGCATCGCGCACGGACTCTCTGACAACCTGATCGCGCGCGCGGCCGACGTCACGCTGAAGGAGCGTCGCCGGCTCGTGCTGCTCGTGCGCGAAACGCCGTTCAACCTCGCGCATCTGCGCAACATGACCGCCGTGACTGAAATGGGCGGCGTGATCTTTCCGCCGCTGCCGGCGTTCTACCACCAGCCGGCGTCGATCGACGAGATGGTCGACCAGACCGTCGCACGCGTGCTCGACCTGTTTTTGCTCGGCACGTCGCTGACGACCGCGTGGACGGGTCTGCACGGCGCCGCAGACGACTGAACGCGGTTTTCCCCGAAGACCGTGCCGGTGAAGACGACGGGCGGTACTGCCGTCGCGGTCGAGCGCGCGGGCGCCGGCAATCGACGTCGCCGCTTCGATCGCTTCGATCGCTTCGATCGCCTCGATCGCCTCGATCGCCTCGATCGCTTCGATCCGCCCAATCCGCCCCACGCGCGCCGCCCCGATTACCGTCCCCAGCAGGACACTCCATTGCCCCGGCAGCCGTATCGCGCGGCCCGCGACCCCGCGTATAGTGGGCTCCAGGCTTAATCCACCGACTGACACACCGATGACCTCGCCCTCCCGCCTCCCCACGCTCTTCCTGTCGCATGGCGCGCCGACGCTGCCGATCGACCCGTCGCTGCCGTCCGGCGACTTTGCGGCGCTGTCCGCGGAACTGCCGGGCCCGACCGCAGTGCTGATGCTGTCCGCGCACTGGGGCACGCTGGCGCCGGTCGTGAGCACGTCGACGCAGCCGGAAACGATCCACGACTTCTACGGCTTCCCGCGCGCGCTGTACGAGATCGAGTATCCGGCGCCCGGTGCGCCCGACGTCGCCCGGCGCGCGGCGGCGCTGCTCGACGAGCACGGGATCGCGACCGGCACGCAGCCGCATGGGCTCGATCACGGCGCATGGGTGCCGATGCTGCTGATGTATCCGCAAGCCGACGTGCCCGTCGCGCAACTGTCGATCCAGCCGCGCTCGGACGCCGCGCATCACTTCGCGATCGGCCGCGCGCTGCGCGCGTTGCGCGACGAAGGTGTGATGGTGATCGGCTCGGGACAGATCACGCATAACCTGCGCGACGCCGACTTCTCGGCGCGCCCGGAGGATGCGAATCCGCGCGTCGCCGAGTTCACCGGCTGGTTCGAAGCGCGTCTTCGCGCACGCGATATCGACGCGCTGCTCGACTACCGCCGCCGCGCGCCGCACGCCGAACGGATGCATCCGACCGACGAACACCTGCTGCCCGTGTTCGCCGCGCTCGGCGCCGCGGACGACGACTACACGCTCGGCATCCAGTCGCTCGGCACGTACCAGCGCGCGCTCGCGATGACGAACTATGTGTTCGGGTCCGCACAGGCCTGAACCGCGCGCCGCCCACGCGAAAGACAAAAAAAGCCTGCCTGAATCGCTTCAGGCAGGCTTTTTTCATCACCGCCGGTCACGTCGACGACCGGCGACCGGCGCGGCAAGATCAGGCGCCGAGGCCTTCGAGGTTTTCGTCGTGCGTCGTGCGCTCGGCGAGGTATTCAGTGCGATAGCCCGAATTCACGCCCCAGTAGTAGAACGCGAGCGAGAACAGCGCGACGACGAGCATGTCCCAGCCGTACGGAATCAGCCCGAAGCCGCCGAACTGCTTGCTGCCGATCAGCGACAGCAGCGCCATGATCGGCAGGTACGCGACGAGCCACCAGGCGGCCTTCAGATCGCGGCCCCAGCCTTCCCAGCCGGACTTGCCCTGGAAGTAGAAGTACACCGGCAGCGCGACGACCATCAGCAGGATGATTTCGCCGGTCAGCGGCCACTTCGCCCAGTACAGGATCAGCGACGCGCAGACGAACGCGAACGGCGCGACCGCGCGCATCAGCGGCACGCGCAGCGGGCGTTCGAGGTCGGTCGCCGTGCGCTTGAGCGCCATCAGGCTGATCGGGCCGGTCAGGTACGAGATCACCGTCGCGACCGAGATCACCGCCGCGAGCGCGCTCCAGCCGCGGAAGAAGAACAGGAACACGAACGACACGAGCAGGTTGAACCACATCGCGTTGCGCGGCACGCCGTAGAGCGGATGCACGCTGCCGAACATCTTCGGCATCGTGTTGTTGCGCTCCATCGCGTAGATCATCCGCGTGGTCGTCGCCATGTAGGTCGTGCCGGTGCCGCTCGGCGACACGAATGCGTCGACGTACAGCAGGAACGCGAGCCAGTTCAGGTTCAGCGCAAGCGCGAGTTCCGCGAACGGCGACTTGAAGTTGAACAGGTTCCAGCCCTTCTCGACGTCGGCCGGATTGACCGCGCCGATGTACGCGATCTGCAGCAGCACGTAGATCACGAGCGCAAGCAGGATCGAGCCGATCACCGCGAATGGCACGCTCTTCGCCGGATTGCGCGCTTCGCCGGCGAGGTTGATCGGGCTCTGGAAGCCGTTGAACGCGAACACGATGCCGCTCGTCGCGACTGCCGTGAACACGGCCGACCAGCCGTACGGCGTGAAGGTCGTCGTCTGGCCGAAGTTCTCGTGGTGGAACGCGCCGGCCATCAGGCCGATGATCGTAAGGCCGGGAATGATGAACTTGAACACGGTGATCGCCGTGTTCGCACGGGCGAACAGCTTGACGCCCCAGTAGTTCAGCATGAAGTACACGATGACGAGCAACGCGGACAGCAATAGCCCGGTGGTGGTGAGCGATCCGTCGACGAACAGCGCATGCGCCCAGCCATAGGGCCAGGTGCTCATGTACTGGATCGACGCTTCGGCCTCGATCGGAATCACCGACACGATGGCGATCCAGTTTGCCCACGCGCTGATGAAACCCACGAGCGCGCCGTGCGAATAGCGCGCATAGCGCACCATGCCGCCCGACTCCGGGAACATCGCGCCGAGTTCGGCGTAGGTGAGCGCGATCGCGAGAATCACGACGGCGCCGATCACCCATGCGCAGATCGCGGCCGGGCCGGCGATCTTCGCTGCTTTCCACGCCCCGAACAGCCAGCCGGAACCGATGATCGACCCCAAGCCGGTGAACATCAGGGGCAAGGGGCCGATGTTCCGTTGAATAGAACTTTTCACGTCTTCTCCTGTATCAAGAGCAGCTCGACACCAGCCGTCATGGGAAACGACGAAAATTCCGCCGCGGGGTCGCACCTGCACGCGCGCGAGGCCGAGCCTCGTTGCACCTTATAGGCGCAACCTTTCGCGCGGCGCGTAGTTTGTCCGGTTGCACCACCCCTCGTCTCAGAAAAATGGACAGCGGCAGCAAAAAAATCCGCAGCGCGCCGGCGGGATGTCAGCGTCGTTTTGACCCTTAGCGCAAAAAACGCGCCGCTTCGGGGGGAAACCCGGTTGACCTGCTGGCCGATTCGCCGTATAAAGTTCACGCAGGATTTCAAGCGTCGAGTGTGAATTGGTCTTAGTGGTAGCTCGCCTGTCAACGGTACTCCGGCTGTTCCCATCCCCCTTCCTTGATTTTCGTGCACCCTCGGGCTTCGGCCTCAAATTTTCATTTTTAGGAAAGTAATATGGAAACCGGTACCGTCAAGTGGTTCAACGACGCTAAGGGCTTTGGCTTCATCACCCCGGACGGCGGCGGCGAAGACCTGTTCGCGCATTTCTCGGAAATTCGCGTCGACGGCTTCAAGACGCTGCAAGAGAACCAGAAGGTTCAATTCGAAGTGAAGACCGGCCCGAAGGGCAAGCAAGCAGCGAACATCAAGCCGCTGTAAGTCTGCTTTCCGGTCGTACGCCGGGCCAGTATTGCGAGTGCTGCCGGGAGTCATCCTTCGGATGGCATTCGGGCGACGCCCAGGCTGACCAAAGCTCGCCGGAAACCCCCGCGCTCCGTTCGGACGCGGGGGTTTTTTATTCGGAGCCGCTTTTTATCGACGTCCCGATCAGCCGAACAGGCGCGCTGCGTGAATGCCGAGACCGGTCGCGACGCTCGCGAGCCGGTCGCCGAACACGGGCTGCGCGTCGGGGAACGCACCGGCCAGCGCCTGCGTCAGGAACGCGAGGCCGGTCGAGCCACCCGTGAAATAGATCGCGCCGACGTCACGCGGCGCGACGCCCGCGGCCCGCACGGTTTCGCGCGCCGCGTCGACGATGCGGCGAGTCTCTTCGCGGCCCGCGTCGATCAGTTGTGCATCGTCGAACGCGAGCCGCAGATCGTCTTCCACAAGATCCAGGTCGATCACCGTCTCGCCGCCGGCCGCGACGCCGATTTTCGCTTCTTCCGCTCGCGCCGCGAGCGCATGCCCGAGGCGGCGCTCGACGACCCGCATCAGCCGCTCGTGATGGCGCACATCGCGGTACAGATGCCGCATCAGGCGCAATTCGGCGACGCGCTTCGGCGGATACACCGTGTTGATCAGATGCCAGGTCGCGAGGTCGAAGTACACGCGGTTCGGCACCTCGCGTCCCTGCGGATCGAGCGACTGGAAGCCAAGCTCGCGCAGGATCGTCGCCAGTTCGACGCGGCGGTCGAAGTCGGTGCCGGCCACGTGCACGCCGTGATGCGCGAGCACGTCGTCCTTGCGCTCGAGGCGCTGCATCCGCTGCGGCCCGACGCGAACGAGCGAGAAGTCTGACGTACCGCCGCCGATATCCGCGACGAGCACGAGCCCCTCTTCGGCCTGGCGCGACTCGTAGTCGAACGCGGCGGCGATCGGCTCGTACTGGAACTGGATTTCGCTGAAGCCGACCGCGCGCGCGGCGGATTCGAGCTGGCGCTGCGCGAGCTGGTCCGCGCGCGGATCGTCGTCGACGAAGAACACCGGACGCCCGAGCACCGCGCGATTCACCGGTTCGCCGGCGAACTGCTCCACGCTTGCTTTCAGATGCCCGACGAAGATCGTAATGACGTCGGTATAGCGGATCGCGCTGCCGTCGCCGAGATCGGTGGTCGTCTCCGCGAGTGCCGAGCCGAGGATGCTCTTCATCGAGCGCATCAGGCGGCCGTCGAAGCCGTCGATGTACGCGTCGAGCGCCGCCCGGCCATATTCGCGCGTGTGTTCGTCGGTGTTGAAGAAGACAGCGGTCGGCAGCGTCGTGTGCGCGCCTTCGACGGGCGCGAGCCGCATCCCGTCAGCGGCCGGCAGGGCCACCGCAGAGTTGGAGGTTCCGAAGTCGATCGCGCAAAAGGAAGTCATGGCAAAGACGCGCCGCAATCGGCCCGCTCGGACAGAAGGAGGACCGGCTTTTTAACACGAAAGCGCGGGGCGCGGCAATCGCGCCCTCATTGGAGGCACCATCTGGAGGCCCCATCGCGGCGGCAATGAAAAACGCGCGGCCGCGCCGCGCGTTTTTCGGTGAAAAGGCGTGCCGCGCGCCGCTCACGTGCGCAACGGCTGCTTCCATGCCCCTTCGTACACGACTTCGCCGACCGCCGCGCGGCTGCGCTCGGCCTTTTCGCGCTCGCGCAGCACGGGTTCGAGCTTGTCGATGTCGCCGTAGTGGCCGAGCGAGATCATCGCGAGGACGTCGACGTCGTTCGGAATCGCGAACTCGGTGCGGAACGCCTGCACGTCGAGGCCGCTCATCTGGTGCGCGGCGAGGCCGAGCGCGTGGGCCTGCAGCACGAGCGCCATCGCCGCGGCGCCGGTGTCGTACTGCGCGGTGCGGTTCACTTCGCCCTTCGCGTTCAGCTTCTGCGCGGTCACGGCGATCAGCACCGACGCCGGCGCATTCCACTGCTGGTTGAACGGCACGAGGGTCGCGAACGCGCGCTTGTACGCGGCCTCGTCGGCCGAGCGGTCGAACACGATGAAGCGCCACGGCTGCATGTTGTACGCCGACGGCGCCCAGCGCGCCGCCTCGAGCACTGCGCGCAGCGCGTCGCGGCTGATCGGCTCGCCCGAGTACGCACGCGGGCTCCAGCGTCCGGCGATCAGTTCATGGATGGGCACGGCGGTGGGTGCGGGTTTGTGCGTCATGCGCGTCTCGATCCTTCGGTGATGAGGGCGGCTCGCCCGGGGACTCCAGCATAACCGGGCGAGGTGAAACGCGCTAAGCGGATTCAAGGCCGCCCGCTAAGCCGTCTGCGCCGCCACCGCGCGCGGACCGCGGTTGATGCGCAACACGAGGATCGACGCGACGAGGCACAGGCCGCCGGAGATCATCGACGCGACCGTGTACGTGCCGAGGCTCGCGCGCAGCAGGCCCGCGCCGTAGGCCGCGAACGCGGCGCCGAGCTGGTGTCCGGCGACGACCCAGCCGAACACGATCGGCGCGCGCTCCTTGCCGTACACGTCGGTCGTGAGGCGCACGGTCGGCGGCACCGTCGCGATCCAGTCGAGCCCGTAGAACACCGCGAAGATCGGCAGGCCGAAGAAGTCGATCCCGAACGCATGCGGCAGATAGATCAGCGACAGTCCGCGCAGCCCGTAGTACCAGAACAGCAGCACGCGGGCGTTGAAGCGGTCGGACAGCCAGCCGGACAGCGTCGTGCCGAACAGATCGAAGATGCCCATCGCCGCGAGCAGCGACGCACCCTGCACTTCGCTCATTCCGTAGTCGCCGCACATCGCGATCAGGTGGGTGCCGACATAGCCGTTCGTGCTCGCGCCGCAGATGAAAAAGCTCGCCGACAGCAGCCAGAAGTCGCGCGTGCGGACCGCCGACGCGAGTTCGCCGAACGCGACCTTGATCGGATTCTTTTGCGGCGCGGGCGGCGCAACGGGCGCGTCGTGCGCTTCGCCGTACGGCCGCAGTTCCATGTCGACGGGCCGCTCCGGCAGCAGGAACGCGACGAGCGGCAGCACGAGCGCCGCCGCGACCGCGACGACGAGCACGACCGGCCGCCAGCCGAAGCGCTCCGCGATCGCGGCGAGGAACGGCAGGAACACGAGCTGGCCGGTCGCGGAACTGGCCGTCAGGATCCCCATCGCGAGACCGCGATGCGTGGTGAACCAGCGCGTGACAACCGTCGCCGACAGCGACAGCGCCGCGACGCCCGTCGCCCCGCCGACCACCACGCCCCAGATCAGCACCATCTGCCACGGCTCGCGCATCATCGACGACAACGCGACGCCCGCCGCGATCGTGCCGAGCGCCGTGAGCACAGTCGGCCGCACGCCGAAGCGCTGCATCGCCGCCGCCGCGAACGGGCCCATCAGCCCGTACAGCGCGATGTTCACCGAGATCGCGAGCGAGATCGTCGCCCGGCTCCAGCCGAACTGGTGTTCGAGCGGCACCATCAGCACGCTCGGCGTCGCGCGCGTACCCGCCGCGGCGAGCAGCACCAGAAACACCACCGCCACCACCAGCCAGCCGTAATGGAAACGTCCGCCGATTCTTGCCGCTGCCCAGTTCATCTGCGCTCCATTTTTGTTACCAACCTGTCACAAGAAGAGTTGCGATATTAGTTACCGCTCGGTAACATGTCAAGCGATGACCCTGCTGCCGAGGAGCCCATGACCGACGACAAACCCGCCGCGGCTGCCCCCGCCGCGCGCCGTCCGCGCGCGCACATGGCCGGCGTGCACGCACAGGAGCACCTGCTGCGCGCCGCGGACGACCTGTTCTACCGGCAGGGCGTGCGCGCAGTCGGCATCGAGGCGGTGGTCGAGCGCGCCGGCGTCAACAAGATGAGCCTGTACCGACAGTTTTCGTCGAAGGACGACCTGGTCATCGCGTATCTGAAGCGCTCGGACGCGCGGTTCTTCGAGCGGCTCGAAAGCAGCGTCGCGAAGCATCCGGGCGAACCGGTGAAACAGTTGCTGCAGTATTTCGACGATTTGACACAACGCGCGTCGGCGAGCGGGTATCGCGGCTGCCCGTTCGTCAACGTCGCCACCGAGTTTCCGGACGCGTCGCACCCGGCACGCGTGCTCGTCGCGGACAACAAGGCCAAGCTCGTCGCGCGGCTGGCCGGCATCGCCGGTGAGGCCGGCGCATCCGACCCCGCGGCACTCGCGGATGCGCTCGCGCTGCTGATCGAGGGGATCTACGCGTCGAGCCAGACTTACGGGCCGGGCTGCGGGCCGATTCGCGCGGCGTTCGGGATTGCGAAGCAACTGATCGAAGCGGCGTGCCGGAGCGCCTACACCGACGCCGGCACCGCCCACCCGTAAAATTCACCGATGACCGACCTTCCTTCCTCTGCCTCCGACGCCGCGCAGCCGTCGCGCGAAGCCATCGTCGAAACGACCCGTCACTGGCTCACGCGGGCGGTGATCGGTCTGAATCTGTGCCCGTTCGCGAAGAGTGTGCACGTCAAAAATCAGGTCCGCTACGCAATCAGCGAGGCCACCGGGCTCGAACAGGTGCTGGCCGATCTCGAAACCGAATTGCTCGCGCTCGCGCAGGCCGATCCGGCGGAAATCGACACGACG
Source organism: Paraburkholderia sp. (assembly GCA_035492135.1). GTDB lineage: Bacteria > Pseudomonadota > Gammaproteobacteria > Burkholderiales > Burkholderiaceae > Paraburkholderia. Next base: position 6,620 of record DATJJN010000127.1, on the reverse strand, counting down.
CTGCTGATTTTCCCGCACGCGCTGGCCGACTTTCTCGATTTCAACGACAGCCTGTTTTTCGCGGACCGGCTGCTCAAGCAGCTCCATCTGGAAGGCACGCTGCAGATTGCGAGCTTTCATCCGCGATACCAGTTCGAAGGCAGCACGCCCGACGACATCGAAAACTACACGAATCGCGCGCCCTATCCGATCTTGCATCTGCTGCGCGAAGCGAGCATTGCGCGCGCGGTCGAAGCGTTTCCGGATGCCGAGGAAATATACGGGCGCAATCAAGCGACGCTGCGGCGCCTAGGCCTCGCCGGCTGGCGCGAATGGATGAGTCGGCAGGAGCCGGACAGCGAGTAGCCAGTACCGGACGCGCGCGACTCGCTCGCGTCAGCCCGCCTCGGCCGACGGATCAGCCAGAGCCCGCTCGCCGTCGTCGCCGTCTTCGTCGATAAAAAAGCGCTCGTTCAGTTGCGCAAGCCCGAAGGTGTCGAGAATCTCGCGCAGCCGTTGCGCGGGCCGACGGCGCGGCAACTCCTTGTACTGTGCAACGATCAGCTCGTTTTTCATCGAGTGTTCCCAGCCGACGAGCTCCGTCACGCTGACCTGATACCCGTGCGCTTCGAGTTGCAGGCAGCGCAGCACGTTCGTTATCTGGCTTCCGAATTCGCGCGTATGCAACGGATGACGCCATATCTCGGTCAACGCGTCACCGAGCGACTTGCCCTTATTGCGACGCAGCACGCCGGCGACTTCCGCCTGGCAGCACGGGACGACAACGATATAGCGCGCTTTCTTGCGTAATGCGAAGCGAATGGCGTCGTCGGTCGCGGTATCGCATGCGTGCAGCGCCGTCACGATGTCGACGGTCAGCGGCAGTGCGGTCGAAGTAATCGAATCGGCCACCGACAGCGTCAGGAACGACATCCCTGCAAACCCTAAGCGCTGCGCGAGTTCGCGCGAGCGCTGCATCAGTTCATCGCGCGTCTCGATTCCGAAGATGTGCGAACGATCGCCAAGCCCCTTGAAAAACAGGTCATACAGGATAAAACCTAAATAAGACTTTCCCGCACCGTGATCGACGAGGGTCACGTCGCGGCCGTCGGCTTTCAGTTCTTTCAGCAACGGTTCGATGAACTGAAACAGGTGATAAACCTGCTTGAGCTTGCGACGGCTGTCCTGATTCATCTTGCCGTCACGCGTGAGAATGTGAAGCTCCTTAAGGAGTTCGATAGACTGCTCGGGACGGATTTCGTAAGTCTTGCTGGACATCGTTGAGTAAGCAAAGAGGCGTCGAATGTCGCTGAACGTGCGACAGGCGACGGAAGCATGGTGGATTGACTGCCATTTTACGGAAAAAGCGCGGTGGGCCGTCGGGCGGACCGCCGTGCCGCAGTGCACCATACCCCCGCATGAAAGCTGGCAAGCGACACAGCTCGACGCCGTCGGGCAAAGAACGGAGGGGCTGCCATGAGCGCGCAACCAGACGGAAAAGCCGAGCAGAAATTCCAGGAACTGCTCGCGAAGCTGCTGACCACCCCGGGGTGGACCGAAAAGCAGCAACTGGAACTCGAAATGGCTCGCGACATCTCGGTCGAAATGCTGCGCATCGCCGAGCAGATGCGCGATGGCCCCGCCGATCTCGAAAGCTGCCTGATTTTGCTGAAATACGCGAAGGTGCTCGACTTCGTGATGTCGTCGCTCGCCGACCGGCGGGATATCAAGCCGCAGACGCTGCGCGTGATCTTCAAGCTGGCAGGACTGAAGGTCGACGAGGCCTATCCGGGCTGACCGGTCCCGCGTTTCAACGCTGTCTGTCGTTTAGCTGTCGTTCTGCTTCGTTCTGCTTCCTTCCCCACTTTCGCACTTTCGACGCGCAGCGCTTCCATAGGCGCGGCGTCGCGTATGTATCAGTGTCGCCGCATGCGCCGTGCGCACCAGCGTGCGCTTGGCGCATCACCGCGTCGCGGATCCCGCGCGCACCAATCTGCAGCATGCGACGCGCTTCGGTCCCACGAACCCGCCCCTGCCTTCGTGATCTATTTCTTCATCACGGGGTTCCCGAGCGATCTCATGCAGACGCGCGGCTTCTCGCTGAAGTCGCTCGGCACGCCCGGGATGATTCCCGCGCTGATGTCGATTCCCGGCGCCGGCTCGGCGGTTACGTGTCCGACGCGCGCAAGGCCTGCCTGGTCGGCGGGATGCGGATGTCGTCGGTCATCACAGTGTCCGCTTCACGTCGAACGCGCCGCTGATGCTCGCGTGCTTCGGCGTGTCGTACGGCAGCCTCGCGTTCGCAGCAGCTAGCATCTGGGCGTTGCCGGCCGACGTCGCACCGACGTCGCGCCATGTCGCGTCGACTCCCGCAGGAATCCTGATCACCACATTCACCGGCGCGATGGTTGCGTCGTCGATGGGATCGTTCACGGTGGCGCTGATCGGCGCCGGCGGGTTCTTTTTTCCCGGCGCGTTCAGTCGTGATCGTCGGGCGCATCGAGCCTCTGAAGGCGGACCGCGACGGCAGCCATGCGCGACGCCGCGCGCCGCACGCGGCATACGGGCCGCCGTTGCGCGAACCGTTCTACGCGGACTTCGCCTTGAGCCGCCACAGCGACGTCACTTCCGCCGCGCGCGCCCGATAGAGCGGATCCGACGGATCCGACGCCTTCGGGTGCCGCGGCCGGATATCGTCGCGGCCGGCCACTTCGAGGCCCGCGCGCACGATCGCGTCCTGCAGCATGTCGCGCGAGCGCAGGCCGAGGTGTTCCGCGAAGTCGGACAGGATCAGCCAGCCTAAGCCGCCCGGCGCGAGATGATCCTTCAGGCCGTCGAGAAAGCCGCGCAGCATGCGGCTCTCAGGGTCGAACACCGCGTATTCGATCGGCGACGACGGCCGCGCCGGCACCCACGGCGGATTGCAGACGACGAGCGGCGCGCGTCCCGGCGGAAAGAGGTCCGCCTCGACCACGTCGACCTGGCGCGCGTAGCCGAGGCGCTCGAGGTTCTCTCGTGCGCACGCGAGCGCGCGAGGGTCCTGATCGGTCGCGATCACGCGCTTCACGCCGCGCGACGCGAGCACCGCTGCGAGCACGCCGGTACCGGTGCCGATGTCGAACGCGACGTCGGGCGGCTGCGGCCCGGTGGGCAGCGCCGCGCCCGCGACGAGATCGATATATTCGCCGCGCACCGGCGAAAACACGCCGTAGTGCGGATGAATGCGCGCGTTCAACGCGGGAATCTCGACGCCCTTCTTGCGCCACTCGTGCGCGCCGATCAGGCCGAGCAACTCGCGCAGCGAGACAGCGGATGCGGATGCCGGTGCCGTTCCCGGCGCTTCATCGGCGCCCGCCGGCCCGTACGCTTCCTCGCACGCCGCTTTCACGTCCGGCGCGCGCCGCAGCGGGATCGCATAGTCGGCTTCGAGTGGGATCAGCAGCATGCCGAGCGTGCGCGCGCGTTGCGCCTGCGCCTGACGATGCAGGTTGAACGCGTCGAGCGGCGTCGCGGCCACCTTGCGCGGCCTGCGTTCCGCGCGGCGGTTCATCGCCTGCAGCAGTTGCCGCGCGTTCTGGAAGTCGCCGCGCCACAGCAGCGCGGTGCCCTCGCACGCGAGCCGGTACGCGGCGTCGGCGGTCATCGTGTCGTCGGCGATCACGACGCGCTTCGGCGCCGGCACGCCGGCCTCGGAGCGCCAGCGCACCAAGCGCGTCGCGCCTGCGTCGTCGAAGGCGAGGGTCGGGAATTCAGTCATCGGAGAGGTCGGGGAAAGCGGATTGGCGCGCGAAAGCCGACATCATAGGGTACGCCGGGTTCGCACGCGGTGTTGCGATTCCGTTGCGCGCATTCAATTCGCGTCGTTCGACGTCCGTCGTTGCCGTACCGCGCGATGTAGACCGTTGCTAACACAACGGTCTACGCGGCGATTCATGTGTGCAGCGACGGTCGTTGCGAGGTCCCCGATCGCAACGTCGTCGTCGCCGACGCACCCGGGCGCTTCACATCAGAACGTGTAAGTGACCTTCCCGAACGCGGTGCGGCCCAACGAGTTGTAGCCATACGCGGTCATGTACTGCCGGTTGAACAGGTTGGCAACCGACGCCGACAGCGCGAGATGCGCATTCACCCGATACGTCGCGCGCAGGCTGACCGTCACCCACGACGGCAGATAGATCGTGTTGAACTGATCGTCGAACGTCGAGCCGTTGTAGAGCACGGAGACACCCGTGCTGAGCGCGTGCAGATGCAGTTCGTCCCATGTGTGATCGACGGAGACGTTCGCCGTCTGCCGCGGACGGCGATTGAGCCAGGTCTGGTCGGTGACATCCTGCGGATTGAGCAGGCCCACCGACACGCTGACCGGCGTCGACCGCCCGATCACACCCCGGTAAGACAGATCGACGCCCTGAATATGTGCGCGGCCGACGTTCACCGGCAGGAACGTCTGCGAGTCGTAGGTAATCAGGTTGTGAACGCGCGTGTCGTAGACCGCTGCGGAGAATCTGCCGATCGACGTGGTCGCGTCGAGCGCCGCCTCGACGGTATCGCTGCGCTCGGGCAGCAGGTTCGGGTTCGCGTATCCCGGGTAGTACAGATCGTTGAACGTCGGCAGACGGAACGCGTTGCCGTACGACACGCGCGCCGTGTAGACCGGCGTGATCGCCCACGCGAGCGCTGCGTTGCCGGTGTTCACCGACTGGCCTTGCACGATCTCGTGACGGCCGGCGAGGAACAGCGTCCACGCGCCGAGCGTCGTCGACTGATGCAGCGAAACCGCCGAGTCGTTGCGCGTGGGCACGCCGGCCGGGATATCGACCGGCAGGAACGCCTGTTCGCGCGTGAAGTCATACGCGAGCTTGGTTTCCCCGCTGAGCGGAAGGCCGAACAGCACATGTCCCGTCTCCTGGTGCGTGAGCGACGTGGACGTGCTAAAGCGCGTCGAATCGATTTCGTCGGTCGGGATCGTCGGATCGTTCGCATACAGGAACTGGCGATCGGTCGCGTAGCCGACCGACTGATCGAACTGCGTGGTCGGCGTGATGTCGAGATGGAACGCGGCGCCCGTCGTCAGTTGATGATCGAGCTGACGATCGTCGCCACCGAGGTTGTCGTACGACAGATCGGAACGGTGATACAGCGCGAACGTCGAAATCGACCAGTTGTCGTGCGCGTAGCCGAGGCGCGCGTCGAGGTTCTGGGCGTGGTACGGATTGCGCCCGTCTTCGTGACCGTACGCGTAGGGCTGCGTCGCGTCGATCCCCGCCGTGTTGTAGTCGTGCAGCCCGAGCGAATACGTGAGGCCGCCGAGCGCGGCAAGCGGCCCCGTCGACGGGACCGTGCCCGATGTGCGGACCTGCGTGTCGAAGGTCTTGTTCGAGCCGCCGCCGAAGGACACCGTCGTCTCATTCGGCTGATTCGACGCGTGGCGCGTGAAGAGCTGCACGACGCCGCCGACCGCGTTCGAGCCGAACGACGCCGCCGCCGGACCGGAGATCACTTCGACGCGGTCGAACGCCGATGTCGGCAGATCGGCCCATTCGGCCTCGCCGGTCGTCGCGGAGCCCACGCGAATGCCGTCGATGAACACGGCGACCTGATTGCCGGCGGATCCGCGAATGCTGACCGACGCCGCCGCGCCCGGGCCGCCGCTTTGCGACACGGTGATGCCGGGCAGCGTCGCGAGGGCCTGGGTGATGCTCGGATCGGACGGCGAGAGCCGGTCGAGATCGGCGCGGGTGAGCACTTGCGTGGTCGCGTAGCGCTGATCGAACGACTGCGGCAGATGCTGCGCGTCGCCGACGACGACGATGCTCGGCAGCGTGCCCGCGTCCTGCGCGGCGTTCTGCTGGGAGGGTGCGGCGGACGTGTCGTCGGCCGCTTGGGCGCCGTGCCATGCACAGGCGGTGATCGCCGACGTGGCGATCAAACGTCGAATCTTCATGCGGAGTCTTCTTTGGTGTCTGGTGTGAGTCGTAACGCGTGCGGCATTCGGCGGCGCTCAAAGGCGCCCGACCGGAACCGGCGACAAGCGTCGAAGCGGCGTGGACGGTGTCGTTCCGCCGCGCGGAGCGACGGCTGAAACCAGACTCAGAAGACTCGACAGACGGAAGATTCGCGAGCGCGAGTCGCGACGGGCGTTGCCGATGACACGGCAGCGAACGGCAACGGCTCCCGTAGCGGGAAGCACGGGCAGAGCAATGGACATGTGACAGATCCGGAGGTCGGGCTGTCCTGCAACGGGCGCCCGCATCGAGCGGGGCGTTTGCGCATTGGGACACCCCGCCCGTTGCGGCTGCATGGACCTCGGTCGATGGCAGGTCTCCTGGCTCGCGACTCGACGTCCGATGCCGACCTTCCCGGTTTCCCAGTGGCCGTCAGTGGCATGGACTCGCCGCTCACAGTTGCGGGGGCAGCCGCAGACTAGAGGCGCTCGCGCCGCTTTCGCCGCGCTCGCCTTTACTGCGTTCCCTTTTGATCCCGTCGCCGGGAACCATCAGCGCGAGAGGGTAATGGTCCGGGTTGCGCGCGTCAACCTGACGGCAGGCCGCGCGGCGAAAAAAACGACAAGGCCGTGAAAGCAAAAAGCCCAGCTTCGTGAGCTGGGCTTTTCGCGGAGTTTGACCGGTGCGGCTGCAGGA
>DATJJN010000126.1:0-88012 GCA_035492135.1 Paraburkholderia sp. | reverse complement strand
CGTGTGAAAGTAGGTAATCGTCAGGCTCCTTATGCTGTATGTCCAGAACCCCGGCTTCTCACAAAAGAGAACCGGGGTTCTGGCGTTTACGTGCGGCAAAGAGCGCTGCTAAAACGTAATGGGACGCCAAGGCAGCGTCCCATCGCGCCGCCGATCAATTCGGCACGCGCACTATTCCATCGCACCCAAGACGGCCAGCGCCGATTCGCCCAGGACTTCGGCGCCGGTCTGCTCTTGCGCGAACTCGTCGAGCAGTGCCTGATCGCGAGCGATCACCTCGGGCAGATGAGCACGGAGAAATTCCACCCAGGTCTTCGTTTTCGCATCGACGAACTTGCGCGACGGGTACAGCGCATACACATGCGTCATCTGCAACGTGTGGTGCGGCAACACGCGAATCAGTGTTCCATTGCGCAATCCATCTATGGCCGCATACACCGGCAGCGTGCCGATCCCCATTCCCTCGCGGATCGCAACAGCAAGCGATTCCGCAATATTGACCTGCACAGGGCCGTTTACTTCCATCTTCACCGTTCCCTCAGGGCCTTCGAGCACCCATTCGTGCGACGGAAATGCCGGCGTCTTCAGGATCAGGCAGTCGTGATGCGCCAGATCCGACGGTACGCGCGGCGCACCGTGCATCTCCAGATACGCGGGCGACGCGCACAGAATGCTGCACGTCGAACCGAGTCGATGCGAAACGAGATCGGAGTCAGGCAGCGACAACGCCGTCACCACCGACACGTCGCTGCTGCCTTCGAACAGATCCGGCATCCGTTGCGAAAGCGTCAGTTCGACAGTCACTTCCGGATGCAACGCGCGGTAGCGCGAGATGGCGGGCAGCACATACTGCTGTCCGATACTGGCGAAACTGTGCATGCGCAACACTCCCGCTGGACGTTCGTGCGCGCAACTCGCTTCTTCTTCGGCGCTGTCGACGTCCGCGAGAATCTGCATGCAGCGTTTCAAATATCGCTCGCCGGCAGGCGTCAGTGCGAGGCGCCGCGTCGAGCGATTGAGGAGGCGCGTGCGCAGATGCGCTTCCAGTTCCGACACGGCGCGTGACATCGCTCCGGTCGTCGAATCAAGCGACAGCGCGGCGGCCGTGAAGCTGCCAGCCTCGACCACGCGGACGAACACCCGCATGTTTTGTAGCGTATCCATCAGTCCTTCGTTTTCGGCACAGAGGCGGTATTGTCCGCCTGACGGGCCTCGTCATTGTTGAGCGATATGGAACGGACGTTCACGGTCCGTCCGATTAATCCGGCTGTTCGGGACTCCTACAATCGGCAGCTCGCCTCCCGGGATCCGTGCAGAGGTGCTCTCTCTCGTAACAGCACCGAACGTGGTGCGCCTTTGAAGAACCGTCAGCAAGCGATCAACCGGACGTTCGACTCGCGTCGGCGAATCGAATCCGTGCGGCGTGCCATTCGCCACGCTGCGCGCGACTGGCAGCGCACCGACGGCGCGCTGTGGCTTCATCTGCTGAAGACGGTCACGGCCTGTCTGATGGCGATGGGCATTGCGATGCTGCGGGATCTGCCGCAGCCTCGCATCGCGATGACCACGGTGTTCGTGTTGATGCAGCCGCTGTCCGGCATGGTGTTCGCGAAAAGCGTGTACCGGATCGTCGGAACCGCGGTCGGGATGGTCGCGGCCGTCGTATTGGGGACCGTGTTTGTTCAGCAACCCGAACTGTACATTGTCGGCATCACGGCCTGGGTCGCTGCGTGTACTGCAGCAGCCATGCGGAGTAGACATTTTCGCTGGTACGGCTTCGTACTCGCAGGCTATACGGCGGCGCTGATCGGCGTTCCGGTCGTTGCGCAGCCCGGCGGGCTGTTTCTCGCGGCGCTCGGGCGCGGTGCGGCGGAAGTGGCTATCTGCATTGTGTGCTCAGGGATCGTCAGTGCCGTCGTCATGCCGCGGCCGTCGGCGTCGCCGATGAGTGAGACATTGCGTTCACGATTTGTGGATTTTACTGCGTTCGCGGCCGGCGTGCTGGCAGGCGGGATCGAGCGACACGCATTCGAGGGACGCTTCGCGCGTCTCGTCGATGAGATCGTCGGCTTCGAAGCGACCCGCGCGTACGCGTTTTTCGAAGACCCCGCACTGCGTGCGCGCGGCCCGCACCTCGCGCGTCTGAATGACGAATTCATGCATGCGTGCACGCGTCTTCATGCGTTGCGGCAATTGCTGAAGCGATTGTGCGACGACGATGCCGCCATTGATTTGCTTGCGCCGTATCTCGATGCGCTGTCGCGATTGCTCGCGCAGCGACCGTCTCCCGATGAGACAGAGCGGGCATACGCGACGCGTATCGCGTGGGCGCTGCATACGTTTCGATGCGCGCTGCCGCGTGCGGTGCGCGAACGGCGTCGTTTGCTCGAGCAGCGTTCGTCCGATGCATGCCAGGATTTCGACACGGCGGCGGAACTACTGTATTGCTTCGCGACCGGACTGTTCCGGTACAGCGAGACCTATGTGTCTATGACACTGTCCACGGCCTCGCGTGTGCGGCGAGCAATTCGCCATGTTCCGAAGACGAGCTGGTACGTGGTCGCGTTTGCGTTCGTGCGCACGGCCGTCGTGACGAGTGCGACCGGCTGGTTCTGGATCGAGACCGACTGGCCGAGCGGCGGCCTTGCGCTGATTGCGGCAGCGCTCGCGTGCGCACTGACGTCGTCCGCGGCGAGGGCAATGCGCATGGCCGCGCAGATAGCGTTCGGTGTGCTGTTTGCGGCGATCGTCGGCTATCTGTTCAGTTGCTACGTGTATCCAGCCATCGATGGGTTTCCGCTGCTGTGCGCCGCGCTCGCACCCGTACTGGCGATCGGCGCGTTTCTCGCCGCGCAGCGAAGGGTAGCCGGTTATGGCGTCGGGTTTTCCGTGTTCTTCTGCTTGCTCGCCGGACCTGACAACGTGATCGTCTATACGCCCGATCTACTGATCAACGACGGCGTCGCGATCGTCGTGGCGATGCTGGTCGCGGCCCTTGCGTTCGCTGTCGTGTTTCCGCCGCATATGGGATGGCTGACCGCGCGCATGTGCGCGGACTCGCGCAGCCAAGTCTCGCTCGCGTGTACCGGCAGTCCGGATGGCCTCGCGCAGCGCTTCCAGTCGGGCACGGACGATCTGATGCGTCAACTGCGGCTGCAACTGGGCGGACGTGTGCGTGAGCATCACCGTGCGTTGCGCTGGATGCTCGTCGCGCTCGAAGTCGGTCACGCGGTGATCGACCTTCGATGCGATGCGTCGCAGGCGGCCTACATCGACGCGCTCGACGCGCGCTGGCGACGGTGTGTTCAGGCCGTGCTTGAAAATCTTGCGACGCTTTTTAAACGACCCGACCCCGAGCGACTGGACCGGGCGTGGCGTCGGTGGGTTCGGCGACCTGGATTGCTCAGCGCGTGCTGACATCGTGCATGCGGACCGCAAGCGTCGCCACGATCTGCAGAGACTACTGAGCTATCTGCACGTCATTCGGAGCGCACTGCTCGACCGCGACGCACCGCTTGGCGCTATCGCGCGCAGTCGTCGTTCGAGGCTATCGGCGCGGCTCGAGCGCTAACGGCCGGCAGCCACGCACAAGGGCCGGAACCGCTATAAATCCACGACAAATCCGCGACCCCGATCTTGCCAGGTCCAGAAAATATGCGTTCCAGAGCGGCTTCTTAATCGCCGTGAGCGTGGGTCATATAGTCACGTCACTGCTCACGCAGTACCCACTTGCACTGGAGAATGAAATGAAGTCCCTGAAGATTGCCGTCCTCGCCTGCTCGTTGTTTGCCGCTTCCATCAGTGCGTATGCACAGTCCGCCGGACCCGCAGCGAGCGCCCCGCAGCCGACCGCGAAGACCAGCACGTCGCAGCCCGCTGCGCGCGCAGCAGAATGGAGCGCCGCGACACCGGCGAAGAAGGGCGATGACTGCACTGGTCCCGCGAGCTTCTGCAACATCTACTTCGGTAGCTGATCCACCACAAAGACGTGATGCCGCGGCATGAAGATCATGTGCGCTACACCGCAACCTGACATGCCGCGGCATTGGCGGTGATGGGCCGTGCATATGCACGGGTAGTGGAGCCACCGAAGCGCGAAGCAAACTGTGTGACTCGCGTGCGGCACCGGCAGAAAGACATAACCCCTGGAGACCTGGATGTACGAAGACCGTATTCGCTGTGCAGCGTTGCGCGGAAAAATCACGTCGGCTGCGCAAGCGGCGCAGCTCGTGCACAACGGCATGCGCGTCGGCGCAAGCGGCTTCACGCGCGCGGGCGACGCGAAGGCCGTGCCGATCGAACTGGCGCGGCGCGCGCGCGAAGAAAAAGAGCCGCTGCGCATCACGCTGATGACCGGTGCGTCGCTCGGGCAGGTCGATCGACTGCTGACCGAGGCCGGCGTGATCGGACGCCGGATGCCGTTCCAGGCCGACACGACGCTGCGCAACGCGATCAATCGCGGCGAGGTGATGTTCATCGACCAGCACCTGTCGGAAACGGTCGAAATGTTGCGCGCGAATCTGCTCGGCAAGCTCGACGTCGCGATCATCGAAGCCGTTGCCATCACCGAGACGGGCGGTATCGTGCCGACCACGTCGGTCGGCAATTCGGCGAGCTTTGCGATTCTTGCCGAGAAGGTGATCGTCGAAGTGAATCTCGCGCAGCCGCTCGCGCTCGAAGGTCTTCACGACATCTGGATTCCGGGCCGCCGTCCGCATCGCGATCCGTTGCCGATCGTGCGGCCGCACGATCGCGTCGGCACCGCCGCGATCGAGATTCCGCCAGAAAAGATCGCGGCCATCGTGATCACGAACGAACCGGACAGCCCGTCCACCGTGCTGCCGGCCGACGACGAAACTGCCCGCATCGCCGGGCATCTGATCGAGTTCATCCAGCACGAAGTTGCGCACGGCCGCATGCCCGCACAACTGCCGCCGATCCAGGCCGGCATCGGCACGATCGCGAACGCGGTGCTGTCGGGCTTCGTGTCGTCGCCGTTCGAAGCGCTGACGATGTATTCGGAAGTGCTGCAAGACTCGACGTTCGACCTGATCGATGCGGGCAAGATGGTGTTCGCGTCGGGCGCGTCGATGACGCTGTCCGCGAAGCGTCAGGAGCAGGTGCTGGCCGAGCTGGACCACTATCGCGATCGACTCGTGCTGCGTCCGCAGGAGGTCAGCAACCATCCCGAAGTGATCCGCCGACTCGGTCTGATCGCGCTGAACACCGCGCTCGAATGCGACATCTACGGCAATGTGAACTCGACGCACGTCGGCGGCACGCACATGATGAACGGCATCGGCGGGTCCGGCGACTTCGCGCGCAATGCGGCGTGCGCGATCTTCGCGACAAAGTCGATTGCGAAGGATGGCCGCATCTCGAGCATCGTGCCGATGGTCCCGCACTGCGATCACAACGAGCACGACGTCGACGTGATCGTTACCGAGCAGGGCCTCGCGGACCTGCGCGGCCTCGCGCCGCGTGAGCGCGCAGTGCAGATCATCGAGCACTGCACGCATCCGCTGTATCGCGACCTGTTGCGCGATTACTATCGCGACGCACTGAAAAGTGGGGGCCAGACGCCTCACATGCTGCAAAAGGCGTTCGAAATGCACGTGCGCTACAACGAAACCGGTTCGATGCTGCCGGCCGGCGCATCCCAACTCGCGGCGAACGGCTAACAACGAACGGAGCCACAAGCAACGCTCGCTAGAGCGCAAACAAAAACGGGAGTGCCAGTGAATGGCACTCCCGTTTTTTTTATCGCTGCGTCGCCGGCTACGCTCGCCGGAAGAGCCGGATGCTGAACAGCAGAATGACCGCGCCGATGATCGCGGTGATGATCGAACTGAGCATGCCGCCGCCGATCGTAATGCCGAGGAGCCGGGCGAGCCATCCGCCGATGAACGCGCCCACGATCCCGACGATGATATCGACGATCAAGCCGAAGCCGCCGCCCTTGACGAGGACGCCAGCGAGCCAGCCTGCAATTGCGCCGATGATGAGCCAGGCAATGATGCCGTGTTCCATACGAATCCCCCTTTGTTGGCGTGAACGAATCCACGGTGAACGCAGATTAGTCGATGTAAGGATAGGCGTCCACGAAGCTGCGCTGAAATGACTGCGCATTAATCCTGGTTTGCAGACGTCGGCCATTCGAAAGACTGACGCGCAATTCGTCTGCACAAACGCGCATCGGCGAAGCTGTCTGCAGCGTCATGTGCAGGTCAGCATCCAGCCACCACCTTTCCGCCAGACTGACGCCTTGGTGACAGACGTCACGGTGCAGTCGCGAAGGACAGGAGTCGCTGATGGATACGCTGCGAAACATGCGGATTTTCGTCCGGGTGGTCGAACTGGGCAGTTTCACGCGCGCCGCCGCGCACGAGTCGATGACCACCGCGCAGGTGTCGCGCGCGCTCACCGACCTGGAGTCGCGGCTGCGCACGCGGCTGTTGAACCGGACCACGCGGCGCATGTCGCTGACCGAGGCCGGCGAGCGTTATCTGCAAAGCTGCCGGCGCATTCTCGCGGACATCGAGCAAGCCGAAGGCGAAGCCGCCGGCGCGCTGGCGAATCCGTCCGGCAGGTTGCGCGTCTATGGCGGCACGAGCTTCGGCCAGCACTACGTGATGCCGCTGATCGCGCGTTATCAGCAACATCAGCCCGAGGTCGCCGTTGATCTGACGATTGCGCAGCAGATGCCCGACATCATCGAGGACGGCTTCGACGTCGCGCTGGTGGTCGCCGCGCAACTGGAGGATTCCGCGCTGATTTCGCAGCATCTCGGCAGCACCGCTGCGATTCTGTGCGCGTCGCCGCGTTATCTGCAGGCGCACGGCGTGCCCGCGTCGTTCGACGATCTCGGCGACCACACGTGTCTGCATCTGACCGACATGAGCCTGCCTGCCGGCCAATGGGTGTGCGTCGGGCCGCGCGGCGAAACGTTTCGTCACAGCGGTGTCACACCGTTTCAGGTGAACAATCCCGAGGCGCTCGCGCTCGCGATCCGCGAGGGAATGGGCATCGGTCCGCTGCCGGTGCCGGTTGCGCTGCCGGGCCTCGCCGATGGCTCGCTCGTGCGCGTGCTCGGCGACCTCCGTTTGCCGACGCTGAACATCTATGCGCTGTACGCATCGCGTCGCTATCTGGATGCGAAGATCCGCACGTTCGTCGATTTTCTGCGCGAAAACGTGCCGGTCACGCTCGCGGATCAGGAGGCGGCGCTCGCCGCATGCGGCGTGCTGCCGGCCGCCGCGTCGCATGCGCGCTCGCGGGACGTGCGTGACGCCGATCGGTTGCGACTAGTGAACTGACGCGAGCGCGCCGTTACATGTGGATCGTCAATCTGGCGCTGAAGCGGCCGTACACGTTCATCGTGATGGCCATCATGATCTTGCTGGCCACGCCGTTCGCGCTGATGTCGATGGCCACCGACGTGCTTCCGTCGATCAACATTCCGGTCATCAGCATCATCTGGAATTACACGGGGCTGTCCGCGAAGGATGTCGCCGACCGGATCACCTCGGTCAACGAACGCGGTCTGACGACGACGGTCAGCAACATCGAGCACATCGAATCCGAATCGCTGCCCGGCATTGCGGTGATCAAGCTGTTCCTGCAGCCGGGCGCGAGCCTGCAGACGGCGATCGCGCAGACGGTCGCGTCCGAGCAGGCGCAGTTGCGGCAGATGCCGCCGGGCGCCACGCCGCCGCTCGTGATCAGCTATTCGGCGTCGAGCATTCCGGTGATCCAGCTCGGCCTGTCGAGCAGCACGATGAGCGAGCAGGCGCTTGCGGACATCGGGATGAACTTTTTGCGGCCGCAGCTGATCACGATTCCCGGCGCCCAGGTGCCCTATCCGTACGGCGGCAAAACGCGCGTGATCTCGGTCGATCTCGACACGCGCTCGCTGATCGCAAAGGGCCTGACGCCTGCCGACATCGTGAATGCGGTAAACGCGCAGAACCTGATTCTTCCGACCGGCACCGCGAAGCTCGGCCAGACCGAATTCCGGATCGACACGAACGCATCGCCGGAAACGATCGCCGGTTTGAACCGCATTCCGGTGCAGACGGTCAACGGCGCGACGACTTTTCTCGGCGACGTCGCGCACGTGCGAGACGGCTTCTCTCCGCAGACGAACATCGTGCGGCAGGACGGCCAGCGCGGCGTGCTGGTGTCGATCCTGAAGAGCGGCGACGCGTCGACGCTGCAGGTGGTCGGCACGTTGAAAGCGCTGTTGCCGAAGGTGCGCGAAACGCTGCCGGCCGAAATGAAGATCACGCCGCTCTTCGACCAGTCGGTTTTCGTCAGCGCGGCGGTGCAGGGCGTCGTGCGCGAGGCGCTGATCGCCGCGTGCCTGACCGCGCTGATGATCCTGCTCTTTCTCGGCAACTGGCGCAGCACGGTGATCATCGCGGTGTCGATTCCGCTGTCGATTCTCGCGTCGTTGCTCGCGCTGTTCGCGCTGCACGAGACGATCAACATCATGACGCTCGGCGGCCTCGCGCTCGCGGTCGGCATACTGGTGGACGACGCGACCGTGACGATCGAAAACATCGAACGTCACCTGCATCTCGGCGCGAATCTGCACGACGGCATTCTCGAAGGCGCGGGCGAAATCGCGGTGCCGGCGCTCGTGTCGACGCTATGCATCTGCATCGTGTTCGTGCCGATGTTCTTCCTGACCGGGGTCGCGCGCTTCCTGTTCGTGCCGCTTGCCGAGGCGGTGGTGTTCGCGATGATCGCGTCGTACATCCTGTCGCGCACATTGGTGCCGACGCTCGCGATGATGCTGCTGTCGAACGCGGGCTCGCAGACGGACCACGGCGCCCATGACAACGCGAACCCGTCGATGCTCGCCCGCGTGCATCGACGCTTCAACGCCGGATTCGAGCGCGTGCGCGCCAACTATATCGCGCTGCTGAGCGTGTTGCTCGCGCACCGCAGGCGTTTCGCGAGCGCGTTTCTCGCGTTCTGTATTGCGTCGCTCGGCCTCGTGTTCTTTCTCGGCCGCGATTTTTTCCCGAGCGTCGATGCGGGCAACATCCGCCTGCACATGCGCGCGCCTACCGGCTACCGGATCGAGGAGACAGCACGACTCGCCGACGAAGTCGAGCAGGTGATCCGCCAGGTGGTGCCTCCGGACCAGCTCGAAACAATCGTCGATAATCTCGGGTTGCCGTATAGCGGCATCAACCTGTCGTACAGCAACGCGGGCACGATCGGCACGCTCGACGGCGAAATCCAGATCGCGCTGAAGACGGACCACGATCCGTCGCGGATCTATATCGACAAGCTGCGCACGCTGTTGCCGCAGCGCTTTCCGGGCATCGAATTCTTTTTCCAGCCGGCCGACATCATCACGCAGATCCTGAACTTCGGGCAGCCCGCGGCGATCGACGTGCAGGTCGTCGGCGATCATCTTGACGACGACATGACGCTCGCGAGCAGCCTGCTAAAAGAGGTGCGGCAATTGCCGGGTGCCGTCGATGCGCACATCGAGCAGCGCAACGACGAACCCGCGCTGCGAATCGCGATGGATCGCACGCGGATGCAGCAGTTGAACCTCTCCGCGCAGAACGTCACGCAGAACGTGCTGATCGCGCTGTCCGGCAGTTCGCAGACGTCGCCCGCCTTCTGGGTGAGTCCGCAGAACGGCGTCGAATACCCGCTCGCGGTTCAGGCTCCTCAGTATGCCGAAGCGTCGGTCGGCGATCTGATGAATACACCGGTGTCCGCGCGCCAGGACGGTCCGCTGCAGCTCGTCAGCAACCTCGCGCGAATCGAGCCGCACGTGGGGCCCGCCATCATCACGCACTACAATATCCGGCCGGTCATCGATTTGCTGGTGAGCGTCGAGGGCAGCGACCTCGGCTCGGTCGGCTCGCGTATCGACACGCTGATCCGCAACGCGCAGGCGCACGCGCCGCGCGGCACGACAATCACGATGCGCGGCCAGATCGGCACGATGCGCTCGTCGTTCATCGGGCTCGGCGTCGGCATTGCGATGGCGATCGTGCTCGTCTATCTGCTGATCGTGGTGAACTTCCAGTCGTGGGCCGACCCGCTGATCATCATCAGCGCGCTGCCCGCCGCGCTCGCCGGGATCGCGTGGATGCTGTTCATCACCGGCACGCACCTGTCCGTGCCCGCGCTGACCGGTGCGATCATGACGGTCGGCGTCGCGACGGCGAACAGCATTCTCGTGGTCGCGTTCGCGCGGCAGCGGCTGCAGCAGGGCGTGCCGCCGCTCGCGGCCGCGCTGGAGGCGGGCGCAACGCGGATACGTCCGGTGCTGATGACCGCGTTCGCGATGATGATCGGCATGGTGCCGATGGCGCTCGGCCTCGGCGAAGGCGCCGAACAGAACGCGCCGCTCGGCCGCGCGGTGATCGGCGGCCTGATGTTTGCGACAGTGTCGACGCTGCTGTTCGTGCCGCTGATGTTCGCTGGCGTGCACAGCCGGCTCGCGCGACGCGCCGCCGCGAAGCAACCCCGCGACGGCGAACCTCCGGACCGCGACGCACAGCACTGACGACGAGCCGCGACGCAACCCGGACCCGCTATTCCCGCTTTTCCTGGTCGACGACATGAACGAACCTCATCACCACTCATCCCTCGACATTGCGGTCGGCGGCGGCGAGCGTGGGCTGGACCTGCCGGCGCGTGGCCAGGCCGGCCGGCGTGCGCGCATCGCGCTGCTCGTGATCGCGTTGATGCTCGCGGCGGGCGCGGCGCGTACGATCGTATCGAACCTGATGAACGCGCACCGTCTCGCGGACGTGACGAGGCAAAACGCGAGGCAGTACGTGAGCGTCGTGCAGCCGACGCCGTCCGGCGACAACGGGCGGCTCGTTCTGCCCGGCACGCTGCGCGGTTACGTCGAAGCACCGATCTATTCGCGTGCGAACGGCTACGTGCGGCACTGGTATGTGGATATCGGCGCGCACGTGAAAGCGGGGCAACTGCTCGCGGACATCGACACGCCGGAGATCGACCAGGAATTGCAGCAGGCCGTGGCGCAGCGGCAGCAGGCGGCGTCGACGCTCTCGCTCGCGAAGACGTCGTTCGATCGAGCGCAGCAACTGCGAACGCGCGACGCCGTCTCGCAGCAGGAACTCGACGACCGCCAGGGCGCGTACAACCAGGACGTCGCGAACGTCGCGGCCGCCGACGCGAACGTGCGCCGGCTCACCGAAATGAAATCGTTCCAGCGGATCGTCGCGCCGATCGACGGCGTGATCACGCAACGCAACGTCGACATCGGCGACCTCGTCAACGCGGGCAATGGCGGCGCGGGCCGCGCGCTGTTCACGATCGCGCAGTCCGATTCGCTGCGGCTCTACGTGGACGTGCCGCAGACCTACGCGAACCAGGTCGCGGTCGGCCAGCACGTGAGCGTCACGCAGCAGGAACTGCCGGGCGTGACGTTCGACGGGACGGTCACACGCACGTCGCAGGCGATCAGCGTCGCGACGCGCACGCTGCAGATCGAAATCACGCTGCCGAATCACGATGGCCGCCTGCTGCCCGGCTCGTACGTGCAGGCCGCGCTGCAGATCGACCCGGCCGGCACGCTGACGGTGCCCGGCAACACGCTGCTGTTTCGCGCGCAGGGGCCGCAGGTCGCGGTTGTCGACGCGAACGGCAAGGTGCATCTGAAGAAGGTCGACATCGCGCGCGATCTCGGGCAGTCGCTTGAAATCAGCCACGGCCTCGCGGCGACCGACCGCGTGGTTGTGAATCCGGGCGATTCGATCGCCGAGGGCGACAGCGTCGTCGTGACCGCGGGCAATCGGCGACCGGATGCGCGCGGTCGGCCGCAGCCGGCGCACGCGCAGTCGGAGAGCGCGACGTGACGAAGCGGGCGAGCGCAGGCATTCCACGCGGCGCGAGTGCCGTTGCGCTGACGACGCTCGCGGCGACGCTCGCCGCGTGCACGGTCGGGCCCGATTACCGCGCGCCGCAAACCGACGCGCCGGCCGCGTGGCGGGTCGATCCGGCAGATTCGTACTGGCATGTCGCGCAGCCCGCGCACGCGCCGCTCGATCCGCAGTGGTGGAGCGTGTTCGACGACGCGCAACTCGACGCCCTCGAACAGAAGGCACTCGCAAACAACCAGACGCTGCGCATGGCGGCCGCGCACTATGAGCAGGCGCGCGCGACGCTCGCGTCGGTGTCGTCCGGGCAGGCGCCGCAGGTGACGCTCGATGCGAGCGCCGCGCGAGCGCGAATATCCGCAAACCGGCCGCAGTTGAACTACTCGACGCCGAACATGTCGACGGTCCAGAATGACCTGACGATCGGACCGACGGTCAGCTACGAGCTGGACCTGTTCGGGCGCATCCGGCGCACGGTCGAGTCGGCTCAGGCATCGGCGCAGCAGGCCGGCGACGATCTGGCGAACGCGCGCGTAGTCCTGACCGCCGACGTCGCAACGGACTACTATGCATTGCGCGAACTCGACGACGAGATCGACGTCATGAATCGCTCCATCGACCTTCAGCAGAAGGCGCTCGACTTCGTGAATGCGCAGCACGACCTCGGCGCGGTGTCCGGATTGAATGTGCTGCAACAGAAGGCGCAGCTCGACGCGACGCGCACGCAGGTGCGTCTGCTCGTGAACCAGCGCGCACAATACGAGTATGCGATCGCGCTGTTGATCGGCACGCCGGCGCCCGAATTCGTGCTTGCGCCGAAGATCGGGCCGCTGCCGGTGCCTGCGCTGCCGACCGGCGTGCCGAGCGAAGTGCTGCAGCGTCGCCCGGACGTGGCCTCCGCGGAACGCGCGATGGCCGCCGCGAATGCGCAGATCGGCGTCGCACGGGCCGCGTATTTTCCGGACATCACGTTGTCGCCGTCGATTGGCTGGGAATCGACGCAGTTCGCGAATCTGTTTTCGGCGCCGAGCCTTATCTGGTCGCTCGGCTCGGCGGCGAGCGAAGTGGTGTTCGACGGCGGCAAGCGCGCGGCCGGCGTCGAGTTCGCGAAGGCAGGCTATGAGTCCGCCGAAGCGAATTACCGGCAGACGGTGCTGACCGCGTTCCAGGAAGTGCAGAATGCGGTGACGGGATTGTCGGTGCTGGCGAGTGCATCGTCGGATGCGCAATCGGCGGTCGACGACGCGCGCAAATCGTACGAACTCGCGAACGACCGCTACCAGGGCGGGCTCGTCGCGTTCATCGACGTGCTGAACGCGCAGCAGCAATTGCTTGCCAGCGAGCGCCAGCAGGTGCAGATTCACGGACAGCAGGCCGCGACGGTCGTATTTTTGGCGAAGGCACTGGGCGGCGGATGGACCGCGACCGATGAAGCCGTCGCGCGCAGCAGCGCGCCGGCCGGCAAGGGATGAAACGTACGCACGAGACCGTGTCGCAGCCGGCGACGTGCGCGAATCAGGGGGAAGGGGTATGAAAGTACTGGTGATCGAAGACGAGCGCAAGGTAGTCGACTACCTGCGCAGCGGGCTGACCGAGCAGGGCTGGATCGTCGATGTGGCAATGGACGGCGAGGAAGGCGCGTGGATGGCCGTCGAATACGATTTCGACGTGATCGTGCTCGACGTGATGCTGCCGAAGCTCGACGGCTTCGGCGTGCTGCGCGCGGTGCGCGCGCGCAAGGAGACGCCGGTCATCATGCTGACCGCGCGCGATCGCGTGGACGACCGCGTGCACGGTCTGCGCGACGGCGCGGACGACTATCTGACGAAGCCGTTCTCGTTTCTCGAACTGGTCGAGCGGCTGCGTGCGCTGACGCGTCGTGCGCGCGCGCAGGAATCGACGCTGATCACGGTCGGCGACCTGCAGGTGGACCTGATCAGCCGCCGGGCGATGCGCGACGGCGTGCGGCTCGACCTCACCGCGAAGGAATTCCAGTTGCTGTCGGTGCTCGCGCGCCGGCGTGGCGAGATCCTGTCGAAGACGCTGATTACCGAACTCGTGTGGGACGTGAACTTCGAGAGCAACGCGAACGTCGTCGAAACGGCGATCAAGCGGCTGCGCGCGAAACTCGACGGTCCGTATGCGGCGAAACTGCTGCACACGATCCGCGGCATGGGTTACGTGCTCGAAGTGAGGGAGGACGGGAGTCCGTCATGATCATGAAGCGTTCGATCTCGCTGCGGCTGTCGGCGATGTTTGCGGCGCTGTCGCTCGTCGTGTTCACGTTGACGGGCAGCGGGCTCTTCATGCTGATGAAGCGGCAGCTGTTCAACGAGTTGCGCGAGACACTCGACACGCGGGCACGGATCGCCGAACTGATCGTCGACCACGCGCCTAACGTCGCGAAGTGGGCGTTCGTGCAGGAGAAACTGCGCGATCTGTCGCCCGCGGACAGCCGGATGCACTACTACGTCGAAAGCGCCGATCCGCGCTTCAGTTTCGGCGAGCCGATCACCGGGACCGTGGACGGGTCGCTCGGACCGAATCACTTGATGGTGCGTCAGCCCGGCAAGAATTACGACGTGATCCTGACGAGCTACATGGTGCCCGCCGCCGGCGAGCGGCCCGAAGTGAAGCTCGTCGTCGGCACCGACTGCGAGCGCACGCAGTTGATGCTGCGGCGTTTCGGGATCGCGCTCGCGGTGCTGATTCTCGTGTCGACGATCGCGGTTGCGCTGCTGAGCCGCGCGGTGACGCGCTTCGGCCTCGCGCCGCTCACGCGCCTGTCGCGCGAGGCCGCACAGCTGAGCCCGTCGAATCGCCGGCAGCGGCTGCACGCCGGCGAACTGCCCGAGGAACTGCACGAGCTGGCGACGTCGTTCAACGGCGCGCTGGAACGGCTCGATCGCGCGTACGAGCGGCTCGAATCGTTCAATGCGGACGTCGCGCACGAACTGCGCACGCCCGTCAGCATCCTGATCGGGCAGACGCAGGTCGCGCTGACGCGCGATCGCTCGGTGCTGCAACTGAGTCAGACGCTGCAGTCGAATCTGGAGGAGTTCGAACGACTGCGCGTGATCGTCAACGACATGCTGTTCCTGTCGCGCTGCGATCGCGGCGAGCGCGCGTCCGATCTGACCGCCGTGTCGCTGCGCGCCGAAGTGTCGAGGATGCTCGACTTCCTCGAAATGCCGCTGGAGGAAGCGCAATTGACCGTCGCGCTGCATGGCGACGCGACCGCGTGCGTGAACACGTCGTTGTTCGGCCGCGCGATGAGCAACCTGTTCGTGAACGCGATCCAGCACTCGCCACCCGGCACGTCGCTGCAGGTGACGATCACGCCGCAGCGCGGGCAGGTGGAGATCGCAGTGTCGAATCCGGGCGAGCAGATCGACTCCGTGGCGCGCGAGCACATCTTCGATCGCTTCTACCGCCTGCAGGAAGCGCGCTCGAACAGCCATGAGAATCACGGGCTCGGACTGTCGATCGTGAAGGCCGTTGCCGAGATGCATGGCGGCTCGGTGTTCGTGCGCAGCGCGGAAGGCGTGAACACGTTCGGCTTCTCGGTTGCGGTCGACGACGGTCAGGCGCGCTCGCTGCCGGAGCCCGATTCGCCGCGAGCGAGCCGCGGCGGCCTGCCGGTGCATGCCTCGTCGTGACGGACGGGCGGCGGCTCAGTCGCCGTCGCCGCGCTGATTGCGTCGAAGCAGATCCCAGCAACTGATGAACAACGCCGCGATCAGCGGCCCGATCACGAAGCCGTTGATGCCGAGCAGCGAAATGCCGCCGAGCGTCGAGATCAATACGACCCAGTCCGGCAGCCGCGTGTCCTTGCCGACCAGGATCGGACGCAGCAGGTTGTCCACGGTGCCGATCACGAGTGTGCCGAACAGCGCGAGGCCGATGCCCTTGATCAGCGCGCCGGTCGCGATCAGGTAGATCGCCACCGGCGCCCACACGAGCGCGGCGCCCACGGCGGGCAGCAGCGACAGCAGCGCCATCACCGCGCCCCACAGCAGCGCGCCGTGCACGCCGACCGTCCATAGCGCGAGTCCGCCGAGCGTGCCCTGCACGACCGCGACGGCCAGATTGCCCTTCACGGTGGCGCGTATCACGGTGGTGAACTTGTGCAGCAGGTGCTGCTTGTGCGCGTCGTCGAGCGGAATCGCATCGCGAATCACACGCGAGAGGGGCTGCGCGTCGCGGACGAGGAAGAAGAACAAATACAGCATCACGCCGAAGCTGACGACGAACTGGATCGTGTTCTGCCCGAGGCTCAGCGCCTGATGCGCGATCCACTGGGACGCCTCCGCCGCGCTCGTCGACAGGCGTTGCTGCAGGCCGGACAGATCCATCAGATCGTAGCGTGCGAGCAGGTTCTGCACGGAGGGTGGCAGCGCGTGCACCACCTCGCTGAAGTGCGCGCCGATGTCGGTGCTGCCCGAGCGGATTTGCGCATACGCGAACGCGATCTGCTGAATCAGCGTAGCGGTGACGAACAGCGCGGGCAGGATCACGATGACGACGCACAACAGCAGCGTGATCAGCGCGGCAAGGTTGCGGCGCTGCCGAAAGCGCACGACAAGCCGGCGCTGCACGGGCTGAAAGATCAGCGCGAGAATCACGCTCCACAGAATGGCGCTGAAAAGCGGCGCGAGCACGAAGCACAGCGCAACGGACACCGCGAACAACAGAAGATAGAACGCATTCCGATGGAGGTTGTGATTGCCGTCCATGAACGAATCATCCTTTGAAAACCGGGCGACGACGATGGCAATGGCGATGCGCGTTGGCAGCGAGCGTCGCACGCGGTCCCCATGATAACGGTAGCCCGGCGCCGTGACGCATCGATGTGCACACGTTTTCCTTTTCTTCGACGGCAGCCACGCCTGCGGCTTGCTGTGCATGGGCACCGCCGATGATCTTGAAGCGTTCCGTGCGTGCCAGGCCGGACGAAAACGCCACGAAGGTGGCGATGAAGCCGCGCACTTCCGGCGAATGCAGCGAAAACGAAGGGCGGTTTGTGTGCCATACGCGGAGCACAACATTCGCGTCGTCGCGACGGCGCCAGGCGGCACCGACGCCCCGCCGCGGCGGACTGCGCGCAACGCCGACGGCGACAACGAACAGGAAGAAGCCTGGGTGAGCGAGGCGGTTGGGTTCCGCCGGTCACCGATTCGACGTTCTTCCGGCGCCATGGCGGCATCGACGAACAGGTCGCGCCAATCCTCTTTCTCGCGTCGGACGACGCGAGCTATATCACGGGCACCGTATTGCCGGTCGCCGGCGGCGACACCAGCCGCCGGTGCGCGACCTGCGTCGATCAGTTCGCCTGAAGATCTCCGCCGCCGACGAGGCGCACGCGAGTGATTTCCGAAGGCGCGCCGAGGCGCTTCGGCGGTCCCCAGTAGCCGGTGCCCCGGCTCGTGTAGACCCACAGGCTGTCGAGTTTCGCGAGCCCTGCGGTGAATGGCTGCTGCAGTCGCACGAGGAAATTCCACGGAAATATCTGGCCGCCATGCGTATGACCGGACAACTGCAGCGTGAAGCCCGCGTCGGCGGCCGCGTGGGCGGTGCGAGGCTGATGCGCGAGCAGCACGCGCGTCTCTATGTCGTGCGGCGCGCCTTCGATCGCGGCAGCCGGATCGCTGCGATGCGCGGCGTCGAACTGGCCGCCGGTGTAATCGGTCACGCCGGCCAGCACGAGGCGGGCGCCATCGTGTTCGATCACGACGTGTTCGTTCACCAGTACCGTGAGACCGATGCGGCGGAATTCCGCGATCCATGCGTCGGCGCCGGAGTAGTACTCGTGATTGCCGGTCACCAGATAGACGCCATGATTCGCGTGCAGGCGCCCGAGCGGCGCCGTATGCCGCGAAAGCTGCGCGACGCTGCCGTCCACCACGTCTCCGGTGATCGCGACGACGTCCGCGCCGAGCCGGTTCACCGCGTCGACAATCGCTTCCACGTAGTTGCTCTTGATCGTCGGGCCGACGTGCACGTCGCTGATCTGCGCGATCGTGAAGCCTTCGAGGGCGGCCGGCAATCCGGGGATCGGCACGTCGACGTTCAGAATGCGAGCGCGGCGCCGCGCGTTGACGAAACCGATCGCGCTGGTCAGCACCGCGGCCGCAATGACCGCGACTGCACTGCCGGTGCGCGCATCGACGAGATCGATCGCGTGCGGCCAGATCGAGTCGATGGTCATCAGCGACGCGAGCACGATATCGCGCACGATAGTGAGCATCAGAAGCGACGAGAAAAAGCCCATCGCCAGCAGGCCTATCCACGCGACGCGGTCGCCGAACGGCTGGCGCTCGATGCGGCGCGCAAGCATGCCCATCGGAATCAGCACGCACGACAGCACGAGCCACAGCACCGCGAGCCACTTGCCGAACGCGGGTACGGGCAGGTCGGGAATGAGCCGGAAGCCAACGTACACGTGCAGCAGTACGCCGATGGTCAGAAAGCGAACGAAGAATGAAAGGCGGGGCATGGGGTAGACGCGGAAAGAGACGACGGGAGGCTCAGGCTGCGGAGCATTCTACCGGTAGCGCGCCAGCTCTGCCGGGCGTCGAATCGATGGCGCGGCATCCATTGCTGCAATGCACCGGCGACAGGTGTCGACGCCGCGAGATGGCGCGAAGGGGCGGACGCTCGCTGCGATCGCGCGATGCAGCACGGCAGGTGCGAGGACGAAGCGCCGGCGAACTGCACCTGCGCGGACGGCACGCGCGTTGCTGTGTGCGGGTTCGAGCGGGCAATTAAACGTCCATTGAAGCCATGCACCGGATGATCTATGCTCGATTCAAGGTCTGTCACGGCGCAGCGAAATCGCGCTTCACAGGCGGGCCGGTTGCGCGGACGCGCACATGGGTGGGGGAGGCATCATGAAAACGATGAAGCCCGTCGGGCACGATCAACAACCCGTTCGCCATGTCGGCTACGAGGGTAGCCACGTGATGTTGCCACTCGTGGTGGTATCGATCATGGCGCTCGCACTGTATCTCGGCGTCAGACATATCAAGTTCTCCGAACTGGGACGAAGCGCGCTGTTCTATGTCGTGATGATGTTCGTCGCGCTCGGTATCGCGGGGCTGTTCGGTTTCGTTGGCGGGTGGCTGCGTTCGCGCACGACCGACGACACGCCCGAGGGCTTCTGCTTCGTCGGCGCGCTGATCGGCGCAGTGGTGTTCTATATCGCGCTGTTCAGCTGATTTGGGAGGCGTGCTGCATCGCGCGTCGCCGCGCGATTCATTCGCACGACCGCATTCCGGATGCGCCCGTGCGACACTGCGAGTCCGATCGCTCTTTCGCTTCGCCCCTTCATGATGTTCGATCTATTCGACGATGCGCCACAACCCGAAGTCGACTGGTATCCGCAATGGCTCGCGCCCGATGCGGCCGCTTCGATGCTCGAGCGCGTGATCGCCGAGACCACCTGGCAACAGGACACCATTCGCACGCCGGGCGGCACGGTCGCGTTGCCGCGCCTGACCGCGTGGCAAGGCGAGCGGGACGCGGTGTATGTGTACTCGGGCATCCGCAACGTGCCGCAGCCGTGGTCGCCCGCAGTCGCGGAACTGCGCGATGCGGTCGATGCGGTGTGCGGCGTGCGTTTTAACAGTGTGCTGCTGAACCGATATCGCAACGGCGCGGACAGCATGGGCTGGCATGCCGACAAGGAGCGCGAGCTGGGCGCGGAGCCGGTGATCGCGTCGCTGAGCCTCGGCGCGACACGCCGCTTCGATCTGCGGCACAACGCGACCGGCGTCGTGCGGTCCTTCCGGTTGTCGAGCGGAAGCCTGCTCGTGATGCGCGGGCAGACTCAGGCGCAGTGGCGGCATCGGGTGCCGAAAGAGAGCGGTATCGCGGCAGAGCGGGTGAATCTGACGTTTCGAATCGTTGCGCCGGGCGTGCGGTGATCTTCATTTTGAGATGATCGACCGAATTTTGCGCATATTTCCGCCGAATGTTGCATTTCTAGCTTTAATGTCTTTCCCGCGGATACGTGAGCTACCAGAAATACGCTTTATGCGCATAAATCCCCGAGCCGGCGTTGCACGATCGCGGCCAGCCGGGTCGCCGCCAACCCGGTTGCGGCGACGGCTGTCACTTCCGGATAGTGTTCGCGCGTAATGTCCGTGAGCACTTCGCCGGGGGGCGCTTCCACGAACACCGTCGCGCCCGACTCGACCATCAACGTCAGCGCGTCGAACCAGCGAACCGTGTGGCTCATGTTGGTCGCGAGGTCGTCGCGGATCGCGTCGCCGCTGCGTAGCGGCCGGCCTCCGCGATTGTCGACGTAAATGCCCTGCGGCGCGCCGAATGGAATGTCTTTCGACCACTCGACAAGCTGGTTCGTCGCGTCGTCCAATAGTTGGCAATGCGAAGGAACTGTGACGGCGAGACGCAGCGCGCGCCGCGCACCGGCATCGAGTGCGCGCGCGGCGAATGCGTCTAGCGCGGCGTCGGCGCCGGCAACGACTATCTGGCGCGGCGCGTTCACATTCGCGACGTAGACGCGTTCACCATCGCCGCCCGCATAGGCCGTATCGGCAGCGAGCGCTTCGATCTGCGTTTCGTTCAGCCCGCTGATTGCGGCGAGTCCATAGCCGGAGGGCCACGCCGATTCCATCAGTTGCGCGCGCTCGCGGACCATCCGCAGCGCGTCGCCGAACGCGACCGCCCCGCAACTGACGGCCGCCGCGTACGCGCCAACCGACAGGCCCGCGTGGAATGCCGCGTCCAGACCGACGCTCGCGAGCACGCGCGCAATCGCGACGCCGGCCACCGTCAGCGCGACCTGCACGGACACCGTGGAGCGCAGCGCGTCGGCGGTGTCGAGCGTCGTGACGTCGATGCCTAGCGTGGCCGACGCTTCGTCGAGCGTCGCGCGAACCGCATCGTGGTCCGGCAGGCGGTGCAGAAAACCCTCGGTTTGCGCGCCCTGTCCCGGGAAGACCAGCGCGAGCGTCATGCCGCGTCCCACGGGTCGGCGACGAACCGTGCGCCGCTCGCCGAACGCGCGAGCACGCGAGGCTTCCCGGCGGCCAGTTCGGCGAGCGCGACGCCGCCCGCCGGTGTTTCCAGTTGTGCGTCGATGCGGGCACCGGTGTGCGACGACGCATCGCCGAGCGCACGAGCCAGCGCGCGGATCGTGGCCGTGTCGCTGCGATCGGGCATGCGGATCAGCAGATCGAGGTCGCTCGATTCGTTGACCGTCAACGTGCGTGACGCGAGTTCGAAACCCGCGCTGCCTGTCGGCCCCCACGCGAAGTCGTGCAGGGTCGAGCGCGTATCGCGCAACCGCGCGAGCGCCGCGAATGCGGGCAATGCACTGCGTCCGTCGGCGGGTTCGCTCGTGGTCAGGTGTTCCGGCGCGAACGCGGCTTCGATGTCGGCCGCCGCGGTCCAGGTGCCGAATCGTTGCGCACGCGTCGCGCCGCGCACGCCGATCGCGATACATCCGCTGGCAGAGGGCGCACGTCGCACGACGGCGAACGGCGTACGCGAGAATGCGGCTTGCAGCCAGTCGGGGGCATCTGCATCGAGTCGCAGCCGTCGTAGAAGCAGCAGATCGTGCGGGCGCAACGGACGGGCATCGATGACCGGACCGGCGAGCGCTCCACCGTCGCTCGCGCTCATTACGCCGCATCCCACTGCGCGGCGAGCCGCCGCCGCACTTCGATCGACGCAGCCCGCGTGCGCCCGGCGGCATCGTTGCGCAAACGACGCGACAAATCACGCGTCGCATCCTCGCGTGCGTTTTGCACCATGTCGACCAGCACCGACCGGACGCGTTCGATCTGCGCGCCGTCGGGCGCATCGGCATCGACGCCTTCGATCAACTGGTCGAGCAGCCCGAGCTTCGCAAACGACGTCATCGAATACGACATCGGCACGATCGTCTCGCCGAGCGCGTCGAGTTCGTCCACGCTGCGGCGCGTGACGCGCGCGGCGGCCTCCTTGCCCATCGCGTGGACCAGCGTGCCGGGGGCATCGAGCGCGACGATCCGGTTCGCCTGATACCCGTGCGCGAGGAACGCGCCGGACATCGCCGGGCCGACGATCAGCGCGATCACCGGATGCCCGGCGAGCCGCGCGCTCGCGTAGGCATCGACGGCCGCCGCGCACGCGAGGTGAATGCCGAGCATCTCCTCGCGATAGCCGTACGCCTGGCTCTTCACGTCGACGATCGCGACGATCGGCCGGCGCGCGCGCGGCTCGGCGCGCGCGGCATCCTCGTTTACCGCTTCGCGCACGGCCTGCGCGAGTCGCCAGCCCTGTTCGAGGCCGACGACGTTGTCGCGGGCGCGCGCGAAGCGGTTCGACGCATCGGGCACGACGGCGACGAAGCGCGCGATATCGTCGCCGAGCGGCGCGTCTGCGCACCAGACGGGCGCGGCGCCGCGCGTTCCGCCCGCCAGCGCATTCAGCCAGATCGCGCCACGGGTCATCGTCATGTCGTTGGTCATGCGGAGCCTCCATTCGATACGGATGACGAAGCAATGAAAACGGATCGCATCGCATCGGGCGTCACCGTAGCCGGATCGACTGCCGCGAGCTTCGCCAGATAGCCGTCCACCTGCTCGCTGCGATGCGAAGCCCGCACGCCGTGCGCGAACATCTCGCGCACGGCGGCGCGCACCGCATCGGTCGCATCGTCGACGAGCGCATCCGCAAAGCCGGTCCGCGTGCGCTGTTCGCCGCCGATCAGTTGCCAGACGGCACGGCGGTCGCTCGCATCGAGTTCGTCGATGCCGGCCTCCTGTTCGATCACCTCCGGGCCGTTCATGCCGAGACGGCCTTGCTTCGTCATCACGAGATACGAGCACAGCGCCGCCGCGAGCGACATGCCGCCGAAGCAGCCGACCATCCCGGCGATCACGCCGACCACCGGCACATGTCGCCGCAACGCGACGATCGCCGCCTGGATCTCGGCGATCACAGCGAGCCCGAGATTCGCTTCCTGCAGCCGCACGCCGCCTGTTTCGAACAGCACGACGGGCCGCACGATGTGCCCGCGCTCGCAGTCCGCGAGCGCGAGTTCCAGCGCCGCCGCAATCTTGCTGCCCGCCACTTCGCCGATGCTGCCGCCCTGAAACGCCGACTCGATCGCGGCGACGACGGCCGGCTCGCCGTCGATCGCGCCGCGCGCGATCACGACGCCGTCGTCGGCCTGGCACACGATGCCCTGCAAAGGCAGCCACGGCGATTCGAGCCGGTCGAACGGTCCGAGCAATTCGCGGAACGTGCCCGCGTCGAGCAGCGAGCGCGCCCGCTCGCGCGCGGTCAATTCGATGAAGCTGTCGTGCAGCAGCATCGTCGATTCATTGGACCCGGCCGTGCTCATGATCGTGCTCCGTTGCCATTGTCTTCCGCGGCCTCGACCGCCTCCGCGAGGCGCAGCGCGACGACGCCCGGCGTCGCGCCGAAGTCGTTGATCGCGATGAGCGCGGCGCCGTCGTAGCGCGTGAAAAAGCGGTCGAGGACGCTCTTCCAGATATGCGAGTAGCCGTCGACACTCGTTTGCACGACCACGCGCGCGTGCATCGCATCGGCGGGTTGCAGCAGCACTTCGAGATCCCCCGAGCCGACCACGCCGACGTGCGCGCGCGTCGTCACCGCGCGCGCTGCCGGGTATTCGAATGTCAGTTGTTCCATGAAGCCATCCTTGTACGGGTACGGTGATGAATCAGCCGGTCGATGAACAGCGTGGCGGCGAGCAGGTCGGCCGCGCCGCCCGGCGATGCGTTCAGTGCAAGCAGCGCGCGTTCCAGCGCGTCGAATGCGGCGCGGCCCGCGCGCGTCGCGACGCCGCCGAGCGAGCGCACGCGACGCGCGCCCTGTTGTGCGGCGTCGCGACCGGCGAGGCCTGCGCGATGCAGCACGCAGGTGTCGTCGAGCGACGCGATGATCGCAAGCAGCGCGTCGATGCGCGCGATGCGCTCGTCGTCGCCGCGCTCGCGCGCCGCGTGCAGCGCGGGCAGCCCCACGCACAGCACGTGCGGAAAACCTTCCTGCGCTTCGCGACGCGCGCCGCCTGCCTGATAGCGCACACGCACGCGCTCGCCGTGGCTGTCGATCGGCGTCGCGCGCAGATCGTCGTGTCGCGCGATTTGCGCACCTGTGTCGCAGATTCGTGCGGCGTCCGTGTGGATGCCGTCATGAGGCGCGGCATCGCGGATCGCCGCGCCAGCCACCAGCAGACCGACGATCCAGATCGCGCCGCGATGCGCGTTGCTGCCGTTCGTCGCGCGCAGCATCGCGGCTTCGCCCGCGCGGCCGACGCGCGCGAGTTCGGTGCGCAGCGCAATGCCGGGGCGCGCGCGCCGCGCCGCTCGTGCGAGCGCCGCGAACGTCGGTTCGAGCGTGTGCGCGGAGCGCAGCATCGTCGCGAGATCGAGATCGCGATGTGCGCCGCTGCCGCGGGCATCGACGAGCGCCGGCTTCGGTGTGAGCCGCGCTTCGTCGATCAACGCATCGCGGGCGAAGCGGGCGAGCAGCGCATCCGATGTGAGCGTTGCG
Organism: Paraburkholderia sp.; assembly: GCA_035492135.1. GTDB lineage: Bacteria > Pseudomonadota > Gammaproteobacteria > Burkholderiales > Burkholderiaceae > Paraburkholderia. The sequence continues at coordinate 63,596 of DATJJN010000126.1, read as the reverse complement.
GGACCGCACCCACGCAGCGTGACGACGACGTCGTCGCTCGCACGACGTGCCGTGTCGGGTTCGGGCGAAGCGGCAAGCGCGTGCATCGCGTTCACCAGCTGCGAAAACGCGCGGGCGGCGCGTACAGTCCGCCCGACCACGTGACGAGATCGTCGATGCTGCGCGCGGCGAGCAGCGACCGCTTCGCGTCGCCGCGACGGATGCCGAGGTCCTCCGGATACTGCACGATCCCACGCCGGCGCAATTCGGCGGTCTTGTCGGCGTTCGCGCGCAACCCGACCGGCGTCACCCCGGCGACGGCCGCGAGCGCGGCGCGCCGCTCGTCGAGGCCCTCCGCGCGATGCAGATGCGCGATCCCTTCCTCGGTGACGACATGGCTCACATCGTCGCCATAGATCATCACCGGCGCGACGGGCATGCCGCTCGCGCGGCCCACCGCGATCGCATCGAGTTCGTCGACGAACGTCGGCTCGCCGCCTTTCTTCCAGGTTTCCGCGAGTTGCACGACGAGCTTGTGTCCACGCGACACCGGCCCCGTGTCCTTCATCAGCTTGAGCCACGCTTCGCTCGCGTGGCGTCGTCCGCGCGGATCGTGGCCCATGTTCGGCGCGCCGCCGAAACCGGCAAGCCGGCCGCGCGTGACGGTCGACGAGTTGCCGTCCGCGTCGATCTGCAATGTCGAGCCGATGAACAGGTCGACGCCGTATTGCCCCGCCATCTGGCACAGCACGCGGTTCGATCGCAGGCTGCCGTCCGCGCCGGTGAAGAACACGTCGGGGCGCGCAGCGATGTACGCTTCCATGCCGACCTCGCTGCCGAAGCAGTGCACGCTGTCGACCCAACCCGATTCGATGGCGGGGATCAGCGTGGGGTGCGGATTGAGCGTCCAGTTGCGGCAGATCTTGCCTTTCAGGCCGAGCGATTCGCCATAAGTCGGCAGCAGCAGTTCGATTGCGGCGGTGTCGAAGCCGATGCCGTGATTGAGCGCGGTAATGCCATACGGTGCGTAAATGCCCTTGATGACCATCATCGCAGTGAGCACCTGCAGGTCGCCGATGTGACGCGGATCGCGCGTGAAAAGCGGCTCCACCGCGTAGGGCCGGTCGGCCTGCACGACGATGTCGACCCACGAGCCCGGAATATCGACGCGCGGCAGTTCGTCGACGATCTCGTTGACCTGCACGATCACGATGCCCTGGCTGAAGGCGGCGGCCTCGGCAATCGTCGGCGTGTCCTCGGTGTTCGGTCCCGTGTACAGATTGCCGTGGCGGTCCGCCTTCTCCGCGCACAACAGCGCGACCTGTGGCGTCAGATCGACGAACATCCGCGCATAGAGTTCGACGTACGTATGAATCGCGCCGACTTCGAGTTGCCCGTCTTCGAGCAGTTGCGCGACGCGCAGGCTCTGCGCGCCCGCATACGAGAAATCGACGCGATGCGCGATGCCGCGCTCGAACAGCGTCAGATGCTCAGGACGGCTGATGCTGGAAATCAGCAGATGGACGTCATGGACCCTCGCGGGATCGACCTTCGCGAGCGAGCGCGACAGAAAATCCGCCTGCTTCTGGTTGTCGCCTTCGAGCGCGACCCGGTCGCCGGGACGGATCAGCTGTTCGAGCGCGTCGGTCAGGCGTTGCGTGGGCAGCACGCCGTCTTCGAGCCAGCCGGCGACGGCCGCGAGACGGCGCGCCTTCTCGTCGCGCCGCGTGGTCCATGAGCGCGGCGCGGCCGCGAGGGATTCGGTGGAAGCGGGGCTCATCGGCGTGTCAGGTCCTCGTGCGGGAAGACGACGCGCGAGCCCGCGTGCGACGCGCGGGGGCATCGTCGGCGGCTGCGTTCGTCGTCAGGAAGCGATAGATCAGCTCGCCGGTGCCGAGCAAATGGGCGCTGACGAGCGAGCGCGCAGCGGCCGCGTCGCCGCGCTTGACCGCCGCGAGAATCTCCGCGTGGTCGGCGTCCGACTCGCGCTTGAACTGCGGGAAGTCGAGCTTCAGCCGCAGATAGCGTTCGCCGCGACGGTGCAGCGTCGCGATCGTGTCGAGCAGGCGCGGTCGCGCGCTCGGCGCGTACAGGCTGTGATGGAACGCTTCGTTGCGGGCGACGTAGAGCGAAGGGTCGCGCTCGCGTTTCGCCGCGCTGCATAGCGTGGTCGCTTCGCGCAGCGTCGCAGCGGTGTGTTGCGGAATCGCGAGGCCGAGCGCAAGACTTTCGAGCGCCGAGCGCATTTCGTAGATTTCGCGCGCTTCGTCGGCGGACAGCGGCGCGACGCACGCGCCCTTGTGCACCTCGATCGTCGCCCAGCCTTCGCTCGCGAGTTGCCGCAGCGCCTCGCGCACCGGAATCGCACTGACCGAGAAGTGGCGCGCAATCGCGTCCTGACGCAACGGCGCGCTGGGCGCGAGCGTGCCGTCGACGATGGCCGCTCGCAACGAGTCGGCGATCATGCGAGAGGTGCTGGTGCGCGGCGTCGAAGCGACTGGCAATCCGTTCGCTGCGTTCCCGCTTTCCAGGGGAAAACCATTCGTTGCATCGCTCATAAGATTGAATATTATATATAAAACGCGACCGGCGCCAGCCGGAAAAAACCCGCAAAAGACGGGTCTTCAGCGGACCGGCGGGCACGACAGATGCGCCCGCGAGCCGCTGCCGATACACGCAGCGCGGAAGTCATCCCGATCGAATCGTCTCGATTGGCCGGACATCACTGGAGCATCGGAAGAGGAGCGTCATGAATACGATCACCGGAGCCGCGCGCAACGCGCGACGGCGCACGCCGCTGAACCGTTCGCAAATCGCAGGCTTCTGGGGAGCATGGGCAGGCTGGACGCTCGACGGGATGGATTCGTTCATCTACGCGCTCGTGCTCACGCCTGCGCTCGCGGAGTTGTTGCCGCGTTCCGGCTTTGTAGCCAGTGCGAGCAACATCGGCCTCGCGGGCTCGATTCTCTTTGCGTTGTTCCTCGTCGGGTGGGGGCTGTCGTTCATCTGGGGGCCGATCGCCGACCGCTTCGGCCGCACGCGCGTGCTCGCGGGGACGATTTTCATGTTCGCGATCTTCACGGGCCTCGCGGCCACCGCGCAAAACGTGTGGGAATTAGGCTTCTACCGCTTTCTCGCGGGCGTCGGCATCGGCGGCGAATGGGCGCTCGCCGGCACCTACGTCGCCGAGGCGTGGCCCGAAGACCGGCGCAAGATGGGCGCCGGCTATCTGCAGACGGGCTATTACGTCGGCTTCTTCATTGCGGCCGCGCTGAACTACACGATCGGCGTGCGCTTCGGCTGGCGCGCGATGTTCCTGACCGGCGCGGTGCCGGTCGTCGTGGCGATCATGGTGCTGTTGCGCGTGAAGGAGACGGACAAGTGGCGCAAAGCCGAAGCGCGCGTCGTGCACACGCGGCCGCTGCGCGAGATCTTCAGTGCTCCGTATCGACGTCGCACCTGGGCTGCGTGCACGCTGCTGACGATCGCGATCATCGGTCTGTGGGCGGGCGCCGTGTACGAGCCTTCCGCGGTGATCCAGCTGGCGACGCGCGCCGGCGCGAACAAGGCCGATGCGATCCGCACCGCGTCGATCGCAACCGGCATCCTGTCGATCGGCACGATACTCGGCTGCCTTGCACTGCCGCCGCTCGCGGAGCGCATCGGACGCCGGTGGACGCTCGCCGTGTATTTCACGGGGATGGCGCTGTCGATCGCGGCGAGCTTCGGCTGGGCGTTCTATCTTCCACATGGACTCGTGCCGTTCATCGCGTGGCTGTTCGTGCTCGGCTTCTTCGGCGGCAACTTCGCGCTGTTCAGCCTGTGGCTGCCCGAGCAATACGAAACGCGCATGCGCGCGACCGCGTTTGCGTTCTGCACGTCGGTCGGGCGATTCGTCGGCGCGGGCGTGAACTTTCTGCTCGGCGCGGCCGTGCTCAGCATGCACACGCTCGGCGTGCCGGTCGCGTTGACGGCGCTCGCGTTCGTCGTCGGCTTGTTCGTGATTCCGTTCGCACCCGAAACGAAGGGCGAAGTACTGCCAGAATGAGTGCGATGACCGACGCCGCGCTGCTCGATCGCTACCTGGCCCGAATCGGCTATCGCGGTGAACGTGCGCCGACGCTCGCCGTGCTGCGCGAGTTGCATCGCCTGCATCCGTTCGCGATACCGTTCGAAGACCTCGATCCGTTCATGGGGCGGCGCGTGGCGCTCGACATCGATTCGATCGCCGCGAAACTCGTGGACCGGCGGCGCGGCGGGTACTGCTTCGAGCACAACACGCTGTTTCTGTACGCGCTGACGCAGTTTGGATTTCACGTGACGCCGCTCGCCGCGCGCGTGCTGTTCGGCCGCGCACCGGACGCGGTCACGCCGCGCACGCACATGCTGTTGCGTGTGGAAATCGATGGCGTTGCGTGGATCGCGGATGTCGGCTTCGGCGGCATCACGCTATGCGCGCCGCTTGCGCTCGCGTCGCGCGACGTGCAGCCGACGCCGCACGAGGCAGCACGCATCGACGATGCGCCGGACGGCACGTACACGGTTTTCGCGCGCATCGGCGACGAATGGAAGCCCGTCTATCGCTTCGACACCGTGCGCGCAGAGCCGGTCGATTACGAAGTGTCGAACTGGTACACGTCGACGTCGCCGGATGCGTTGTTCACGAACCATCTGCTCGTGTGCCGGCCGTTGCCGGACGGCCGCGCGATGCTGTTCAACGACCGCTACACGGAATGCGACGTTGCGTGGCGGCGCCGCGAGCGCACGCTCGGCAGCGCCGACGAACTCGACGCGTGCCTGTGCGAGCGCTTCGACATCGACACCGCGGGCCTCGACATCGACGCGCTGTACGCGCGCATTGCCGGGCGCGGCGCGAGGCCTTGAGAAGGAGTACGGCGATGATCGTCCGGCTCGTCATGCAGACGTTGTTGTCGCTCGTCGTGATGGGCGCCGTGCTGTTCGCCGCGGCGGGCACGCTCGCGTGGCTCGCCGCGTGGCTGTATCTGCTGGAAATCGGCGTGGTCGGGATCTGGGTCGGGCTGTGGCTGGCGCGCGTCGATCCCGATCTGCTCGTCGAGCGGATGCGGCCGTTCATCTCGCGCGATCAGCAGGCGTGGGACCGCGTGTTCATGAGCATCGTGCTCGTCGGCATGTTCGCGTGGCTCGCGCTGATGGGCTTCGACGGGGTGCGCTTCGGCTGGTCGCGCGTGCCGCTGTGGCTGAACGTCGTCGGCGCGATTGCCGTGTTCGTCGTTTTCTGGCTGACGCGCGACGTGTACCGCGCGAACCACTTCGCGACGCCGATGGTGGAAATCCAGCACAAGCGCGGGCACAAAGTGGTCGACAGCGGCCCTTATGCAATCGTTCGGCATCCGATGTATGCGGCGGCGATGCTGTTTTTCATCGGCACGCCGTTGATGCTCGGCTCGTGGTGGGGGCTCGCGTGCATGCCGCTGCTCACCGCCGCGCTCGGCTATCGCGCGGTGAGGGAAGAGCGCGTGCTCGTCGAAGGGCTGCCCGGTTATCGCGAGTACCGGCAGCGCGTGCGTTACCGGTTCGTGCCGGGGGTCTGGTGAGCGGCGGCCGCGCTACTTCGCCACTGCGAACAGCGTCAGGTTCGTCAGCAGTTTGAACGCGAAGCCGACGCTGACCGCCGCGCCCACGCCGAAACACCACAGCAGCACGAACCATAGCCAGCCGGGCAGCCGGCGACGCTCAGTGGTAGTGCTCGTCTGCATGGCTCACCTTGCCGCGGAACACCCAGTAACCCAACGTCGTATAGCCGAGAATCACCGGCAGGATCACGGCGGCGCCGACGAGCGTGAACATCTGGCTCGAACGCGGCGCGGCCGCTTCCCATAGCGTGACGCTGTGCGGAATCGCATACGGCCACAGGCTCACGAGCAGCCCGACATAGCCGAGCAGCACAAGTCCGAGCGCGGCGATGAACGGCGTCGTGTGCTGACGGTGGCGCACCGCACGCCGCATCCACGCGGCACACGCGGCGACGAGCAGCGGCACCGGCGCGAGTCGCCACAGCAGTCCCGAGTCGAACCAGCGCATCGCGATTTCGGGCGATTGCAGCGGCGTCCACAGGCTGATGATCGCGACGAACACGAGCAGCACGACCGTCAGCGGCCACACGATCCGGTGCAGGCGTCGCTGCAGGTCGCCTTCGGTCTTCGCAACGAGCCAGCAGCAGCCGAGCAGCGCATACGTGACGACGACACCGAAGCCCGTCAGCAGCGTGAACGGTGTGAGCCAGCCGAATGCATCGCCGACAAAGCGTCCGTTGTCGATCGGCAGTCCCTGCAGGAACGCGCCGAGCGCGATGCCCTGAAAAAAGGCCGCGCCGGCCGATCCGCCAATGAACGCGAGGTCCCACAAATACTTCGTGCGATTGGACTTCGCGCGCAACTCGAACGACACGCCGCGAAAGATCAGACAGGCGAGCATGAACACGAGCGGCAGATACAGCGCGGACAGCACGGTCGAGTAGACGATCGGAAACGCGGCGAACAGCCCGGCGCCGCCGAGCACGAGCCACGTTTCGTTGCCGTCCCAGACCGGCGCGACGGTGTTCATCATCAGGTCGCGCTCGCGCTCGTCGGGGAAGAGCGGAAAGACGATGCCGATGCCGAGATCGAAGCCGTCCAGCACGACATACAGGAATACGCCGAGCGCGATGATCGCTGCCCAGATTACGGTGACGTCCATTTTCGTTTTGCCTCGTCGTTATGAGCTTTAAGCGTCGATCAGCCGGTCGGCGGCGGCGAGCGGTCGGCGCGCGAGCGGGCCCGCTTCGCCGGGAGCAGGAAGCGAAGCGTCCGGCGTTTTACCGGGCAGCGCGGGACCGGTGCGGATCAGCTTCAGGATGTAATAGATGCCCATCCCGAACACGAGGAAGTAGACGGTCACGAACGCCATCAGCGACAGGCCGACCTCCTGTGCGGCGAGCGGCGACACCGCCTGCGCGGTGCGCATCACGCCATAGACGACCCACGGCTGGCGGCCCGCTTCCGTCGTGACCCAGCCGGCGAGCAGCGTAATGAATCCGGTCGGGCCCATCGCGAGCGCGAAGCGCTGGAACCAGCGCGCGTCGTACAGCGTGCCGCGGCGGCGCAGCGCGAAGCCCGCGGCAGCGAGCACGATCATCAGTATGCCGAAGCCGATCATCACGCGAAACGTCCAGAAGACGAGCGTCGAATTGGGCCGCTCGTCGGGCGGGAACGATTTCAGTCCGCGAATCTGGCCGTCCCAGCTGTGCGTGAGGATCAGGCTGCCGAGGTGCGGAATCGCGACGCGATAGCGCGTCGTTTCGGCTTTCATGTCCGGAATGCCGAACAGGTTCAGCGCGGTGCCATTCGTTTCGGTATCCCAAAGACCTTCGATCGCGGCGATCTTCGCCGGCTGGTACTGGCGCGTGTTCAGGCCGTGCGCGTCGCCGACGAACGCCTGAACCGGCGCGAGCACGAGCAGCAGCCCGAGCGCCATCGAGAACATCTTTTTCACCGCGGGGTCGCGGCGGCCTTGCAGCAGATGCCACGCGCCGGTGGCCGCGACGACGAGCGCCGCGACGATGAACGCGGCGATCGCCATATGCGAGAGACGATACGGGAACGACGGGTTGAAGATGATCTTGAACCAGTCGGTCGGCACGACGTGGCCATTCACGATGTCGAAGCCTTGCGGCGTCTGCATCCAGCTGTTGGACGCGAGAATCCAGAACGTCGAGATCAGCGTGCCGATCGCGACCATCAGCGTCGCGCCGAAATGCGCGCGCGGACTCACGCGGTTCCAGCCGAACAGCATGATCCCGAGGAAGCCTGCTTCGAGAAAAAACGCGGTCATCACTTCGTACATCAGCAGCGGGCCGGTGACGGGGCCTGCGAATGCCGAGAAGCCGGACCAGTTGGTGCCGAACTGATAGCTCATCACGACGCCGGACACGACGCCCATGCCGAACGCAACCGCGAAGATCTTCGACCAGAACACGCACAGGTCCTTGTAAAAGCCATTGCCGGTCTTGAGCCAGCACGCTTCGAGCACGGCGATGAAGCTGGCGAGGCCGATCGACAGCGCGGGAAACACGATGTGGAAGGAGACGGTAAACGCGAACTGCACGCGGGCCAGGTCGAAGGCCGATAAGGAGGAGGTTTCCATAGGCGCATGTGAGACGAGAGGCGACGCGCGACGGCCGTTGCCGCGGCGCACTGCGGGCTTGCAGATGCGCGGATCGTATCGGAGACGGCGGGCGTTTGCTGCGGTGCACCCATGCGCCAGTGTGTCGCAGCAGTCAATCGGATCGTGCCGAATTCTTCGTTAAGGCACTGATGTAAATCAATTTTGCCGGCAGGGCGGTAGGGTTGGTCGGCCCGCGTTGCGGTGGCCGAGTGCGTCAATACACCGCGACGAGCAAACAGGCGCGGCCGTTCGCTTTGCGCGATGGGCCGCCGGCGGATCAACGGATCAACGGTTCAACGCGGACTGAGCCCGTTGCAGCCACTCGCTGTTGTGCTCGCGCACGTAGCGCGGCCAGTGCTTCGCGTCGTGCACGATCTCTGCGTAAAGCTCGCGCGCACGCTGGCGGTCCGCGTCGTCGGGCTGCGCCGCGAGCCAGTCGGCGTAGAGGCAGCGGGGCGCCGCGTCGCGCGCGCTGGCGAGCGCCTTGTCGAACGCGGCGCGCGTGTCCGGTGCGCCGAGCGCGGCCAGTGCTCGCGCGTACAGCAGCGCGGGTTCCGGCTGCTGGCGCGCGATCGGATGCACGGCGAACAGTTTTTCCAGCGCCTCCCGCGTGCCCGCCATGTCGCCGGTGGCGAACTGCGCGCGCGCGAGGCCTTCGAGCAACGCCGGATCGGAAGCGAACGGTCCGTTCGCTGCCGCCTGATAGTGCTGCAGCGCTTCGGCGGCATTTCCCGCGTCGAGCAGCGCCGCGCCGAGTCGCATCCGATGCGCGACGGTCGGCGCACGATCGAAGTTCGAGCGCGCCTCCCGCACGGCGCGGTTCGGATCGACGATCTGCGAGAAGGCGCGCGTTGCCGCCCTTGCGCCGCGCGACTGGCGCAGGCCCGGCAAGTAGATGGCAAAGAAATAAACGACGCTGCCGATGCCTGGAAAGAGAAACAGGATCAACAGCCAGTACATGTTCTGCTGGGTGCGCACGGCATGGACGGCGAAGAACAACGCGACGATGACGTGAATACTGATTCCGAAGATGCGCATGGGCGACGAGTTCCGTTGTGATGCGTAACTGACGACGGGTCAGAAATCGCAAAACAGGATTGTGACAGAAGCGCGGAAGCGCGCCGCCATGCTGTCCGCGCAGCGGAAGTCCGGCGTATTCGCGAACTCCCGACGACCTCGCAATCCATTGGGCCCTGCAGCGCAAAGACTATTTCCGTGCGAGGTCCGCGGTATTCGCCGTCCGTTGCCATGCGAGTTCGCGCACATTGATCTTCTGCGGAATCAGCTTCGCGCCATAGAACGCATCGGCGACTTTCTGCTGCGAACGCAGCACGTCTTCGGTGACGGGCAGCGTGCCGTACGGCACGCGGCGGACCCACGTCTCGACGAGCGTCGTGTCGAGGCCGACCTTCGGCGCGAGCAACGCTGCTGTTTCGGCCGGATGCTCGTTGACCCAGCGGCCACCGGCGCGCAATTGCGCGAGGACGACGTTGACCGCTGCCGGCTGTCGCCGTGCGAACTCGGGTGTCGCTTCGTAGAAGTTGTATGAAGCGTCGAGCGACGTGTAGTCGGCGACCGTGCGCGCATGCAGCGTCTGCTGTGCGGCGGCATAGTAAGGATCCCAGATTACCCACGCGTCGACATCGCCGTTCTCGAACGCGGCGCGCGCATCGGCGGGCGCGAGATACACCGGGTGAATGTCCTGAAAGCCGAGTCTCGCCTTCGACAGAATCTGCAGCAACAGATAGTTCGAACTCGAGCCCTTCTGCAGCGCGACGCGCTTGCCGCGCAGGTCGGTCGCCGTGCGGATCGGCGAATCGGACTTCACGATCAGCGCTTCGTTGTGCGGCGAACCGGGCTCCGCGCCGACGTAGACGAACTGCACGCCGGCGGCCTGTGCGAACACCGGGGGCGGCGCGCCGGTATAGCCGAAGTCGATGCTCTTCGCGTTCAGCGCTTCGAGCAGTTGCGGGCCGGCCGGAAATTCGAACCATTTGACGTCGTAACCGAGCGGCGCGAGCGCGTGTTCGAGCGTGCCTTGCGCTTTCAGGATCGCGAGCAGGCCCGCTTTCTGGTAGCCGATGCGGACGGTGTGGCTGGCGGCCGGCTCCGCGTGCGCGGCGGCGCTTGCGAGGGCGACGATCGCGGCGAGTGCGAACGTGCGCCGCCATGCGTTTCGAGGAAAGGGAATCATGCGAAGCTCCGTGACGATTTCCGTGACGATTGGTGCGGACAACGGATCGTCGCACGGCGCTACGCGCGCGCAAACGAAGCAAACGAGATTTGAATATGATGGCGCGTGGCGGTCGTGACCGCCGTGTGCGCGGCGTTCAGCGTTGGGGCAGCGTCGTCGAGCCGGGGCCGAGTGCGCGCTGCATCAGCAGCGTGTCGCGCCACTCGCCGTGCTTGAACCCGACCGCACGCAACGTGCCGACGGGTTCGAAGCCGACGCTTCGATGCAATGCCGGCGAGCCGCCGAGCGGGTCCGCGATGACAGCGATCATCTGCCGCCACGGCCCCGCCTCGCAGCGCCCGATCAGCGCGTGCAGCAGCGCGCGTCCGACGCCCTGGCCGCGCAGCGTCGCGTCGACGTAGACCGAATCTTCGATCGTGTGACGGTACGCGGCGCGCGGCCGGTACGGCGTCGCGTAGCTGTAGCCGGCCACGCGGCCGTCGAGTTCGGCGACGAGCCACGGCAGTCCGTGATCGAGCACCGCCGCGTGTCGCGCGAGCAGTTCGTCGGCGCTCGGCGGCGTCTCCTCGAACGACGCGGTGCTGTTCAGCACGTGATGCGCGTAAATCGCCGCGATGGCGGGAAAATCGGCGGCCGTTGCGTCGCGGATCGCGAGCGGCGACGCGGTGCCGGGAGGGGGATTACGGGTATCGGTGCGCATGCGGGCGTCCAGTCGGCGAGCGCGGCGAACCTGCCGCGCGAGTGTCGCCCACTATGCCCAAATTCGCGGCGAATTCAAGGCGGTCAAAAACGCTCGCGCGGCTACGCGCGCCCGATCGCGGGCGCCGGCGCGCGCGCGAACCGCCGCGCGAGCGCGACGCAGCCGATCACGACCGCGGTCACGCCGATCATCGCGAGCGGCACGGGTTCGTGCAGCAGCCACGCGGCGAGCCCGAACGCGAAGAACGGCTGCAGCAGTTGCAATTGACCGACGCCGGCGATTCCGCCGAGCGCGAGCCCGCGATACCAGAACACGAAGCCGATCAGCATGCTGAACAGCGACACGTACGCGAGGCCCCACCACGACGCGACGCTGACGGTCGCGAACGACGCGGGCCGGAACCACCACGCGAGCGGCGCCATCACCGGCAGCGACACGACGAGCGCCCACGAGATCACCTGCCAGCCGCCGAGGTGCTTCGACAGCCGCGCGCCCTCCGCATAGCCGAGCCCGCAGACGACGATCGCGGCGAGCATCAGCGCGTCGCCGACGGGCGACGCATCGACGCCGTGGCGCAGCGCGAACGCGATCACCGCGAGGCTGCCGGCCGACGAAAACACCCAGAACATCGGCTGCGGACGCTCGCCGCCGCGCAACACGCCGAACAGCGCGGTCGCGAGTGGCAACAGGCCGATGAACACCGTCGCGTGCGCGGCGTTCACGTGGCGCAGCGCGAGCGCGGTCAGCAGCGGAAAGCCGACCACGACGCCGAGCGCGACGACGACGAGCGGCAGCAGTTCGCGCCGCGCCGGCCGCGTCTCGCGAAACGCGAACAGCAGAACAAACGCGAGCGCACCGGCGATCGTCGCGCGCAACACGGTCAGGAACAGCGGATCGAGCGTCTGCACCGCGAGTCGCGTCGCGGGCAGCGATCCGCTGAAGATCAGCATGCCGGCGAAGCCGCAGAGCCAGCCGTCGGTGGTCGGATCGAGGGTTTTGCGCATGGTGGACAAAAAGGATAGGACGTCTGGCCGATGGTGCGCCCGGCCTGCCGAAACGGTAAGCTACAGATCGGTACAATTTTTCCAAACTGTACTGTACGAACTGCAGTACAGCTGGCGGACATGAATACGACAGAAACGGACGATACCGCGACCCTGCCGGGTACGCGAGTAGGACTCGTGATGGACACATTGCGCGAACGGATCGCCGCTCGCGCACTGCTGCCGGGCGCGCGCGTGCCGTCGATCCGGTCGATGAGCGACAGCCTCGGCGTGTCGAAGTCGACGGTCGTGGACGGCTACGAGCGGCTCGTGGCCGAAGGCGTGCTGGTCGCGCGGCGCGGCGCGGGGTTCTTCGTCGCCGGCCATGCGCCGCCGCTCGCGCTCGCGCAACTCGGGCCGCGCATCGATCGCGACATCGATCCGCTGTGGCTCACCCGTCAGTCGCTCGAAACCGATCCGCGCGCGCTGAAACCCGGCTGCGGCTGGCTGCCGTCGTCGTGGCTGCCGCAGGACGCGGTGCGTCGTGCGCTGCGCGCGGCGGCCCGCGATCCGCGCGCGCCGCTGTCCGACTACGCGTCGCCGCTCGGCTTGCCCGCGTTGCGCCAGCAACTGTCGTGGCGGCTCGCTCAGCACGGCGTCGAAGCCGCGCCCGAACAGATCGTGCTGACCGACGGCGGCACGCAGGCGCTCGATCTCGTGTGCCGCTTCCTGCTCGAACCGGGCGACACGGTGCTCGTCGACGATCCGTGCTACTTCAACTTCCAGGCGCTGCTGCGCGCGCACCGCGCGCGCGTCGTCGGCGTGCCGTATACGCCGGGCGGTCCCGATCTCGTCGCGTTCGAGCGCGCGCTGACCGAGCATCGGCCGCGCCTGTACGTGACGAACTCGGCGATCCACAACCCGACCGGCGCGACGCTCGCACCCGCGTTCGCGCACCGGCTGTTGATGCTCGCGCAGCAGCACGACCTGCTGATCGTCGAGGACGACATCTTCGCGGACTTCGAAACGACGCCCGCGCCGCGTCTCGCCGCGTTCGACGGGCTCGCGCGCGTGGTCACGATCGGCAGCTTCTCGAAGACGATGTCCGCGGCGGTGCGTTGCGGCTATATCGCGGCGCGCGCCGCTTGGGTCGAGCCGCTCGTCGACCTGAAGCTCGCGGTGTCGTTCGGCAACGGCGAACTCGCGGCGGATGTCGTGCACCGGCTGCTGGTCGACGGCACGTATCGCCGTCACGTGGACGCGCTGCGCGCGAAGCTCGCGGACGCGATGAGCGACACGATCCGGCGGCTCGGCGCAGCGGGCCTCGAAGTGTGGACGCGCCCGCAGGCGGGGATGTTCGTGTGGGCGCGCTTGCCGGACGGACTCGACGCGGCGCGCGTCGCGCGCGATGCGCTCGCGGAGAACGTCGTGCTCGCGCCCGGCAATGTGTTCAGCGCGTCGCACGGCTCGGGGGATTTTCTGCGCTTCAACGTTTCGCAGTGCAATCGCCCGAAGGTATACGAAACGTTGCAGCGGGCGATGGAGCGTGCGGCGCAGTCTGCGTAGGCGCACGGGGCGGAACGCACGCCAGCAAACAAGCGCGCAGGCACGCGAGCACGTCATCACGGCAATGCGCAAGCCACGCAAGCCACGCAAGCCACGCAAGCCACGCAAGCCACGCAAGCCACGCAAGCCACGCAAGCCACGCAAGCCACCAACCCCACCGCCCCCCTCAAGCGTGCTTGCGCAGCGGCACGTCCCGCAACAGCCACGACAACGCGAACGAAAACACGACCACGCATGCAGCGACCAGATACACCGTATGGAGCGCCCCCGCGAACGCGTTCAGATAGCCGTCGCGCAGCGCGGCGGGCAGCGCGTGGATCGCCTGGGGCGTGAGCGACGCGGGCAGTTGCGTGTCCGGCGTGATGACCTTCTCTAGCCGCGCGTTCAGCCCGTGCGAAAACACCGCGCCGAACGCGGCCACGCCGACCGATCCGCCGATCGACCGGAACAGCGTCGCGCCGGACGTCGCCACGCCCATGTGCCGGAACGCGACCGCGTTCTGCACCGCGAGAACCAGCACCTGCATCACCATCCCGAGGCCGCAGCCGAGCAGGCCCATGTACAGATACATCACCGTGATCGGCGTATCGAGGCGCAGGCGCGCGAGCAAAATCATCGCGATCGCCACGAGAAACGTGCCGGCGATCGGGAACATCCGGTACTTGCCGATCCGCGTGATCAGGCGCCCGGTGATCACGGACATCAGCATGACGCCGCCCATCATCGGCAGCAGCTGCATGCCGGCGACCGACGGGCTCGACCCCTTGACCACCTGCAGATAGAGCGGCAAAAACGTGACGGACCCGAACAGCGACACGCCGACGATGAAGCCGATCAGGCTCGCGAGCACGAACGTGCGCTCGCGAAAGAGTTCGAGCGGCATGATCGGCTCGACCGCGTGTCTTTCCTCGTGGATGAAGCCGACCACCGACACGATGCCGAACAGCAGCGTGAGCCACAGTTGCACGGACGTCCACGGCAGGATCGTGCCGCCCTGGCTCGTGAACAGGATCAGGCACGTGAGCGCGGACGCGAGAAACGCGGCACCCATGTAGTCGATCACGTGCGTCACGTGCGCGACGCGCGGCCTGAACACCGCGCCGATCACGACGAGCGCGAGCGCGCCGAGCGGCAGGTTGATGTAGAAGATCCAGCGCCACGACAGACGCTCGACGAGAAAGCCGCCGAGCAGCGGACCCACGACCGTCGCGAGCCCGAATACGCCGCCGAACATTCCCTGATAGCGGCCGCGCTCAGCGGGCGGAATCACGTCGCCGATCGCGGCCATCGTGACGACCAGCAGCCCGCCGCCGCCGAGTCCCTGCAGCGCGCGCAGCAGGATCAGCTGCATCATGTTCTGCGCGACCCCGCACAGCGCGGAGCCGACGAGAAACAGCACGATCGCCGCCTGCAGCACGATCTTGCGGCCGAACAGATCGCCGAACTTGCCGTACAGCGGCACGACGATCGTCGACGTCAGCAGATACGCGGTGACGACCCACGACAGCCGGTCGAGCCCGCCCAGCTCGCCGACGATCGTCGGCAGCGCGGTCGACACGATCGTCTGATCGAGCGCGGCGAGCAGCATCACGAGCAGCAGCGCGGGGAACAACAGCCGGATCGGCGGATGCGCGTCGGTCGTAGCCGGTCCCGGCCGATGGGGCGTATCGGGCAGGTCCGGTTGCGGGGTGTGAACGGGTTCCATCGACACCTCGGGCTGAAATGGAGGGCAACGGCGATACGACGCTCGGCGCGAACGCGCGAGGCGGGCGTCACTCCGGCAATGGTCCACCATTACTTCAATACGCGCGACCAGTTGATCGACGTGTCGATCGACGAGCGCTTCGGGCCGCTGTCGCGCCGCGCCTCCGCCCGGTCCGGCCGCCGCGCTTCATCGCTCCCGGCGAAGCGCATCCGTGGTTCCCGCCGCCGTGGGTGCGCGAGGTGATCAGCGAGGGCGGGCTGCTGCGTCAGCGGATGCACGAGCGGTTCGGCCACGCAGAACAGCAGGCGACGTTACGCAACATCCAGCGCCGGCGGAAAGAAGGGAAGGCCGTCGCTCGTGTTCACGTCGCTGCCCGGCGTCACGCTGCTGCCGCTCGCGACGTCGCCGATGTGGCGCAACGGGCCGTCGCGCCGGCGAATCGGCGCGCGCGAAATCGCCCGGCGTGCGGTCGCGATGCTGACGCACGGCGTGTCGCCGGCCGTCGACGGACGCGCGGAGCCGGCGCTGGTTCCGTTTCCGAAGCCATTGCATGCACTGCGTGCGGGGGATATCACAGGCGCCGCGACGGGCGTGCTACGCTGCGCCCATTCAATCGATGTGCGCGGAGCGCCGCGCATCGATGCGCAGTATCAGGCCCCGCGCGAGCGCGCGGGAGGCACGGCGGTCGGACCCTTTGCGTCGTTCGCGCGGCAGGCGGGGCGCGGGCTCGCGGGTCGTCGAACACATTCATCGGGCTGTCGCGTGGCGTGCTTATCGTGCGCGCTCAGGTGCATGTCGCGCGGCGGCCCTCGGCGGTGCGGCCGGCGCGCGGCATGAAGCGTACGCGTAGCGCGTGCGGCGCAGGGCGCGGCATCGAATTTGCTGATTGCGGGCAGCGGCTCTTGCGCGGTATCGCGCCACGCGGCGACACCTCGGCCGCGAGCGGCGCGGGACAAGCCGGCCCACCAGACAGAACGGGATTCAACCCACAAGATGAACGCAGTAAACAGGCTCGACCGGACGACGATCGTCCTCGTCGAAGACGATCCGGAAAGCCGGGCGTCACTGGCATCGTTGCTGGAAGCGGAAGGGGCGAACGTGGTCGCGGTCGCGGACGCCGAAACGGGCGTCGAAGAGGCGATCCGGCTGCTGCCGGACGCCGTCGTGTGCGACCTCGACCTGCCGGCGATGGACGGCTTCTACCTGATCCAGCGTCTGCGCGATCACGAGATCCGCAGCGACCATGCGCCGGCGGTTTCCGTCGCGCTGACCGGCCACACTGACGACAGCTGGCGATTGCGCAGCATCGGCGAAGGCTTTCACCACTTCATGACGAAACCGGCGCAGCCCGAGAAGCTCGTCACGCTGCTGCGCGACGCGATCGACGCGCGCCATTCGCTGTAGCGGCGCGCGCGACGGCTGGCTAGTGGGATGCGACGGCGTTCGCGCCGGGCGCGGGCGCGTCGTCGTCGCCCGGCTGCGGGGCGGCGGCCCCGGCCTGACATTGCGCGCACAGCCCCTTCAGTTCGATGCCGTCGCCGGCGAGCCGGTAGCCGGCTGCCTCGATCTGCGCGACGAGCGCCTGACGCAGCTTCGGCTCGTGCAGTTCGGTGATGTTGCCGCATTGCTGGCACACGACGAGGATCCCGTGCTGGCATTGCGTGAGATCGTGACAGACCGCGAACGCGTTGATCGATTCGATCCGGTGGATCAGGCCGGCGGACAACAGGAAGTCGAGCGCGCGATAGACGGTCGGCGGCGCGGAGCCGGGATGGATCTGGCGCATTTCGTCGAGCAGCGAATACGCCTTCGTCGCGCGGCCGGAAGCCAGCAGCAGTTCGAGCACCTTGCGGCGGATCGGCGTGAGCTTTTCGCCGCGCTCGCGGCAATACGCGTCGGCCATCGCGAGCGCCGCTTCGAGCGACGCAGCCGGTGCGCCGGCGTGCGCATGCGCATGCCGATGGTCGTCGTCATGATCGTGCGCGTGACCGGCGGTGGTGGCGGTCGCTGCGGTCGGTTTGGCGGTGTTCATCCGGCGATTATACGGGGCCGCCGCCGGCGCTGCCCGAGCCGCGTGGCCGGGCAGCATGCACGCACGCGGGGGTCAGGTGAGCTTCACATCGAAACCGCGCTGCACGCCCGGCCGTGCAAATAGCGCGTCGTACCAGCGCTTCACGTTCGGATAATCGGCGAGATCGACCTTGTGGCGCTCGTGTCGCCACGCCCAGCCGAGAATCGCGAAGTCCGCGACCGACAGCTCGCCCGCGACGAACTCGCGCGTGGCGAGCCGCGCATCGAGCACGCCGTACAGGCGCTTCGTTTCGTCGGAATAGCGCTTCAGGCCGTAGCGGCGATCTTCTTCGTTGTCGAGCGCCGCGAAGTGGTGCACCTGGCCCGGCATCGGGCCGAAACCGCCCATCTGCCACATCAGCCATTCGAGCACCGGCACGCGCGAGCGCAAGTCGCGCGGCAGGAAGCGGCCCGTTTTCTCGCCGAGATACAGCAGGATCGCGCCGGACTCGAACACGCTGATCGGCTCGCCGCCCGGCCCGTCCGGATCGACGATCGCCGGGATCTTGTTGTTCGGGCTGATGCGCAGAAATTCCGGCGCGAACTGCTCGCGCTCGCCGATGTTGACCGGAATGACTTCGTACGGCAGCGCCATTTCTTCGAGGGCGACGCTGATCTTGCGGCCGTTCGGCGTGCCCCACGCGTAAAGCTGGATCGTCATGGATGAAGGCAGAAAGGGAATAAACGCTTCAGGTGAGCGGCAGATCGATGTATTTGCGGAAGCCCTCGCGCGTCGCGAGCCGCGAATACCAGCGTTCGAGGTTCGGCAGCGACGGGCGTTCGATTCCGTCGATCCCGAACCAGCGTTTCGCGAACGCGCCGATCACGATGTCGGCGAGCGAAAAGCGCTCGTTTTCGAGGAAGAAGCGGCCTTGCAGATGGCGATCGAGCAGCTTCCAGCATTGCGCGACCACTTCGACGTCGGCCGCGAGCTTCGCCAGGTCGCGCTGGTCGGTGGGCGTGCGCACGGCGGCCATGAAGACGGGCCGCTCGGCCGGCACGAGCGTCGCGAGCGACCAGTCGAGCCAGCGCTCGACGCTCGCGCGCACCTTCGGGTCGGACGGATACAGCAGGCTCGACGGACCGTATTGCATCGCGAGATAGCGCAGGATCGAGTTCGATTCCCACAGCACGAAGTCGCCGTCGACGAGTGTCGGAACGCGGCCGTTGGGGTTCATCGCGAGGTACTCGGGTTCGTTGTTGCGGCCGAACTGCAGGCCGGCGTCGATACGCTCGAACGGCAGCACGAGTTCGTCGCAGCACCATAAAACCTTCTGGACGTTGACCGAATTGGCGCGTCCCCAGATCGTGATCATCTGGCGAAATCTCCTTACACCGGATAGGGCGAATAGCGGAAAACAGCGGATAGACAGCGAAGCCATGCGCGGGATGAAGCAAGCACGCAACGAAGCGCGCAAGCCGCAACGATACACGATCCGGCTTGCGTTTATATGAACGGCCGGCGGCATCGGGGCTTCTCGTAGAATACCGCGATACCCCCTGCACCGAGGCGACGCACGATGGCCCGCATTGTCCCTGACGACTGGCAGCACCTGGAGGCGACCGGCGCGGCCGCGCGCGAGCGCGAGACGCTCGCGGTCCTCGAAAAAGGGCTGCCCGACGGCTACACCGTCTATCACGGCGTGCACTGGACGCGTCTTTCGGAAGGCTTCTCCGTGTTCGGCGAGGCCGACTTCGTGATCGTGAGCCCCGCAGGCCGCGTGATGATCGTCGAGCAGAAAACCGGCTTCCTGCGCGAAACGCCGAAAGGGCTCGTGAAGGTGTATCTGCAGACCGAGCGCAACGTGGCGGTGGCGCTCGCGCGCACCGTCGAGAGCCTGCATCGGCGCTTCACGGCCGCGTTCGGCGCGGGCACGTACTTTCTCGAAGAACTGCTGTATTGCCCGGATCACGTCGTGAAAGACGCGTCGATCGCGGGTGTCGATCCGGCGCGGATCGTCGACGCGACGAAGAAGGGCCAGCTCGTGTCGATCGTGCGCGCCGCGCTGCCGGCCGACGAGCCGCGCCTGCCGTGCGCGTCGAAGATCCACCACTTCCTGTCCGACGAACTCGCGCTGACGCCCGATGCGAGCGCGCTCGTCGGCGCGGCGGGCACGCTCGTCACGCGGCTCGCGGGCGGCCTCGCGACATGGGCGCGCCGGCTCGAATTCGCGCCGTTCCGGCTGCGCGTGATCGGCACGGCGGGGTCGGGCAAGACGCAGCTCGCCGTCCAGGTGATGAAGGACGCGGTGGCGCGCGGCCAGCGCACGCTGTACGTGTGCTTCAATCGTCCGCTCGCCGATCACATCGCGAAGGTCGCGCCGGCGGACCCGGCGCTCGTCAAGGTCGCGAACTATCACCAGCTGGGCGACTGGGTCGCGCGCGACGGCGGTCACGTGCCGGATTTCACGGGGCCGGACGTGTTCGGCGAACTCGAACAGCGCTTCGCCGCGACGCCGGTCGACGCGCGCTGGCAGTTCGACGTGCTGATCGTCGACGAAGGGCAGGATTTCCAGCAGGCGTGGGTCGCGCCGCTCGAACGGCTGTTGCGGCCCGGCGCCGCGTGGTGGTGGCTCGAAGACCCGCTGCAGAACCTCTACATGCGCGAGCCGGTCGATCTGCCGGGCTGGACGGTGCTGCGCGAGACGACGAACTATCGCAGTCCGCGCGACATCCTGGATTTCCTGCGCGACGTCGCGAGCCGGCCCGTGCCGGCGCTGCGCACGCTGAGCGCGGGCAGCCCGTTCGACGGCTCGGAGGTCGCGCTGTCCACGTACGACGAAAAAGGCGCGTCGACGGACGGCGAGCCGCCGGCCGTCGCGGCCACGAAGCGCGCGATCACGCACGCGCTTTCGCTCGGCTTTCGCAAGCAGGACATCGTCGTGCTGTCGTTTCGCGGCCGGGAAGGGTCGCTCATGACGCCGCTCGATCATCTCGGCCCGCATCGTCTGCGCAGCTTCACCGGCGAGTACGACCTGTTCGGCAATCCGCGCTATCGCGACGGCGACGTGCTCGCCGATTCGATCTATCGCTTCAAGGGACAGTCCGCGCCGTGCGTGATTTTCACGGAGATCGACTTCGACGCGTTCGACGAGCGCGCGGCGCGCAAGCTGTTCGTCGGCGCGACGCGCGCGACGATGAAGCTGATTCTCGTGGCGTCGCAGCGCGCGGCCAACGCACTGGGGATGGAGCCGCGCGGCTGAACGCGAGGCGAAACGGATCAGGCCGCTGCCGCGCCGCCGCGCGTCAACCCCACGCGGACGCGCCGATCAGCGTGCCGGTGCGCGTATGCGCGTTCCACCAGATCACGCGCAACAGCGGCGCGCGTTGCGCAATGAAGATCGCCTGCACCGGATCGCTCTCGATGAAGTGCGTGACGCCGCAGCGCAGCGCCGCCGCCGCCTTGTGCGCGGCCGCGCCGGCCGGCGTCTCGTCGTGCTCGCCGGGCGTGCGCATCAGCAGTTCGAGCTGACCGAACCCGTGATGTTCGAGCCACAGCTGCGTGCGCGCGCGATCGATCTCCGGCCGGCCCGTGATGATCGCGCGCGTGCGCTGAAGGTCGATGTCTGGAAACTTGTCGAACGGCAGCAGCGCGTCGCGCTCGATCAGCGCCGCATCGAGGTCTTCGTCGTAGCGCGACAGCGGAATGTCCGGCAGCAGGATGCCGTCGAGATCGATCGCGTAGATCGCGTATTCGTGGTCGTTTGCCATCAGCGCGCCTTCGTGCGAGCGGTCGCGGGTCCAGTCCGCGCGATAGCGGTCCGTATACGCCTGGCGTTCCCACGGAAAGAGCGCGAAGTAGCCGCTCGCGTCGATCGAATAGTCGGGGCGCAGCCGGCTCAGGTCGTCGTACGCGCCCGTCAGCGTGCGCACGCTCAGGCCATGCTCCGCGAGGAACGCGATGCAGTCGGTCAGCGTGAAGCCGCGTCCGGCGATGTCCTCGCACAGCAGCACCGTCGAGCCGGGCTCGGGCAGCGGCAGCGCCGAATCCCAGCGGACTTCGCGCGTCGCGCGCTCGTAGCGCAGGAACGCCACCGGCGAGCCGGTCGCGTGCGACACCATCAGCGCGAGGGGCGCGCCGCCGCGCAGGATGCCGATCACGGCGGCGAAGCGCTCCGCTGCGAGCCTGGGCTGCAGCGACTCGATCCATTGGTCGAGCTGTTCGTAAGTGAGCGGGACGATCGGCTTGTTCATCGGTCGGGGAACGCAGACGGGTAGGTCGCGCGGAGCATGAACGAGTGGTTATTGAACGCGACGTTTGGCGATATTATGCATGGGCCCGCCTGCCGCTGCAGGGCGGCGGCGCGCGGGGCAAGCGCGGAGTGCGCCGCGATTACACGTAAAAGACGACCTACATGAAGCAGATTCAGCATCCGTGCGCGTACCGCACATTCATCGGAACCCCGCTGCGCGGCGCGACATTCGCGCGGCCGATCGTATCGATCCCGCTCAACGGCTGAGCGTACGATGCGACGCCGCTTTCCCCGCTTCATTCATCTGCTGGTCTGGTTCGTCGCGCTCGCGCCGCCGGTCGTCGCGGTCGGCTATCTGATGTACGCGAACCTGATCAATCCGCGCGTGATCCAGCGGCTGACCAGCAACTACGACGGCCAGTACTGGGACGCCGCGCAACTGCAGATCAGCTATGGACGCTTCGAGAACCAGTTGCTGCGCTACGCGGGCGGCACCGATCGCGACCTCGGCAAGCTGCAGACGAGCTACTGGCTGCTGCAGTCGAAACTGAGCGTCGTGCGCAATTCGATGGCGAGACTCGACGAATCGGCGGCGCTCGCGCCGGTGCTGCCGCGTCAGCGCGCGAACCTCGACCGCCTGTCGGCGACGGTGGACGCGATCGGCCCGCAACTCGACCGGCTGCGCGACGACCCCTCGCATGCGTACGCGATCGCGGTGCGAATGCGCGAGCACTGGCCCGCGATCAGCGACTTCGCGCTCAGCCGGCGCTTCGCCGACGTGTCCGAGCGCGAGGCGATCCGCCGCGACTTCATCGCGAAGCGGCGCGAGCTGTTCGCGGCGGGCTTCGTGCTGCTCGTGCTGTGCGCCGCGGCCGCGGTGATGCTCGTGCTGAACGGCTATCGCCGCACGCGCCTGATCCAGCAGCAGCGGGCGCTGCTGGCGGCGGAACTGCAGGCGAGCCAGGCGGCGCGCGAGGCAAGCAACGCGAAGGACGCGTTCCTCGGCATGATCAGCCACGAACTGCGCACGCCGCTGCATGCGATCGTGTCGTCGATCGAACTGCTCGCGTTGAAGCCGCTGCCCGAAGCGGACCGCAAGGTGATCCACCGGCTCGACACGGCTGCGCGTCAGCTCGAAGCGCAGATGCGGGACCTGACCGACTACGCGCGCCTCGGCGCGGGCAAGCTCGAATTGCGGCACGAGCAGTTCGATCCGCGCGACCTGCTGCAATCGATCGTCGATCAGAACGAGGAGGCGGCGCACCTGCACGGCCTGCAGTTGACGAGCGCGCTGCGCGGCGTGCATGGGATCGTCGAGTCGGATCCGCACCGCATCCGCCAGATCGCGAACAACCTCGTGACGAATGCGATCCGCTATACCGAGCGCGGCACCGTGCGCATCGAGTTCGTGACGGCGTCGTACGCGCTGTGGATCGTCGTCAGCGACACGGGGCCGGGCATGTCGCCCGAGCAGATCCCGCTGATCTTCCGCGAGTTCACGCAGCTCGACGCGTTGCGCTCGCGGCGTCACGAGGGCGCGGGGATGGGCCTTGCGATCGTGCGCGGACTCGTCGACCTGTTCGGCGGCTCGATCGCGACGGACAGCAAGCCAGGAGAAGGCACGACGTTCACGGTGACGATTCCGGTGACGCCGGTCGTGGGTCCGCCGCCGTCCGACGCGCGGCAGCCGCGGCCGGGCGACGGCGAACGGCCGCGCGTGCTGGTCGTCGACGACAACCGGGCGGTGCGCGAATCGCTGTGCGAGATGGTGGTGCTGATGGGCTACGACGCGCTCGCGGCGGAGGATACGGACAGCGCGCTCGCGCTGGTCGGCCACGAGCCGTGCGACGTCGTGCTGCTCGATCTGCACATGCCGGGGCGGGACGGGTATGCGTTCTTGTCAGGGCTCGATGCGGCGCTCGCGGCCGGCGAGCGACAGCGAGCGGCGGGCGGGCAGAACGGCGGGCAGAACGGCGGGCCGGGCGGCGGGCCGGGCGGCGGGCGGAACAGCCGCCCGCTGCTGATTGCGGTGAGCGCCTATGTGCCGGAGCCGGGCTGCGTCGACGCGCCGACGCCGTTCTTCGATTGCCTCGCGAAGCCGGTGCACTACGACGTGCTGCGCACCGCGTTGCAGCGCGCGATGGCGGCGCGGCTGCCGCTGCGCGAGCAGCAGCCCTGAAAGGCCGCGCGCGCCGGCGCTATCCGCGATTGAGCCGCTTCGACAGATCCGCGACGATAATCGCCATCCGCGCCGGCTTTTCGTAGCACGCGACGCTGTATTGCCGGACGATCTGACTGATCTCCGACTCGCTCGCCTTGCCGGTCAGCAACTCGCCGGTCAGCACGAAGATCGGCGCGTCGGGGTTCTCCGACGCGCGCATCGCGCGGATCGCATCCGCGGACGTTTGATTGCCGAACAGCCAGTCGATCACGACGCCGTCGAACACCTGTTGCCGCAGCGCGTCCTCGAACGCAGCGAGCCCGTAGATCGACTCGGCGGCGAAGCCGCTGTGCTGCAGGTAGTCGCGCAGGTTGTCGGCGGACGCGTGGTCGTCGTCGACGACGGCGATCAGCGGCTTTTCGAGTTCCGCGCGGCGCGGATAGATCTCGATCTTGTGGACTTCATGCGCGTTCTGATAGAGCGTGCCGTCGTGACGCGCGACGCGCCACTGCCCATTGCGCTCGTACGCGACGAACTCGGGCCGGCAGCCCGGCTCCACGGGCGCGCCGATCCACGCGGTGCACGCGAGTTCCGCCGCGCTCACGCACAGCAGCGCGTCCTGCGCGCTCGCGCCGACGACGCCGGGGTCGAGCAGTTGCGCGCCGAACAACTGCGCGGCCGGCTCGCCGTACGCTTCGGCGACCTTGGTGATTTGCGCGAGCGTCCACGGGCTGTTGCCGCGCAGCTTGCGATGGCCCTGTGAGAAGCTCAGGTCGAGAATGCGGCACAGCTCGGCCGTCTGCTGACGCTTGCCGATGCCGTGACGCGCCATCAACTCGCGGACGCGTTGTGCGACTGCGACGGAATCGGTGCTCTGGGCGGGGGTTTGCATACTGCGTGGGAGTTTTTCGAATCGGGATCCTGAATGCACGGCTGCACCGCGCCGCGTGTGCGCGCGAACCCTCATCAAAAAGGGGCCACGCAAGCCGGGGCACTATTCTAAACGCATCGATGCATAAAAAATTATGTTGGCCTTAATTTGTGTGAGGATTAGCGGGCCATTTCGATGCAAAGACATTTGCCGATTAGGGCTTTCCCGTAGAAGCGTTCAGATGCGCGGAGCGCGGCAGCGCGCCGGCAATCGCATCGCGCGGGCAAGCGCGCGATGCGAGTTCTCACGGCGTGCTGCCTACGCCGCCTGCAGCCCGCCGAGCAACTGCCGCACGCGCGACAGATCGCGGTTCACCGGGCTTGCGTCGTCGAACAGTTCGGCGAGCCAGTCGACGAACACGCGCACGCGCGGCGACACGCGCGGCGTCTTCACGAACGCGACCGACACGGGCGTCGGCAGCGGCTTCCAGCGCGGCAGCACTTCGCGCAGTTCGCCGCGCGCGAGATACGGCTCGGCGGCGAGGCGCGCCGGCTGGATCAGCCCGTATCCCTTCAGCCCGCAGGTCAGATACGCGAACTCGTCCGCGACGTGCACGAAGCCGTCGAGCTTCACCGACGTCGCGCCGCCGTCGATCTCGAAGTCGAAATCCACCGGACGCCCGCTGTCATGTGACAAACAGTTGACCGCCGTGTGACGCGCGAGATCGTCGAGCGTTTGCGGCGTGCCGTGCCGTTCGAGATACGCGGGGCTCGCGCACGTCACGTGGTCGAGCACGCCGAGCCGGCGTGCGGCGAGCCCCGAGTCGGGCAGCTCGCCTAGCTGGATGCTGCAGTCCACCGTCTCGCCGACCAGATTCACGTTGCGCCGGCTCACGCCGAGCGCGATGTCGATCTGCGGATGGCGCGCGTGGAAATGGTCGAGCGCGGGCAGCACGATCGCGTTCGCGATGACGGCGGGCATCTCGACGCGCAGACGTCCGCTCGCGGGCGCGTCCGTGCGCCTCAAGCTTGCCTCCATCTCGTCGATCTGCGCGAGAATCTGCGCGCAATGGTCGTAGTACGCGGCGCCTTCGGGCGTCACCGACACGCGCCGCGTCGTGCGCACCAGCAACTGCGTGTTCAAAAGCGCTTCGAGGTTCTGGACCAGCGTGGTCGCGGTCGCTCTCGGCATGTCGAGCGACTGCGCGGCTTTCGTGAAGCTGTGAGTGTCGACGATGCGCATGAACGTGCGCATCGCCTCTATACGGTCGATCACGGGCAAGCTCCTGTAATGCGAAAGAGGTGCTGCGGGCACGGGCCGCGCGAAGAATCGAAAAGAAACGCGGTGCCGTGGCCGACGTCGCGGCGAGCGCCGCAAAGCCGGGGTGCTGCAAGACGCGAAAGGCGGGGCGCGGGGGGCGGGGCAGATGGGCCGTCCGGAACGGACGGCCCGGTGGGATCAGGGCGTCGTCGTTGCCGGTGCGCTTACTGCTTGAGCGTCGCCATGTCGATCACGAAGCGGTACTTCACATCGCTCTTCAGCATGCGCTGATACGCGGTGTTGATGTCCTGCATCTTGATCATTTCGATGTCCGACGTAATGCCGTGCTCCCCGCAGAAATCCAGCATTTCCTGCGTTTCTGCGATCCCGCCGATCAGCGAGCCCGCGAGGCGCCGCCGCTTCATGATCAGGTTGAACACTTGCGGCGACGGGTGATCGTGCTCCGGCGCGCCGACCAGCACCATCGTCGCGTCGCGGCGCAGCAGTGCGATGAACGGGTTCAGGTCGTGTTGCGCGGCCACCGTGTTCACGATCAGATCGAAGCTGTTCAGGTGCGCTTCCATCTGCGCGGGGTCCTTCGAGATCACGACTTCGTGCGCGCCGAGACGCTTCGCGTCTTCGATCTTCGACGGCGACGTCGTGAACAGCACGACGTGCGCGCCCATCGCGGCCGCGATCTTCACGCCCATGTGGCCGAGGCCGCCCAGGCCGACGATGCCGACCTTCTTGCCCGGCCCCGCGCCCCACGTGCGCAGCGGCGAGTACGTCGTGATGCCCGCGCACAGCAGCGGCGACGCGCCGGCCGGATCGAGGTTCTGCGGAATGCCCAGCACGAACGCCTCGTCGACGACGAGCATCGTCGAATAGCCGCCGAACGTCACGTCGCCGCTCACGCGGTCGATGCCGTTGTACGTGCCGACGAAGCCGTTTTCGCAATACTGTTCGAGCCCTTCCGCGCAGCTCGCGCAGGTGCGGCACGAATCGACGAGACAGCCGACGCCGACGATTTCGCCGACCTTGTAGCGCGTGACCGCGGAGCCGGTTTCGAGCACGCGGCCGACGATCTCGTGGCCCGGCACCACCGGAAACATCGTGTTCTGCCATTCGTTGCGCGCCTGGTGCAGATCCGAGTGGCAGACGCCGCAAAACAGCACGTCGATGCGCACATCGTGCTCGCGCAGGTCGCGACGCTGGAACTCGAACGGGCCGAGCGGGGAACCGGCGTCGCGGGCGGCATAACCGAAAGTCTGGTACATGTTGACTCCTGAAAACGGGCTGTAAAACGGTGTTGCGGCAGGGTTCCCATCGTAAGGACGGGCTGCGTATCGGGGAATACCTGAAGCTATCGAAGGTTTGCCTGTTTCTCCTGGGGTCGAGCGCCGAAAACGGATCAGTGCTAGATTTCAAGCCTGATTCTCTGCAACCGGAATGCCAACGTGATGACCACCGTTTCGTTTTCCGCAATGACCGCTACGTCCGCCACGTCCACCGCGGACGCATCGGCCACGCCGGCCGCCGCCAACGCGCAGCAACGCATGGTCGAACTGCTGATGGCGCTCGCACCGAAAGACGGCATGCGCGCGACCGCGCTCGACAGCGTGCACCTCATGCGTTCGAGCCGCGCGTAT
Organism: Paraburkholderia sp.; assembly: GCA_035492135.1. GTDB lineage: Bacteria > Pseudomonadota > Gammaproteobacteria > Burkholderiales > Burkholderiaceae > Paraburkholderia. Next base: position 36,081 of record DATJJN010000126.1, on the reverse strand, counting down.
CCGCGCCAGCCGGTGATGTACGAGCCGAGCATCGTGATCGTCTGCCAGGGGCGCAAACGCGGGTTCCTCGGCGATCAGGCGTTTATCTACGACGCGCAGCAGTACCTCGTGCTGTCGGTGCCGCTGCCGTTCGAATGCGAGACCGAGGCGAGCCCCGACAAGCCGCTGCTCGCGATCTCGATCCGCGTCGACCTGACGATGGTCGCCGAACTGTTGATGGCGCTGAACGACACGCGCGGCAACACGGTGTCCGAACCTTGCGGCATCTACGCGACGCCGCTCGACGCGCCGCTGTCGAATGCGGTGCTGCGCCTGCTCGAAGCGCTGTCGTCGCAGTACGACGCGCAGATCCTCGGACCTTCGATCGTACGGGAGATCTGTTACCGCGTGTTGACAGGCGTGCAGGGCGACGCGATTCGCGCGGCGCTCACGCATCAGCATCATTTCGGCCGCATTGCGAAGGCGCTGCGCCGCATTCACGCGGACTATCGCAGCGACCTCGACGTCGATACGCTCGCGCGCGAGGCCGGCATGAGCCTCGCGGTCTTTCATGCGCATTTCAAGGCCGTCACGTCGACGTCGCCGATGCAGTACGTGAAGACGACGCGCCTGCATCATGCGCGTCTTCTGATCACGCACGACGGGCTGAACGTGAGCGCGGCGGCGACGCGCGTCGGCTACGAGAGCGCGTCGCAGTTCAGCCGCGAATTCAAGCGGCTTTTCGGGCTGTCGCCCACCGACGAGCAGCGCCGCGTGCGTGCGATGAGCGAGCCGGCCGTGCCGCAGCCGCCGATGCTGACGCCGCTGCAGCGCCGCTATGTGACCGCCGTATGAACGATACGAACCACACCAACGACTCGAAGGAATCCACGCCGAATGAAGCCCCTGCTGCTGTTGACGATCCCGCTCGCCGACCGCTACCGCGCGATCCTCGCCGACCATTTCGACGTACTGCACGCCCCCGATGACGACACGCGCGCGCGTTCGATCGCGTCGCACGGCGATTCGATCCGTGCCGTGCTGACGAACGGCACGGTCGGTTTCGCCGCCGCCGACATCGACCGGTTGCCGGCGCTCGAACTCATGAGCGCGCTGGGCGCGGGTTACGAGAACGTACCGCTCGATGCGGCGCGCTCGCGCGGCATCGCGCTCGCGAACGGCGCGGGCGCGAACGCGGACTGCGTCGCCGACCATGCGTTCGCGCTGCTGCTCGCCGCCGTGCGCGCGGTGCCGCAATACGACGCCGCGTGCCGCGCGGGCGTGTGGCGCGACGCGCTGCCCGAGCGGCCGATGCTCGCCGGGCGGCGGCTCGGCATCGTCGGGCTCGGTCATATCGGGCGCAAGGTCGCGCGCCGCGCGGCGGGCTTCGACATCGAGACCGGCTATCACAATCGCACGCCGCGCGACGGCGCAACGAGCCGCTATTTCGATTCGCTGATCGATCTCGCGCGCTGGAGCGACTTTCTCGTGCTCGCGACGCCGGGCGGCGCGGCCACGCATCATCTCGTCGATCGCGCGGTGCTCGACGCGCTCGGGCCGGACGGCTTTCTCGTGAACGTGTCGCGAGGCAGTGTCGTCGATACGGCCGCGCTCGCCGATGCGTTGCGCGAACGCACGCTCGGCGGCGCGGCGCTCGACGTGTACGAAGGGGAGCCGAAGCCGCCGGCCGGGCTGCTCGCGCTCGGCAACGTCGTGTTGACGCCGCATGTGGCCGGGACGTCGCCGCAGGCGCTCGAAGCGACGGTGCGCCACTTCATCGACAACGCGCAGCGGCATTTCGCGGGCGACCCGGTGCTCACGCCGATTTGACGAGGCGATTCGCCGACGGTTGCCGTGCCGTCGGCGCATCGCTATGCTGGGTTTTTTACACCCGGGAAGGCACGCGATGAGTACGCACACGGCCATCGTCGAATGGCACAGCAACGGCAGCCGCTTCACCGACAACCGCTATAGCCGCGCGCATCAGTGGCGATTCGACGGCGGCGCCGTCGTGCCGGCATCCAGTTCTCCGCACGTGGTGCGCGTGCCGCTGTCCGATCCGGCCGGCGTCGATCCCGAAGAGGCGTACGTCGCCGCGCTTTCCAGCTGCCACATGCTGTGGTTTCTTTCGATCGCCGCCGACGCGGGGCTCGCCGTCGATTCGTATCGCGACGAGGCGTCGGGCGTGATGGCGAAGAACGAAGCGGGCAACGAATGGATCGCGCGCGTCGTATTGCGCCCGCACGTGGTGGTGCGCGGCGAGACGCCCGTCGATCGGGCGGCGCTCGACGCGCTTCATCATCGCGCGCACGAAGCGTGTTTTCTCGCGAATTCGGTGAAGACCGACGTGGTGGTCGAGGGCACGGTCAGCGTCGGCGGATGAGCGCTTCGCGCCCGCACGCGGAACGCGGCTTGCGGATCGCTGGCGGTGAACCCGCCCGCCAGGAGACGCCGCGATGACGACCACCGCCGACCCGAACGAGACCCCGAAGCGCGACGACCGCGCGCGCATTCCCGACGATCAACCCGCGCCGCACGTCGAGCGGCGCGAAACGCATCAGACGAGCGAGGTGCCGCTCGGCTCCGGCGACCGTCCGGAGGCGCCGGGCAGCGGCGGCGATTCGGCTCGCACCACGCACCGGATACCGGCGGTTCGCGAGCGCAACGAATCGGGCCGCCATCGCGGTCCCGATCCCGATACCGGTCCCGGGCACGAGCGCTAGCGCGCGACCGTCGGCGAATGCGCGCCCGGCTCGCCGGCCGACGCGCCGCTCGTGCCACCCGGCTCGCGGGCGGGCGTCGCCGGCCGGTGCGGATCGCCGGATTCGGCGGATTCGCCGGACCCGGCGGGTGCGCCCGGTTCACCCGCCCGCTGCGCGTCGTCCATGTCCGGTGCCGCAGGCCCGTCGACCGACAGCGGCGGCGCGCCTTCATGACTGCGATGCCGGAACGCGAGCCGGACGATCTCGCGCGTCGGCGCGCTCGTGATCAGCATCGGCACTTCATCGGGCCGGAACCACTCGCAGCCGACGATCTCGCGGCTCGGTGCGGGCGCGAAATGATCGGGCAGATCGATCAGGAAGATGTGATGGTTCTTGCCGAGTCCACGAAACTCGAACAGATAGGTCAGGGAATCGACGGCGACCGTCGTCTCTTCGGCCAGCTCGCGGCGCGCGGCGTCGTGCGGCGTCTCGTTGCGTCCGATCGTGCCGCCGGGCAGCGCCCAACGTGACCAGCGGCGGGTGACGAGCAGGATTTTCTCGCGTCGTCTGCACAATACGGTGGCTCTGTCTTTCACGCGCGGCCTCGCCTTATAGCGGCCGCGGGTGATCGCCAGCCCCGTGCGGGCGCTCGCTCGGGTCGATTGCTGCCGGGGGAGTAGGGTCGCTCATCGGTGGCTCCTTGTTGGGCGTCTGTCTGTATTTCGTCAGCGGAGCAACCTGCGTGCCGCGAAGCGACGGCGTTCGCGCGTCGCCGCGCGCAGCGCACGTTCGTTGCGCGAAGGCCGCGCGCCGCGCACGTTCACAGTTCGCCGCGCGCCGCGAGCGCGCGAATGCGATCGGCGGTGCGGCACGCGATCGCCTGTATCGTCAGCGAAGGATTCACTCCACCGACAGTCGGAAATACCGAGCCGTCGCACACCCACAGATTGCGGATGTCCCAGCTTCGGCAATCGGCGTCGACGACGCTGGTCTCGCGGTCGAACCCCATGCGCGCGGTGCCGTTCAGATGGCAGGTGTCGTCGTCCCGGGTCCAGATGTCGGTCGCGCCGGCCGCCGCGAGCGCGCGGCGCATGTAGTCGAGCGAATGGCGCACGAGACGCCGGTCGTTATCGCACATCGACCACGTCACGCGCGCAATCGGCAGACCGAGCGCGTCTTTTTCGTCGGCGAGCGTCACGCGGTTGCGTTCCTGCGGCAGCGTTTCGCCGACGATCTTGAGCCCCGCCTGATAGTTGTACTTCGCCATCTCGCGCACGAGCGCGTCGCCCCAGATGCCGCGGCTCGTCTGCGTGGCCGCCCACACGACGGGCAGCGGCCCCTGGCTCATGTAGCAATAGCCGCCGAAGAAGTCCTTCCCTTCGTCGGTGTAGTTCCAGTGCTCGGTCAGCGCGAGCGACGGCGGGCCCTTGTACCAGCGGATCTCGTCTTGCAGCGTGCCCCACGCGGCCTGGTTCGCCTGCACCATCAGGTTCTTGCCGACGAGGCCCGAACGGTTTGCGAGGCCGTCCGGAAAGCGGCCGTTCGCCGACATCAACAGGAGGCGCGGCGTTTCGATCGCATACCCCGCGACGACCACGTGGCGCGCGCGCTGGAATTGCCACCGTCCTTCGCGATGAAAATGGACGCCGCTCGCGAGGCCGTTCGCATCCACCTCGATGCGGCCCACCATCGCGAGGTCGCGGATCTCGGCGCCCGCCCGCACCGCGCGCGGAATCCACGTGACGAGCGTGCTTTGCTTGGCGTTCGTCGGACAGCCGCTCACGCAGAAGCCGCGATACACGCACTGATGTGCGTCGCCGCGCGGCGCGGACAGCGTCGCGAGCGGCGTCGGCGACCACGGAATGCCGAGCGCCTCGCAGCCTCGCGCGAGCACGAGGCCCGCCGCGTTGACCTCGTGCGCGCGATACGGATAGCGCGGCCGCTTCGGACCCCACGGATAGCGCACGGGACCGGAGATGCCGAGCGTGCGCTCGACTTCGGTGTAGTAGCGCCACATCTCGCGCCAGTCGAGCGGCCAATCCGCGCCGTAGCCGAGTTTCGTCCGCGACAGGAACCACTCGGGACGAAACCGCAGCGACACCATCGCGAAGTGCACCATGCTGCCGCCCACGGCCTTGCCGCTGTTGTTGCTGCCGAGCTGCAACGGGTTCTCGCCGTCGACGATGCGCTCGTCGGTCCAGTAGAGCTTCGCCTGATGCGTTTCGTCGGACGCGAAGTCTTCGAGCGGACGCCACCAGGCGCCCGCGTCGAACGCGACCACGCGAAAGCCCGCTTCCGCGAGGCGGCACGCGAGCGTCGCGCCGCCCGCGCCGGTGCCGACGATCGCGAAGTCGACCGCTTCGTCGAGCGGATATTCGCGCATCGGCATCCATCCGCCGCGACGGAACACGTCCGGCGCGCGTCCGTTCTTGCCGCGCGGCGCGTGCTGTGCGTCATCGGTCATCGTCGTCCTCCGGACCGGGCGTGCCGGGCGCCGACATTTCGGGTTCCCAGGGATCGCGCCGGTCGAAGCCGAGCCGCACGTAGCCGCGCGGATTCGCGGGGCCGCCGAAGCCGAGTGCATTCCACGCGTACGGGTGCGAGTAATACGCGGTGCAGACGTCGTGCAGCACGCGCTTCTCGAAGAACACGTTGCACGGCATGTCGTGCCATGAGCGGTGGTGCAGTTCGCCGCGTTGCATGCGGGCGACCATTCCGCGTTGCCCGGCGTCGTCGAGGTCCGCGAACGGATGCCGGAACGCGCGGCGGCTCTCCGCGTCGAGCGCGGCGAGGCCGATCGCCCATGCGTCGCGCAGCGGCGGCAGACGCGCGTCGCGAAAGCCGTCGCGGCGGTCTTCGAGCAGCTTCGTGTCGACGAGCGCGGCGACCGGCACCTGGTCGCGCGCCGGCGCGCGCTGCGGCACCACGCACGCGCACAGCGCGACGAGCGTGCGCCAGTGCGTCGGCCCTAGAAAACGCGCGTGGTTCGGCGTCGCGAGCCGCGCGTCGATCACGCGGCGCGTGATGTCGTCCCATGACGGGCTGTCGCGTTTTGCGAGCACGCCGCCGCGGGCGGCGTCGGCGTCACCCTTCATGCGCGGATCCCGGGCGCCGTTCATCGCTCCGTCTCCCGCAGGCGCAGCGCGGCCAGCCCCGCGAGCGCGAGCGCGCTGAACGCGGGCGGCGCGGGCAGCGGCGGACCCGCGAACAGGTTCTGCGACCAGTTGCGCCATCCGCCGTGTGCGCGGCCGACGCCGCCCGCATGAAAGCCGGCGCCCGCGAAGCCGAGCGCCGTCGTCACGCGCAGCCACAGACGCGCGAAGCCGCTCGCGCGTTGCGCGTGCGCGCGCGGCGCGCACGCGGCGTGAACGAGCAGTGCGGCGCCGATCGGCGCGACCGTGACGGGCGCGATCATCGCGGGATGCTGGAACGTGCCGCGAAAATGCAGCAGCGCGGCTTCCGCGGCCGTGCCGGCGAGGCCCGCCGCGGCCACGAGCGCGAGCGCCTTGCCGGCCGGCATCCCGAAGAGACGCGGATCGTGCGCGGGCTCGTCGCGCAGGCGCTCCGCGATCGCGCCGAGCGCCCCCGCGAGCAGCAGCGCGAACGGCGCGCCCGCCGGCGCGCCGTAAAAGAAGTTGTGCCACGACAACCCGCCCGGTCGCTTCGTGACGTTGTACAGGTGGAAGCCGGTGCCCGCCGTGCCGGTCGCGGCCGCCGCGATCTGCACCGCGTGCCGCAACCGGTGCGACGCCGCGGTGCGGTCCGCACCGGCCCACAGGCTCGTGCCGAGCGAACCCGTCGCGACGACCAGCGGCACGTACATCGCCGGATTCTCGAACGAGCCGCGATAGTGCTCCATCGCGCTGTCCGCGAGCACGGACAGCGACAGCAGCGTCGAGCCGTAGTTGAATCCGCGCGCGGCGGCGACGTGCTTGTCCGCGGGCGCCGCGCCGGCCACGCCGCGCAGCGCGCCCGTCGCGAGCGCGGCGAGCGTCGCGCCGGCGGCCACGCTGACGAGTCCGACCGTGAAGCGGGTTGCCTGAGTCATCGGCGCTTCTCCTCTGTCGATTGGTTGCGGCGGGCTAGCACGCGAAACGCTCGGCATCGGCGCGCCGGAACGCGAGGCCGCAACCTGGCCGCGTGAGGTCGGGCGCGATGTGACCGTCCGACACGCGCGGCGCGCCGTCGAACAGCATCGCCTCGATGCGCGCGTGATCGTGGAACCATTCGACATGCCGCAGACGCGGCGCCGCACACGCGACATGCAGATGCAGCGCGGGCGCGCAGTGCGCGGACAGCGGCAGATGCCACGCGTCGACGAGCGCCGCCGCCTGCAGAAAGCCGCTCACGCCGCCGCAGCGTGACGCGTCGGCTTGCAGCACGTCCACCGCGTGCGTGTCGAGCAGCGTGCGAAAAGCGTCGGGCGTGTACGCGTATTCGCCGGCCGCGAGGTCCATGCCGGGCGGCAGGTTCGCGCGCAACGCCGCGAGGCCGCGCCAGTCATCCGACGACAACGGCTCTTCGAACCAGCTCACGCGCGCTTGCGCGAACGCCTGCGCGAGCCGCTGCGCCTCTTTCGCCGTGTAGGCCCCATTCGCATCGACGAACAGACCCGCCGCTTCGCCGATCGCGCGACGCGCGGCCTGCACGCGCGCGGCATCGGCGTCCGGGTGCGTGCCGATCTTCATCTTGACCCACGCGCAGCCGTCGTCCTCGACCCAGCCGCGCAACTGACGCGACAGCGTGTCGATGTCGTACGTCGTGAAGCCCCCGCTGCCGTAGACGGGCACGCGATCGCGCTGCATCCCGAGCAGGCGCGCGAGCGGCACGCCGAGCGCTTTCGCCTTCAGGTCCCACAGCGCGGCATCGACTGCCGAGATCGCGCACGACGCGACGCCGGGGCGCCCGATGTTGCGCACCGCGCGCTGCATCGCGAGCAGGATGCGGGGAATGTCGAACGGATCGCAGGCGCGGACTTCGGCGGCCAGCACGCCGTCGATCACCGTGGCGGCGCTGCGGTCCGCATACGTATAGCCGAGACCGGTCGTGCCGAGCGCGTGGATCTCGACGACGACGAGCGTCGTGGCCTGCCACCGGGCGGTGCCGTCGGCTTCGGGGGCGTCGGTCGGGATCGTGTATGCACGCGTTTCGATTGTCGGGGCGCTGGCGGAATTCATCGCGTTGTGTTCGAAAAGACAGGTTTGGCCGTCGCGTTGTCCGGGCGGCCGGTTGATACGCTTCGCCGTCGCAAACCGCGCGCCCGCAGCCCGCCGTCGACCGACAGGCGCGGCGTGCGACACAAGCGTCGACAGGTACGACGCATGCTCGCTGCCTTTTCGTGCGAGAGGGGGCCACGACATGTCTACACTGACCGAGGAGCAAACCGCCGACGATCGCGCCGAACCGGCGGGCGAGGACGGCCGCGAGCGCGACGTCGCTGTCGCCGGCGCTGGGGTCGCCGTGATCACCGGCGCGGGCGCGGGCGTCGGCCGCGCGGTGGCCGACGAATTCGCGCGTCATGGCTACGCGATCGCGCTGCTCGGACGCGAGCCGACACGTCTTGCCGATGCCGCCGCGCAATTGCGCACCGCGCATCGCGTGCGCACGCTCGCGATTCCGACCGACGTCGCCGACGCCGACGCGGTGGAAGCCGCCGCGCAACGCGCCGAGCGCGAACTCGGACCGATCGCGGTATGGGTCAACGTCGCGATGGCGACGGTGTTCGCGCCGGTCGCCTCGCTGTCGCCGCGCGAGATCGAGCGCGCGACGCAGGTCACGTATCTGGGTCAGGTGTACGGCACGATGGCGGCGTTGTCGCGGATGCGAGCGCGCAATCGCGGCACGATCGTCAACGTCGGATCGGCGCTTGCGTATCGCGCGGTGCCGTTGCAGTCCGCGTATTGCGGCGCGAAGTTCGCGATTCGCGGCTTTACCGCGTCGCTGCGCTCGGAGCTGCTGCACGAACGCTGCAACGTCGACGTGACGATGGTCGATCTGCCGGCCGTCAACACGCCGCAGTTCGACTGGGCGGCGAACCGCACCGGACGGCGCGCGCGTCCGGTGCCGCCCGTGTGGCAGCCGGAGGCGGCCGCGCGCGCGATCTGGCATGCGGCGCGGCATCCGCGTCGTCAATACTGGGTCGGCTGGCCGACGGTGCGCGCGATTCTCGCGAACCGTCTCGCGCCGGGGCTGGTCGACCGCTATCTCGCGCACGCGGGCTATCGCGCGCAACTGACCGACGAGCGCCTGGCCGCCGATGCGCCGTCGCAGCCGCCCGGCAACCTGTTCGCACCCGTCGCGGGTCCGTACGGCGCGCACGGCCGCTTCGACGCCGAAGCGCGCCACGACGCGCCGTGGACCACGACCGGCGCGCCGCTCGCGGTGTCGGGCGTGCTTGCGCTGGCGGGCGGCCTCGCGTGGCTCGGCTGGCGGGCGTGGCGCCTGTATCGCGCGGATACGGCGACACGCGCAATCCGATGAGCCGCCCGATCGAGGACTACGGGCTGATTGCCGACGGGCGTTCGGCCGCGCTCGTCAGCCGCGACGCGTCGATCGACTGGCTCTGCTGGCCGCGCTTCGATGCTGACGCGTGCTTCGCGGCGCTCGTCGGCACGGCGGAGCATGGGCACTGGTCGTTGCGGCCCGAGCGCGGCGCGTCGCGCTGCGAACGTTGCTACGAGCCGGATACGCTCGTGCTGCAAACGGATTTCCACACGCCAGACGGCGCAGTACGCGTGACGGACTTCATGCCGCCGACGACGCATGGGGACGCGCCGTCGCTGGTGCGCATCGTCGGCGGATTGCGCGGCACCGTGACGATGCGCTCGACGCTCGCGCCGCGCTTCGACTACGGCGCGCGCGTGCCGTCGTTCGCGCGCGAACGCGACGCGCTGGTCGCGAGGGCGGGGCCGTCCAGCGTCGCGCTGTACACGGACGTGCCCGCGGATATCCGCGAACGCGCGATCGTCAGCACGTTCGAGATCCACGCCGGCGAGCGCCGATCGTTCACGCTTCGCTACGGCGACGACGCCGGGCCCATCGACGTCGAGCGCGAACTCGACCGCACGCGCGGCGACTGGCGCGACTGGATCCGCGCATTCGACGACCGCCGCACGCCTTGGCCCGATGCCGTGCGTCGCTCGCTGCTCGTGCTGCGCGCGCTGATCTATCGGCCGACCGGCGCGATGGTGGCCGCGCCGACGACGTCGCTTCCCGAAGTGCCGGGCGGCTCGATGAACTGGGATTACCGCTACTGCTGGCTTCGCGACGCGAGTTTCGCGCTCGACGCACTGCTCGACGCAGGCTTTCACCACGAGGCGCGCGCATGGCGCGACTGGCTGCTGCGCGCGATCGGCGGCACGCCCGAGCGCATCCGCATTCTGTATCGCGTGGACGGCAGCGTCGTGAACAGAGAACGCTGCATCGACGCGCTGCCGGGATGGAACGGCGCGCGCCCGGTGCGCGTCGGCAACGCCGCAACGGAGCAGCGCCAGCTCGACGTGTTCGGCGAGGTGATGGACTGTCTGCATGTCGTGCGCGCGGCCGGCAGCGGCGCGTCGCCGGAAGAAGTCGAACTGGAGAGGCGCATCGTCGAGCACCTGGAGCGCAACTGGCGCAAGCCGGCCTCCGGCATCTGGGAAATCCGCTCGGCGCGGCGGCAGTACACGTTGGCGCGCGTGATGGTGTGGGTCGCGCTCGACCGCTTTTTGATGCATGCGTCGGCGCCGTCCAGGCCTCGGCAAGCCGACGACGATCTGATCGAACGTGCGCGCGCACTGCACGCAACGATACACCGCGAAGTCTGTGAGAACGCATGGAGCGATACGCGCGGCGCGTTCACGCGCGCAGAAGGGAGCGACGAACTCGATGCGAGCCTGCTGCTGATGCCGCTCGTCGGCTTCCTGCCGATCGACGACGAGCGCGTGCGCGCGACAGTCGATGCGATCGGCCGCGAACTCGGCGACGGCGGCCTGATCCGCCGCCTGCCGCGCGGCAAGGAGGGACCGCACGAGGGCACGTTCATCGCCTGCTCGTGCTGGATGGCCGACTGCCTGCTGATGCTCGGACGCGATCGCGACGCACGCGCGCTGTTCGAGCGAGTGCTCGGGATGGCTAACGATCTGGGCTTGCTGGCGGAGGAGTACGACGTCGACGACAAGCAGCTCGCCGGCAACTTCCCGCAGGCGCTCAGTCACCTCGCGCTCGTGCAGACGGCGCTGCGGTTCGACCATCCGCACCGCACCCGACGCTAGCCGCCGAGCCCCGCCGACAGGAAATCGACGAACGCGCGAATGCGCGCCGACGACCGGTGCCGCTGCGCGTACACCGCATAGATATCGGCGTCCGGGGTTTCGTATCCGGGCAGCACGACGACAAGGCGCCCGTCCGACAGATAGTCGTTGATGTCCCACTCCGCGCGCATCAGGATGCCGTGCCCGTCGAGCGCCCACTTGACGGCGATCTCGCCGTCGTTCGTCGTCAGGTTGCCGTTGATGCGGACCGACTCCGTGTTGCCCGGCGACGCGCCCGAACGGGCGGTGAGACGCCACACGCCGTACGCCTCGTTGCCCTGGCGGATCGCGATGCAGTTGTGCTTCGCGAGATCGCGCGGCGCCAGGGGCGCACCGCGCCGCGCGAGATAGGCGGGCGACGCGCACACGAGCCGCCGGTTCGGCGCGAGGCGGCGCGCGATCACCCGTGTGTCGGGCGGCTCGCCGAAGCGGATGCACACGTCGAACGAGTCGTCGGCGAGCGGCGGCGGCGTGACCGACAGTTGAAGCTGCACCGAAACCAGCGGATAACGCAGCACGAAACGCGAAATCAGCGGCGCGATGTGACTGCGTCCGAAGCCGAGCGTCGCGTTCACGCGCAGCAGGCCTTGCGGATGGTTCTTCGATCCGCCGAGCCATTCGCCCAGCTCGTCGATTTCGGTGAGAATCCGGCGCGCGTGCTGCAGATAGACCTCGCCTTCGGGCGTCAGCATCATGCGGCGCGTCGTGCGGTTCACGAGCGGCACGCCGGCGCGCTTTTCCATCTGCGCGAGCCGCTTGCTGATGGCGGCCGGCGTGAGGCCGAGTTCGCGCGCGGCGGCGCTCAGGCTGCCCGAAGCGGCCAGCGTGGAGAAGAAGCCCAGGTCGGCGGGCAGGACGGCATCGGTCACGACGGATTTGTGAATCGAAGTTAAAGGCGCTTTGAGTATAGCGTCCGCGCGGCGCACGCGGCGTTCGGTAAAGTCGATCGCTTGAATGGCGCTCACGATTGAACGACAAGGAGACCCGACATGAAGACGTATCGCATCGCCACCATTCCCGGAGACGGCATCGGCAAGGAAGTCGTGCCCGCGGGCAAGGCCGTGCTGCAGGCGCTCGCGAAGACCACGCAACGCTTCGCGTTCGAGTTCGAGGACTTCGACTGGGGCGCCGACCACTACCGCAGGCACGGCGTGATGATGCCGGAGAACGGCCTCGATGCGCTGCGCGACAAGGATGCGATCCTGTTCGGCTCCGCGGGCGATCCGGACGTGCCCGACCACATCACGCTGTGGGGCCTGCGGCTGAAGATCTGCCAGGGCCTCGATCAGTACGCGAACGTGCGGCCGACGCGCATCCTGCCGGGCATCGACGCGCCGCTGAAGCGGTGTCGTCAGCAGGACCTGAACTGGGTGATCGTGCGCGAGAATTCCGAGGGCGAATATGCGGGCGTCGGCGGGCGCGTGCATCGCGGGCTGCCGCTCGAAGCGGCGACCGACGTGTCGATCCTCACGCGCGCCGGTGTCGAGCGCATCATGCGCTTCGCGTTCAGGCTCGCGCAGTCGCGTCCGCGCCGGCATCTCACGGTGATTACGAAGAGCAACGCGCAACGTCACGGCATGGTGATGTGGGACGAGATCGCGCTGGAGATTTCGAGGGAGTTTCCGGACGTCACGTGGGACAAGGAACTCGTCGATGCGGCGACCGCGCGCATGGTGAACCGGCCGGCGTCGCTCGATACGATCGTGGCCACCAATTTGCACGCCGACATCCTGAGCGACCTCGCGGCGGCGCTCGCGGGCAGCCTCGGGATTGCGCCGACCGGCAACATCGATCCCGAGCGGCGGTTTCCGTCGATGTTCGAGCCGATTCACGGCTCGGCGTTCGACATCATGGGCAAAGGGCTCGCGAATCCGGTCGGCACGTTCTGGTCGGTGGTGATGCTGCTCGAGCATATCGGCGAGCCGGACGCGGCGGCGCGCGTGATGCAGGCGATCGAGACGGTAATCGCCGATCCGGCGCTGCATACCGGCGATCTCGGCGGAAACGCGACGACCGCGCAGGTGACGGACGCGGTGTGCGCGGAGGTCGTTGCAAACGTCGGATGACGATGTTGCGGCCAACCCCGCTCAACGCCGGATGGCCGCTTTCACATTGCGCGTCACCCACGCGGTGAGACCGGTGCGCACGACGAGCGGCGCGACGCGCGTCGGCCCGAGGATCAGCGCGCCGAGCACCACGGATGCGAGCAGCGTGACGTTCGGCGCCGCGGCAAACGCGCGGCCGATGTTCGGCAGCGTCAATGCGTTCGTGCGCGGTTTCGCGGTCCTTTCGGCGATACGCATGCCGACGTTGGCCACGAGCAGTTGCGTGCGCGTCAGCTCCATCTGCTCGCGCAGCGCGGCGCCGTGCTGTTGCCGCAATCGGGCGCGCGCGTTCATTTGAGTGCCTCCTTGACCGTTTCGAGGTCCGCGCGGAGCTCGTGCTTCAGAACGTCGAACGAGGTCGACGGGCGCTGCGCGCGAAACGTCAGCAGCGCGGCGACCGAGGCGATCAGCCAGATCGCCGCCACGCCCCACACCGTGACGATCGAGTAGGGCGTGCGCCACGCGGACGCGATCACCGCGACGCAGAAGAACGCGAGCGTAAAGAGCCCGCTGACCGCGAGCGCGACGAGCGCGATAAGTTCGCGCATCACGCGCGCTCGCGATTCGGCCAGTTCGATCGACAGCAGGTCGCCGTAGTCCGCGAGGCGTGCGACGGCGAATCGCGACACATTGCGCCAGCGGTCGAGTTTCGAGTGAACTGACATGGCCAACCTCCCGCCGCTTCAGTGCACCGCGTTCGTTTGCAGTGCCATCCGTCGGACAACGCCCCGCGGTCCCGTCAATGGCGATTGCCGGCCCACAACGCGCCGATCACGAAGCCCACGCCGAGCGCCGCGCCGAGTACGGCGAGGGGTTTGTCGGCAAGCGCGTCCCGTGCGACGTCCGCCGCGTCGCCGACCATCTGCATCGACTTCCCGCACAGGACCTTCGCGTTGCCGCGCAGGGTCGTCCCGGCATCGCCGAGCATGTCGCCGGCGGCCTCCGTCGCGCGGCCCACGGCTTCGTGCATCACGCCTTCCGTTTTCGTCGTTTCCATCGCGGTGCTCCTCCTCATGTGCGGATTTATCGGACGTTCCCCGCCTGCGCAAGCGCAGCGTCGAGAAACGCTCAATGGCACATGAGCAATCGTCGTACCGCCAGGAGGGGAGCGTGCAGGCCCGGCGCGGGAGTTTCAATCGGCGGAGTTCAATCGGCGGAAGCGCTCTGGCAGCCGCACGAACGCGCCGCGCCGGACCGCAGGCGCCCCGCGGTCACCGTCGTCTCGTTGCCGCAGGCGCATTGGCAGAGCCAGCGGCCGTCGCCGATGTAGCGAACCGTCACCAGCCTGCCGAACACTTCGCCGCCGCGCAGTGCCGGAGAACCCGGCCGGTCTCGCCACGAACGGGCTTCTTCGGGGCATCCGCAGTGCTGCACGCGTCCGCTTTCCACCTCCTGCTGCTGCGCGATGACATGGCCGCCGCATCGGCATGCGAGCAGCCACGCGCCGGCGCCCCGGTACTGCACGGCCACGAGGTCGCCGAATACGCGCCCGGCGATGTCGCGGCTCGGCGGAAACGGCCATGCGGGCGGAAGAGGGGAACGAATTCGTTGGTTCATTGGACGGTGTTCGCGGCGGTCTGCCCGCCTAGTCTAACCGCAAGCGATGTCCGGACGCCCGCGTACCAGGTTCGGCGCATGCACCAGGCGCGGCCTGTGCGCGTCACCCGTGTCGATGACGACTGTCGCCGGACACGAAGCTGCGCACGGTATTCGACGCGCAAGGCGCGGGCAGCATCGCGTCGCGCCGGTTGATGCGCGACGCCGGATATAGCGTGTAATTCCGTCCAGGCACGCGCACTGCTGAGTGATCTCAGGGTCGGTCGACCTCATCGACGATCACGCGCTCCAAACGGGCCAGGAGGTGTTTCATGCAGCCAGTCAAGCGTTTATCCGCGCAGCACGACGAGCCGTTGAATCCCGGCGACGAGGGACCACCGGATGCGCCAGGCGTCGGCGAAGACCTCTGTAGCGCGTGTCACGGGACGGGGCTCGTCGAAGGGCAGCGGTGCTCGGTCTGCGGCGGGACCGGAAGGGTCCTTCAAGGCATCGGCGGCGGTTGAATCAGGCGGCGTTTCGATCGTTAGCGAACCTCACGTTCGCGCCGCGCTTCACCACCGCAGCAGCCGCGGCCCGAGCCACGCGCCGATGCCCGCCGGCAGCAACATCCCGATCACGTACCAGATGCTCCAGAACGCGGGACTCATCTCCGGGCAGTGCAGACAGTACGCGATCGTCGCGAGCGCGCTCGACAGCAATCCGGCTGCGGCGCCCGCCGCCCGCAGGCGGGTGGGCGCCATGCTGCGCACGCCCCAGAACACGGCCGCGAATGCGGGCGCCGACAGCAGCACGATATTGAACGGACACGTGCGCCACGTGAGGCCGAGCACCAGCGGCACGCGCTGGTCGGGCTGCGCGCCGGCGAGCACGAACGCGGCGCCCGCGAGCACCGCGGCGAACGGCAACGCGACGAGCGCCCACGCATAGCCGCCGCGCATGCCGGGACGCCCGAGGCGGCTCACCGCGAGCATCGCGGCCAGCGCGACGGCCAGCGGAAACGCGAGCTTCGCCCAGAAAATCGCCGTCTGCGCGACGCTCGACAGATCGTGCCGCACGCCGAACACGACGCTCATCAGCAGCAGCGATCCCGCGAAACCGAGCGCCAGCGCACGCGCGAAGCGTCGCAGCACCGCCTGGCGGTCCACCTGTGTGACGCCGGTCGAAAGCAGGCTGATCAGATCGTCGGTGTTCATTGCGCCCCCCGGATGCGCGCGGCAAGCGCCTTGAGGCCGCGATGAATCCCGACCTTGACGGCCGATTCGGACAGCCCCGTCAGCCTCGCTGTTTCCACCACCGAAAGGCCTTCCAGCTTCACATGCATGATCGGCAGACGCTGCTTGTCCGGCAACTGCGCGAGCAGCTTGCCGATGTCCCGGCGCGCGTGCGCGGGTTCGTCATCGGACGCGGCAAAGAGGTCGGCGTGATCGTCGAGCGGGTCGTTGAGCAGGTCGCGGCGCGCGCGCGAGCGGAAAAAATCGGTCAGCTTGTACCGGGCGATCGCGTACACCCACACCGTGAGCGGCTCGTCGGCGCGCCACGTGTGACGCGCGTTGTGGACCGCGAGCAGGATCTCCTGCACGAGATCCTCGACGTCGTCGCTCGCTTGCGGAATGCGCCGGCGCAGATAGCCGCGCAGATGGCGCGCGAGCTCCTGCAGGAAGTCGCGATACGCGACTGCATCGCCTTCCAGTCCGCTGACGAACAGCGCTTTGAGCCGGGTTTCCGCGAAATGCAAAGAGTGTCCTGAGTGGTCGCGACGATGGGTCGGCAGACTGCTGTGCGGCGGGTTCATCCGTCTTTCGATTTGCAAACATAAAGACGGCTCGCACAGGCCGTCGCCCCCGCGCGCAATCGCGTGAGCGTAGCGGAACGTTTCCGTCGCCGCAACAGCCGTCGTCGCCGATCTGTCAGTCATGTTCAGGTTTGGGGTGTCTTGTACGGGGCGTGGGCGCCCGTAGGGGTAATTCGTTCGGGGTGCGCAGCCGGTTACAGCGCAAGCCGTTTTTTCGGGCCGCGTCGCGCGGCGCGAAAATTTTCGTCGAAGCGCTGTAACCGCCGCTCGAACGCCAGCGAATTCACTCGCATGTTCCCGCCACCGAGGCGCCGCCATGCACACGTCGATCGAAAACCCGCACACGCTGACCGCGCAACGGCGACGGGATCCCGCCATTCATCCGCTGTGGCTGCGCATCACGCATTGGCTCAATGCACTGGCCGCGGTCGTGATGATGTTGTCGGGCTGGCGCATCTATGACGCGTCGCCGGTGTTCACGCGCATCGTGATTCCGCCGTCGATCACGCTCGGCGGGTGGCTCGGCGGCGCGCTGCAATGGCATTTCGCGGCGATGTGGCTGCTGTTCTTCAATGGCCTCGTCTATCTCGCGCTGAATGTCGCAACCGGCAGAGGGCTCAAGAAGTTCTTTCCGCTGAGCGCGCGGGCCGTGCTGCACGATCTGCGCGCCGCGCTGACGGGCCATCTTTCGCACGCCGATCGGGCGCAGTACAACGCGGTGCAGAAGCTCGCGTATCTCGTTGCGATCGCCGATCTCGTCGTGCTCGTGCTGTCGGGACTCGCCATCTGGAAGTCGGTGCAATTCCCGCTGCTGCGCGAACTGATGGGCGGATACGACCGCGCCCGCGTCGTTCATTTCTGCGCGATGGCGCTGCTGGCGGCGTTCGTGGTCGTACACGTGACGATGGTCGCGCTCGTGCCGCGCTCGTTGCTCGCGATGCTGCGCGGGCGCTGATCGAAGAGAACCACGCCACGCCTACCGCCCACGCTCACGACTAGTTGAGGATTCCGATGAAACCGAACGACAGAACGATCGTCGCGCTGGACCGCCCCGCGATTCTGGCCGACGCGCGGCGCGAACTCGACATGCCGTCGCGGCGCCTGTTCGGCAAGCGCCTGCTGACGCTCGGCGGTCTGTCGATGCTGACGGGGTGCACGCTGACCGACGACGCGTCGGTCGAGCGGTTCCTCGCGGCCGTCTCGCGCCTGAACGACCGCGCGCAGGCGTGGCTGTTCGACCCGTCGCGACTCGCGCCGACGTACACCGAAGCGCAGATCACGCGGCCGTTCCCGTTCAACGCGTTTTACAGCGAAAGCGAAGCGCCCGTCGTGGACGGCGGCGACTACCGGTTGCACGTGAGCGGTCTCGTCAAGGGCCAGCGCGTGTGGACGCTGCGCGAGCTGTACGCGCTGCCGCACGCGGAGCAGATCACGCGACACATCTGCGTCGAAGGCTGGAGCGCGATCGGCCGCTGGGGCGGCACGCCGTTCGCGGATTTCCTGCGCCGCGTCGATGCGGATCTCACCGCGAAATACGTGGGTTTTCGCTGCGCGGACGACTACTACGAAAGCATCGACATGGCGACCGCGCTGCATCCGCAAACGCTGCTCGCATTCGACTACGACGGTCAACGGCTGCCGCGCCAGTACGGCTATCCGATGAAGCTGCGGATGCCGACCAAGCTCGGCTACAAGAACCCGAAGCACATCGTCGAGATCTTCGTCACGAACCGCTTTCCAGGCGGCTACTGGGTCGACCAGGGCTACAACTGGTTCGGCGGTTCGTGATGCGTTTCACTTTTCTCACCAGCAAGGAGTAGGGCAATGAAGAAGATCGGAATCGTGGCATATGCGATGTCGGCCGTCCTGTTGAGCGTCGGCGCGAATGCCGCGTTCGCGCAGACAGGCGGCGGCATGTCGAACGACACGCAGATGCAGGACACGATGAAGAAGGACTCGATGGACAAGGGCGCGATGTCCCACGACTCGATGGGCGACAAAGGCGCGATGAGCCACGATCAAATGGGCAAGTCGAAGATGGGCGATGCGATGGGCAAGGACCATTCCGCATCGGGGACGATGGCGCACTGAGCGCGGGCTGCCCACGGCCCCGGCGTGCCACGGCGCATCACCGCGCCTGGCACGCCGAACGATATTGGTCCGACGATTGCCGGCGCAGATCACGTGCGCTGTCGGACGTAGCGCGCGCAAACGACTATTGTGCATTCCACTTAACGCGCTCAAGATTGTGCGGCGTGGCAGACAGCACGCGTCGACTTCGACACCCGGTGAGGGAGAACCCTATGACAACACCGAGTCGCACTCCTGACGTCAAGCGTCGAGCGGTGATCAACGCGGCTGCCGCGGCCGCGGCGCTGCAAATCGCGCCACCGTTCATCATCAAGGCGCGCGGCGAGGCGCCGCTCAGAATCGGCATGGTCGACCCGCTGACCGGCGTCTATGCTGCGGATGCACAGAACGAAGTAACGGGCGCAAAGCTCGCCGTGCAGCAGATCAACGCGCGCGGCGGCATTCTCGGGCGGCCCGTCGAACTGCTCGTCGAAGATTCGGCGAACGACGTCGGCACCGGCGTGCAGAAGGCGCGCAAGCTGATCGACCGCGATCAGGTCACGTTTCTGATCGGCGACGTGAATTCCGCCGTCGCGCAGGCCATCGCGCAGGTCAGCAACGAGAAGAAGGTGTTGCACATCGTGTCGGGCGGCCACACGGACACGATCACCGGCAGCGACTGCAAGTGGAACGTGTTTCGCGTGTGCAACACGACGAGCATGGAGGCCAACGCGGTCTCCAACCTGCTGTTCAGCAAGTACGGCAAGAAGTGGCACTTCATCACGCCGGACTACGCGTTCGGCCACACGCTGCAGAAGGCCGCCGCCGCCGACCTGCAAAAGCTCGGCGGCACGATGACCGGCAACGAACTCACGCCGCTCGGCACGACGGATTTCTCGGCCTATCTGATCAAGGCGCGCGAAGCGAAGCCCGACGTGCTGCTGGTGTTGCCGCAAGGCTCCGACATGGTCAACTGCCTGAAGCAGATCGCGCAGTTCGGCATCGGCAAGGACATGCACGTGGCCGGCCTTCAGCAGGAACTCGAATCGCTGGAGTCGATGCCGCCCGAGGCGCGCGTCGGCATCTGGATGATGGAGTGGTACTGGAAGCAGCCGGGCGTGCCGGCCGTCGACAAGTTCGTCGCCGACATCCGCAAGATCAACGGCGGCAAGGTGCCGACCGCGCGTCACTGGTTCGGGTACACGTCGGTGCGCACGCTCGCCGCGGTCGCGAACAAGGAGCAGACGCTCGACTCCCGAAAGCTTGCCGAAGCGCTCGGCGGCTTCGAACTCGCCGACGACATCAAGCTGCAGCCGAACAAGGTCTATTACCGCAAGGGCGATCATCAGCTGATGACGTCGGCGTTCGTCGGCGAGGCGTTGTCGAAGCCGGGCGGCGATCCGCAGGACCTCTTTCGCGTCGAGCGCGTGGTCGCGGGCGACGAGACCGCGCCGCCCGAGAACGCGACCGGCTGCAAGCTGCAGTGGCCGGCGTGAAGCCGGACCCCTTGCGCGGAAGGGACCGCCGGGCGCGCGGAGGCGGCACGCGCGCATCGGCAATAACAAAGCGTGTGCGATGACCCAGCTACTGCTCTTCAACGTCACGAACGGGTTGATCATCGGCGCGTTTTACGTGCTGATGGCGCTCGGGTTATCGCTGATCCTGAACCTGAGCAACGTGATCAATTTCGCGCACGGCGGCTTTCTCGTCGCGGGCGGCTACGTCGCGTACACGATCACGCCTTACGTGGGCTTCTGGGGCGCGCTGCTGATCGCGCCGCCGTGTGTCGCGCTGATCGGGCTCGCGCTCGAACGCCTCTTCATCCGGCGCGTCTATGGCCGCGACCCGCTGTACAGCCTGTTGCTGACGTTCGGACTCGCGTTCGTCTTCGAGGACGGCACGCGCTTCATCTGGGGCGCTCAGGGCAAGCCGGTGACCGTGCCGGCCGTGCTCGCGCAGCCGTTGAGCAACACGTTTTTCTTCGTCACCGGCTATCGGCTGTTCATGGTGGTCACGGTGACGGTCGCCGTCGCGCTGCTGTTCACGCTGTTGCGCTACAGCCGGCTCGGCATCCGCATCCGCGCGGGCACGCTCGACCTCGAAACCGTCGCGGCGCTCGGCATCAACGTCGGCGGGCTGCGCTCGTTCAATTTCGCGGTCGGCGCTTTTCTCGCCGGTCTGAGCGGCGTGCTCGCGGCGGGTCAGCTCGGGCTCGAACCGACGATGGGAACCGGGCTTCTGATGCCGAGCTTCATCGCAATCATCGTCGGCGGCGTCGGCAGTCTGCCGGGCACGCTGCTCGGCGGCCTGCTGATCGGCGTGGCGTCGGGCATCACGGCGGTATTTCTGCCGGCGGCGAGCGAGGCCGTCATCTACGTGATGATGGCCGTCGTGCTGCTGCTGCGCCCGCGCGGTCTGCTAGGCGAGGAGGGGATGCTGGAATGAGCGAGAGGCCACCGTCTCGCCAGCGGCGGCTCGTGACGCTCGCGGCGATCTGGGCAGCGTTGCTGCTCGCCCCGTACTGGATGCCGCCGCTCGGCGGCTACACCGCGCTCGGCACGCGCGTGCTGGTGCTCGGCCTCGCGGCGATGTCGGTGAACTTTCTGCTCGGCTTCACCGGCGTGCTGTCGTTCGGTCACGCCGCGTATTTCGGACTCGGCGCGTACGGCGCGGGCCTCGCGCTGAAATACGCGGCGTCGAGCACGCCGTTCGCGCTGCTCTGCGGGACGGTGCTCGGCGGCATCGCCGGCGCGCTGCTCGGCGCGCTGTGCGCGCGGCGGCGCGGCGTGTACTTCGCGATGGTCACGATCGCGTTCGGGCAGGTGTTCTACTACATCGCGTTTCAGTGGAGTTCGCTGACGGGCGGCGACGACGGCCTGCGCGGGTTCTCGCGCATGCCGCTCCATCTCGGCGTGACGACGATCGACATCCTGTCGAATTCCAGCGCGTTCTATTATTTCGTGCTGTTCTGCCTCGCGCTCGCGGTCGGCGTCATGGGCTTCCTCCTGCGCTCGCCGTTCGGCCGCACGATGATCGCGATCCGCGAAAACGAGCAGCGCGCCCGCTTTCTCGGCATTCCTGTCGATCGCCACATCTGGATCGCGTTCACGCTGTCGTGCTTCTTCATGGGATTCGCGGGCGCGCTGTACGCGCTGCTGAACAACTTCGCCGATCCGCGCGGGCTGCACTTCAGCCAGTCCGGCGACTTCGTGATGATGGCCGTGATGGGCGGCATGCGCAGCTTCTGGGGACCGCTGCTCGGCGCGGCGGTGTTCGTCGTGCTGCAGGACACGCTGTCGAGCCTCACCGTGAACTGGATGTCGTTCATCGGCATGCTGTTCGTCGCGATCGTGCTGTTTTTCCCGCGCGGCCTGCTCGGGTTCATCCGGCACAAGGGCGAATCATGAGCGTGCTCGACGTGAAGGGCGTCAGCAAGCGCTTCGGCAATCTGCTCGCGGTGCGCGACGTGTCGCTGACGGTCGAAAAGGGCGAACTGCGCGCGATCATCGGCCCGAACGGCGCCGGCAAGACCACGTTCTTCAATCTGATCAGCGGCTTTTTCCCGCCGTCGTCGGGCGCGATCGTGTTCGACGGACGCGACATCACCGCGCTTTCCGCGCATCGGCGCGTGGCGGCGGGAATGGCGCGCACGTTCCAGATCACCGAGATCTTTCCCGAGCTGACGGTGTTCGAAGGCGTGCGCATCAGCACCGAAGTGGCGGCGGGGCTTCGGCTGCGTCCGTGGATCAGCCGCGCGGAGCGGCATCGCGTGCGCGCGCGCGTCGATGCCGCGCTCGACATCACCGGCCTCGCCGCGAAGAGCGACCGGCTCGTCGGCGAGCTGTCGCACGGCGATCAGCGCGTGGCCGAAATCGCGATGGCGCTGGCGCTTCGCCCGCGGCTGTTGCTGCTCGACGAACCGACGGCCGGCATGGGCGACCAGGAAACGCACGAAATCACGCAACTGGTGCGGCGCCTGTACGACCAGCGCGACGTGACGATCGTGCTGATCGAGCACGACATGCGCGTCGTGTTCGGTCTCGCCGACCGGATCACCGTGCTCGATCGCGGCACGCTGCTCGCCGAGGGCACGCCGCAGCAGATCGCGGCGAACGAGACCGTGCAGGCCGCTTATCTGGGAGAGCCGACATGAGCGCGGTGCTCGTCGCGGACGGCCTGCACACGTACTACGGGAAGAGCCACATCCTGCACGACGTGAGCCTGTCGGTCGAGGAAGGCAAGATCACCGCGCTGCTCGGCCGTAACGGCGCCGGCAAGACGACGACGCTGCGCACGCTGATGGGCCTCACGCCGCCGCGTCACGGACGGGTGACGATCTTCGGCGCGGATACGTCGCGCTGGCCGACGTACCGGATCGCCGCGAGCGGTGTCGGCTACGTGCCGGAGGGGCGGAGGATCTTCGCGAACCTGAGCGTCGAGGAAAACCTGAAGGTGCCGCTCGTGCGCGGCGGGCCGTGGACGATCGCGCGCGTCTACGAACTCTTTCCGCGCCTCGCGGAGCGCCGCGAGAGCCGCGGGCGGCAGTTGTCGGGCGGCGAGCAGGAGATGCTGTCGATCGCCCGCGCGCTGCTCCTGAACCCGCGCCTGCTGATTCTCGACGAGCCGTCGCAGGGCCTAGCGCCGCTGATCGTGCGCGAGGTGTTTCGCGTCGTCGCGCAGATGCGCGACGAGGGCATTTCGGTGCTGCTCGTCGAGCAGAACGCGCGGATGGGCCTCAAGATCAGCGACTACGCGTACGTGCTCGACGACGGCGGCATCGTGCACGCGGGCAACTCGCGCGAACTGGCCGCCGACGAGCATCGGGTGCGCGCGCTGACCGGCGTCACCGCGCATGAATAGGTGGGGTTTGGGCCCCCCGGCGACAGGATTGGGCAAGAAATTCAGAGAATCGAACAAGCGTGGCGGGCGAGTTTGCACGACACTTCGATGATCGCCGCCAGGGCACCGGCGGCGCGCATGCGTTACGCCCGTCACCTTGTCCGGAGCACCCGATGCCCACGACGTTCATCCTCAACGGCAAGTCCACGACGCTGGACGCCGATCCCAACATGCCGCTCCTGTGGGCGATCCGCGAGGTCGCCGGGCTGCACGGCACGAAGTTCGGCTGCGGCATGGCGCAGTGCGGCGCCTGCACGGTTCATCTGGAAGGCGCGGCGATCCGCTCGTGCGTGACGCCGCTCGCCGCCGTCGCGGGCCGCCACGTGACGACGATCGAAGGTCTCGACAGCAAGCCCGCGAAAGCCGTGCAGGCCGCGTGGGTCAAGCTGCAGGTGCCGCAATGCGGCTACTGCCAGTCGGGGCAGATCATGTCGGCGTCCGCGCTGCTCGCGCAGAACCCGAAGCCGACCGACGCCGACATCGACACCGCGATGAGCGGCAACATCTGCCGCTGCGCGACGTACACGCGGATCCGCGCGGCGATCCACGACGCGGCCGATTCGATCCGGGGGTGAGCGATGGCGACTGAATTGACCGACAACTTCCGCACGACGCGCCGCCGCCTGCTGAAAGGCGCGGGCAGCGCGGCCGCGCTCGCACTGACGATCGGCTTCGAATGGATGGGCCCCGCGCGCCGCGCGATGGCGGCCACCACGGCCGCGGGCGAGACGCGCGACTTCGAGCCGAACGCGTTCCTGCGGATCGGCACGGACGACAGCGTGACGGTGATCGCCAAGCACGTCGAACTCGGGCAGGGCGCGTACACCGGCATCGCGACGATCGTCGCCGAGGAACTGGATGCGGACTGGACGCGCGTTCGCGTCGAGAGCGCGCCCGCCGACGCGAAGCGCTACGCGAACCTCGCGTTCGGCACGATGCAGGGCACGGGCGGCAGCTCGTCGATGGCGAACTCGTGGATGCAGCTGCGCGAAGCCGGCGCGAAGGCGCGCGCGATGCTCGTGACCGCCGCCGCGCAGCAATGGAAGGTGCCGGCGACGTCGCTGCGCACCGAACGCGGCGCGGTGGTCCACGACGCGAGCGGCCGCCGGGCCACGTATGGGTCGCTGGTGCCGGTCGCGACGGCGCTGCCGGTGCCGCAGACGGCCACGCTGAAAGACCCGAAGCAGTTCACGCTCGTCGGCAAGGCGTCGCTGCCGCGCGTCGACGTGCCCGGCAAGACGAACGGCACCGCGCAGTTCACGATCGACGTCGTGTTTCCGGGGATGCTGGTCGCCGTGCTGCAGCGTCCGCCGCTCTTCGGCGCGACGGTCCGCTCGTTCGACGCGGCGGCGGCGAAGGCGGTGCCCGGCGTCGTCGACGTCGTGCAGGTGCCGCGCGGCGTCGCGGTGGTCGGCAAGTCGTTCTGGGCGGCGAAGCAGGGCCGCGATGCGCTGAAGGTCGACTGGGACGACACGCACGCGGAAAAACGCAGCACGGCCGACATCATGGCCGAGTACCGGAGCATGGCCGCGAAGCCCGGCCTGCCCGCGCGCGCCGACGGCGACGCGGACCACGCGATCGCGGGCGCGGTGCGCAAGGTATCCGCAAGCTACGAGTTTCCGTATCTCGCGCACGCGCCGATGGAGCCGCTCGACGCGGTCGTCAAGCTGACCGCCGATCACTGCGAGATCTGGGCGGGCGACCAGTTCCAGACCGTCGATCAGGCGAACGCGGCGCACGTCGCCGGGTTGCAGCCGCAACAGGTCGACATCCACACGCTGTACGCGGGCGGCAGCTTCGGCCGGCGCGCGAATGCGGGCTCCGACTTCATCGTCGAGGCCGTGTCGATCGCGAAGGCGCTCGGCGCGAACGGCACGCCGGTGAAGCTGCAATGGACGCGCGAGGACGACATCCACGGCGGCCTGTACCGCCCGATGTTCTTCCACAAGCTCGACGCGGGGCTCACGAGCGACGGCCGGGTCGTCGGCTGGCGGCAGGTGCTCGTCGGGCAGTCGATCATGGCGGACACCGTGTTGTCCGGGATGATCAAGAACGGAATCGATCCGACATCGGTCGAGGGCGCGGCGAACCTGCCGTATGCGATCCCGAACGTATCGGTGCAACTGCACACGACGAAGACCGGCGTGCCGGTGCTGTGGTGGCGCGTCGTCGGCAGTTCGCACACCGCGTACGCGGTCGAGTCGTTCGTCGACGAACTCGCGCATGCGGCGGGCAAGGACCCGTACCAGTTCCGCCGCGATCTGCTCGCGCACGAGCCGCGGATGCGCGCGGTGCTCGACCTCGCCGCCGAGCGCGCGGGCTGGAGCAGCGCGCCG
Organism: Paraburkholderia sp.; assembly: GCA_035492135.1. GTDB lineage: Bacteria > Pseudomonadota > Gammaproteobacteria > Burkholderiales > Burkholderiaceae > Paraburkholderia. The sequence goes on along the minus strand of DATJJN010000126.1, from coordinate 10,350 downwards.
ATGCCGGCCGGCAAGGGACGCGGCATCGCGGTGGCCGAGGCGTTCAAGACGTACGTCGCGCAGGTCGCCGAAGTGTCGATCGACAAGGACGGCAAGGTGACGGTGGACCGCGTCGTCTGCGCGGTGGACTGCGGCACGCCGATCAATCCGGACGTGATCGCCGCGCAGATGGAAGGCGGCATCGGCTTCGGGCTCGGCGCGGTGCTGTATGGCGCGATCACGATGAAGGACGGACGCGTCGAGCAGAACAACTTCGACGGCTATCGCGTGCTGCGCATCGACGCGATGCCGAAGGTCGAAGTGCACATCGTGCAGTCGGGCGAAGCGCCGACCGGCGTCGGCGAGCCGGGTGTCGCGCCGCTCGGGCCGGCAGTCGCGAACGCGATTTTCGCGGCCACCGGCAAGCGGCTGCGCGTGCTGCCGTTCTCGACGGAGAACGTTGCGTAGGCGTTCATTCGACGTCACTCGCGCGTGATGCAAAACGGGCGATGCGCTTAACTCGCGCATCGCCCGTTTTGCTTGATGGGCCGGACATCGGTCCCGCTCCCCCGCTGTTCATCAATCTTACACAGGCGCCGGTTATCGTCGTCACGCAAGAGCGCCGCGCATAGCGTATGCGTGCGGCCCGCCGTTTGACGAAACAGCAGGTGACCATGACCGCCGAATCCATGCATTCCGCGCGGGCCGGCATGCCGTCGCGCCCTTCTCGCGAACACTCGCATGTGCGCTCGCGCAGGCAAGCGCGTCTGCGCATCGTGTGCTCGTTTCCGATGCTGGTCATCGCGTGCGCGCTTGCCGCTGCGTGCCATGACGACGATCGCGCGACGCTGTCGCCCGCCGCGGACGCCGCGCGCGGGGCCACGTCGGCCGCGCCGCTCGCGCAGGGCGTGAGCGCGCCGCCGCAGACCATCGCGATCCTGGCGTCGCCCGCCGCGCCGCTGAAGCAGGCGGGCGCGGATGCATCGCCCGCCGCCGCACCGCTTGCACCACCGGTGATCCACACCGTCGACTGAGCAGTATCGGCCGCGCGACGGGCGGGACCGCCCGCCGTTTTCCGTTGCGGGCTTTTCGCCACCCCCTAACGACCGAAGACGAAAAATGACCGAGAAAAGTCGTCGTGATTTCCTGCGCGCCGCCGCGCAGATGGCCGGCACCGCCACCGCGATGAGCGTGCTGCCGGCCGGCATCCGCAACGCGCTCGCGATTCCCGCGAATAACGCGAAGGGCAGCATCGAGGATGTCGAACACATCGTGATCCTGATGCAGGAGAACCGCTCGTTCGACCATTACTTCGGCACGCTGCGCGGCGTGCGCGGTTTCGGCGACACGCGCGCGCTCACGCTGCCCGGCGGCCAGCCGGTCTGGAACCAGCCGACCGCGCCCGGCAGCACGACGAGCGTGCTGCCGTTCCGCCCGGCCGCGCAGGCGCCGGGCCAGTCGCTCGGGCTCACGTTCCTGCAGGACCTGCCGCACGACTGGACGAGCACGCACGCGGCGCTGAACAACGGGCTCGCGAATCAGTGGGTGCCGTCGAAGGGCAGCACGACGATGGCGTACCTGACGCGCGAGGACATTCCGTTCCACTACCAGCTCGCGGATGCGTTCACGATCTGCGACGCGTATCACTGCTCGATTCTCGGCGCGACCGATCCGAACCGCTACTACCTGTGGACCGGCTGGGTCGGCAACGACGGCAGCGGCGGCGGTCCGGTGATCGACAATTCGGAGGCCGGCTACGGCTGGTCCACGTATCCGGAAGTGCTGCAGGCGGCCGGCATCTCGTGGAAGATCTATCAGGACATCGGCACCGGCCTGAACGCGGCGGGCGCCTGGGGCTGGACGCAGAACCCGTACATCGGCAATTACGGCGACACGTCGCTGCTGTACTTCCATCAGTATCAGAACGCGCAGCCGGGCAGCCCGCTCTACGACAACGCGCGCACCGGCACGAACGTGTCGGCCGGCGACGGCTACTTCGACATCCTGAAGCGCGACGTCGCGAACAACACGCTGCCGCAGGTGTCGTGGATCGTCGCGCCGGAAGCGTACTCCGAGCACCCGAACTGGCCGTCGAACTACGGCGCGTGGTACGTGGACCAGGTGCTGCAGATCCTCACGTCGAATCCCGAAGTGTGGAGCAAGACCGTATTCCTGATCAATTTCGACGAGAACGATGGCTTCTTCGATCACATCGTGCCGCCGTTCCCGTCGACGCCGGCCACGCCGGGTCTCTCCACCGTCGATACGACGAACGAGTACTACACGACGGGCACCGGCGAATATCCGGCCGGCAAGTATGCGTCGGGCGCGTACGGGCTCGGGCCGCGCGTGCCGATGCTCGTCGTGTCGCCGTGGTCGCGCGGCGGCTGGGTGTGCTCCGAGGTGTTCGACCATACGTCGGTGATCCGCTTCATCGAGCGGCGTTTCGGCGTGCACGGCAATCTCGGCGAATCGAACATCACGCCGTGGCGCCGCGCCGTGTGCGGCGACCTGATGTCCGCGTTCAACTTCGTGAGCCCGAACGATTCGCTGCCGCAACTGCCGTCGACGACCGGCTACGCGCCGCCCGACCAGAACCGTCATCCCGACTATGTGCCGGCGGTGCCGCAGACGCAGTCGCTGCCGAAGCAGGAGCCGGGCGTGCGTCCGGCGCGCGCGGTGCCGTACGAACTGTTCGTGCGCACGAGCGCGGACGGCGGCCAGGGCAACCTGACGATGCGCTTCGTGAACACCGGCCATCGCGGCGCGGTGTTCCTCGTGTACGCGGCCGACGGGTCCGCGCCGCGCACGTACACCGTCGAGGCGGGCAAGCGTCTGCAGGACAAGCTGCCGCTCGATGCGAACAACGCGTACGACTACACGGTGCACGGACCGAACGGCTATCTGCGGCGCTTCGCGGGCACCGAGCCGCACGACGGCGCGGGCAGCGTGTTCTCGTCGCACGGCGTCGCGCGGCCCGACGTGGCGGAAGGCTATGACGTCGCGAACGGCAACCTGCAACTGACGCTGGAAAACTTCGGCAGCGCGCATTGCGAATTCCGCATCGTCAACGCCTATGATCCGACGAATGTGATCAAGCAGACGGTGATCGGCGGACGCACGCAGCATGTGTATCTCGATCTGCGCAACGCGTACGGCTGGTATGACCTGACGATCACGGTCGACACCGATGCCAGTTTCGTACGACGTTTCGGCGGCCACGTCGAAACGGGGCGTCCGGGCTTCAGCGACCCGGCGCTCGGCGGCTGACGCGCACCAGCTGGAACGCACCGCGTGCGTGCCGGTTTTTAGTCGGCATGCACGCGCGTCGGGGCGTTAACCGTTCGCGATGAAATTTGACTGAAAGTCGTCGTTGGTAAAGTCGTCGTACGCAGTTCGACCGTATCGACTCGCCGCGCATCGTCGCGCCGGCGGACGGACAAGGACGACGACCGATGAATCCGGCCCGCATACGCTGGTTGATGCTCATGTTCGCGCTGCTGTTCGTCGCGCATCGCGCGTCGGCGTTCGAGACGATGACGGTCTCGATTCCGAGCACCGCGATGCACAAGTCGTTCGACGCGACGATCGTGCTGCCCGACGAATACACACATGGGCGGCCCGACGCGCGCTACCCGGTTGTCTATCTGCTGCACGGGTCCGGCGGCGACAACACCGACTGGACCTCGAACACGCACATCGGCCGCCTCGCGGACCGCTACCACCTGATCTTCGTGATGCCCGACGGCGGCCGCGAAAGCTGGTACATCGACAGCCCGATCGATCCGCAGAGCCGCTACGAAACCTACGTCGGCGAGGAAGTGGTCGCGTACGTCGATGCGCACTGGCGCACGATCGCGACAAAAGCGGGGCGCGCGATCACCGGCCTCAGCATGGGGGGCTTCGGCGCGTTGAGCATCGCGCTCGACCGGCCGGGCGCGTTCGGCGCGGCGGGCAGCATCAGCGGCGCCGTCGATCCGCGCAGCGTCATGAACGAGCCGGGCATCGACGACGTGTTCGGCGATCCCACAGTGCACGCGGCGTTCTGGGACAGCAAGGCGATCGTGGCGAGCGCGCCTCGCTTCAGACACGCGAACATCGACCTGACGATCGAATGCGGCGTGAACGACACGTTCGTCGATGCGAACCGCACGCTGCACGAGCGGCTCGTCGAGCTCGGCGTGCCGCACGATTACGCGGAACGGCCGGGCGGGCATACGTGGGCGTACTGGAAGAATGCGATCCGCTATCAGATGCTGTTTTTCGCGACTTCGTTCAGGCGGCATGGCGTGCAGAGAGCGAGTGCGGATCAGGGGCCGGGCGGGTCGCCGCCTGTGTGACCAGCCGTTTTTTGGGTTCGTCGCGGGTTTCCGGGAAGGGGGCTTGCGGACGGATTGTAGTCGGCCAGGAACAGCCATCGTCCTGCGAGTTCAAACGGACTTCGAACGTCCAGTCGCCACCGCACTGGCGACCGTCAGCCTTCGTACGCTGCTCGCGTTTCGCTGCCCTCGCGAACGTTCGCGAGGGCGCTATCGCCGTATGGTTCGGAAGTCGGCCCCTCTATGTTGCGTTCGACCGGCGGTCGTACTTAACCGACGCAGATACCCGGCACTGCGACCTTCTGGAAGAGGTGCGGTGAGGTGATCGCCGACGAGGGATAGGCGGCGAGGCTCGCCTGAAACTTCGGATGAGCGAACGCCGCCCGAAAATGGGCATTAGTCTCCCAGACGGCATAGTTCAGGTACGTCGAATTTTCTCCGACTGCCCGGTGCAGTTGCGTCGAAATGAATCCCGGCTGCTGCTTCATAAATGCCGCGTCTTCCTGCCAGACTTTGAGAAAGGTCTCCTCATCGGCTGGATCCAGCGTGAAGACATTCACCAGGACGACGGGGGCAACATCAATGGCGAGTTGGCGCGTGATCGGAAAGGAAGTGTCAAGCGGTCTGAATTGTAGCACGGCTAGCTCCGTTGGTTTAAAAGGTGGTGACAGCACGACCTGCCCAATGTATAGTGCATTGACATCGTGATGTCAATTTGGATTGATGGTGCCAATGTCCAAGGCGAAAAGAACACCAGCTGGCGAGCGTCTGACGCGCGTCATTCTCGATTTATTCAGACTCAACAGCGGGCTTTTGGCCGCAGGCGATCGCCTGGTAGAGGAGCTCAGGCTCACAAGTGCACGCTGGCAAATTCTGGGCGCCATCACCGCGGAAGAGCGACCGCAGCCGGTCGCATGGATCGCTCGCGACCTGGGTGCGTACCGCCAAAACGTTCAACGAATAGTCAACGACTTGGCAGAAGAAGGGTTGGTTAGCTTCGAACCCAACCCGCACCATCGCCGCGCGCAGCTTGTGGTTCTGACGGACAAGGGGAAGCAAGTTTTTGACGCTGCCATGAGTCTTCAGGCGCCTTGGGTCAACCGGCTCTCAGACGGGCTAGCTGTTGAGGAAATCGAGGCCGCGCACCGGGTCGTGATGAGGCTGCAAGCAAACCTCGACGACATGAACGACACCGGCAGTCCAGATTGATCCCGCCTGTCTGCCACATCTGCTTTTGCCCCAACATATAACGCCATGCGCTCATAGCTCCGACTGGAACTCACGTGGTTCGTCGACGGGACCACGTCGACGAACGTCCCGAGGCATGGGTAACAAGCAAGCGGTGAGCGCGCAGGGATGACCGCTCCACCATCAACACCGGCCATCCAGTCGACGCCGAATTGGGGGACTGCTTGGGGTCGACGACAATCAGCGACCTGCGTGCCCGACGGCCGCAGGCCCTGGAAGTCGCAAATCAGGCGATTGATCGCGTAGCCGCTGCCCGTTCAACGCGGTCCGGGGATAAGGAGTAGCTTGCCGTGCGCGCGTCCGGCCATGCTGAGTTCGACCGCTTCTCGCCAGTCTTCCCACGTGAACGTGCGCGCGACCGGAATAGCGAACTGCCCGATGGCGGCCAATCGGGCGTAGTCTCCGAGTACGTCGTAGCGATGCACCACGCCCTTCTCGCGCCCCGTCGTGCGAACGCCGAGGCCGCCCTTGTCAAAATCGCTGAAGCTCATCACCCGGCGAGGGTCGCCGCCTACGATCCGGATGAGGTCGGGCAGCACGCCTTCGACACGCGCGGTATGCAAGGCGAAATCCGTCGCGCCTTGCGCGATCTCGCGAACGCGCTCGACCATCCCTTCGCCATAAGGTGTCACTTTTGCGCCGAGCGCACGCAAGCGGCCCGCGAACGTGTCGCCGGCACTGGCGATCACATGGGCGCCTCGCAGCAGCGCGATCTGAACAGCGGCGAACCCGGTCATCGTCCCGCCGCCGTTGATCATGATGGTTTGCCCTTTCGACAGACCAAGCAGGTCGATGCTGCGGGTGGCCGTTTCGACAGCCATGGGAAGACAGGCCGCGTGCTCGAGGCTCAGCCCGTGCGGCACGGCAAACCAGACTTTCAGGACAGCGAATTCCGCCGCTCCGGCGGTCGGATAGCCGAGATAGTCGGGAACGCCAAAGACGGGATCGCCGATGTTGACGTCAGTGACGCCTTCCCCGATCGCATCGACCGTCCCCGCCACGTCGAAGCCGATGCCGCGCGGCGGCGGCAGCGGAAAGAAGCCCTGGCACACCGCCCAGTCGGCCGGATTAAAAGCGCACGCATGAACCCGGACACGCACCTGCCCCGCGCGGGGTGAGGGGACGGGAACATCGGCCAGATGCAGGACATCCGCCGGCGCACCATAGCGCTGAACCCAAAGGGCTTTCATCGTTGATGGATCGGAACTCGGCATTGCAATTCTCCGTGACGGTTGGCAATGGATGCGAGACACGCGGCTGCCTCTCCCACGCTTGCGGCGGACGGAGAACAACGATAGCGTATCGTCATATGCTGACGATACGCGTAAAGTCAGCTTGTGACAATACGATTGGTGAATCATGCCCAGAGATCCCGAAAAAGTGCGGCACCGCCTTCAGGAGGCAGCACTCAAGCTCTATCAAACCCGTGGTTACGACGACACGACGGCGGCCGACATCGCGGCTGAGGCCGGTGTCACGCAGCGCACGTTCTTTCGTCATTTCCCTGATAAGCGGGAAGTGTTGTTCGGGGGGGAAGACGAGTTCATCTCGACACTGACGAGCGCGGTGGCGAGCGCTCCGTCGGGCCTCGGACCGCTGGAAGCCCTGGTTTGCGCGTTCCCGTCGGTCGAGCCGCTCTTCATCCAGAATCGCTCGTTTACCGAACCGCGCCGGCACATCATCGCGGCCCACCCCGCCTTGCAGGAGCGGGCACAGACGAAGTCCCGCGCCGTCATGTCGGCGCTCGTGGAGGCATTCCGGCAGCGTGGCGTGTCCGATCGTGCCGCCAGCCTGGCGGCACAAGTCGGAATGGCGGCGCTGGGCCAGGCGGTTGCCGCCTGGTTCGAAAACGGATCGACGGATCTTGGCGTCCACGTCGAACACGCGTTCAAGGAATTGAGCGATCTCGTGACGTTTGCCCAAAGGCCAGGACATCGGAGAGGGGCGCGGTAGTCCTCACACCCGGACTGCCGTTATCGACCTCATGGTTGTCGTTCGGGACGTGATGACAGAAGGTTCGCGTCGGGTCGACGCCCGCCGTGCACCGCTCCTGTACGGCGAGGCGGTGTCGCTGGGCGGCATCCGGCCCGGGAACGGCCACTCGCTGAGACCGTCATCGCGACATTCAGGTGTCGGCCCCGTATCGCAAGCTGCCGCCTGTGTCCTAAATTTGCGCGTGGAATTCTGGACGACGCAGAAGCGCTGAACTGTCTATGGTGCAGACGCTTGCACTTGCTGGGCTCTCATCGCAATGCATTGTGTGTGTCCCTCAAGACTGGCGACGGCGTGCCGTAATGAGTATTGGTATGAAGTTTCGCCGTATCGAGCGTGGCGATGACTCGACCATGCCCGCCCTGGGACAACAATGCACTGATTACAAGGAAAACTCGATGAATTGGCGTATCGCGGCTTGCATGGTTTCCATTTCCACTTCGGTCTCCTTGACTGGCTGCGTTTCGGTGGAGCAAAAAAGCATTTCGCAGGACAGCGCGGCGACGCTCCGCGGCAAGACGGTCGTCGTCGACACCTACGAAAGCCCCAGCTTCACCGCGATGACGCCGGGCAAGGCCGCGTTGGGCCTAATCGGCACGGGTCTCATGATCAGAGAAGGCCACAGTTTCATTCACGACAACCAGATCGCCGACCCGGCAGTCGCGATCGGCAACGGCCTCGCGCAAAAGCTTGCGACGAAATACGCGGTCGTAGTCAAGGCGACGAGCGACGTTAAACCGCTCACCACGGATGCGATCGACGCCATCGTCGCGCAATATCCGGACAGCGACCTGATCATGGATAGCCGCACGCTCAACTGGGCATACACCTACTTCCCCGACCACTGGGGCACCTATCGGCTGATCTACGCGGCCAGGATCCGCCTCATCGACGCGCATACCAAAACTGTGCTCGCGGAAGGGCTGTGCAAGCAGGTGCCGGATTACTCGCCGGATATGCCGAACTACGACACGCTCACCGGCAACGGCGCCGCATGGGCAAAGGCGAAGTTGAGCAGCTATGCCGAGTCGTGTGTAAGCGACTTCGGCGCGTCGTCGCTGGATCTGCCGCAAATCGCTCACCAGGCAGCCATGGCGCAACCGGTAACGACCCAGCCGCATTGATAGACGACGCATGAATCGCCCGCTCGCAGCGCGCGGGCGGCGACGGTCGGTCAGCCCCGTGCCACACTGACCGGCCGTTCAGCTCTAAAGCTCACGTTCACCCGGCGATCAATCGACCGGTTGAATCCGCCGTCGTGTGGTGTCGTTTGCATGAAGTGCGCGCGCAATGCGATCGTCGCACTCGGTATCAAGCCGCGCCGCAAAGGACAACCCGGTACCCTGCGGAGCACTTTACGTCGACGGCGGGCTCCAGGAAGAGGTTGCGCCCCTCTGTGCGTCATCTCAAGGTCGGGCGCGGCAAGGTCGGCGTCGGTGGCGTCAAGTTGTAGACCGCCTGCGTGAGGAGGAACCACTCGTCGACCCGCTCGCGGCCACGATACATCGCCTGATATCGCCTGACGAATCCGGCCAATTGTCTTGCTCCACTCGAAGACGTGCTCGAGGCATCTGCAGTTGCGCAGGCTGATGGTGGAGCCATCCTCGAAACCCGGCGCCTGCGGAATTGTAAACACACCAGGGGGCCAGGCGGGTAGGATGCGCGTTGTAGTACTGCATGCCAGTTCACGATCCATCTCCGAATTTTGGAAGACGGACGACCTTCACGGTTTTTGTGACTTCCAGACAGGGCTACAGGGCAGACCATGGACACGATGAATTCGATTTCTGACGGTTTCCCATTCTCTCTCGTCCTCATCAAGCCGACCCATTACGACGACGACGGCTACCCGATCCAGTGGCTCCGCTCGGTCATGCCTTCCAATACACTCGCCTGTATGTATGCGCTTGCTGATGACGCGCGAAAGCGAAACCTGCTGGGCCCTGGCGTCCATTTCGAAATCGAAACGTGCGACGAAACCAACCAGCGGGTGTGGCCAGAGCGCATTATTCGTGACCTGAAGGCAAAGGGCGGGAGAGCGATGATTGGTCTGGTCGGTGTCCAGTCGAACCAGTACCCGCGCGCACTCGATCTCGCCCGCCAGTTCTGTGCCGCAGGCTTGCCGGTTGCGATCGGTGGCTTCCATGTTTCTGGCTGCATCTCCATGCTGCCAGAGATGCCCGCTGAGCTTAGGGAAGCGCAAGCAATGGGTGTCGCGCTCTTCGCAGGGGAGGCCGAGGAACAGCGTTTCGATGAGGTCCTTCTCGACGCGTGGAATGGTGCCATGAAGCCCTTGTATCACTTCATGGACACGTTACCTTCGCTCGAAGGTGCTCCCCAGCCCTTCTTGCCGCGCAACCATATAGAACGCACGGCAGGCACCTATACCTCGGTTGACCTCGGTCGTGGTTGCCCGTATCAGTGCTCGTTCTGTACCATCATCAACGTGCAGGGGCACAAGAGTCGCTTTCGCACCCCCGACGATCTCGAAAGGATCATCCGCGAGAACGCAAAGCAGGGCATCGACCGGTTCTTCGTCACGGATGATAATTTCGCCCGCAACCACGACTGGGAAATCCTTCTCGACCGTGTCATCGAGCTTCGAGAAAAGCAAGGCATTCACTGCGGCTTCACGATTCAGGTCGACACGCTCTGTCACAAGATTCCGAACTTCATCGAGAAGGCAACGCGCGCGGGTGTGCGTCGCGTGTTCATCGGGCTTGAGAACATCAACCCCGAGAATCTGATCGCCGCCAAGAAGCGGCAGAACAAGATCACCGAGTACCGCGCGATGCTGCAGAAGTGGCGCGCC
>DATJJN010000125.1:0-11044 GCA_035492135.1 Paraburkholderia sp. | reverse complement strand
ATCACCGGCGAATATCTCGCCGATCTGCTCGGCCACTACGCCGAGCACGGCCGCTACTGGCAGACCAACATTCTCGAATCGACCGACGAGATGTTCGAAGGTATCGCTTCGGGCAACTACATGTGGCTGCGGGCCTGAGCGGGATTCGTGCGGCGTGGGGACGATGCGCGGCCCCGATGCCGCGCACGCGTTACGCGACGATGCGCGGCACCACGACGATCACCCGCCGCATCGACGCGGGGGCCCCGTCGACGAGCACCGCGAGCCCGTCGCCGGCCGGCACGCTCGCGCTCGCGCCGTGCCGCGCGCCGTCGTGCGCGCCGTCCGCGGGCTCCGGGCGCGTCCAGTCGACTCGCAGCGACACGCCAGGCACACCGCTTCCCGTCTCCACCGTCGGCGCGACCGACAGCCAGACATCGACGCCGCTGCTGCTGTCGTCGAGCGCGTCGCCATCGTCGTCGCCGTCGGCATCCGCGGTCCGCGTCAGCAGTTGCGCTTCGTGACGGTCGAACACCGCCGGCGCGCTGTCGAGCGTGAACGCGGTGCGCGACACTTCGAGCCGCGCGCCGCGCGTGCGCTCCAGCGCGGCGAGCCGGTCCAGCAGCGCGCGGGCGCCGTCGGCGGCCGTCACCGGCGCGTGCGGCGTCAGCGGCGCCGACAACGCGGACTGCACATCGGGCAGCGCGTCGGCCGGCACGTCGACCACCCAGGTCTGCAGCGCGACGAGCTGCGGCCGCACGTCCGCATCGGCCACCAGCACGCCGTCGCCGTCGATGCGATCGGGCACGTCGCGAATCAGGATCGAGTTCGTTCCCGCGTCGGCCTCGACCACCGGCAGCGGCGCGTCGAATTCGAGCGGCGCGTTTGCGGCGGCTGACGTCGCCGCATCGTTCGGCGTCGCGCGCCCGCCGCCATGCAGCCGCTGCCGCAACAGCGTCGCGACGCCGGGCACGACCACCTCGCGGCCGTCGATCACGCGGGTCTGGTCGGCGGCGGTCGCCACGCGCAGATGAAACAGCCGCACGGCGGTATGCGTGCGCGAGCGTGCGTCGCCTTCGAGCCGCGCGGCGGCCTGCCTGACGCTCGCCACGTAGTCCGGCGGCCCGTACACGCTCAGCGTGCCCGCGGCGGCATCCGCCCGAAGCGGAAAATGTTCGTCGGCCACGCCGGCGCCGAGCAGCGCCGCGCGCAGCGCGTCAGGCGTCAGGTAGTGCGGCCGCATCGCGAGAGGCTGCTGCGCGCCGGCCGGCGACACCCGCAGCACGGCGCCGTCGAAATACCAGACGAGACCGTAGGTCGCGCACAACATGTCGAGAAAGCGCTGCGGCGGCATCGCGAAACGGCCGCTCACCTCGCCGCCGAGGGTTCCGCTGATGCGCAACGCCAGATGCTGGCCCGCCGCGAACGTGCGCAGCGTGTCCGCGACGCTGCTGCCGTTCGTCGCGTATGCGAAGCGCTCGCCGTTCCAGTTGACCGGCGCCGCGAGCACCGGCGCGCAAGCGATGCCGGCCGCCGCCGCCAGCAGCACGCCGGCAGCCGCGCGCCGCGCCGCCGTGGCTCGCCCGTGCGGCGGCGACACGGCGTTCGCGACGCCGCGCCCCGTTCGACGATGTCGGCGGCTCACCGGAGAAAAACTCATGAGGTCATTCCGTCAGGAATCCAGAGAAGTGGCCGGCGCGTCAGGCGCGCCCTCGGCGCCGAACGTGAGCCGATAGCCGGTCGCATAGACCGACTGCACGGTCCAGTCGACGCCGGCCGCCTTCAGGCTGCTGCGCACGCGGCTCACGTACATGTCGACCGACCGGCTCTGCACCGCCGCGTCCCAGCCCCATACGACGCTCATCAGATCCTGGCGCATCACCACGGTGCCGAGGTGCGATGCCAGGTGCCACAGGATGTCGAATTCCTTCGTGCCGAGCCGGTGCGCTTCGCCGTCCACCACCAGCGCGCGCGCCTGCTGGTCGAGCACGCACGCGCCGACCATCATGCGCCGCCCCTGCACGTTGGCCGACGCGAAACGGCGCAGCAGCGCGCGCACGCGCGCGAGCAGCACCTGGCGGTCGAACGGCTTGACGAGGTAGTCGTCCGCGCCGGCGTCGAGAATGCGCACGATGTCGCTCTCGGCCGAATGCACGGTCTGGAAGATCACCGGCATCGCCGACTGCGAACGGCCGCGGATTTTCTGCAGCAGCTTGTCGCCGGCGAGCCCCGGCACGTCCCAGTCGAGTATCGCGAGGTCCGCCCATTGTTCGGTCAGATGCTGCTGCGCTTCGAGTCCGTTGTGAAAGCCGTCGACGTGATAGCCCTCGGTCTTCAGCCACGACTTGAGCAGCGCATGATGCGCGACGTCGTCCTCGACCAGCAGGATGCGAACGGGTCTGCCTGATAGCGATTTCATCGTCAAACCTCGTTATGGGAAGAGCCGCCGAGTGTACCGCCGCACTCAACGGCGCGCAGCGCGCAACGCACGGTCGGCGTCGGCGAGCGACGCGTGCGCCGCGCGCGGCGCGGCCGGATTCAGGCACGGCAGGCGCAGCACGAACAGCGTGCCGCCCTGGCCGTTCAGCTCCGCGTACAGCGTGCCGCCGTGCAGCTCGACGATGCGCACCGCGAGCTTCAGCCCAAGGCCGAAACCGGTCGCGGTCTTCTTGCCGAGCTTCTCGAAGTCGGACAGACGCACGCCTTCGAGAAGCCCCGGCAGTCCGCCCGCGCGGTCGCTCACCAGCACTTCGACGCTGTCGTCGCGATGGCGCAGCGACACCGTCACCGCCTCGCCGCGCGGCGAGGCCCGCACCGCGTTGTCGATCACGTTCTGGATCGCGCGCGCCGCGAAATTGCGCATCCCGTTGATCCACACCGGCGCGCTGTCGGGCAGCCACAGCTGCAGCGGCACGCCGCAATAGACCGCCGTCACTTCGAGTTGCGACACGATCTGGCGCAGCGTCACGCGCAGGTCGAAGCGCCGGAAGTCCCGCGTCTGCAGATGCTCGGTCACCGAGTTGAAAATGAACTGCTCGCCGAGCGACAGCACGTATTGCGCAAGCTGCGTGATCTGCTCCATGCCGCCGCAGCGCTCGAACGCTTCCGGGTCGCTGCTGTCGAGCTGCGTCAGCGCGTTGATCGAATTGAGCGGTGAGCGCAGATCGTGCAGCAGGAACCGCAGCGACATCTCGCGTTCGTCGACCGTGCGCGCAAAGCCGGTCACGTCGGTCACCGCGATCACGGTGCCGCTCGCGCCGGCCGCGGGGCCGCCCTGCAGCCACAGCGTGCGCTCGCCCGCGCGCAGCTCGAAGCCGGACTCCAGTTCGGCGGGCCGCAACACGTCCCCCACGCCGAAGCGCTCGCCGAGCGCCGCGCCGAAGTCGAGCCCGGCCGGCAGCTCGCGTTCGAGCAACGCGGCCGCGCGCGCGTTCGCTTCGCGCACCTCGCCGGTCGCGTCGAGCACCACGACGCCGCACGGCAGGCCGCCGAGCACGCCGCGCATGCGCCGCACCTCGTCGGCCGAACTGCGCAATCCGGAGTCTTCCATCGGTTCCCCTTGGGTGCCCGTCAAGTCGGCGTGATCACGCGCGGCAACAGCAGGAAGAGCCGCTCCATGTGGCTCTGCTGCTTGTTGTTCGTGCGAAAGAGCGCGCCGAGGTACGGAATCTTCGACAGCAGCGGCACGCCGGTCACGCCGTAGGTGTCGTTGTTCGCGCGATAGCCGGCGATCAGCAGCGCCTGTCCCTCGTCGATGAACGCCTGCGTGTTGATCGTGCTGTTCTGGATCACCGGCAGGTTGCTGACGGTCTGCGAGGTCAGCTCGCCGTCCTCGATCGCGACGTCGAGCTTGATGCGCGTCTTGCCGTCCTCGTCGACGACCATCGGCAGCACGCGCAGCGACACGCCGGTGGAAATGCTGTACAGGTCGCCCGCCGTATAGCCGGACACCGGCACGAAGAACTGCTGCTTGTTGTCCATCACCGCCTCGATGTTGTTCAGCGTGACGACCTTCGGGCTCGCATCGATCTTCGCGGTGTTGTTCTGCTGCAGCGCCGAGATGCGCGCCATCAGATAGCGGCCCGCATCGCCGAGCACCGCCGCCACCGACGCGCCGGCCGGCGTGGCCGCCGCCAGCGCGCCGCCGGGCAGCGTGGTCTGCCCGAAGGTCTGCGTGAGCGACCCGTTGTACGTGGCCTGCGGCAGCGTGCCGGTGCCGGTCTGGATGTCGAGGTGGCTGTTGTGCGCGGTCCAGTCGACGCCGAGCTGCTGCAGCGCGTTGTCGTCGATCTCGATGATGTGCGCCTCGATCTCGATCAGTTGCGGCTTCACGTCGAGACGGTGGATCAGCGTGCCGTACTGGCTCATGTGATCGGCGGTGTCGCGCACGATCACCGAGTTCGTGCGCTGATCGGCGACGATCACCGGCAGTTCGTCCGCCTCGCCCGCCGCCGCGCTGGTGCTCTGTTGCTGCTGCGGCGGCGTGCCGACCGCGGCCGCCACCGCCGGGGACGGCTGGCCGGTCAGGCCCGCGAACATGCCCCGGCCGCCCGAGCCGTCCGGCACCGGCGGCGGCAGGTACGAGCTGTTCGAACCGGACGCGTACGGGCTCGAATACGTGTCGCCGTTCACGTTGTTGATCGGCGTGTTGCGCGTGACGCCCGACGCGCGGCGGCGGCCGTCGCCGCCGTTGCCGTTGCGCTGCTGCGCGTCGCGCGCCTGCTGCGGGTGATAGATGCCGTTGAGCACCGTCGCCACGCCTTGCAGCGTCACGTCCTGGCCGTCGATCGACACCTTGCGGTCGGCGGCCCACGCGTGGTCGAGCGCGAACACGTGCACCTCGGTGCCGCCGCGCCGCGCGGCGTTCGCGTCGAGGCGCGACGCAATGTCGGTCACCATCTGCACGTAGCGCGGCGGTCCGCTGACGAGCGCCGTCCCCTGTTCCTCGTTGTAGACGATCGGAAAGCGCTCGTCGGCGATGTGCATCTGGTCGAGCGTGCGCGCGAGTCCCGCGGTGTCGGCGGTGTCGAGCTTGATGAGCGTCGTCTGCAGATCGGCGGCGGACACGATGTCGAGCACCTCGCCGTCGTAGTACCAGACGAAGCCGAACGACGCGGCGAGCGTATCGAGAAAGCGTCGCGGCGGCAGATTGAACTTGCCGCTCACGGTGCCGGTGACGCCCGGCGCGATGCGCGTGGCGAGGCCCTGGCTCGCGCCGAAATCGCGCAACACATCCTTGATGTCCTTGCCCTCGGCGACGTAGTCGACCGAGGCCGACTTCCAGCGCACGGGCGCGGCCGCGACGGTGACGGGCGCCGACGCGCCGGCGGCGAGCAACGCGCACAGCGCGACGACGTTCAGCTTGGCGGTCCACTTCATATTGGCTTGCAAACTCACTGAAGACGGTGAAAGGCGGCGGCGCGCACGGCCGTGCCTGAAAAAAAGGCGGAAATTGCGCGATGCGACGTTGCGCAGCGGCGGCGATTTCGTGTGAGAATTTGCCGCTCCCAACCGTTTGCCGGATACCGAAGATGGATTCCTCGCCTCTGCAACGCCGCGACTTGACCCGTGAAATTCTCGACCTGATCGATCTCAAGCAGACCTTCACGGACATTCACATCGAGCAGGATCGCCCGATCATGCTGAAAGCGCCGCGCGGCTGGGTGGCGGCCGGCGAGGAGCCGGTGCTGCTCGACGAGATGCTGCCGACGCTCACGTCGATCGAGCCCGAATGGGAAACGCTGCTGCAGCACGGCGCGATCGACCGGCCGTTCGTGCTCACGCATTGCCGCCTGCGCTGCAACATCTATCGCACGTACGGCGGACGCAAGCTCGTGATCTCGATTCGCCGCCTGCCGCTGCAGCCGATGCCGATCGACCGGCTCGGCCTGCCCGCGTACGTGCGCTCGATGCTCGACACCGCGAAGGGCCTCGTGCTCGTGACCGGCCCGACCGGCTCGGGCAAGACCACGACGATCGCGTCGATGCTCGACTACATCAACCGCAGCCGCAACAGCCACATCATCACGATCGAGCAGCCGATCGAGTACGAACTCGAAAGCCGCAGCTCGATCGTTTCGCAGCGCGAAGTGCCCACCGACACGCCGTCGTTTCCGGCCGGCCTGCGCGAGGCGCTGCGCCAGAAGCCCGACGTGATCATGGTCGGCGAAGTGCGCGACACCGAGACCGCCGAAACCGCGCTGCAGGCGGGCGAGTCGGGCCACCTCGTGCTCGCGACGATGCACACCGGCAGCGCGCTCGGCACGCTCACGCGGCTGTTGTCGTTCTTCCCGCTCGAACATCGCGAGCGCTACGCGGCCACGCTCGCGAACTCGCTGATCGGCATCGTCTGCCAGTGCCTCGTGCCGAGCGCCGACGGCGAGAACTTCGTGCTCGCGAGCGAACTGCTGTTCAACAACAACCAGCAGATCAGCCCGCTGTTGACCGACGCGGCGAAGCTGCCGTTCATCGCCGAGTTCATGCGGCGCAAGGAGGACAACATGTCCCGGCTGCTGAACGAGCATCTCGCGTCGCTCGTCGCGAAGGGCGCGTGCCTGCCGCGCGACGCGCTGCGCATGACCTACAGCCGGCTGGAGCTGCACGAGCTGTTGCAGTCGCAGGCGCCGCGCTGAGCGGCGCGCACGCCGGGCCGCGCACGGTCCGGCGTGCGGGCGGGAAATCGGGACGAAGGGTGGCACGACGGCTCGCACGCTCGCTGGCTCGCTCAGTAGTAGAGGTTGATGGTCCAGCCCGCCGCCACCGGCGTGTTGGGGACCGGGACGCCGGCCGGATAGCAGTAGCTGCTGGTCCACGGTGTCGTGATGCCGTAGTACGTGGCCCAGTTGGTCATCACCTGCACCTGATAGTTGCCCGCCGGCTCCGACTGCGACAGCGTGTTGTTGATCCCGCCCGAGTCGTTCGTGAGCGTCGGCGTCTGGCTTTCCGTGTGCGAGATCGAATTGCTCGAGCTGTCGAGAATGTCGAGGTCCTGAGATAGCTGCGCCATCTGCGTCGGTTGCGTGGTGGTCGTGCAGACGCCGTCGTTCATGTGCCCCCAGGTCGACACGGTGATCACGCCGGGTTTCGCCAGCGTGACCGGTATCAGGGCCTTGTACGTGTACGTGCCGTTGTTGGGCCCGGTGACGGAGCCGCCGGCCGGGCTGCCGCATCCGGTGTAGTCGGTCGCGCCCGGCGTCGTCATCACGAGCGTGCAGCCCGTCGTGGTCGGCCCCGCCACGATCGCGGTGCTGAGTTCCCAGCGGAGCGACGTGCCGGTGCTGTCCGTGACGTTCTGGCAGGACACCACGTCGCCGTTGCCGTCCGTCGTCACCAGGGTGCTGCTCGCCGGATTGGGGCCGCAGGTGCCGCCGACCGTCGCGCTGTTGCCGAGCGTCAACTGGCCTTTCTGGTCGACCGCCAGCGCTTGCCAGCTGCCGGTCGAGCTGCCGGTCGGGACGATGTACGTAAACGCGCGATGGGTGTCCAGCGACACCGAGACGTCGCCGCTATGCAGATTCGGCAAGCTCGCCAGATCGCTGTAGCTCGCCACCGGCTGCCTCCATTGATACGACGCCTGCGGCAGCCACTGATACGCGGCGTTCGACCCTTGCTCGCAACTCAGCACGTTGCCGTTCGAATCGGCTGCGACCGCGCCCTGCTCGGTGCACGACGTGAAAGCGGCTTGCGTCGTCGCGAGCACGAGCGGCACGTGCATCGTGTTCACTTCGGTGTCGCCCGGCACGCCGACGCGGTACAGAAAGTCGGTGTTCTGCGCCTGCGTCGACGTCGTCGTGACGAGGCTCGCGACGTGACCCACGCCGGTACGCGTGCCCGAGCACGTCACGTTGCCGGGGTTCGGCGTCGTGACGGTCCAGCCGCCGTACGCGCCCTTCGCGGCGCCGGCGGGCGTGGTCATCGCCTGGATCGCGCCGCCGCCCTGCCCGGCGTTCGCGGCGATATAGCCGAGTTCGCTGTCGGGAATCGTGCGGCCGCCTTCGGTCACGAGCAGCGCCTGAATCGAGCCGGGCTGACCGGCCACGCTGTTGATCAGCAGACACGGCGTCTGCCCGTACGGATTCGTCGCGCCGGTGGTGCCCGACAGATACGACGCGAGCTGGTAGCTGCCGCCCGTATTGAGCCCGATCGCGAACGAGCCGCCCGCCGCCGCCTGCGCGAGTTGCGCGTAGTTCGCGTCGACCAGTTGCCGCGCGGCCGCCGCAATGCGCGCCTGATAGAGCGCGGTCTGTTGCCCGCGCGTGTCGTCGAGCGACGTGCCGACCATCGCCGTCATGCCGGCGATCATGATCGCGGCGATCGCGAGCGCGGCCAGTATCTCGATCAGCGTGAAGCCGCGCGCGCGCCGCCGCGCGGGCAGCCGGCGCGCGCGCAGGCGCGGACCGCTCGACGAGGAGGTTGTGGATCTTTTCATTACGGATAAACCTGGCCGATCCAGACCGGCGCGCCGTTCGGCACGCCGGCCGCCACCGCGGCCGGCAGCGCCACCGGCGGGTTGCCGGGCGACACGAGGTAGCCGTTGTCGGCGGCGCCGGCCAGCATCGAGCCTTGCGCGAGTTGCTCGATGCCGGGGACGACGGCCGCCATGCCGGTCGATGCCGCGTAGACGACCACCTCGCTGCCGGCGCCCTGGCCCGGATTGGCCGCCACGTAGTTGTGCCACGCACTGTTGGGCACCTCGCCGGACGGCAGTGGCAGCGCGTTGCCGGGCACGCTGCCGGCCGCGCCGGGGTGCGCCTGCACGTAGGCCATCGCCGCCTGGCGGTAGTCGCTCAGGTTCAGCGCGAGCGCCATGTCCGACGGCGCTGCGGTGGCGGACACGCTCTCGCCGTCGAACAGCGCGTAAGCGCCGATCAACATCGCGAGCGTGACGACGGTCCAGAGCAGGTACATGGGGCGAGCGGGCTACGCGCGGCTGCGGCGGCGATCAGGAGGAGATCCAGTCGATCGTGTTGGCGTTCGCGCTGTTGCATGCCGCTGTAGCAGCGGCAGGCGTCAGCGGAGGTGTCGTAGCGGCTCCGTTGTTGACCGACACCGAAATCCAGCTGCCTCCCGCCGTCACCGTATTGATGCAGACCGCTTGAGGCACCTGCGAATACTGGATCTGGAACGTGCCGACGTTAGGGGAAGTGACGGCGACGGCGCCGCCCCACGTATTGGTCGCGTTGCCATTGGCGTCCACCGGTATCGTGCTCGGGAACACGCCCGCGCTCGACAGCACCGAATTGGTGATGTTCTGATAACCGTTGGCCTGCCCCATATACAACTTCTTCACCCCCGCCTGAATCGCATTGACCTGCTCGGCCAGTTCATTGGTGCCCGCGCTGCTGAACGCGCCGTTCAGCAGCGCGACCGCGCCGATCACGACGATGGCCGCGATGCCCAGATAGGCAATCGCTTCGAGCAGCGACGCGCCGCGTTGGGCGCTACGCGATGCGCGGGCGCCCCGGACGGCCCGCGAAACGACAACTGTAGTCTGATGCTGCATGGTTGATCTCCTTCAAGATCGATTGGCCGCCGGCGTCGGCGCATGGCCGAAAGCAGGCGAAGTGACGTCGTTACCCGTCGATTACAGAACAAGCTCAATGAATGCTGTGGGACATAGCGGCAATTTCCTGCTGGATTCCGAAGAAGCCGGTGATGAGCCAGCTCAGCACGAGCGCCAGCATGACGATCGCCGCACCGTTGATGAAACGCATCTGCGCCTCGACCGCCGCGACGCCTTCCTGCATCCACTCGTCGGCGAGCGCGTGCAGCGCCTCGGCGAAACCCTTGTATTCGGCGTACACGCACAGGTCGTCGACGATCTCGCGCGACGGAAACTGATAGCCGGTGTTCTTCATCGCCTCGCCGACGTTCAGCCCGGACTTCACGCCGAACAGCACGTCGTCGATACGCTGGCGCAGCCACGGCTGCGCGCGTTCGGCGAGGCGCCCGAGCGACTTTTCGACGGTGAAGCCGGCCGTCTGCAGCGACGAAAACGCGACCAGAAAACCGCAGCCGACGATCATCCGGTACACCGAATAAGGCGGATAGCGGTCGAGCCGCACGCGCGCCGCGCCGGCCCAGCGCGGCATCGACCAGACGAGCAGCCCGAGCAGCGCGACGAACAGCACCACGCACCAGATCAGCCCGCTCTGCACGAAGCGCGACAGCACATACAGCGAACGCGCGACGCCATGCCA
Source organism: Paraburkholderia sp. (assembly GCA_035492135.1). Taxonomy (GTDB): domain Bacteria; phylum Pseudomonadota; class Gammaproteobacteria; order Burkholderiales; family Burkholderiaceae; genus Paraburkholderia. The sequence continues at coordinate 866 of DATJJN010000125.1, read as the reverse complement.
GTGCTCGGGGCTGATGATCGCGGAAAAGCGCGGAATCACGACCTTGCCGAACAGGAACACGTAGCCGATCGTCATCACGAGAATCACCACCGGATACGCGAGCCCGCCGATCACGGCGGTGCGGATGCGCCGCGCCGAAGTGACGACGCCGCACACCGTGTTGAGCGAGACTTCGAGCCGCCCGGACTGCTCGCCGGCCATCACGATCATTTGCTCGGTATGCGGCACCCACCACTGCATCGCCTCGGACAGCATCCCGCCGTTCTGCACCACGCGGCGCCAGTCCGACAGCACGATCGCGTCCGCTTCGTTCGGCTTGCGCCCTTCGCGCGACGCGCGCAGTTCCAGCTCCTCCAGCACCTTCAGCAGCGGCAGGCCGTTCGCGAGCATCTTCGCGATCTTGCGGTAGAAGCGCAGGCGCGCGTGGGTGGTCAGTTGCAGGCGCGCCCAGTGGCGGTTCAGGTCAAGTGCCATAGCTGCCTCCGCGCGCAGCATCCGGCGGCGCGCCGGCCAGGTCGGCGGCCGGCTGCGCCGCGAGCGGATCGGCGGCGCCGACGCCGCCCACCGCGCCGATCGCCGGGCGCTCGCCGTCGGCGGCGGGCGGCAGATGGCCGACCACGCGCTCGGCCATGCGCGGATCGACGAGACCCGCGGCCACTTTCTCGACCGCGTGCTGCGCGGTGGTCTGGCCGCCCAGCTCGCGCAGCCAGTACTCTTGCGCGGCCGCCTTGCGGCCCGCGCGCAGCAGTTCGCACAACGTGGCGTCGGTGCGGATCACCTCGGCCACCACGGTGCGGCCCACGGTGCCGCCGCTGCAGTGCTCGCAGCCGGGACCGGCCACCCGCACCTGTTCGAAGCGCGCGCCG
>DATJJN010000124.1:0-2067 GCA_035492135.1 Paraburkholderia sp. | reverse complement strand
GCATGCGGACCGGTGAGTTTGCGCAGCCTCGCGGCGTGTTGCCGCGCGCGCTCGACGAGGCTCCGGTACGTGAACACCACGCGCTCGTCGAACCTGCCGTCGCCGCGCGCGTGCAGCTGGATGACCGCGGGTGCGCTGGGCGTGCGGCTTGCCTGACGGACGATTTGATGCAGCACGTTCATGCTGCCGCCCGCGCGAGCAGCGCCTGCGGCTCTCCGAAGCGCGCGAATTCCGAGAACACCAGCCGCCCGCAATACTGGCTAAACAGATGACTGCACCGCTCGAGCAGGATCACACCGGTTTGCGGCGACTGGTCGTAGTAGCTGCCCCACGCCGCCTGCTCGTCGGCGGACAGACGTTCCGGCGATGCATTCGACAGAATGTCGAATGGAATCTGGTGAAAACCGAACAGCTTGCGCAGACGCGACGTGGCGGTGCAGATGATCGCCTGCGCGCCCATATGCCAGACCACGATCGGCAGCAGCCTGATCAGGTCGGCCGCTGCGGCCGGCCGGTTCGAGGCCAGCGAGCCGACTTCGACGAACTGCTCGCGCAGCAGTTTGCGCTGCGTGAGCTGGAACACGCTGTCTTCGAGCGGCACGTCGATATAGCGCTCCGAAAACAGCCGGTCGCGCTGCGATGCAAACGAGATGCCGGCACATGCCGCGAGTTCGCCCGACTCCTTTTGCGTGCTGGCGATGAGCACGTCCGGGTCCGGCTGGATGCGCGCCCGGTAATTTTCGAGGTAAATGCCTGCGATGAACTCGCAGGCACTCTGTGCGGCCGTATTTCCCCTGCCGATGACATCGAGCTGCATCGACCACGCCAGCTCGTGCCGTTGCTTGTGCAGAAAACTGCTCATCTTTTTATGCTCTCCGCGGTTGACTACTTGATCGCGAGGAGAGACTTTAGATGCGCGCCTAAGCGCGAAGAATGTTCAGCAACGACAAAACCCCGAGCGGGACGGACACGCGCGAGGTGGCTGACAGATACGATGACGGCCGCGTCAGCGGCCGTCGGATCGAGTGTCGGAAGCGCGCGCAGTGCATGCGCGCAAAGACTGCATCGTCAGGTCATGCGGCTCTTCGCGAGCGGCGGGTTGGCCGCGAAGTAACGCTTGATGCCGGTCATGATCGCGTTGGCCATGCGGTCGCGGTACGCATCGTCGTTCAGCCGCCGCTCTTCGTCCGGGTTGCTGATGAACGCGGTTTCGACGAGGATCGACGGAATGTCGGGTGCCTTCAGCACCGCGAAGCCCGCCTGTTCGACCGAGCCCTTGTGCAGCTTGTTGACGCCGCCGACTTCCTTCAGCACGAAGTTGCCGTAACGCATCGAGTCGCGAATCTGCGCGGTGGTCGACATGTCGAACAGCGCGCGGTTCACGGTGGCGTCCGCGGTCTTCACGTTGATGCCGCCGATCATGTCCGACGAGTTTTCCTTGTTCGCCATCCATTGCGCGGCGGCGCTCGACGCGCCGTGCTCGGACAGCGCGAACACCGACGAGCCGCTCGCCTGCGGCGTCGTGAACGCGTCCGCGTGGATCGACACGAACAGGTCGGCGTTGACGCGGCGCGCCTTCTGCACGCGCACGTTGAGCGGCACGAAGAAGTCGGCGTCGCGCGTCATCATCGCGCGCATGTTCGGCTGTGCGTCGATCTTCGCGCGCAGCTTCTTCGCGATGTCGAGCGCGACGTGTTTTTCGTAAGTGCCGCTGCCGCCGATCGCGCCCGGATCTTCGCCGCCGTGGCCGGGGTCGATCGCGACCGTCAGCAGGCGTACCGTCTTGCTCTTGCCGCCTTTGGGCGTGGTGAACGAATAGTTGTCGTCGTCGGTGTCGTCATCGCTCGAGTCGTTGCGGGCGATCGCGGGCGGCGTCTGCTGCGGCTTGCCGAACGGTGTGTGCGGCGCGGCCGGTGCGCCGGGCGTGGCGCCTGCGTGCAGCGGCGGGCGCGGCACCGGCGCGGCGGGTGTAGCGCCCGGATTCGGAGCGGCGCTGCCGCCCGGATTGGCCGGCGCTTGCACATCGTTCTGCGCGTACTTTTCGAAGAATGCGTCGCTGTTGTCGCC
>DATJJN010000123.1:0-67600 GCA_035492135.1 Paraburkholderia sp. | reverse complement strand
GCGGGTGGCGGGGGTGGCGCGGGTGGCGCGGGTGGCGCGGGTGGCGCGGGTGGCGCGGGTGGCGCGGGTGGCGCGGGTGGCGCGGGTGGCGCGGGTGGCGCGGGTGGCGCGGGTGGCGCGGGTGGCGCAGGTGGCGCGGGGGCATTGGCCGACTGGCCGAACTGGCCGAACTGGCCGAACTGGCCGAACTGACCGAACTGGACCGACCGGGCGACTGCGCCGACCGCTCGCCGTCCAGCCGGCATCTCCAGATGCATCCGTCGGGCCGCCCGACAGCACCCCGCCCTACCGCCGCGCCCCGCGCAATTCCTCCACCACCTGCTGCAACCGGTCGAGCGTCGCCGCGCCCGGATCGAGCGGCTCGCCGACCGCCAGCGTCAGCCGGCTCGTCAACCCGCGCCGCGCCATCCGCTCCTGCCCCGACGCCGCGTGCCGCGAAAACACGCTGCCCCACAACCCTCGCAGCGCCATCGGCACGACCGGCACCGGCGTGCGTTCCAGGATCTGCGTCACGCCGTGCCGGAACGGGTTCATTTCGCCCGTCGCGGTCAGCTTTCCCTCGGGGAAGATGCAGACGAGTTCGCCGCTCGCGAGCGCGTTCGCGCATTCGTCGTACGCCGCGGCGAGCAGCGCCGCGTCCTCGTGCGCCGGCGCGACCGGAATCGCCTTCGCGTGCCGGAACACCCATCCGGCGAACGGCGTGCGGAAGATCCGGTGATCCATCAGGAAGCGGATCGGCCGGGGGCTCTCCGCGAGAATCACCAATGCGTCGACGTAGCTCACGTGGTTGCACACCAGCACGGCCGGCCCTCGCGCCGGAATCCGCTCCGGGTGAAGAACGCGAATCCGGTACGTCGTATGCACGAGCACCCACGCGACGAAGCGCAGCAAAAACTCCGGCACGAGCGCGTAGATGTACGCCGCGACGACGACGTTCAGCAGCGCGGTCGTCAGGAAGAGGCCGGGAATGCCGACGCCGGCCGCGGTCAGCGCGATCGCCATCAGCGCGGACGCAATCATGAACAGCGCATTCAGGATGTTGTTCGCGGCGATGATCCGCGCGCGATGGCTCGGCTCGCTGCGGCTCTGGATCAGCGCGTACAGCGGCACGCTGTAGAAGCCGCCGAACATCGCGAGCAGGAACAGGTCGGCGAGCACGCGCCAGTGCGCGGGAATACGCAGAAATTCGCCGACGGACAGCAGATGCGACGCCTGCGGCAACGCATGGCTCGCGAAGTACAGATCGATCGCGAACACGCTGATGCCGATCGAGCCGAGCGGCACGAGCCCCACCTCGATGCGTCGCCGCGACAGCTTCTCGCACAGCAGCGAGCCGATCCCGATGCCGAGCGAGAACATCGCGAGCAGCACGGTGACGACGTCCGCGTCGGCGGACAGCACGTCCTTCGCGAAGTTGAAGAACGACGCGAGAAACGTCGCGCCGACGAACCACAGCCACGAAATGCCGAGCAGGCTCAGGAAGACCGTCCGGTTGCGGTGCGCGAGCTTCAGGTTGCGCCAGGTCTCGCTGACCGGATTCCAGTTAATCGCGAGCCCCGGCTGCGACGGCGCGCACGGCGGCACGAACGCGGACGCGATGCGTCCGGCGAGCGCGATCGCGATGCAGATGCCGCCGAGCCACACCGCGCCGGCCGCGGTGCGTGCGTCGGTTGCCGCGTTGGCCGCCGCATCGGCCCCGACAGCCGCGGCCACTCCGCCGACGATCGTCCCGACGAGAATCGCGACGAACGTGCCCATCTCGACCAGCCCGTTGCCGCCGACGAGTTCGTGCTCGTCCAGGTTTTGCGGCAGATACGCGTACTTCACCGGTCCGAACACTGTCGAATGCACGCCCATCAGGAACGTGCACGCATACAGCAGCGGCGCGCTGTGCAGCCAGAAACCGGCCGCGCCGACCAGCATCACCGCGATCTCGAACGTCTTGACCCAGCGCGTCAGCATCGCCTTGTCGTATTTGTCGGCAAACTGGCCCGACGTCGCCGAAAACAGCACGAACGGCGCGATGAAGATCGCGGAAATCAGGAACGCGACGGTCTTCGGATCGATGCCGGAAAAGCGCGCGGCCTGGTACGTGACGAGCGACGTGAAGCCGATCTTGAACACGTTGTCGTTCATCGCGCCGAGAAACTGCGTCCAGAAGAACGGCGCGAAGCGCCGCTCGCTCAACAGCCTGAACTGGGACGCATGCGCGCCGGCGGCGCGGTCCGCGCGGCGCGCGGCAGGAATCGGACGATCGCTCATCAAACGGGGAACACCATCAATCGAGGGTTCGCGGGCTCCGTCTCCCGGACGGCGGCGCGCATGAAAAAGCGCGCCTTGTCGCGCGCTTTTTTAACTGTCGGGGCCCACCGTGTCGCGGCCGCTTCGACCGCCCGTGCGGGCCATGCCGGCTCACTGCGCCGTCGGCCGTTCTTCGTCCGGCCAGTCGCGAATGTACGCCTTCAGCATCTTGTTCTCGAAGCCCTGCTCTTCGAGCACGGTCTTCGCGACGTCGTAGAACGAGATCACGCCCATCAGCACGCGCTTGTCCATCACCGGCAGATAGCGGACGTGGTGTTCGAGCATCATCCGCCGCACTTCGTTCACGTCCGTTTCCGGCGTGCAGGTGACCGGATGGTCGTCCATGATCTTGCGGATCGTCGTCGCGCCGACGTTGCCGCCGTTCGCGCGCAGCGTCAGCAGGATTTCGCGGAACGTGAACATGCCGACGAGGTCGCCGTATTCCATCACGACGAGCGAGCCGATGTCGTGCTCGGCCATCGTGTTGACCGCATCCGCGACCGGCGTGTCGGGAGTGACCGTAAACAGGGCATTGCCCTTGACCCTGAGGATGTCGCTGACGCGCATGTTGTGTCTCCTGACGATGTTGGCCGAATGAAGGGAGATTGATGCAGAGGGAGGCGGGAGGGGCACGTCGTTCGATGCTAGCGGAAAGGCCCGCAAAAGGAAAGCGAACGAACGTGGGCTGCGGACGGGCAAAACGGCACGTGATAACGGTCAACGCCGGGAGGCAATGTCGGGGGCCAACGTCAGGACCAACGCCGGGGGCAACGCCGGGGTCAACGCCGGGGTCAACGCCGGGGTCAACGCCGGGGGCAAACGTCGGCCCCACGCCGGGCTCGATGCCAGGGTTCATGCGGATCGACGATGCCCGGTGCGCGAGCGCCGCCGGTGTTACGATGCCTCGCACCACGGACCTCCTGCCGGCCCGCCCGGGCCGCGTCTTCACGATGCCCGATACCCGTTTCGACACGCTCGCGCTGCACGCGGGCGCCGCGCCCGATCCCGCCACCGGCGCACGCGCGACGCCGATCTACCAGACGACGTCGTTCACGTTCCGCGACGCCGACCACGCCGCCGCGCTCTTCAACATGGAACGCGCCGGCCACGTGTACTCGCGGATCTCGAATCCGACGGTCGCGGTGTTCGAGGAGCGCGTCGCCGCGCTCGAAGGCGGCGCGGGCGCGATCGGCACCGCGAGCGGCCAGGCGGCGCTGCATCTGGCGATCGCGACGCTGATGGGCGCCGGCTCGCACATCGTCGCGTCGAGCGCGCTGTATGGCGGCTCGCACAACCTGCTCAGCTACACGCTGCGCCGTTTCGGCATCGAGACGACGTTCGTGAAGCCGGGCGACACCGACGCCTGGCGCGCCGCGCTGCGGCCCGAAACGCGCCTCCTGTTCGGCGAGACGCTCGGCAATCCGGGCCTCGACGTGCTCGACATCGAAACGCTCGCGCAGATCGCGCACGACCATCGCGTGCCGCTGCTCGTCGATTCGACGTTCACGACGCCGTGGCTGCTGCGCCCGTTCGATCACGGCGCGGACTTCGTGTACCACTCGGCGACGAAGTTCCTCGGCGGCCACGGGACCACCATCGGCGGCGTGCTCGTCGACGGCGGTACGTTTGACTTCGACGCATCGGGCCGCTTTCCCGAATTGACCGAGCCCTATGACGGATTCCACGGGATGGTGTTCGCCGAGGAAAGCACGGTCGCGCCGTTCCTGTTGCGTGCGCGTCGCGAGGGCTTGCGCGACTTCGGCGCGTACCTGCATCCGCAGGCCGCGTGGCAGCTGCTGCAGGGCATCGAGACGCTGCCGCTGCGAATGGAACGGCATGTCGCCAACACGCGGCGCATCGTCGAATTCCTCGTCGCGCACGACGCGGTCGAGTCCGTCGCCTACCCCGAGCTGCCGGACCATCCGGACCACGCGCTCGCGAAGCGCCTGTTGCCGCGCGGCGCGGGCGCGGTGTTCAGCTTCGACCTGCGCGGCGACCGCGCGGCCGGACGGCGCTTCATCGAGGCGCTCACGCTCTTTTCGCATCTCGCGAACGTCGGCGACGCCCGCTCGCTCGTGATTCACCCGGCATCGACGACGCACTTCCGCATGGACGCCGACGCGCTCGCGGCGGCCGGCATCGGCGAGGGGACAATCCGTCTGTCGATCGGTCTGGAAGATCCGGACGACCTGATCGACGACCTGAAACGCGCGCTGAAGGCGTCGCAGAAAGCACCGTCCGCGGCGACGCCGCAACCCTCCGGCAAGGAGGCGCGATGATCGTCGACGTCCACGGCAAGACGGTCTACGCGTACACCGGCGGTCGGCCGTTCGATCGCGCCCGGCCCACCGCCGTGTTCGTGCACGGCGCCGAGCACGATCACAGCGTGTGGGGCCTGCAGTCGCGGTATTTCGCGCATCACGGGTTCGGCGTGCTGGCCGTCGATCTGCCCGGTCACGTGCGCAGCGCCGGGCCCGCGCTGACGAGCATCGGCGCGCTCGCGGACTGGCTCGCCGCGCTGCTCGACGCGCTGCAGGTGCCGCGCGCGTTCGTCGCCGGGCACAGCATGGGTTCGCTCGTCGCGCTCGAATTCGCGGCGCGTCATCCGCCGCGCGCGGCGCGCATCGCGCTCGTCGCGACCGCGTTCCCGATGACGGTGTCGCCGGCGCTCCTCGACGCCGCGCGCGAGCGCGAGCCCGAAGCGATCGCGCTCGTGAACCAGTGGTCGCATTCGACGCTGGCCGCGAAGCCGTCGAGCCCGGGACCGGGCTTCTGGCTGCGCGGCGTGAACCAGCGGCTGATGGAGCGCGTGTCCGCGCGTGGCGAGCCGCGGCTGTTTCATACCGATTTCGCCGCGTGCAACGACTACGCAGACGGGCTCGCGAGCGCGGCGAAAGTGACGTGTCCAGTGCGGTTCGTCGTCGGACGGCGCGACGCGATGACTCCGCCGCGCGCCGCCCGCGCGCTCGCGGACGCACTCGCCGCGGCCGGCGTGCCGGTGGACACGGTCACGCTCGACGCCGGCCACGCGCTGATGACCGAGCAGCCGGACGCGACGCTCGACGCGCTGTACGCGTTCGCGGCCGCGCGCTGAGCGTCGGCGCGCGAGTCCACCCGCGTTGCCGCCGCGTTGCCGCCGATTGCACGCGCTGCCCGAACCCCGGACAATGAACGGCATCGATCCCCCGCCCGCCGCATCGCCGAATCCGGCGGACAACGCGGCAAGGAGACGACCATGAGCGCCCCGCACACCGACCATTTCACGAGCTTCGCGCAGTTCTATCCGTTCTATCTGACCGAGCACCAGCATCCGGTGTCGCGGCGGCTGCATTTCGTCGGCTCGCTCGGCGTGATCGGCTGCGTCGCGATGGCGATCGCGACCGGCATCTGGCTATGGCTGCCGGCGGCCGTCGTCTGCGGTTACGGATTCGCGTGGGTCGGCCATTTCGCGTTCGAGAAGAACCGTCCGGCCACGTTCCGGCATCCGCTCTACAGCCTGATGGGCGACTGGGTGATGTTCGCGGATATCTGCCGCGGGAAGATTTCGTTGTAGCGGCACATTTCGCGGCGCTTTTCAGGCGGTCTGAGGCGGCATCGACGAGTGGCCGGGCGCCTGCCCCGACGCCGCTTGCGCAAGCTGCCGCCGCGCGGCCATCAGCGAGGCGAGCGACACCGACAGCTTGTCATTGTCGAGCGCGTCGAGCAGCGTCTTCTCGTCGATGCGGCTCGACTTCAGGTTCAGCTGATACGCGAGTTCGCGGCGATCGATCACGAACCGCCCGAAGAGACGCGCCACCGGAATCCGCGCCGGGTTCACGAGCAGCACGAAGCGCGTGCGCTCGCCGCCCGAATCGAGCCGTCCGATCAGCCCGTCGTCCTCCAGCGCCTGCAGGAGCCGCGCGACGGTCGCGAGATCGCGACGCAACGCGCGCGCGAGCCACGTTGCCGTGCAGCCGGGCCGCCCGGCGTCGCTCGCATGAGCAAGACGCGCGAGCAGTTCCAGCACGTCGAGCAGATCGCTGCCCGGAAACACCGGCCGGTCGAACTGGCCGGTGCGGATCTCCGGCAACGCGGACGTGATCATCGCGCCGACCAGCGTGATGAACCAGCTCAGATACACCCACAGCAGGAACATCGGCGCGGCCGCGAACGCGCCGTACACCGCCGTGTAGGTCGGAATGCGCCGCACGTAGAAGCCGAAGCCGCGTTTCGCGAATTCGAACGCGATGGCCGCCGCAATGCCGCCGACCGCCGCATCGCGCCATTCGACGCGGCAATTCGGCAAGAACACGTAGCCCATCGTGAACGCGAGCGCGGTGAGCGGCAGCGTGGCGGCGGCGAGCGCCCACTCGAACACGCCCGGCAGACTCTGCTCGCCGACGAGCTGCAGCGAGCGCGTGAACAGAAACGACGAAATCGACAGCGACACGCCGATCAGGATCGGCCCGAGCGTCAGGATCGCCCAGTAGACGAGCACGCGCTGCGCGAACGGCCGCGGCTTGCGCACGCGCCAGATGAGGTTGAACGCCGATTCGACGGTCATCATCGTCGCGACGGACGTGACGAACAGGATGATCATCCCCATCGTCGTCAGCCCTTTCGCCTTCGCCGCGAATTCGTTCAGGTACGTGAAGATCTGCTCGTTGATCTGCGCGGGCATCAGATGGTCGGCCAGGAACATCTGCAGCGACATCTGGAACGACGCGAAAAGCGGAAACGCGGTGAACAGCGCGAACGCGACCGTCGCGAGCGGCACGAGCGCGAGAAGCGTCGTGAACGTGAGACTGCCCGCGACCTGCGGAATGCGGTCCTCGGCGCTGCGCCGCGCGGCGAAGCGCATGAGCCGCTTCACCGTGGCCAGATCGAAACGGACCCTCGACAACAGATTCATTGGCCTGCCTTCTTCGTCGAATGATGCGCGGCGTCGCGCGCGACCGAACCCCTATAATATCCCGTCCATCCAAGCGGACACCGCCCCCTCGTGAAACCCATTCTCGTGCTTTATTACAGCCGCCACGGCGCGACGCGCGAACTGGCGCTCGCGATCGCGCAGGGCGTCGACAGCGTGCCGGGCGCCGAGGCGCGCGTGCGCACCGTGCCGGCGGTGTCGGCCGTCTGCGAGGCCACGCAGCCCGAGATCCCGTCCGACGGGCCGCCTTACGCGGAATTGTGCGATCTCGAGGAATGCGCGGGTCTCGCGCTCGGCTCGCCGACGCGCTTCGGCAACATGGCCGCCGCGCTCAAATACTTCCTCGACGGCACCACGCCGCAATGGCTGTCCGGCGCGCTCGCCGGCAAGCCCGCGTGCGTGTTCACGTCGACCGGCAGCCTGCACGGCGGCCAGGAAAGCACGCTGCTGTCGATGATGCTGCCGCTCCTGCATCACGGGATGCTGATCGTCGGAATCCCGTACACGGAAACCGCGCTGACGACCACGCAAGGCGGCGGCACGCCGTATGGCGCATCGCACCATGCGCGCAGCGACGCGGCGGGCGGCGGTATCTCCGCCGACGAAAAGGCGCTCGCGTTCGCGCTCGGCGCGCGGCTGGCGCGCACGGCCGTCGCACTCGACGAACGGCGGCCGTGACGGCGCGCATCGAAAGTCCGCCGTTGCGTGGCGCGGCCGCCGCCGGCCATGCGTCGGCCGGGGCGCAACCCGCCGACGCCGACGCCATTGATGAGCGCATGACCAACGCTCGGGCCGACACCGCTCCCCCCATTCGCGAAAACCGTGCCGCGGCGTTTGGCGCTGCCGTGTCGCTCGCCGCGCTCGCGCTCTTGTGCGTCGCGTGGGAGTGGCGGCTAGCGCCGCTGCGCCCGGGCGGCACCGCGTTCGTGCTGAAGGCGCTGCCGCTCGCCCTCGCGCTGCCGGGCGTGCTGCGCCGACGCATCTACACGCTGCAATGGGCGTCCATGCTCGTGCTGTTCTACTTCGCCGAAGGCATCGTGCGCGGGATGACCGACCGCGCGCCCGGCAACCGGCTCGGCTGGATCGAAGCGGCGCTGGCGCTGGTCTTTTTTGCGTGCGCGCTCGCGTACGTTGCGCCGTTCAAGCGCGCGGCGCGGCGCGCACGTCGGCGCGACGCATGACGCGCATCCCGCCCGAAAGCGCATGGGTGCACGTGCCGGCCGCGCTGCCGGCGTTTTTCACGCGCGTGCGCGCGGCGTGGCACACTGAATGCACCGATCGATCCAGCCTCCCTGTCCGCCGAACGCCGGCCCGCGCAATGAAGCGTTGAAAGCGCCGCGGCCGGCCAACCCCGACACCATGAACCAGCCCGATACCCATCGTTTGTCCGCTGAACCGTTTCTCGCCGCTTGCGCCAAGGCCATCGGCGCGCCGCACGTGCTGACCGACCCGCACGACACCGCCCCGCACCTCACCGACTGGCGCCGCCGCTACCAGGGCGCCGCGTGCGCGGTGCTCGCCCCGGCGAATACCGAAGAAGTCGCGGCGATCGTGAAGCTCGCGATCGAGCACCGCGTCGCGCTCGTCCCGCAGGGCGGCAACACCGGCATGTGCGGCGGCGCGACGCCCGACATCGCCGGACACGCAGCCGTACTGAGCCTGCGCCGGCTGAACCGCGTGCGCGAGATCGATCCGCACAACGACACGATCACCGTCGAGGCCGGCGTCGTCCTCGCCGACGTCCAGACGCGCGCGGCCGAAGCGGGCCGCCTGTTCCCGCTGTCGCTCGCGTCCGAGGGCAGCTGCACGATCGGCGGCAACCTGTCGACGAACGCCGGCGGCACCGGCGTGCTGCGTTACGGCACGACGCGCGAACTGTGCCTCGGCCTCGAAGTCGTGACCGCGCAGGGCGAGATCTGGGACGGCCTGCGCGGGCTGCGCAAGGACAACACCGGTTATGACCTGCGCGATCTGTTCATCGGCGCGGAAGGCACGCTCGGCATCATCACCGCCGCCGTGATGAAGCTGCATCCGCAGCCGGCCGCCCGCGTCACGGCGCTCGCCGGGCTGCGTTCCGCGCACGCGGCGCTCGATTTCCTGTCGCTCGCGCAACGCTACGCGGGGCCGCTGTTGACCGGCTTCGAGCTGATGTCGGACTTCTGCATGCAGCTGGTCGGCCGCCACTTCCCGCAACTGCGCTATCCGTTCGAAGCGCGTCATCCGCAGGTCGTGCTGCTCGAACTGTCGGACAACGAAAGCGAGGAGCACGCGCGCGCGCTGTTCGAGCGATTGATGGAAAAAGCCCTCGAAGACGGCCTCGTCGACGATGCAGTCGTCGCCGAAAGCCTCGCGCAGTCGCGCGCGTTCTGGGATCTGCGCGAGCACATTTCGCTCGCGCAGGCGCAGGAAGGGCTGAACGTGAAGCACGACATCGGCGTGCCGATTTCGCGGATCGGCGACTTCATCGCCGCAACCGACGCGGAAATCGCGAAGGCCGTGCCCGGCGCGCGGATGGTCACGTTCGGCCATCTCGGCGACGGCAACCTGCACTACAACGTGCAGGCGCCCGAAGGCGGCGACGCGAAGGCGTTCCTCGCGGCGAACGAGGCCACGCTGAACCGGATCGTCTACGACAGCGTGCATCGCCATCGCGGGACGATCAGCGCGGAGCACGGCATCGGCCAGCTGAAAGTCGACGAGGCCGCGCACTACAAGAGCGATGTCGAGCTGCAGCTGATGCGTGCGCTGAAGACCGCGCTCGATCCGCTGAATCTGATGAACCCGGGAAAGGTGCTGCGCTGAGCGCGCGGCGTCACGACGATTCGCGACGATAACGGAGCCTGTGCCTTGAAAATCCGCGTGCTGTCAGACCTGCATCTGGAAAACGACGAGCCGGACACGATCCCGCACGCGGACGCCGACCTCGTCGTGCTCGCCGGCGACATCCACAATCACGCGCTCGGTCTGCGCTGGGCGGCGGAGACGTTCGACCCGCAGGTGCCGGTGGTCTACGTGCCCGGCAATCACGAGTATTACGACGGCGAGTTCGGCGCGCTCGAAACGGCGATGCAGGATGCGGCCGCGCAGACCGACCACGTGCATTTCCTGAACAACGCGACGCTGACCGATCCGGACGGCCGCTGGCGCGTGCTCGGCACGACGCTGTGGACGGACTTCGCGCTGTTCGGCGGGAACGGGGACACGCGCCGCGCGGCGATCGCCGCCGCGCAGCGCGTGATGCTCGACTTTCGCGGGCTGATCCAGCTGTCGTGGCCGAACGGCCCCGATGCGGCGTCGCGCGACTTCACGCCGGACGACGCGCTCGCGCTGCACGCGCGCTCGCGGGCCTGGCTCGAAAAGGAACTGGCGACGCCGTTCGGCGGCAAGACGATCGTCGTCACGCATCATGCGCCGCACCGGCTGAGCCTCGCGGACCGCTACGCGGACGATCTCGTGTCGGCGGGCTTCGTCAACCATCTGCCCGCGCTCGTGCACGCGCCGGTCGCGCTATGGGTGCACGGCCACACGCACACGAGCTTCGAATACACGACCGACGGCACGCGCGTCGTGTGCAATCCGCGCGGCTATCGGGACCGCCGCACGGGCGCGCCGGAAAATCCGGCGTTCGGCTGGGACAAGGTCGTCGAGATCTGAACGCGCGGCCCGGCGCTCAACGCTTGTCGCGAAGCGCGCGCGGGCGGCGGTGCGATTCGCGCGCACGCAGCGACATCGGCTGAAGCTGCGCGCGGCGCATGCGCAGTAGGTCGCGCGCCGCCGCGATGCCGATCAGGCCCATCAGAACCACGGCGATACCGGTCATCAGATGCGTATTCATGAGTGTCCTCGAAGGGGTGACGCAAGGGGCAGTGGCGTCACGGTATCAAGGCACGGCCCGCGCGGGCGTAAAGAAGTGTTGTCGAAGTGTTGCCGCTGATGAACGGTGTAACAGGCTGTCGCCGCGAGCCCGTTCGGCCGGCCGGCGCGGCCGGCCCGTGCGATCAGGTGCGCGCGAACTTCCGCAGTTCGACCTGATCGTGCGCGAGCGTCGCCGGAATCTCGTCGCGCAGCAGTTCGACCCACGTGCGGATCTTCGCGTCGAGATACTGGCGTGACGGATACATCGCGTACACGTTCATCGCCTGCGACTTGTATTCGGGCAGGATCCACACGAGATCGCCGCTGCGCAGCCCGCCGATCGCCGAATAGATCGGCAGCACGCCGACGCCCATTCCCTCGCGCAGCGCAACCGCCATCGCCTCCGCGACGTTCACCTGGAACGCCGGCGTCCCGAGATCGATCACCACGTCGCCGCCCGGCCCGGAAAAGCGCCACTGCGCGCTCGGCGACACCGGCGTCACCATCTGCAGGCACTTGTGATTGCGCAGGTCGGCAGGCGTCTGCGGCACGCCGTGACGCTCCAGATACGCGGGCGACGCGCATGCGATGCTGAACGCGCCCGCGAGCCGCTGCGACACGAAGCCGGAATCCGGCAGATCGGTCGCGAGCACGAGCGCGACGTCGTAGCCCTCGTCGAGCAGGTCCGGCATCCGCTGCGCGAGCGTCAGCTCGACCTGCACCTCCGGATACTGCTGCTGATAGCGCCCAACTGCGGGCACCACGTAGTGCTGGCCGAAGCTCGTCATCGCGTGCACCTTCAGCTTGCCGGACGGACGGGCGTGCGCGTCGCCGGCCTCGGCCTCCGCCTGGTCGACATACGCGAGGATCTGCTCGCAGCGCTGCAGGTAGCGCTCGCCCGCCTCGGTGAGCGCGATGCGCCGCGTCGTACGGTTCAAAAGCCGCGTGCGCAGATGCGCCTCCAGGTCCGACACGGCCCGCGACGCGTACGCGGTCGTCGTATTCATGTGCTGCGCCGCACCCGTAAAGCTGCCCGCCTCCACGACGCGGACAAATACACGCATATTTTGAAGCGTATCCATAAAATCCTCGTTCAGACGGATCGGATTGTTACATAAACCGAAAAATCGATCGTTTCATATTTTGAGAGAATGCCTTACATCATTACGGGTTATTTCACAATCGACCGAAAAATATAATGACGCCCTTACTCTATAACCGATAAGGGATTCAATCGTGCAGTCTCCGGTACGGCCGCGCTTTACGTCGCTCGCCGTTCTTGCGGTCTCGTTGATAATCGCCGGCTGCGCGAGCACCGGCGGAATCGCCCCAGAAGCGAAACGCGCGGACGCCGCCGCACTCGACGCAGGCTCGGCGATCCGCGCCGCCGACGCGGACGCGCAGTGGCCCGCCAGCGACTGGTGGCGCGGCTATCGCGACCCGCAACTCGACGCGTGGATCGAAGCCGCGCAGGCCGGCAGTCCGTCGCTCGCGATCGCGCAGGCGCGCGTGCGCGAAGCGCGCTCGATGGCGGGCGTGGCCGCCTCAGGTCTGCTGCCGCACGTGAGCGGCAACCTGTCGATCCAGCGCCAGCAATGGTCCGACAACGTGTTCTACGGTCCCGGCCCGCTCGCCGGCGCGAACACGTGGAACAACACGGCATCGCTCGGCCTGTCCTACCACCTCGACCTGTGGGGCGAGGACAGGAACGCCGCCGAGCGCGCGCTCGACGCCGCGCACGCGAGCGCCGCCGACGCGCGCGCCGCGCAGCTCGAACTCGAAGTCAACGTGACGCGCGCGTACATCGACCTCGCGATGAACTACGCGCTGCTCGACATCGCGAAAGAAACCCTCGCGCAGCAGCAGAAGATAGTCGAACACGCGCAGAAGCGGCTCGCCGGCGGCATCGGCACGCAGCTCGAAGTGAGCCAGGCCACGACGCCGCTGCCCGAATACGAACGCCGGATCGACGCGCTCGACGAAGCGATCGCGCTCGGCAAGAACCAGCTCGCGGCGCTCGCGGGCAAGGGCCCGGGTGCGGGCGAGTCGATCGCGCGCCCGCAGCTCGCGCTGTCGGCGCCGGCCGGGCTGCCGTCCGCGCTGCCCGCCGAGCTGATCGGCCATCGCCCCGACGTGGTCGCCGCGCGCTGGACCGTCGCCGCGCAGGCGCGCGGCATCGACGTCGCGAAGGCCGGGTTCTACCCGAACGTGAACCTGCTCGTGTCGATGGGCGGCTATGCAGCGGCCGGCCCGCTGTTCCAGTTCCTGAAGTCGATGAGCGGCAGCTACGCCGGCGGCCCGGCGCTGTCGCTGCCGATCTTCGACGGCGGGCGCCTGCGCGCGCAGCTCGGCGCGCAGTCGGCCGCTTACGACATCGCGGTCGAGCAGTACAACCAGACGATCGTGACCGCGTTGAAGCAGATCGCCGACGAAGTCGTCCGGATGCGCTCGCTCGCGACGCAGGCCGACGACGCGCATCGCTCGGTGGCCGCCGCGCAGCGCAACTACGACCTCGCCGTCGAGGGCTTCCGGCGCGGGCTGACCGACTATCTGAACGTGCTCGTCGCGCACAACCAGTTGCTGCGCGCGCAGGAAGGCGTCGCGCGCATCGAGGCCGAGCGGCTGACCGCGCACGCGTCGCTCGTCGCGGCGCTCGGCGGCGGTCTGAGCGATCCGGCGGACGGCCCGAGCGCCGCCGAACAGTTGCCGGCGCACGGCAACGCATCGCGCGCCGTTCCGCCGATGCCGGCCGCGCTCTTCGCCCCGCCGCTGCCGGACCCCGCGCGCCGGAGCAGCGCGCAATGAGCGGGCCCGCAACGACCGCGTCGCGGCAGGGCGGCGCGACGCTCGCCGCCGCGCTCGCCGCGTTCCGCGACTGGGCGCGCACCGACGGCCGCACGTGGCTCTATGTGGCGAAGGCGGTGGGCGCGGGCCTGCTCGCGCTCGGCGTCGCGATGAAGCTCGACCTGCCGCAGCCGCGCACCGCGATGACGACCGTGTTCATCGTGATGCAACCGCAAAGCGGGATGGTGTTCGCCAAGAGCACGTGGCGGATCTGCGGCACGCTGGTCGGGCTCGTCGCGATGCTCGCGCTGATCGGCCTCTTCGCTCAGCAACCCGAACTGTTTCTGATCTCGACGGCGCTGTGGGTGGGCCTGTGCACGGCCGGCGCCGCGCGCAACCGCAACTTCCGCTCGTACGGCTTCGTGCTCGCCGGCTACACGGCCGCGCTGATCGGCATCCCGGCCGCGCAGCATCCGGACGGCGCGTTCATGTCGGCGATGACACGCGTCGCGGAGATCGTCGTCGGTATCGTGACGTCGGGCATCGTCAGCGCGGTCGTGTTTCCGCAGTACACCGGCGAGGCGATGCGCAAGACGGTGCGCGAGCGCTTCGCGTCGTTCGCCGACTACGTGTCGACGGCGCTCGCGGGCAAAGCGGATCGTTCGCGGATCGAATCGACGAATGCGCGCTTCGTCGCCGACGTCGTCGGCTTCGAGGCCACGCGCAGCAGCCTGATCTTCGAGAGCCCGGACGAGCGCCGAAAAGGCGGACGGCTCGCGCGCCTGAACGGCGAGTTCATGTCCGCGTCCACGCGCTTTCACGCGCTGCATCAGCTGATGAACCGGCTGCGCGAAGCGCACTCGAACGCGACGATCGGCGCGCTCGAACCGTACTTCCGCGAGATCGCGCCGCTGCTCGTCAAAGGCGGCGAGCGGGTGGTGAGCGAAGCGGATGCGGCGCACGTGTCGGCGCAACTCGAACAGTACCGCGCGGCGCTGCCAAAACGCGTGCGCGCGACGCGCGCGCAACTCGAAGCGCACGCCGACGCGGATCTGCTCGACTTCGACACGGCGACCGAACTGCTGTATCGCTTCATCCACGAGATGAACGAATACACCGCGACGTATGCGTCGCTCGCGGCCGACACGCACGAGCGCGAACGCTGGCCGGCGCGCTATCAGCCGAAAACCAACGGCTTCGCATGTGCGATTGCGGGCGTGCGCGCGGCGGTCGTGATGCTGCTGCTCGGCGCGTTCTGGATCGCGACCGCGTGGCCGAGCGGCACGACGCTCGTGTTGATGGCGGCGACGACCTGTGCGCTCGCGTCCGCGTCGCCGTTTCCGTCGCGCACCGCGAGCCAGATGGGCGGCGGGATGGCGCTGTCCGCGGTGGTCGGCATGGTGCTGACGTTCGGCATCTTCCCGCACATCGAAGGCTTCGCGATGCTCGCGCTCGCGCTCGCGCCGGCGCTCGCGTTCGGCGTGACTCTGACGACGCGTCCGCGCTACGCCGGCTACGGGATGGGCTACTGCATCTTCCTGTGCTTTCTCGCGGGACCGGACAACGTCGTGCACTACGACCCGTCGTCGTATCTGAACGACTCGCTCGCGCTGCTGATCGCGATGCTCGTGTCGGCGCTCGCGTTCGCGGTGTTCCTGCCGCCGTCGGCGCGCTGGCTGAGAGGCCGTCTGCTCGCCGACCTGCGCGGCCAGGTCGTGCACGCGTGCCGCGCGCGTCTTGCGCGGGTGCGCGATCACTTCGAAAGCGGCACGCGCGACCTGATGTTCCAGGTCGCCGCGCTCACCGCGAACGAGCCGCAATTGAAGCGCGACACGCTGCAGTGGCTGTTCGCCGTGCTCGAAGTCGGCAACGCGGTGATCGATCTGCGCGGCGAACTGGCGACGCTGCCCGCCGACCCGCACTACGCGCGAGGCACGGCATGGCGCGCCGCGATCGACACGATGCTCGACGCGGTCGGCGAGCTGTTCGCGACGCCCGGCGACGACCGCTATCGCCGCACGCTCGGCGCCACCGACACCGCGATCGTCGTCGTGCAGCAACTGCTGCAGCGCCTGTCGCCGCCGCGCGAAGAGCGTCATCAGCTGCAGCGCATCCTGAGCCATCTGCATTTCGTGCGCACCGCGCTGCTCGATCCGGGCTCGCCGCTCGCCGCGCATTCGGCCGACATCCGGCGCGCCGCAACCGAGCCCCAAGGAGTTTCCCATGCCTCGTGACGTTGCCTTTCTCGACGCCTATCTCCCCGCGATCGTGCTGCTCTTCATCGCCGGCGCCGCGATCACTTGGGTGCTCGACTCGATGCTCGCCCGCGCGGGCGTCTACCGGGTCGTCTGGCACCCGTCTCTCTTTCGCGTGAGCCTGCTCGTGATCGTCTGTTGCGCGCTCGGGCTCGCGGTTTATCGTTGAACTTGTCATGACTATCCGTAACCTCGTTGGCTTCTTCGCGACGGCGCTCATCTTCGTCGTCGCTCTTCTGATCGGGCGCGTGCTGTGGGTCCACTACATGGACGAGCCGTGGACCCGCGACGGCCGCGTGCGCGCCGAAGTGGTGAGCATCGCGCCGGACGTGTCCGGCTACGTCGTGGAGCTGCCGGTGCACGACAACCAGTACGTGAAGAAAGGCGACCTGCTGATGCAGATCGACCCGTCGCACTACCGGATCGCCGTCGAGCAGGCCGAGGCCGAAGTCGCCGCGCGCAAGGCCGAACTGACGATGCGCCTCGACGACGCGAAGCGCCGCGCGGACATGGACAGCCTCGTCGTGTCGAAGGAATCGCGCGAGAACGCGTCGCACACGGCGAGCGCCGCGCAGGCGCAGTACCAGCAGGCGCTCGCGGCGCTCGACGCAGCGAAGCTCAATCTCGAACGCACGCGCGTGGTCGCGCCGGTGGACGGCTACGTGACGAACCTGCAGGTGTTCCGCGGCGACTACGCGGGCGCCGGCGCGCCGAAGCTCGCGGTCGTCGACGCGCATTCGTTCTGGGTGTACGGCTACTTCGAGGAAACCAAGCTGCCGCGCGTGAAGGTCGGCGACAAGGCGCAGATCAAGCTGATGAGCGGCGGCACGCTGCAAGGGCACGTCGAGAGCATCTCGCGCGGCATCTACGACCGCGACAATCCGCAAAGCCGCGAACTGCTCGCCGACGTGAACCCGACGTTCAACTGGGTGCGGCTCGCGCAGCGCGTGCCGGTGCGCATCCAGATCGACAAGGTGCCGGACGGCATGCTGCTCGCGGCCGGCACAACGTGCACGGTCGTGATCGAACCGGGGGCATGACAGACGCACGGTCGCCGTCGGGCGCCGCGGCAGTCGGACCACGCGGACCACGCGGTCCGCGAACGGGAGCGCACCACGCGCTCCCGTTTGCATTCAACCCACGTTCGCATTCAACCCACGTTTGCGACCAAGCGACGCAGCACCGCCGACCCGCGGGTGAACCCGCGTTGTCCGCGCGCGCTGCGCTGCACTATCCTGCGCTGGACCCGAACCACGAGCACCCACCGCGAGGAGGCTCTCATGCGCAGCTACCGCGACTTTCACCGCGAGTCGATCGACGATCCGGCCGGCTTCTGGGGCCGCGAGGCCCGACGCATCCACTGGGAGACGCCGTTTTCGGACGTGCTCGACGCGTCGAACCCGCCGTTCGCGCGCTGGTTCTGCGGCGGCCGCACGAACCTGTGCCACAACGCGGTGGACCGGCACCTCGCGACGCGCGCGCAGCAGGACGCGCTCGTCTACGTGTCGACGGAAACCGGCATCGAGCGCCGCTACACGTATGCGAGCCTGCACGCGGAAGTGAACCGGATGGCCGCGGTGATGCGCACGCTCGGCGTGAAGCGCGGCGATCGCGTGCTGATCTATCTGCCGATGATCCCCGAGGCGGTGTTCGCGATGCTCGCGTGCGCGCGGCTCGGCGCGATCCACTCGGTCGTGTTCGGCGGGTTCGCCGCGCCGAGCCTCGCCGCGCGCATCGACGACGCCCGCCCGGCGCTGATCGTCACCGCCGACGCGGGCGCGCGCGGCGGCAAGGTGATCGACTACACGCCGCTCGTCGACGAGGCGCTGGCGCGCGCGCAGCATGCGCCGTCGCAGGTGCTGCTGATCGACCGCCAGCTCGCGCCGGAGCGGCTGAACGCGGCGTATCTCGTCGCTTACGAACCGCTGCGCGAGCAGCACTTCGACGCGCACGTGCCGTGCGAATGGCTCGAATCGAACGAGCCGTCGTACATCCTGTACACGTCGGGCACGACCGGCAAGCCGAAGGGCGTGCAGCGCGACGTCGGCGGCTATGCGGTCGCGCTCGCCGCGTCGATGGACTACATCTTCGAGGGCAAGCCCGGCGACGTGATGTTTACCGCGTCGGACATCGGCTGGGTGGTCGGCCACAGCTACATCATCTACGCGCCGCTGATCGCGGGCATGACGACGGTGATGTACGAAGGCACGCCGATCCGCCCGGACGGCGGCATCTGGTGGCGGCTCGTCGAGCAGTTCCGGATCAACCTGATGTTCACCGCGCCCACCGCGATCCGCGTGCTGAAAAAGCAGGACCCGGCGCTGTTGCGCGCGGCCGACCTGTCGAGCCTGCGCACGCTGTTCCTCGCCGGCGAGCCGCTCGACGAGCCGACCGCTTCGTGGATCGGCGAAGCGCTCGGCAAGCCCGTCGTCGACAACTACTGGCAGACGGAGACCGGCTGGCCGATGCTCGCGATCCAGCGCGGCGTCGAAGCGCTGCCGCAGAAGCTCGGCTCGCCGGGCGTGCCGGTGTACGGCTACGACCTGCGCCTGTTGTCCGAGCACACCGGCGAGCCGTGCGCGAGCGGCGAGAAAGGCGTGATCACGCTCGGCTATCCGCTGCCGCCGGGCTGCATGTCGACGGTCTGGGGCGACGACGCGCGCTTTCTGAAAACGTACTGGCAGAGCGTGCCCGGCCACGACGTGTATTCGACGTTCGACTGGGGCGTGCAGGACGAAGACGGCTACGTGACGATCCTCGGCCGCACCGACGACGTGATCAACGTCGCCGGCCACCGGCTCGGCACGCGCGAAATCGAAGAGGCGCTGTCGAGCCACGCGGCGGTCGCGGAAGTCGCGGTGGTCGGCGTGCACGACGCGGTGAAGGGCCAGGCGGCGCTCGCGTTCGTCGTGCTGCGCGACGCGGGCGCAGCGGCCGATCCCGACGCGGCGAAGAAGCTCGAAGCCGCGCTCGCGGCGACGGTGGACCGCCAGCTCGGCGCGATCGCGCGGCCCGCGCGCGTGCATTTCGTCGCGCTGCTGCCGAAGACGCGCTCCGGCAAGCTGCTGCGGCGCGCGATCGCCGCGCTCGCCGAAGGCAACGATCCGGGCGAGCTGCCGACGATCGAAGACCCGTCCGCGCTCGAGCAGATTCGCGACGCGGTGCGCGGCGACGCCGCTAGATGAAACTGATGCCGCCGTTGACGGCGACCGTCTGACCGGTGATGAACGCGTTGCCGACGAGCATCAGCACGACCTCGGCGACTTCGTCGGCTTCGCCGAGGCGCCCGACGGGCAGCCGTTCCGCCACGTTGGCCGCCTTCAGCGGGCCGGCCATTTCCGTATCGATCGGGCCCGGCGCGACCGCGTTCACGGTGATGCCCTCGCGGGCGACCCGGGCCGCGTAGCCGCGCGTGAGCCCTTCGATGCCGGCCTTCGACGCGTTGTAGTGAACCCCCACCAGCCCCGCGCCGCGCGCCGCCACCGACGACAGATTGACGATGCGGCCGAAGCGCCGCGCGCGCATGTCGGGCAGCACCGCCTGCGTGCACAGAAACACGGACTTCAGGTTGACGGCGAGCGTCCGGTCGAACTCGGCCTCGGTGAGGTTGTCGACGTCGACGACGGTCGCGGTGCCGGCGTTGTTCACGAGCACGTCGATCGCGCCGAGGCGGCTTTCGACGTCGCGGATCATCGCGGTGACGTCGGCGGCGACGGACACGTCCGCGCGTACCGCGATCGCGCGGCCGCCGGCACGCTCGATGTCGGCGACGACCGCGGCGGCGTCGCTGTCGCGCTCGCGATAATTGACGGCGACCGCCGCGCCGGCCGACGCCAGCGCAAGCGCGATCGCGCGCCCGATGCCGCGCGAGCCGCCGGTGACAAGCGCGACGCGGTCCTTCAGATCAGGGGAATGGGCGGGCATGGCTCGGACTCCTTGGTTGCGGATGGCACGGCGAGCAAAGTCGCCGACCGGGTTCAATCGGGTCGCGTCTTCGGAAAGACCAGGTAGTGTGCCGCGTTCCGCGCGCGGCTGCACAAGCGGCGCAGAAGCGGACCCGCGCCGGCTGCGCCGATCTCACCCGCCCGTCGCCACGATGCGGCTCGTGCCGATGCTCATGCTGTCGTTGCCCGCGTTGTGCGCCTTCTTGCACGCGGCCGTGCCGAGCCCGAGCACGGCAACGGCCACGGCGACATAAATAAAACGTCTCATGTGTCCTCCTCGCCGGCCCGCGTCACGCGGCCGACGCAACCAATCCGCTGTGCGAGCAGCAGACGTCATACCCGACGGCGCACTGAAAGGCGCGGGCATGGTGCATGCGGTTCGGTCGATGACATCGCATCCGATGTACAGGTCGCGCCGGCCCGAGCCGGCGCACCGTGTTCAACGTCTTCGTCTTCGTATGGAAAAAGGACCGCACCCATGACTCCAGCCACTCCGCTTCCCACCTACCGATCGAGATTCGCGACAGCGGTCTTCGATCTGCTCAATCCGGTGCCGTACGGGCTCTTCGTCGGCACGCTGATTTTCGACGTCCTGTACCTCGTCACGCGCAATGTGTTCTGGGGCAAGGGCGCCGCGTGGCTCGTCACCGTCGGGCTGCTGTTCGCGATCATTCCGCGCTTCATCAACCTCTTTCACGTGTGGGGACCCGCGCACTATCCGGTGACGACGCTCGAACGGGTCAATTTCTGGCTGAACCTGTTCGGGATCGTCGCGGCCATCGTCAACGCGTTCGTGCACACCCGCGACGCGTACGCGATGGTCCCGCTGAACGTGATCCTGTCGGTCATCACCGTCGTGCTGCTGAGCGTCGGCCAGATCGCATATGCGATGGACAAGTTCCGCATCCGGGAGGTGATCCGTGAATAAGCTCGCCACCCTGCCGATCCTGAAAGGCGCCGCCGCGCTCGCCATCGTCGCGCTGTTCGGCGGATGCCACCCGCAGGCGAAGTACGACCCCGAGCATCAGGCGGGCACCAATCCGCCGATGCCGCGCGAGCGCTACTTCTTCTCGCCGCCGATGCAGGTGCCGAAGTTCGTCGGCTGGCGCAACGGACAAACGCCGAAAGTCGCGGACGGCCTGAAGATCGAGGCGATCGCGTCCGGGCTGGTGCATCCGCGTCAGCTGTATGTGCTGCCGAACGGCGACATCCTCGTGGCCGAATCGAACAGCCCGAACGAGGAGCCCGTGACGACGCCCAAGCAACTGGTCGCCGGCATCGTCCAGGGCCGCTCCGGCAAGAAGGCGGACGGCGCCAACCGGATCACGCTGCTGCGCAAGCGCGGCGACGGCAGCGGCGGATGGGACAAGTTCGTGTTCATCGACCATCTGCATTCGCCGTTCGGGATGCAACTGATCGGGAATACGCTCTACGTCGCCGACACCGATGCGGTGCTGAAATTCCCGTATCAGACCGGCGCGACGCACATCGACGGGCCCGGCGTCGAACTCGCCGACCTGCCCGACACGATCAATCACCACTGGACCAAGTCGCTGCTCGCGAGCCCGGACGGCAAGAAGCTGTTCGTCGGCGTCGGCTCGAACAGCAACGTCGGCGAGAACGGGCTCGACGTCGAATACCGGCGCGCGGACGTGCTCGAAATCGACGTCGCGACGGGCGGCAGCCGCATCTACGCGGCCGGCATCCGCAATCCGACCGGCCTGCAGTGGGAGCCGAAGACCGGCCGGCTGTGGGCGATCGCGAACGAGCGCGACGAGATCGGCCCCGACCTCGTGCCGGACTATCTGACGTCGGTGAAGGAAGGCGCGTTCTACGGCTGGCCGTACAGCTACTACGGCCACCACGTCGACCCGCGCGCGCAGCCGCAACGCCCGGACCTCGTCGCGAAGGCGATCCCGCCGGACTTCGCGATCGGCTCGCACGTCGCGCCGCTCGGCCTGCTGTTCTACACCGGCAACAACCTGCCCGCGCAGTACCAGGGCGGCGCGTTCATCGGCGAGCACGGCAGCTGGGATCGTTCGCCGCTGTCGGGCTACATGGTCGCGTACGTGAAGTTCGACAACGGCAAGCCGGTCGGCGCGCCGCAGCCGGTCGTCACCGGCTTCGTGTCCGGCGACGAGAAGGAAACCTACGGCGCGCCGGTCGGCGTCGCGCAGGACAAGGACGGCGGCCTCCTGATCGCGGACGACGTCGGCAACGCCGTCTGGCGGGTGACGAAGCAGTAATCGCAGGAGCGGACCGGCTGTTTGATCGAAATCAGGCACAATAGCCGGCCTGTGCGCCGCATGGCCGCGGGTTCGACAGTCGAACCCGCGGCGCCACTGCGGCGAGAATCCGTTCCTTCGATGCTGTCATGACCCACCCTGCTGCCGAACGCCCCGCTGCACCCGCGCGCATCCGCAATTCGCCGCGCTTCCTGCTGTTCCTCGTGTGCCTTTTTGCGTCTGCCGGTCAGCTCGCGATCGACATCTATGTGCCGGCGCTGCCGGCCATGGCGCATTACTTCGCGACGTCGCCGCAGGCGATCCAGTGGACCGTGTCGGGCTACATGATGGCCTACGCGTTCGGCCAGCTCGTGTTCGGCCCGATCTCCGACGCGTACGGACGCAAGCCGGTGCTCGCGTTCGGCCTGCTGCTGTTCACGCTCGGCTGCCTGCTGTCGCTCGCGTCGCCGAACCTCGAAACCTTCGTGATCGCGCGCTGCCTGCAGGGCTTCGGGATCGCGACGACCAACCTGCTCGCGAAGACGATCATCACCGATTCGTTCGCCGGCACCGCGCTGATGCATGCGTTCACGTACATGTCGATTACGTGGGGGCTCGCGCCGATCATCGCGCCGGTCATCGGCGCGCATCTGCAGACGTGGTTCGGCTGGCGCGCGTGCCTCGTGTTCCTGTTCGTCTATTCGCTCGTGATGTGGACGATCCTGTGGCGCTATCGCGAGACGCTGCCGCGCGCCGTCCACCTCGAACCGCGCACGCTGGTCGCGAACGCGCGCAAGGTGCTCGCGAGCCCCGTGTTCCAGAGCTGCTTTCTCGCTCAGGGCCTGTGCTACAGCATCCTGCTCGTGTTCAACATCGTCGGGCCGTTCATGGTGCAGACCACGCTGCACAAGCCGCCGACGTACTTCGGCTTCCTCGCGCTCGGCATCGGGCTCGTGTATTTCCTCGGCGGGCTGTCGAACCGCGTGCACGGCCCGCGGATGCCGAGTGCGGAAAAGCGGCTTTATATCGGCGTGCGCGTGATGGCGGCCGCGGCGATCGCGATGCTCGTGCTGGCGCTGACCGTCGGCCTGCGCGTGTGGACGCTCGCGACGCCGGTGCTCGTGATGGGCCTCTGCGCGGGCGCGATGTACCCGACGCTGATGGCGAAGGGCAACTCGCTGTTCCCGCACATCGCGGGGCTGACGAGCGCGATTCTCGGCTGCGCGCTGCTGCTCGTGTCGTCGGCGTTGATGGGGCTCGCCGGCTTCGTGTCGGTGCACACGCTGACGCCGCTCGCGGTGTTCTTCGTGCTGCTGTCGTTCACGGTGATCGCGATGGTCACGCGACTGCTGCGTTTTCTCGCGACGCCGCCGGCCGACGCCGTCGCGCCGTGCCGCCGCGAGACCGCATAAGCGTCGCGCAGCGGCAAAGAAACGGCGGCGTCAGCGCGCTGCCAGCGCCGCGCCATACGCGGCGAAGAAGTGCTTCAGAATGCCGGTCGAATACGTGCCGGCCAGCTCGGTCAGAAACGATGCGAACGACGCGCTCGCGTGCTCGTCCGCCGTATCCGAGATCGTGCGCACGACCGCGCACGGCACGTCGTACTCGTGACACACCTGGGCGATCGCCGCGCCTTCCATCTCGACCGCGAGCGCGGCCGGCAGCAGCGCGCGCAGCGTCCCCACCGCCTGCGCGCTCGCGACGAACTGGTCGCCGCTGATCACGAGCCCGCGATGCACGCGCGGCGTCGCCGTATGAAACCGCGCGGACAGCGCCGCGCCCTCTTCGGCCAGATAGCGCTCGCACGCGTCGGCGAGCGCCGCCGCGAGCGCACTGTCCGCATCGAAATGCGTGCGCCCGAGCAGCGGAATCTCGAAGCACGGAAAGAGCGGCGACGCGTTCATGTCGTGCTGAAGCAGCGTGTCGCCGACCACCACGTCGCCGATATGCACGTCAGGCCCGACCCCGCCCGCGACGCCCGTAAACACGATCGCGCTGACGTCGTACGCGTGGATCAGCGCGCTCGCGGTCGCGGCCGCGGCGACCTTGCCGATCCGCGCGAGCGTGACGACGCACGGCACGCCGTTCACCGTGCCCGCGTGATAGTCGCGCCGGCCGAGCGTGCGCGTCACGACGCCCGACTCCGCGCGCATCGTCGCGAGCAGATCGCCGAGTTCTTCCGGCAGTGCGGCGAGCACGCCGAGCGGCCGCACGGCCGCGTGAGACGAAACGTTCATCGGTAATGTGTTCCTTGATGGGATGACAACAGCGCCGGCGCGAGACGCTCACTCGACCGGCTGAAGCTTCGCGACCGCGAGCGCGAGCCACTTCTCGCCGTGCCGCTTGAAGCGGACCTGCGCCTTCGCGTCGGTGCCGCTGCCTTCGAGCGCGGTGATCGTGCCTTCGCCGAACTTCGTATGGAACACCTGCTGGCCGACCCGAAAGCCCGTGTCGGCCGCGCGCTGCTCGTCCGCGAACGCGGGCAGCGGCGCGGACGCGTCGACGTAGCTGTCGCGACTGCCGCCTCCGCGATCGGAACGACCGAACCAGTCGCGCCCATAGCCGGCGTTATCCGACCTTCCGCCCCAGCGCGCGCCCGCCTCGACCTTCGGCGTGAGCCACTTCAGCGTTTCCTGCGGCAACTCGTCGAAGAAGCGCGAGCGGATGTTGTAGCGCGTCTGCCCGTGCAGCAGACGGCTCTGCGCAAACGACAGATAGAGCCGCTCCTTCGCGCGCGTGATCGCGACGTACATCAGCCGGCGCTCTTCTTCGAGACCGTCGGATTCCATCGCGCTGTTCTCGTGCGGGAACAGGCCTTCTTCGAGCCCGGTGATGAACACCGCCGTGAATTCGAGCCCCTTCGCCGCGTGCACGGTCATCAGCTGCACCGCGTCCTGGCCGGCCTGTGCCTGGTTGTCGCCCGCTTCGAGCGACGCGTGCGACAGGAAGCCGGCAAGCGGCGTCATCAGGTCCGGATTCTGCGCGGGGTCGGTCAGCGTGGGCGCGTCGAGCACCTCCACTTCGCCGTCCGCCGCGACGATCTCCGGCGCCGCGCTCGCGCCCGGACGCAGCGGAATCGACCGCGCGGGCGTATCGAGCCCGTAGCCTTCCTCGCTGACGAACGCAGCCGCCGCGTTCACCAGTTCCTGCAGGTTCTCCAGACGATCCTGGCCTTCGCGCTCGTTCTGATAGAACTCCGCGAGGCCGCTCATCCGCACCGTGTATTCGACGGTTTCGGGCAGGCTCATCTGTTGGGTTTCCGCGCGCATCCTGCCGACGAGCGTCGCGAAGGCCGCGAGGCTCGACCCGGCCTTGCCGGCCACGTACGGCACGGCCGCCGCCATCGAGCAGTTGTACAGACGCGCCGCATCGGCGAGTTGTTCGAGCGTGCGCGCGCCGATCCCGCGCGCCGGGAAGTTCACGACGCGCGCGAACGCGGTGTCGTCGTTCGGATTGTCGATGAGCCGCAGATACGCGAGCGCGTGCTTCACTTCCTGACGCTCGAAAAAGCGCAGTCCGCCATACACGCGATACGGAATGCCCGCGTTCACGAGCGTGTGCTCGATCGTGCGCGACTGCGCGTTGCTGCGGTAGAGCACCGCGATCTCGTTGCGCGCGAGCCCCGTGTTGATCAGCGCGCGAATTTCCTCGACGATCCAGCCGGCTTCCTGCGAATCGGTCGCCGCTTCGTACACGCGCACCGGCTCGCCGTGGCCCGCATCGGTGCGCAGGTTCTTGCCGAGACGGTGCGCGTTGTGTTCGATCAGCCGGTTCGCGGCATCGAGAATGTGGCCGTGCGAGCGGTAGTTCTGCTCGAGCTTGATCAGATGCTTCACGCGGAATTCTTCTTCGAAGTCGCGCATGTTGCCGACGTTCGCGCCGCGGAACGCGTAGATCGACTGGTCGTCGTCGCCGACCGCGAAGATCGCGTTGTGCGGCCCCGCGAGCAGCTTCAGCCACGCGTATTGCAGCTTGTTGGTGTCCTGGAACTCGTCGACGAGGATGTCGCGAAAACGCGCCTGATAGTGCGCGCGCAGCGGCGGATTGTGCGCGAGCAGTTCGTAGCAGCGCAGCAGCAGTTCCGCGAAATCGACGACGCCCTCGCGCTGGCACTGCTGGTCGTACGCTTCGTACAGCTCGACGAACTTGCGGTTGAAGTTGTCGGTCACGTCGACGTCCTTCGGCCGCAGGCCCTGCTCCTTCGCGTTGTTGATGAAGTACTGCAGGTTCTTCGGCGGGTACTTCTCGTCGTCGACGTTCAGGCCCTTCATCAGCCGCTTGATCGCCGAAAGCTGGTCCGCCGTGTCGAGGATCTGGAACGTCTGCGGAAGGCCGGCGTCGCGGTAATGCGCACGCAGCATCCGGTTGCACAGGCCGTGGAACGTGCCGATCCACATGCCGCGCGTGTCGATCGGCAGCAGCGCCTGCAGGCGCGCCATCATCTCGCGCGCGGCCTTGTTCGTGAACGTGACCGCGAGCACCGTCGCCGGCGACGCGAGCCCCTGCTGGATCAGCCACGCAATGCGCGTGATCAGCACGCGTGTCTTGCCGCTGCCGGCCCCCGCCAGAATGAGCGCCGGTTCGTTCGGCAACGTGACGGCGGCGTGTTGTTCGGGGTTCAGGTTCGCGAGCAGATCGGGCATGGACGGCGGACGGTGGGCTTTCGAAGGCGCTACGCGCGGGTTGGACAGGCGTCGGACGGCGTGAGGCGCGCGTGGGTGGTGTCGGTCAGGCCGCCATTATAAATCGCGGGCCCATGCGACGGTTTCCCGCTCCGAAAGCACGGGCGCGCCGCCCGCGCCGCCCGCGCCGGGCGCGCCGGGCGCGCACGCGCGACAGGAGCGCCGCCCCGGCCGGTTCTACCCCCCGCTTCCCCTTATAATTCACAGTTTTCCGCATCCATTTTCGGCAGATCCCACCCATGAGCGACAGCAGCACGCTAGCGAAGAGCTTCGAGCCCCAGACGATCGAGGCCCAATGGGGCCCCGAATGGGAGCGTCGCGGCTATGCCGCGGCGACCTTCGAGCCCGGCCGCAACAACTTCTCGATCCAGTTGCCGCCGCCCAACGTCACCGGCACGCTGCACATGGGCCACGCGTTCAACCAGACGATCATGGACGGCCTCGCGCGCTATCACCGGATGCTCGGCGACAACACGCTGTGGGTGCCGGGCACCGACCACGCGGGCATCGCCACGCAGATCGTCGTCGAGCGCCAGCTCGACGCGCAGAACGTGTCGCGCCACGACCTCGGCCGCGAGAAGTTCGTCGAGCGCGTGTGGGAATGGAAGCAGGAATCCGGCTCGACGATCACGAACCAGATCCGGCGTCTCGGCGCATCGATCGACTGGTCGCGCGAGTACTTCACGATGGACGACAAGATGTCGGCCGCCGTGCGCGACGTGTTCGTGCGTCTCTACGAGCAGGGCCTCATCTATCGCGGCAAGCGTCTCGTGAACTGGGACCCGGTGCTCGGCACGGCGGTGTCCGATCTGGAAGTCGTCAGCGAGGAAGAAAATGGCTCGCTGTGGCACATCCGCTATCCGCTTGCAGACGGCTCCGGCCATTTGACGGTCGCGACCACGCGCCCGGAAACGATGCTCGGCGACACCGCCGCGATGGTGCATCCGGAAGACGAGCGCTACGCGCATCTGATCGGCAAGACCATCAAGCTGCCGCTGACCGGTCGCGACATCCCGATCATCGCGGACGACTACGTCGATCGCGAATTCGGCACCGGCGTCGTGAAGGTGACACCCGCGCACGACTTCAACGACTACCAGGTCGGCCTGCGCCACAACCTGCCGCAGATCGAGATCCTGACGCTCGACGCGAAGATCAACGGCAACGCGCCGGAAAAATATCGCGGCCTCGACCGCTTCGAAGCGCGCAAGCAGGTGGTCGCCGACCTCGAAGCGCTCGGCCTGCTCGACTCGGTGCAGCCGCACAAGCTGATGGTGCCGCGCGGCGACCGCACCGGCGTCGTGATCGAGCCGATGCTGACCGACCAGTGGTTCGTCGCGATGAGCAAGCCGGCGCCGGAAGGCACGTTCCATCCGGGCCGGTCGATCGCCGAGGTCGCGCTCGACGTCGTGCGCAACGGCCAGATCAAATTCGTGCCGGAGAACTGGACGACGACCTACTACCAGTGGCTCGAAAACATCCAGGACTGGTGCATCTCGCGTCAGCTGTGGTGGGGCCACCAGATTCCGGCGTGGTACGGCGAGAACGGCGAGATCTTCGTCGCGAAGAGCGACGAAGAAGCGCGCGCGCAGGCCGCCGCGAAGGGCTACACCGGCGCGCTCAGACGCGACGACGACGTGCTCGACACGTGGTTCTCGTCCGCGCTCGTGCCGTTCTCTTCGCTCGGCTGGCCCGCAGAAACGCCCGAATTGAAGCACTTCCTGCCGTCGTCGGTGCTGGTGACGGGTTTCGACATCATCTTCTTCTGGGTCGCGCGCATGGTCATGATGACCACGCACTTCACCGGCAAGGTGCCGTTCGACACCGTGTACGTGCACGGCCTCGTGCGCGACGCCGAGGGCCAGAAGATGTCGAAGAGCAAGGGCAACACGCTCGACCCGATCGACATCGTCGACGGCATCGACCTCGAATCGCTCGTAAAAAAGCGCACGACCGGCCTGATGAATCCGAAGCAGGCGGCCACGATCGAGAAGAAGACGCGCAAGGAATTCCCGGACGGCATCCCCGCGTTCGGCACCGATGCGCTGCGCTTCACGATGGCGTCGATGGCGACGCTCGGGCGCAACGTGAACTTCGACCTCGCGCGCTGCGAGGGCTACCGCAACTTCTGCAACAAGCTGTGGAACGCGACGCGCTTCGTGCTGATGAACTGCGAAGGCCACGATTGCGGCTTCTCGAAGCCGGGTCCGTGCGAGCCGGGCGACTGCGCGCCGGGTGGCTACACCGACTTCTCGCAGGCGGATCGCTGGATCGTGTCGCTGCTGCAGCGGGTCGAAGCGGACGTCGCGAAGGGCTTCGCCGACTACCGTTTCGACAACGTGGCCAACGCCCTATACAAGTTCGTGTGGGACGAATACTGTGACTGGTACCTCGAATTCGCAAAGGTCCAGATCCAGAACGGCACGCCGGCGCAACAACGCGCGACGCGCCGCACGCTGCTGCGGGTGCTGGAGACGGTGCTGCGGCTCGCGCATCCGGTGATTCCTTTCATCACCGAAGCGCTGTGGCAGAAGGTGGCGCCGCTCACAGACCGCTACCCGCAAGGCGCCGGGGAAGCGTCGATCATGGTGCAGCCGTATCCGCTCGCGGAGCAAAAGAAGATCGACGAGTCGGCCGAACAGTGGGCGGCCGACCTGAAAGCGGTGATCGACGCGTGCCGTAACCTGCGCGGCGAGATGAGCCTGTCGCCGGCGACGAAGGTGCCGTTGCTCGCCACCGGCAACGCAAAGCGGCTCACGACGTTCGCGCCGTACGCGCAGGCGCTCGCGCGGCTGTCCGACGTGCAGATCATCGCGGACGAAGCGGCGCTCGACGCCGCGTCGGATGGCGCGCCAGTTGCTATCGTAGGAACGGACAAGCTCGTGTTGAAGGTCGAGATCGACGTCGCGGCCGAGCGCGAGCGTCTGTCGAAGGAAATTGCGCGGCTCACCGGCGAGGTGACGAAGTGCAGTGCGAAGCTCGGCAACGAGAGTTTCGTCGCAAAGGCCCCGCCTGCGGTCGTTGAGCAGGAACAGAGAAGGCTGGCAGAATATCAGGCCACTTTGGGCAAGCTGGCCGCGCAGCTCGCGCGGCTGCCCGCCTGAAGCGGCATTCCGGCAATCAATGCAGCGATGCGCGGCTCGACCAGCCGCGCATCCCGCCAGAGGGATCAGGGTACAGACATGCTAAAAGTGACAAAAGCGGTATTTCCGGTTGCGGGGCTCGGCACGCGGTTTCTGCCTGCGACCAAGGCCAGTCCGAAGGAGATGCTGCCGATCGTGGACAAGCCGCTGATCCAGTACGCCGTCGAAGAAGCGATGGCGGCCGGCATCACCGAGATGATCTTCGTGACCGGGCGCAGCAAGCGCGCGATCGAGGACCATTTCGACAAGTCGTACGAGATCGAGGCCGAACTCGAAGCGCGCGGCAAGGAAAAGCTGCTCGAACTGGTTCGCAGCATCAAGCCGAGCCACGTCGACTGCTTCTATGTGCGCCAGCCGGAAGCGCTCGGTCTCGGCCATGCGGTGCTGTGCGCGGAGAAGCTCGTCGGCGACAACCCGTTCGCCGTGATCCTCGCGGACGACCTGCTGTACGGCCAGCCGCCGGTGATGCAGCAGATGATCGAAGTGTTCGATCACTATCACAGCTCGGTGATCGGCGTCGAAGAGATCCCGCCGACGGAGACGAAGTCGTACGGGATCGTCGACGGCAAGGAATGGGAAGACTCGATCATCAAGCTGTCGGGCATCGTCGAGAAGCCGGCGCCGGACATCGCGCCGTCGAACCTGGGCGTGGTCGGCCGCTATGTGCTGAAGCCGCGGATTTTCGAGCACATTCGCGCGCTGAAGCCGGGCGCGGGCGGCGAACTGCAGCTGACCGACGCGATCCAGTCGCTGCTCGCCGACGAGCAGGTGCTCGCGTACAAGTATCACGGCACGCGCTTCGACTGCGGCAGCAAGCTCGGCTACCTGAAGGCGACTGTCGAGTTCGCGTTGCGGCATCCGGAAGTCGCGGCGGAATTCGCGGAGTATTTGCGCACGCGGTCGCCGGTTTTGGCGGGGTGAAACTGCCTTTTTAACTTCATCGAACGGCGAAGGTTAGTTACGCTGGATGAAATCGAAGGCCCGAGTCCTGAAAAGGGGACCCGGGCTTTTTGGTTTTTGGGTCTTTACGAGTGAATCCCATAGTCGACGCGTGATTGCGCGTGGTCAATTGCTGCGCGCTGGATGGTGTGGCTATCCGCTTATGATGGGCGCCTCCCATTATCAGAGAGGATGCACACATGCCATGGATATACCGCCAGAGCACTGGCAGATTGACCCGAAACAGCGTCGACGGCCCGCTGGTTGATATCGGTTATTCCGGAAAAGCCGAAGGCAAGAACAAGCCAGATATGCAGCACGTTCCCGGCACCGGACCGCTTCCTCGCGGAAAATACCGCATTGGACCGCCGTTCCATCATGGGCACGCGGGCCCGTATAGCATGCGTCTCACGCCCCATCCAGGAACACAGACGTTTGGGCGTTCTGGCTTCCTCATCCATGCCGACAGCATTGCGAGCCCAGGCAATGCTTCAGGCGGCTGCATCGTTCTGCCACTCACGGCGCGCAAGCAAATCTGGAACAGCGGCGATCACGAGCTGGAGGTAATGAAGTGAAAGCACTTGCCGCAGCGGCGCTGTTCTCGCTTCCCGGACTTTGTCCGGCGGCCGGCTTTAGCGGATGCCCAAGCTGGCCGACGAGCATGGCGGTCGTGCACATGATGAACGACGGGATCACCGATTCCGCGCTGCTCGATCATTCGAAGACGAAAGCCACCAAACTCGCGATACAGAAAATCGGTAAGAATCGGTGGCGTCAGCTATACGAAATCACGTTCCACGAAAAATCCGGCCGTGAAATTACCGTCGTTACCGAAAACGAATCGTCGTCTACCGAGTGTTCGATAAGCGGTGTTGTCGTGCGGGTCGTTTCCAGAAAGCTCGGCTGGCTCGAGCGTCCCGAAGACACCCAACCCAACGCGAATTGAACGGCTCAACGCCGACGCATCAAAAACACAAACGTCTTGTCCTGCTGCGAGCTTTCGACGATCTCGTTGCCCGTCTGCTTCGCGAACGCCGCGAAATCGCGCTGCGAGCCGGGATCGGTCGCGAGCACCTTCAGTATCTGGCCGCTCTCCATGTCGGCAAGCGCCTTCTTCGCGCGCAGGATCGGCAGCGGGCAATTGAGCCCGCGCGCATCCACTTCCTTGTGAACCTGAATCTGCATCGGAGCTGAGTCCTTCGTGTGACGCCGCGCGGGCCGTTGGCAATAGGAGCGATTTTACCGCAGCGGCCGCGCCCGCTCACGGCGCGTCTATAGCGTCACCGCCTGCCCCGTATGCAGCGACTCGCGCAGCGCGCAGCCGATTCGCGTCGCTTCGAGCGCGTCCGCGAGGGTCGCGCCGTCGTCGGCCGCTTGCGCGTCGCGATGCGCGCCGGCCGCCGCGTCGCGCCGGGTCCGCACCGTCGCGACGAATGCGTGCGCCTCGTTCAGAAACGCGTCGTCGAAGCGATCGAAGAACGTCGGCGTGCATTCGCTGCGAATGCCCGACGCGTCGTAGATCTCGACGCGATTCGCGCGCGGAATGCGGCCGATCGTCAGCGCGCCGGCCGTGCCGATCACTTCGCTCGACGTGTCGTTGCCGTGCGCCATCGTCCGCGATGCGTAGAACATCGCGAGCCGCCCGCCGTCGAACTCGCAGATCGCCACGCCGTTGTCCACGTCGCCGACGTCGCGCAGGCCGTCGTGCAGCGCGATCGTGCCGGCCGCGTACACGCGCATCGCGCGCGGCCGCCCGAGCAGCCAGCGCGCGACGTCGATGTCGTGCACCGTGCAGTCCAGGAAGATCCCGCCGGAGGTCGGCGCGAAGCGCACGAAGAAGCCGTCCGGATCGTTCAGGTCGCAGGTCTGCGAGCGCACCAGAAACGGCCGGCCGATCGCACCGGCGCGCACCGCGTCGAACGCGTCCCGGTAGCTTCGGTCGAAGCGGCGCATGAACCCGATCGTCACCTGCAGATGCGGATAGCGCATGGCCTCGTCGGTCACGCGCTCGCACTCGGCGACGTCGAGCGACAGCGGCTTTTCGCAGAACACGTGCTTGCCGGCGCGCAGCGCGGCGACGATCTGCGCCGCATGCAGCGCGGACGGCGTGACGAGCCAGATCGCGTCGAGCGTGTCGTCGGCGACGAGCGCCGCGTAGTCGTCGTAACGGCGCGCGCCGGGCAGCGCGTCGCGCGCCCAGTCGAGGTCAGCGTCGAGCGGGCTGCACGCGGCGGCGAGCGTCGCACCCGGCACGCGATGCGCGAGGTTGTGCGCATGCCGGCGCCCGAGCCGGCCGAGCCCCGCGATGCCGACGCGCAGCGGCGCGGCGCCGGTGCGATCCGGGGCGGCAGCCGCCGCCGTCGTCTGCGTCATGATTCGTCTCCTCCGCGCGCGGCCGCGATGCGGCTCGCTTGCAGCCCGTTTTGCAGGCCGCTTTGTGACCCGCTTTGTGACGACCCGCTTGTGACCCGCTTGTGACCCGCTTGTGACCCGCTTGTGACGCTTGTGACCCGCTTGCGACCCGTCTTGCGACCCGTTTTGCGACCCGTTTTGCGACCCGTTTTGCGCCCGCTTTACGGCCTTTTTCGCCTGCAGCCCGTTACGCCTGCTCACCCACCCGCACCGGCCGCCCTTCGCGCCACGACAGCGCCGCCGCCTCCGCGAGTTCGAGTGCCTTCAGCCCGTCCGCGACGGTCGTGCGCACCGGCGTCCCCTTCGTGATCGCCGAATGGAAATGCTCGATCTCGTGCGCGTACGCGGCCCGATACCGTTCGAGAAAAAACGCCTCCGGCACGTCGTGGGACACAGACGTCTTCGACCACGCGACCACCTCGGTCGGCCGCACGTTGCCCGCCTGCAGCATCCCGTGACTGCCGAGCACCTCGAAGCGCTGGTCATACCCATACGCGGCGCGACGCGCGGTGTTGATCTGGCAGAGGCGTCCGCGCTTCGTGCGGATCGTCACCGCGGTCGAATCGATGTCGCCCGCGTCGGCGATCGCCGGGTCGGACAGGCAACTGCCGGTCGCGTGCACGATGTCGGCGTCGTCGTCGAGAATCCAGCGGAAGATGTCGAAGTCGTGAATCAGCATGTCCTTGAAGATGCCGCCCGAGCGCCGGATGTACTCGACCGGCGGCGCACCGGGATCGCGGCTCGTGACGATCAGCATTTCCGGCGTGCCGATCTCGCCCGCATCGAGCCGCGCCTTCAATGCGGCGAACGTCGGATCGAAGCGCCGCTGAAAGCCGATCATGCAGACCACGCCCGCGCGCTCGACTGCCTGCGCGCACTGCCGCGCGCGCTCGATCGTCAGATCGACCGGCTTCTCGCAGAAAATGTGCTTGCCGGCCGCCGCCGAGCGCTGGATCAGGTCCGAGTGCGTGTCGGTGCTCGAACAGATCACGGTCGCGTCGATCGACGCATCGCCGAATACGGCATCGGCGTCCGCCACTTGCGCGCCGTGCCGGGCGGCGAGCGCGGCGGCCGCGTCGCGGTTCACGTCGACCACATAACGCAGCCGCATGCCCGGCTTCTTCGCGAGATTCGCCGCGTGGATCTGGCCCATGCGCCCCGCGCCGAACACCGCGAAATCGAGGGTCTTGTCCGCCGTTTCAGTCATCGTATCCTCCGTTGTCCGTCGATTCTTCTACGTTGAGTTCGAGCCGGTAAGCGAGCGCGACGAAGAGCGCCTGGCACAGGCAAAAGGTGCTGGTGAGCGAGCGGAACGCGAACGCGCTGCCCTCTTTCACGTACAGTTGCGCGCTCGCGTGGCGCGCGAGCGGCGAGAGCCGGCTGTCGGTGATCACGAGCGTCTTCGCGAGATGCTGCTGCGCGATGCGCAGGCAATATTGGGTCTCCTTGCCGTACGGCGCGAAGCTGATCGCAATCACGACGTCGCCCTTCTTCACGCCGCGAATCTGCTCCTGGTACATGCCGCCGAGACCCGACACCAGATGCACGCGCTTTTTCGTGTGCTGGAGCGCGTACACGATGTAGCTCGCCACCGGAAACGAGCGCCGCACGCCGACCACGTACAGGTTGTCCGCCTGCTCCAGCATCTTCACGGCGGCGTCGAACTGCGCGTCGTCGAGACCCGCTTCCAGTTCGTCGAGCCCGCTGCGGCACGCGTCGATGAATTCGCGCGCGACCGTGCCGCCGAGGTCCGCGCTCGCACGACCCGCCTTCGCGTCGATCAGCCGGCGAATGCGCTGCTGATAGCTGGTGCCCGCCGCGCCCTGCCCCGCATACGCCTGACGAAACACCGCCTGCAGATCCGAGAAGCCCGAAAAGCCGAAGCGCTGCGCAAAGCGCACGACCGCCGACGGATGCACGCCGCAGCGCGCCGCGATGTCGCTCGTGCGGTCCATCATCACGCTCGCGCGGTTCTGCTCCATGTACGTCGCGACGCTCTTCAACTGGCGCGGCAGCGACTCGAAGTCGTGCGCGATCCGCTGCATCAGGTCGTCGACGCCCTCGACGGCGTCGGTCGTGTCATCCACCATGTCCGCTGTTCCTCGTTTGCATACGACGCCGGCGCGCCACGCCAACGGCGCCGCGCCGACGCTTGCGATTATAGGCAAGCGCACGTCGAATGGAACAGATTTTCCATTTTTTACGACATTGAAATTTTCTTTGCACCTACCTCGCGGATCGCCTAATCTGGGTGATGAGAGAGACCGCCGCGCGGCTTTTTCGCGGTTGTTTCGCTCGACCCCATAACGACAGACAACGAGTAAGGTGGAGACATGAGACATCGCAAGGGCAAGGCAATGCTCAGGAGGCTGGCCGCGTCGCTCGCACTGGCGGCGGGGCTCGGAGCGACGCTCGCGGCTGTGCCGGCGAACGCGGCGGACGCGAACTTCGTGCTGATCAGCCACGCGCCGGACTCCGACTCGTGGTGGAACACGATCAAGAACGCGATCCAGCAGGCCGACGAGGACTTCAACGTCCATACCGACTACCGCAATCCGCCGAACGGCGACATCGCCGACATGGCGCGGCTCATCGAACAGGCCGCCGCGCACAACTACGACGGCGTGATCACGACGATCGCCGACTTCGACGTGCTGAAGAATTCGATCGGCAAGGTCACGGCGAAGAAGATTCCGCTCGTGACGATCAACTCGGGCACCGAGGAGCAAAGCGAGAAGCTCGGCGCGATCATGCACATCGGCCAGCCCGAGTACGTGGCCGGGCACGCGGCCGGCGAAAAGGCGAAAGCGGACGGCGTGAAGTCGTTCCTGTGCGTGAACCACATCGCGACGAACACGGTGTCGTTCGACCGCTGCCGCGGCTTCGCGGATGCGATCGGCGTGAACTACAAGAGCTCGACGCTCGACTCGGGTCAGGACCCGATCGAGATCCAGTCCAAAGTGAGCGCGTGGCTGCGCAATCATCCGAAGACCGACGCGATCCTGACGCTCGGCCCGGTGCCCGCCGCCGCGACGCTGAAGGCGGTCCAGCAGATGGGACTCGACGGGAAGGTCAAGTTCTATACGTTCGACTTCTCCGACGACATCGCGAAGGCAATTCGCGCGGGCACGATCCAGTTCGCGATCGATCAGCAGCCGTATCTGCAGGGCTACATCCCGGTTGCCGTGCTCGCGATCGTGAAGAAGGAGCACACGACCGACCCCGCGAAGATCAAGCAGATTCTCGAAGCGAATCCGAAATTCCAGGCGCGACTCGAAACCTACGGGCTGCAGCCTTCGTATGGGCCGCGCAACATTCGCTCGGGGCCGGGGTTCATCACGAAAGAGAATCTAGACAAGGTCGTGAAGTACGCGGGGCAGTACCGGTAGGCCGCGCCGTCGCGCGACGCGGCGGCTGCAACACGGGCGAATCGCATCGGAGGCCCATCATGGGAATCGCCGGCAAGCATTATCCGTCTCACGTCAGCGACGGCGACGCGTCGCCCGCACGCGAAGCCGCGGACGACGAGCGCGTGCGTCGCGAATCGTGGTTCGGCCATCTGCTCGGCCGCCCCGAATTCGCGGCGATCTCCGGCACCGTGCTGGTGTTCGCGATCTTCGCGATCGGCTGGGGCAGCTCCGGCATGTTCGATCTCGACGGCGTGATGAACTGGTCGCAGGTCGCCGCTTACCTCGGCATCCTCGCGGTCGGCGCGTGCCTGTTGATGGTCGCCGGCGAGTTCGACCTGTCGATCGGCTCGATGATCGGCTTCGCCGGGATGATGGTCGCGATCCCGACGATGTACTTCCACTGGCCGATCGCGCTGTCGATCCTGTTCGCGTTCGCCGGATCGCTCGCGCTCGGCGCGCTGAACGGCTATCTCGTGATGCGCACGCGGCTGCCGTCGTTCATCGTCACGCTCGCGTTCATGTTCATCCTGCGCGGACTCACGCTCGCGCTGTCGGTGATGTTCGCGGACCGCACGATCGTGTCCGGCGTCGGCGACGTCGCGCAGGCCGATCCGCTCACGAGCCTGCTCTTTCACGGCGTCGCGTTTCATGGGCTCTTTCGCACGCTCGCGCATCTCGGCCTCGGCCGCGTGCTCGACAGCGGCGAGCCGCTCGTGCGCGGCATCCCGAAGGTGATCCTGTGGTGGCTCGCGCTCGTCGCGATCGGCGCGTTCACGCTCGCGAAAACGCGCTACGGCAACTGGATACTCGCGGTCGGCGGCGACGCGAACGCCGCGAAGAACGTCGGCGTGCCGGTCAAGCGCGTGAAGATCTCGCTTTTCATGCTGACCGCGTTCTGCGCGTGCCTGTTCGCGGTGCTGCAGGTGTGCGACATCGGCTCGGCCGCCGCCGACCGTGGCTTGCAAAAGGAGTTCGAGGCGATCATCGCGGCGGTGATCGGCGGCACGCTGTTGACGGGCGGCTACGGCTCGGTGATCGGCGCTGCGTTCGGCGCGCTGATCTTCGGCGTCGTGCAGATCGGCATCACGTACACGAGCGTCGATTCCGACTGGTTCCGCGTGTTCCTCGGCCTGATGCTGCTGATGGCCGTGCTGTTCAACCACTACGTGCGCCGCCGCGTCGCGCAGTCGTAACGGGAGGCCTTCGTCATGTCCGATCTGAACGACACGCGCGCGAGCGCCGATACGATCCTCGCACTGGAGAACGTCAGCAAGTATTTCGGCAAGGTGATCGCGCTGAACGGCGTCACGCTGCGGCTCAAACGCGGCGAGGTGCACTGTCTGCTCGGCGACAACGGCGCCGGCAAATCGACGCTGATCAAGACGCTCGCGGGCGTGCACGCGCCGTCCGCCGGCGAGTATCGGGTCGACGGCAAGCCCGTGCATTTCGACTCGCCGAAAGAAGCGCTCGATCTCGGCATCGCGACCGTGTACCAGGACCTCGCGCTGGTGCCGCTGCTGTCGGTCGCGCGCAACTTCTTCATGGGGCGCGAGCCGCAGAAGAAACTGTTCGGCTTCCTCACCGTGATGGACCTCGACACGAGCGCGCGCATCGCGCGCGACAAGCTCGGCGAAATGGGCATCCACGTGCGCGACCCGCATCAGGCGATCGGCACGATGTCGGGCGGCGAGCGGCAATGCCTTGCGATCGCGCGCGCGATCCACTTCGGCGCACGCGTGCTGATCCTCGACGAGCCGACCGCCGCGCTCGGCGTGAAGCAGAGCTTCAACGTGCTGAAGCTGATTCACAACGCGCGCGCAAAAGGGATCTCGGTGATCTTCATCACGCACAACGTGCATCACGCGTATCCGATCGGCGACTCGTTCACGCTGCTCAATCGCGGCCGCTCGCTCGGCACGTTCACGAAGGACACGATCAGCAAGAACGAAGTGCTCGACATGATGGCGGGCGGCGCCGAAATGCAGAAGATGATCGCCGAACTCGACGGCGCGGTCGTTTGAGCCGCGCACGCACGCAGCACCCACCGAGGAACCGCAGATGGCTTCTTCCCGCTCAGCAGCGTCCCGCTTTGCATCCGGCCGCAGCCGCGACGTGATCTGCCTCGGCCGCCTTGCCGTCGACCTGTACGCGCAGCAGGTCGGCGCGCGGCTCGAAGACGCGGCGACGTTCGCGAAGTATCTCGGCGGCTCGTCCGCGAACATCGCGTTCGGCTGCGCGCGGCTCGGGCTCGACGCCGCGATGCTGACGCGCGTCGGCGACGACCACATGGGCCGCTTTCTGACCGAAACGCTCGCGAAGGAAGGCTGCGACGTGAGCCACGTGCGCATCGACCGCGAGCGGCTGACCGCGCTCGTGCTGCTCGGGCTGAAGGACCGCGACACGTTTCCGCTGATCTTCTACCGCGAGAACTGCGCGGACATGGCCGTCGACGAACAGGACTTCGACGAGGCGTTCATCGCTTCGTCGAAGGCGCTGCTGATCACCGGCACGCATCTGTCGACCGAACACGTGAACCGCACGAGCCGCCGCGCGCTCGACTACGCGCGCCGCAACGACGTGCGCACGGTGCTCGACATCGACTATCGGCCGGTGCTGTGGGGGCTGACCGGCAAGGCCGACGGCGAGACGCGCTTCATCGCGGACGACGGCGTGAGCGCGCATCTGCAACGGCTGTTGCCGCTGTTCGATCTCGTGATCGGCACCGAGGAGGAGTTTCGCATCGCGGGCGGCGAGGCGTCGCTTGCCGCATCGCTCGCGGCGGTGCGCGGCGTCACGCACGCGACGCTCGTCGTGAAGCGCGGGCCGCTCGGCTGCCAGATCGTCGAGGGCGACGTGCCCGCGTCGCTCGACGACTGGCCGATCGAGCGCGGAATCGAAGTCGACGTGCTGAACGTGCTCGGCGCAGGCGACGCGTTCGCGGCCGGCTTTCTGTGCGGCTGGCTGCGCGACGCGCCGCCGGGCGACTGCGCGCGCGTAGCGAACGCGTGCGGCGCGCTCGTCGTGTCGCGTCACGGCTGCGCGCCCGCGATGCCGACGCGAGCCGAGCTCGACTACTTCCTGCGCGAAGCGGCGACCGACCCCGAGCGCATGCGCCGCCCGGACCGCGACGCGACGCTCGCGCGCCTGCATCGCGTGACGCCGGCGCGCACGCGGCGCGACGAAGTGCTAGGGTTTGCGTTCGACCATCGCAATCCGTTCTTCGATCTCGCGCAGCAGACCGGCGCGGACGAAGCGCGCATCGGTCGGCTGAAGAATCTGTTCGTCGACGCGGTCGCGCAGACGGAAGCGGCGCTCGCGCTGCAAGGACGCATCGGCGTGCTGATCGACGACCGCTACGGCGCAGACGCGCTCAATGCCGCGAGCGGGCGCGGCTGGTGGATCGGCCGGCCGGTCGAGCTGCCGGGCTCGGTGCCGCTCGTGTTCGATCACGGACGCTCGATCGGCACGACGCTCGCCAGCTGGCCGCTCGAACAGACGGTGAAGTGCCTCGTGCAGT
The DNA here is from genome assembly GCA_035492135.1 of Paraburkholderia sp. Taxonomy (GTDB): domain Bacteria; phylum Pseudomonadota; class Gammaproteobacteria; order Burkholderiales; family Burkholderiaceae; genus Paraburkholderia. The sequence goes on along the minus strand of DATJJN010000123.1, from coordinate 27,224 downwards.
TTCATCCGGACGAGCCCGTCGAACAGCGCATCGAGCAGGAAGCGCAACTGCGCGCGCTGTACGACGCGACGCAGGCGAGCGGCCACGAACTGCTGCTCGAAGTGATTCCGCCGAGGCGCGACGGCGCGCCGAATGCGCCGGACACCGTGTATCGCGCGTTAAAGCGTCTGTACAACCTCGGTCTCCATCCGGAGTGGTGGAAGCTCGAACCGATGGATGCCGCGCAGTGGCGCGCGATCGACGCGCTGATCGCGGAGCGCGATCCGTACTGTCGCGGCGTCGTGCTGCTCGGCTTGTCCGCGCCGGTCGAGCAGCTGGCCGACAGCTTCCGCGCGGCGGCCGCGTCGCAGACGTGCCGCGGCTTCACGGTCGGCCGCACGATCTTTCACGAGCCGAGCCACGCGTGGCTCGCCGGCGAGATCGGCGACGACGAACTGATCGCGCGCGTGCGGCGCACGTTCGAAACGCTGATCGCCGCGTGGCGCGCCGCTCGCGACACGCACCGCGCCCCCGGCGCACGCGAGGAGAAAGCAGCATGAACGAGCGCATCGTCAGCGGCACGCAGGAGACGGCACCGACGGCCCCTGCACTCACCCCCGCCGCCCACGGCCAGACCGTGCGCCTGACCGCCGCGCAGGCGCTAGTGCGCTTTCTGGCGGCCCAGCGGGTCGCGTCGCAGGACGGCACGAGCCGCACCGAGCCGCTGTTCGGCGGCGTGTTCGCGATCTTCGGGCACGGCAACGTCGCCGCGATCGGCGAGGCGCTGTACCAGCACCGGCACGATCTGCCGACGCTGCGCGCGCACCACGAGCAGGCGATGGCGCACGCGGCGATCGCGTATGCGAAGGCGCATTTCCGGCGCCGGATGATGGCGGTCACGACGTCGATCGGGCCGGGCGCGACGAACCTCGTGACCGCCGCCGCGCTCGCGCACGTGAACCGGCTGCCGGTGCTGCTGCTGCCCGGCGACATCTTCGTGTCGCGCGCGCCGGACCCGGTGCTGCAGCAGATCGAGGACTTCCACGACGGCGGCATCTCCGCGAACGACACGCTGAAACCGGTGTCGCGCTACTTCGACCGGATCGTGCATCCGGCGCAACTGCTGACCGCGCTGCCGCGCGCGCTGCGCGTGCTGACCGACGCCGCGCTGTGCGGGCCGGTCACGCTCGCGCTGCCGCAGGACGTGCAGGCGGCCGCGTACGACTATCCGGTCGAATTCTTCACGCCGCGGCTCGTGACGTTCCGCACGCCCGCGCCGGCGCGCGTCGAGATCGACGCGGCGCTCGCGCAGCTGCAGCGCGCGAAACGGCCGTTGATCGTCGCGGGCGGCGGCGTGCTGTATGCGCGCGCGTCGTCGGCGTTGCAGGCGCTCGCGGCCGCGCGCGGGATTCCGGTCGCGGAGACGCAGGCCGGCAAAGGCGCGCTCGCGTGGGACGATCCGCTCAACGTCGGCGCGATCGGCGTGACCGGCTCGACGGCCGCGAACGCGCTCGCGCGCGGCGCCGATTGCGTGCTCGCGGTCGGCACGCGTCTGCAGGACTTCACGACCGGCTCGAATTCGCTGTTCGCGCACGCGCGCATCGTCGGCATCAACGCGAACGGGTTCGATGCGGGCAAGCAAGGCGCGCTCGTCGTGCAGGCCGACGCGCGGCTCGCGCTCGCCGAACTCGGCGGCGAACTCGGCGCCTGGCACGCGGACGCGAACTGGACCGCCCGCGCCCTCGCGCTCGCGAACGAATGGCGCGCGACCGTCGAGCGGCTCGCGAACGCGCCGGAAGAACGCGGCGTGCTGCCGTACGACGCCGATGTGATCGGCGCGGTCCAGCGCTCGGCCAGCCGCTCGCCGGACGACGACATCGTCGTCTGCGCGGCCGGCACGCTGCCGGGCGAACTGCACAAGCTGTGGCGCGCGGGCACGCCCGGCGCGTATCACGTCGAATACGGCTACTCGTGCATGGGCTACGAGATCGCCGGCGGACTCGGCGTGAAGCTCGCGCGGCCCGATCGCGAGGTGATCGTGATGGTCGGCGACGGCAGCTATCTGATGATGAACAGCGAGATCGCGACGTCGGTGATGCTCGGCGCGAAGCTGATCGTCGTCGTGCTCGACAACCGCGGCTACGGCTGCATCAACCGGCTGCAGCAGGCGTGCGGCGGCGCGCCGTTCAACAATCTGTTCGACGACTGCGCGCAGGGGCCGCTCGGCGCGCCGCGCGTGGATTTCGCGGCGCACGCGCGCGCGCTCGGCGCCGACGCGGAGCACGTCGCGAGCATCGCGGAACTCGAAGCGGCGATGCAGCGTGCGCGCGCCGCGACGCGCACGACCGTGATCGTGATCGACACCGACCCGGCGCGCTCGACCGAAGACGGCGGCTGGTGGTGGGAAGTCGCGGTGCCGGAAGTGTCGCCGCGGGCGGCGGTGCGCGACGCGCGCGCGCTCTACGACGCGCAGCTCGCCGCGCGCGCGAGCGGGCAGCCGCTGTCCCACGCGCCGGTCGCGCAGACGACGCCCGAGACGCTCGGCACGCGCGCCGGACCGACCACGCCCGCCGTGTCCGACCCTCTGCCCCACGCACCGTCGACAACCGACGACGACACCCGCTGACCGCCCCACGCGCAACCGGAGCCCCGACGATGAGCGCCTTCGACGTACGCATCGGCATCAACCCGCTGTCGTGGATGAACGACGACCTGCCGTCGCTCGGCGGCGAGACGCCGCTCGACACCGCGCTGACCGAGGGCCGCGCGATCGGCTACGAAGGGTTCGAACTCGGCAACAAGTTTCCGCGCGACCCGCAGGCGCTGAAGGCGTTGCTCGCGCAGTACGGTCTCGCGCTCGTCTCCGGATGGTATTCGGGAAGACTCGCGGGAAAACTCGCACACCGCAGCGTCGCCGACGAAATCGCGGCCGCCGACGCGCACCTCGACCTGCTCGCGCAGAACGGCGCGACGGTGATGGTGTACGGCGAAGTGGCCGATTCGATTCAGGGCGCGCCGCGCCCGCTGTATCAGCGGCCGCGCTTTTTCAGCGACGCGCAGTGGGACGAGTACGCCGGGCGCGTCGACGCGTTCGCGCGTCACACGCGCTCGCGCGGCGTGCGCCTCGCGTATCACCACCACATGGGCGCGTATGTCGAAACGCCGGCCGACATCGACCGGCTGATGGCGCGCACGAGCGACGCGGTCGGCCTGCTGTTCGATACGGGCCACATCGCGTTCGCGGGCGGCGATCCACTCGCGGTGCTCGACGCGCACATCGCGCGCGTCTGTCACGTGCACTGCAAGGACGTGCGCCCCGCCGTGCTGAAGATCGCGCGCAATCGCAACTGGAGTTTCCTCGACGCGGTGCTCGCCGGCGCGTTCACCGTGCCGGGCGACGGCGCGGTCGATTTTCCGGCCGTCATCGCGCGTCTGAAGCGGCACGGCTATTGCGGCTGGCTCGTTGTCGAGGCCGAGCAGGACCCCGTCATCGCGCCGTCGTTCGAGTACGCTCAAAAGGGCTACCGGACGCTGCGCGCGCTCGTCGATGCGCCGCCCGACGCATCGACGGATACCACCAGGGAGGCAGCATGAGTTTGCTCGTGAAGGCGTCGCGCGAAGGCCAGACGATCGCGCGCGTCACGCCCGCCACCGCGGGCTGGCGGTATGTCGGCTTCGCCGCGTACCGGATGGAAACGGACGAGGTCGTCTACGTGAACGAGATCGCGCGCGAAAGCTGCATCGTCGTGCTGACCGGTGCGGTCGACATCGAAGCCGGCGACGCGCGCTGGACCGACATCGGCTCGCGCGACAGCGTGTTCGAGGACGCCGCGCCGTATGCGGTCTACGTGCCGCCCGGCGTGAAGACGACGGTGCGCGCGCGGCGCGGCGCGGAACTCGGCGTCGCGAGCGCGCCCGCGACCGGCACGCTGCCCGCGCGGCTGATCGAACCGTCGCGGATGCAGCGCTCGACGCGCGGCAAGAGCCTGAACACGCGCTACGTGTGCGACATCCTTGCGCAAACCGAGCCGGCCGAATCGCTGCTGGTCGTCGAGGTGCGCACGCCGTCCGGCCACGCGTCGAGCTATCCGCCGCACAAGCACGACGCCGATCGCCCGCCGTACGAGACCGCGCTCGAAGAGACCTACTACCACCGGCTGAATCCGCCGCAGGGCTTCGCGTTTCAGCGGGTGTACACGGACGCGCGCGATCTCGACGAGACGATGGCCGTCGAAGACCACGACATCGTGATGGTGCCGCGCGGCTACCATCCGGTCGTCGCGCCGTACGGGTACGACTCGTACTACCTGAACGCGATGGCCGGGCCGCGCCGCGAATGGCACTTCCATAACGATCCGGCGCATGAGTGGATCATCGAGCGCGACCGCCAGCTGTAACCGGCCGCTAACGAGAAAAACGCTCCGGATCGCCGGCGGCGGCCGTCGCGCGCTGTCCGGTTCGCGACAAAGTCTGTCCGCACCGTTCGGTCGAGACACATTACACTTCGGGTCATAACTCTTATACATGACCCGTTCACGCCGTTCCGCGCTCGCGCGGCCCCGCGTGGCTCTCTGCGTAATACGAAAAACATGGAAACGAGCCTCAACAAAGGTGCGCTCGCGGGTGCCGCTCCGGCGTCCGGCGCGTCTTCGGCTGCCGCCCCTGTCGGCGGCGTGCAGCGAACCGTCTACTCCGTTCTCGGCGCGATCAGCTTCTCGCACCTGCTGAACGACATGATCCAGTCGCTGGTCCTCGCGCTGTATCCGATGTTCAAGTCCGGCTTTTCGCTGACGTTCGCGCAGGTCGGCCTCATCACCGCGACCTATCAGATCACCGCGTCGCTGCTGCAGCCGCTCGTCGGCGTGTTCGCGGACAAGCGGCCGATGCCGTTCTCGCTGCCGGTCGGCATGGGCTTCACGCTGTGCGGCCTGCTGCTGATGTCGGTTGCGCCGACGTTCGGCATCCTGCTGTGCGCATCGGCGCTGATCGGCTGCGGCTCGTCGGTGTTCCATCCGGAGTCGTCGCGCGTCGCGCGGATGGCGTCGGGCGGACGCCACGGCCTCGCGCAGTCGCTGTTCCAGGTCGGCGGCAACGCAGGCTCGGCGATCGGGCCGCTGCTCGCCGCCGCGTTCATCGTGCCGCACGGCCAGCGCTCGATCGCGTGGTTCTCGGTCGCCGCGTTCGTCGGCATCGTCGTGCTCACGCAGATCGGCCGCTGGTATCGCAGCCACCCGGCCACGAAAAAGAAGCGCGCCGCCGTCGAACGCGACGCGCTGCCGAAGAACCGCGTCGCGCTCGCGATCGGCGTGCTGCTGCTGCTCGTGTTCTCGAAGTATTTCTATCTCGCGAGCATCAACAGCTACTTCACGTTCTATCTGATGGATCGCTTCCATCTGCCGGTGCAGGCCGCGCAGATTCACCTGTTCCTGTTCCTCGCGGCAGTCGCGGCGGGCACGATCGTCGGCGGGCCGGTCGGCGACCGCATCGGGCGCAAATACGTGATCTGGGTGTCGATTCTCGGCGTCGCGCCGTTCACGCTGCTGCTGCCGTACGCGAACCTGTTCTGGACCGGCGTGCTCAGCGTGATCATCGGCCTCGTGCTCGCGTCGGCGTTCTCCGCGATCCTCGTGTATGCGCAGGAACTCATTCCGGGCAAGGTCGGGATGGTCGCGGGCCTGTTCTTCGGCCTCGCGTTCGGCCTCGGCGGGATCGGCGCAGCAGCGCTCGGCCACCTCGCGGATGTGACCGGCATCGCGAACGTGTACAAGATCTGCTCGTTCCTGCCGCTGATCGGCGTGCTGACGGTGCTGCTGCCGGACGTCGAAGGCAACGCGCGGAAGTTGCGCAAGGGTTGAGCGCTCGCGCGCGGTATCGCTGATGCAGAACGGCCGGCGGCTCTTCGGAGCGCCGGCCGTTTTGGTTGGCCGGGGCGGGGGGCGGCTGCTCTGGTTGCTCTGGTTGCGCGTGTTGCGTCCGTCGAGCGCCCCGCGTCAGCCGACGCCGAGCCAGTCGCGCACGATGTCGTCGCGCGCGGCGAGCTGCGTCGGCGTGCCGTCGAACACGATCCTGCCGTGCCCCATCACCGCGACGCGATCCGCCAGCGCCTGCGCGAGCGCAAGACGCTGCTCGATCAGCACGATCGCGACGCCCGCGTCGCGCAACGCGCGCAGACACTCGCCGACGCTCGACGCCACCTGCGCGGACAGACCCTCGGTCGGCTCGTCGACGATCAGCAGATCGGGGTCGCCGAGCAGCGCGCGCGCCAGCGCGAGCATCTGCTGCTCGCCGCCCGACAGCACGCCGGCCCTCGCCGCGCGACGCGCGGCGAGCGCGGGGAACAGCGCATACGCGTGCTCGCGCGCGAAGCGCGGCGGCCGGCGCCCGCGCTTCACGGGCGCGATGCCGAGCTGCAGGTTCTCGTCGACGCTCAACGTCGGGAACACGTCGCGCGTCTCGGCCACATAGCCGATGCCGAGCCGCGCGATCTCGAACGTGCGCAATCCGTCGAGATCGCGGCCCGCGAAGCGCCGTGTCCCTTGCGCGCGGACCATCCCCGTCAGCGCCTTCGCGAACGTCGAACGGCCCGAGCCGTTGCGGCCCGCGAGCGCGACCGTCTCGCCCGCATCGACGCGCAGATCGACGCCGTACAGGATCTCGCTCGCGCCGTACCACGCGTGCAGGCCGCTCACGTCGAGCAGCGCGCTCATCGTGCGAGTCCGTGGCCGAGGTACGCGTCGCGCACCGCGTCGTTCGCGCGGATCTGCGCGGGCGTGCCGGTCGCGATCACGCAGCCCCGCACGAGCACGGACACGCGGTCCGCGAGGCCGAACACCGCGTCCATGTCGTGCTCGATCATCACGAGCGTCTTGCCGACGGTGGTCGCGCGAATCAGCTCGATCGCGCGCGCGGCTTCCGCGCGATTCATGCCGGCGGTCGGCTCGTCGAGCAGCAGCGTGTGCGCGCCGCTTGCAAGCGCGAGGCCGAGATCGAGCGCGCGCTGCTCCGCGTAGCCGAGCGAGCCGGCCGCGCGCGCGGCCGCGTGTTGCAGGCCGATCGCGTCGAGCACGTCGTTCGCCTTTGCATCGACGAGCGGCGAGCCGATCCACCGATGCCAGACGCGCACGCCGTCCCGACGCGCGGCCAGCACCGCGCAGCGCAGGTTGTCGAGCACCGATAGCTGCGCGAACACGCTCGTCGTCTGAAAGCTGCGCGCGACGCCGCGGCGGCTCACCGCGACCGGCGACAGACGCGTCGCGTCCGCGCCGTTCAGTTCGATGCGGCCCGCGCTCGCGCGGCGCTCGCCCGCGATCAGGCTGAACAGCGTGGACTTGCCGGCGCCGTTCGGGCCGATCAACGCGTGCCGCTCGCCGGCGTGAACCGTGAGATCGACGCCGCGCAGGATCCACGTGTCGCCGAAACGCTTTTCGACGCCGTGCAGTTGCAGTGCGGGGGTCATCGGCGTGCCCGTTGCGTTTCGGCGAACGATGACGATCGCGCAGCGCGAGCCGTAGCCGTCGCCGTAGCCGTCGTCGTCGCCGGCGCATGGGCGCGCGAAATCGCCATCGCCATCGCCATCGCCGCGTTCATCTTCATCGCGCGTCCTCCACCGTATCGAGCGCTCGTCGCGCTACCCGCAGGCGACGCACGGCAAACACCGCAACGGCGCCGCACGCGACGACGCCCGTCGCCCACATCCACGCGCCCCGCGCATCCGTCGCGATGAAGCGGCTTGCGCCATCGCCTCCGTCGCCGCCGAATCGCACGGCGTACGCGCACTGCACCGCGGGCACGAGCGCGGCGAGCGCGAACCCGAGCGAGAGCGCCGCCCACGACCACAGCGCCGCGCAGCGCCGCCAGCCGAATCGCGCGAGCAGCTCCCATTGCCGCCGCGCGAGACCCGCGAGGCCGTCCGGCGCGGCCAGCACCACCGCGACGAAGAACAGCCCGACGTACAGCATCCACGCGCGCGTGACGCTCGCGACGCCGGCACTGAACGCGACCCACACCAGCGCGCCGATCACCGGCCCGAAGAACGACGCCGTGCCGCCCGTGACCGTCGCGATCAGCACGGCCGCCGAGCGCGCGATGCCGACGCTCTCCGACGCGGCCAGCTCGACGTTGATCAACGCGAGCGACCCCGCGATGCCCGCGAAGAAGCCGCTGAAGACGAGCATCGCGGCGCGCATCCGTGCGGGCGAACAGCCGAGCGCCGCCGCGCGGATCGGGTTGTCGCGCACCGCGTTCGCGAGCCGCATGAACGGCGTGCGCGTCAGCGCGAGCATCGCGACGCTCGCGAACACGCACCACAGCGCGATCACGCCATACGCTTCGCGATCGGGTCCGAACGTCCAGCCGCCGAGCGCGGGGCCGCTTGCACGGTCGATCGCGACGCCCGCGTCGCCGCCGAACCACGCGGGGAGCGCCCATGCGGCGGCGGCGACCAGTTCGCCGATGCCGAGCGTGATCATCGCGAACGCGGTGCCCGCGCGGCGCGCGGCGACGAGCGCGATCGACGCGCCGACCGCCGCTCCGCCGACGCCGCCGACGAGCGGCAACAGCGGCAACGCGAACGGATGATGGTTGAAGCACTGCGCGGCGATCAGCGCGCCGAGCCCGGCCGGCGCGGCGTGGCCGAACGACAGCAGCCCCGTCTCGCCGAGCAGCAGGTTGTACGACAGCGCGAACACGATCATCGTCGCGGCCTGCGCGAGCGCGGCGAGCAGCCAGCCTTGGGACGCATGCGCGCCCGACACGAGCGCCGCGACGAGCGGCGGCGCGCCGAGCAGCACGATCAGCAGCACGGCGGGCAATACAGCGCGCAGCACGGCGGCCGACACGAAGACGAAACGCCCGCGCGCGCCGGCAGCACGCAACCGCGACGGCGCACGACGACGATGACGACGGCGCGATGGCGGCACGGGCGCGTTATGCATCGTCGCCCCGCTGTCCGGCGAAACCGCGCGGACGCACCGCGAGCACCGCGACGAGCAGCAGGTAAGGCAGCAACGGCGCCGTCTGCGCGAGCGTCAACGCTTGCCATGCCGGCGCCGGCACAAGGCCCGCGCGCGCGGCAAGCTCGCCGAGCGATACGTCGCTCGCGGCCGCGAACGTCTGCAGACAACCGACGACGAGCGACGCGACGAACGCGCCGCCGAGCGACCCGAGGCCGCCGACCACGACGACGACGAACACGATCGATCCGACCGATTCGGCCATCGCCGGCTCGACGACGAAGAGCGGCGCCGCCACCGCGCCCGCGAGCGCCGCGAGCGCGGTGCCGAGCGCGAACACGGCGGTCAGCACGCGCGGCACGTCGTGCCCGAGCGCCTCGACCGCGTGCGGATGCGTGAGCGCCGCACGCACGACGAGCCCCGCCTTCGATGCGCGCAGCACCACGGCGAGCAGCGCGAGCATGGCCAGCGCGACCGCCATCGCGAACGCGCGATAGCGGCCGAACGCGGCGTCGCCGAACACGAACAGCGGACCGTCGAGCACGGCGGGCAGCGGCGCGGCGAGCGGCTGCAGGCCCCACACGAGCTTCACCAGTTCGCCGATCACCGCGGCCGCGCCGAACGTGAGCAACAGCGCGTTCAACGGTCCGCCGACGCGCGCGCGCCGCAGCAGCGTGCGTTCGAACAGCGCGCCCGCGACGCCCGCCACGAGCGGCGCGAGGATCAGCGACGCGCCGAATCCGGTGAAGCGCGCGAGCGTCACGCCGAGATACGCGCCGACCATATAGAAACTCGCATGCGCGAAGTTCAGCACGCCGAGCATGCTGAAAATCAGCGTGAGGCCCGCCGAGAGCATGAACAGCAGCAGGCCGTAGCCGATGCCGTTCAGCGCGTCGATCGCGAACGCGTGCATGGCGGTTCGAGTCGCGCGCGGATCACGGCGCCGCCGGCGCGACCACGAGCGGCGCGAGCGCGTCGCGCAACGCATCGGGCAGCGCGGCGACGGGGCGACGCGTCGCGCGATCGACGTACACGTGCACGAAATGGCCCTGCGCGGCGGGCTGCAGATCGTCCGCGCGGAACAGGCCGACCTCGTAGCGCACGCTCGACGTGCCGAGTCGCGCAACGCGCAGCCCCGCGTCGACGCGCTCCGGAAACGCGAGCGGCTCGAAGTAGCTGCACTGCGTCTCGACGACGAGCCCGATCGTCGCGCCATGCGCGATGTCGAGCGCGCCCGCGCGGATCAGATACTCGTTCACGACGGTGTCGAAGTAGCTGTAGTAGACGACGTTGTTCACGTGACCGTACACGTCGTTGTCCATCCAGCGGGTCGTGATCGACAGGAAGTGGCGGTACGCGGCGCGGGGGATGACGGCGGGTCGGTTCATCGGAGCGGGTGTCGTTCCATGGCGTGGGGACAGCGCGGGCGCGGCGCGCGAACCGTCTACTGACCGGGCCGCTCGACGAACTCGAAAGGCAGGCCGCGGCGACGCATCCAGTCGCCGAGCGCGAGCCCCGTGCCGGCGCGCCACGGACGCAGCTTCGCCGGCTCGACGAGCCGATATTCGACGAGTTCCGGCGACAGCGCGATCGCCCCCGCCGCCCGCACGTGATACGCGATGATCAGCTCGTTCTTGCGGATGAACTCGTAGACGCCGACCAGCTCGGTGCTGTGCGCTTCGAGCGACGTCTCCTCGCGGACTTCGCGCGCGACGCCCTCTTCCGGCGTTTCGCCGTTTTCGAGGAAGCCGGTGATCAGCGCGAACACGCCCTCCTGCCACGCCGCATTGCGCGCAAGCAGGATCCGCCCTTCGTACTCGACGATCGCGGCGACGACCGGCAGCGGGTTGTCCCAGTGCACGTAGCCGCACTCCGTCTGCGGGCAGGCCATGCGGGTGCGGCCGCCTTCGTGCGCGGGATCGGTGCGCGTGACGAGCGGCGTCGCGCAGCGAGGACAGAATTGGTAGTCGCTCATCGTTCTCGTGATGGTGGTGACGTCGGTGACCTTTATGAAGCGCGCCGACGACGGAGCGGCTATTTTAGTGTGCTATTCGCGCGTGCGGGTTGGCACGGCGGTGCGCCCGGCGCTCGCACGCGGGACGCACGGCGGATCACGCGACGGTGCTGGTCGACGACAGGCGTGCGGCCGTCGCGCGAAGGCCGCACGCGAGACCCGTCACGCGCGCGCTCGCGGCGAAACGACGACCCGCCACACGAGCCCCGCCGCGCCCACCATCAGCGCGCCCGCGGCGAGCCACAGCGACGGCGAGAACGATCCCGTCGACGCCGCGAGCGGCGCGGCGACGAGCGGCCCGGCAATCTGGCCGATGCCGTATGCGGCGGTCGCGTAGCCCATCAGTCCGGCGGCCTGCTCGCCGCGCAACAGACGCGTCTCGCGCATCGCGAACAGCGTGATCGCGGTGAACGGCAGGCCGATCAGCAGGCTGCCGAGCGAGAAGCCGGGCGCCGTCGGCCATACGATGCCGAGCGCGACGCCCGCCGCCTGCAGCACGTAGCACGCGGCGAGGAGCGAGCGGTTGTCCCAGTGCAGCGGCAAGCGCGCCGCCAGCAGCGCGCCGGCCACCAGCGCCGCGCCGAGCATCGGCCAGAACATGTCGGGCCACGCGGAGCCCGGCAGCGCGTGACGCGCGATGACCGGCAGAAACGTCGCGGTGATGATGTAGCCGAAGCCGGGGATGCCGTACAGCAGGACGAGCCAGAAGCGGTCCGCGCGCTGTTGTGCGCCGGTCCGATGCGTCGGGCTGGCGTGGACGGCCGCGCTCGGCGCGTTCGGCGCGTTCGGGCCCGGGTTGGTGCTGGCGCCCGGGCTCGCGGCAGCGCTCGCGTTCGCGTTCGCGCTAGTGCTCGCGCCCGGGTTCGGGCTGTCGCCCGGGTTCGTGCTGTCGCTCGCCCTCGAATTCGTGCCGGCGCTCGGGCCCGGATTCCCGCCCGGCGTCGGTGCGGCAGGCGTAATGCTCGCGTTCGGTGTCGCACGCGGACCGTTAGTTGCATGCGCAGCACTCCGGGCGCTTACTGGTACACGCGCGCCGCGGTCCCCGAACTCGGCCCACACCAGCGCGACGATCACCGCGGACACGACCGCAAACCCGATCCACCCCGCCGCCGCGCCCAGCCCGCCCGCGACGCCGACGAACAGCCCCGTCCCGACGATCCCGAACCCCGGCCCGGTGTAGATCACTCCGCTCCACTGGTTCGCGCCCAGTTCGGCGAGGCGTCTCAGCCCCCATTGCGACGCGAACACGAACGCCCACGCGCTCACCGCGCCGCCGACGAAACGCACGATCGCCCACACCCAGAACTGGTGTGCCACGCCCATCGCGAGCGTCAGCAGGACGGTCGCGGCGAGGCACGCGCGGACCATCTTCGCGGGCTCGATGCGCAACGCCGCGCAACTGAACGCGCCGACGAAATACCCGGCGTAGTTCAGCGACGCGAGCCACCCGCCCTGCCGCAGATCGAGCGCGCCGCCGTGCAGCATCAGCGGCAACAACGGCGTGAACGCGAAGCGCCCGACGCCGAGCGCCACCGCCAGCGCCGCCATGCAGGCGAGAGCGGCGCGCCGCGCCGGGTGTCCGTGTGCGCGATCCGCCGCGCCCACAGCCGTATGAGACACAAATTCATTCATGGTGCCGACCTGGTTTCAAGATGCCGATGACCCATGGTAGCCGCACAATTCAATCACGAAAAATGAATTAAGATGAACGCATCCATCCCGAAGAGAGAATCATGGATCTCGCCGCCCTTGCGATTTTCCGCGCCGTCGTGCGCGAAAACGGCGTCACGCGCGCCGCCGCGAAGCTCAATCGCGTGCAATCCAACGTGACGACGCGCATCAAGCAGCTCGAAGAACAGCTCGGCGCCGAGTTGTTCGTGCGCGACGGTCGTCGGCTCGTGCTGACGCCCGCCGGCGAAACGCTGCTGCCGTATGCCGAGCGCCTGCTCGCGCTCGCGGACGAAGCGCGCCACGCGCTGAAGGCCGGGCATCCGGCCGGCCGGCTGCGGCTCGGCACGATGGAAAGCGTCGCCGCGACGCGCCTGCCCACGGTCCTCGCGCGTTATCACCAGCAGTGGCCCGACGTCACGCTCGAACTGGAAACCGGCACGACCGGCCGGCTGATCGAGCGCGTGCGCGAATTCGAGGTGGATGCGGCGCTGGTCGCGACCCCGCTGGACGGCCCGCCGGCGCCGCCGCTGTTCGACTACGCGCCGATCTATCGCGAGGAACTCGTGATCCTGACGCCGCGCGGGCATCGCCCGATTCGCCGGCCGGAAGACGTCGCTCTGTCGACGCTCGTGACGTTCGAGCGTGGCTGCGCGTATCGCCGGCACATCGAGAAGTGGTATCTGCAGCACGACGTTCAGCCGCTGCGCGTGCTGGAGCTGGGCTCGTATCACGCGATCGTCGCGTGCGTCGCGGCGGGCGCCGGTATCGCGGTCGCGCCGCGTTCGGTGCTCGCGCTGCAACGCAATTTCGACGAGGTCAGCGTGCATTCGCTCGGCGAATACGGATTCGTCGACACGCTGCTGGTCTGGCGGCGCGGCCACTTCTCGCCGGCGCTCGACGCGTTGCGCAGCGCGCTCGTCGCGCACGGCTCGCTCGATGCGGTGATCACGCCACGCGACGACGAACCCGCCGACCGGGCTAAGCGCACCGGCCTGCAAACGGCCTGAACGTCGCGCCGCGCCGCATCGCGCCAAAACAAAAGGGCTGTCCGCATTGCACGGACAGCCCTTCTGATCGATCGTCGGCGCGCGGCTCAGTCAACCCGCGCCCCGCGACACGAACGCGTCAAAGCTTCGCTTCGACCCAGCCCTTCACGCCGGCGAGCGCCGCCGGCAGGTTCGCCGGCTCGGTGCCGCCCGCCTGCGCCATGTCCGGGCGTCCGCCGCCCTTGCCGCCGACCTGCTGCGCGACGAAGTTCACGAGGTCGCCCGCCTTCACCTTCTTGCTCGCGTCCGGCGTCACGCCCGCGATCAGGCTGACCTTGCCGCCTTCGACGGCCGCCAGCACGATCGCCGCGCTCTTCAGCTTGTCCTTCAGCTTGTCGACGGTTTCGCGCAGCGTCTTCACGTCCGCGCCGTCGAGCGTCGCCGCGAGCACCTGCACGCCGCCGATCTCGACCGCCTGGTTCGCCAGTTCGTCGCCCTGGCTCGACGCGAGCTTCGACTTCAGCGCGCCGAGTTCCTTTTCGAGCGACTTCACCTGGTCCTGCACCTGCGCGATGCGCTGCGCGAGTTCCGACGGCTGCGTCTTCAGCGCGGCCGCGGCGGCGTTCAGACGCGCGTCGAGGTCCTGCACGAAGCGCACCGCGTTGTCTCCGGTGATCGCCTCGACGCGGCGGATGCCGGCCGCGACGCCGCCTTCCATCACGATCTTGAAGAGACCGATGTCGCCGCTGCGGTTCACGTGCGTGCCGCCGCACAGTTCGCGCGAGAAGCCGAGGTCGAGCACGCGCACTTCGTCGCCGTACTTCTCGCCGAAGAGCGCCATCGCGCCGCCCTTCACCGCGTCGTCGTACGACATCACGCGCACGATGCCCGGCGCGTTCGCGAGCACTTCCGCGTTCACGATCTCTTCGACGCGGCGAATCTGGTCGTCCGTCATCGGCGCGTTGTGCGCGAAGTCGAAACGCGTCTTGTCCGGATCGACGAGCGAGCCCTTCTGCTGCACGTGCGAGCCGAGCACTTCGCGCAGCGCCTTGTGCATCAGGTGCGTCGCCGAGTGGTTGCGCGCGGTGCGCGCGCGGCGGATCGCGTCGATCTGCGCCTTCACGACGTCGCCGACTTTCAGCGTGCCCTGTTCGAGCGTGCCGTGATGGCCGACCACGTCGGCCTGCACCTTCTGCGTGTCGCTGACCGCGAAGCGCACGTTCGCGTTCGAGATCACGCCCTGGTCGCCGACCTGGCCGCCCGATTCCGCGTAGAACGGCGTGTGGTCGAGCACGACGACCGCCTGCTGGCCGTGCGCCACTTCGTTCACCGACGCGCCGTCGACGTACAGCGCGACCACCTTCGCGTCGTCGAACGCGATTTCTTCGTAGCCGTGGAACGTCGTCTTCGCGCCCGAGTATTCGAGGCCCTGCGCCATCCGGAACTTGCCGGCCGCGCGCGCCTGCTCGCGCTGACGGGCCATCGCCTCGTCGAACGCCGGCTCGTCCACCGACACGCCGCGCTCGCGGCACACGTCCGCGGTCAAGTCGAGCGGGAAGCCGTACGTGTCGTGCAGCTTGAACGCGAGTTCGCCGTCGAGCACCTTGCCGCCCTTGCTGTCGAGGTCGGCCAGCGCGCCTTCGAGGATCGACATGCCGTGCTCGATCGTCTCGAAGAAGCGCTCTTCTTCCTGGCGCAGCACGTCGGTCACGCGGGCCTCTCCATCCTTCAGTTCCGGATACGCGTCGCCCATCTGCTCGACGAGGTCCGCGACGAGCTTGTGGAAGAACCCGCTCTTGCAGCCGAGCTTGTAGCCGTGCCGGATCGCGCGGCGCACGATCCGGCGCAGCACGTAGCCGCGGCCTTCGTTGCCGGGAATCACGCCGTCGACGATCAGGAACGAGCACGCGCGGATGTGATCGGCGATCACCTTCAGCGAGTTGTTCGACAGATCGGCGACGCCGGTCTCGCGGCCCGCCGCGTGGATCAGCGCCTGGAACAGGTCGATCTCGTAGTTGCTGTGCACGTGCTGCAGCACTGCCGCGATCCGCTCCAGCCCCATCCCGGTATCGACGCACGGCTTCGGCAGCGGCGTCATGTTGCCCTGCGCGTCGCGGTTGAACTGCATGAACACGAGGTTCCAGATCTCGATGTAGCGGTCGCCGTCTTCTTCCGGCGATCCCGGCGGGCCGCCCCACACGTCCGGGCCGTGGTCGTAGAAGATTTCCGAGCACGGGCCGCACGGGCCGGTGTCGGCCATCTGCCAGAAGTTGTCCGACGCGTAGCGCGCGCCCTTGTTGTCGCCGATGCGGATGATCCGTTCGGTCGGCACGCCGACTTCCTTCGCCCAGATGTCGTAGGCCTCGTCGTCTTCCTGGTAGACGGTGACCCACAGCTTGTCCTTCGGCAGCTGGTAGACGCCCGTCAGCAGTTCCCACGCGTAGTGGATCGCGTCGCGCTTGAAGTAGTCGCCGAACGAGAAATTGCCGAGCATCTCGAAGAACGTGTGGTGACGCGCGGTGTAGCCGACGTTCTCGAGGTCGTTGTGCTTGCCGCCCGCGCGCACGCTGCGCTGCGCGGTGGTCGCGCGTTTGTACGGACGCGACTCGGTGCCGAGGAACACGTCCTTGAACTGCACCATCCCCGAATTGGTGAACAGCAGCGTCGGATCGTTGCCCGGCACGAGGCTCGACGAGCGGACGATCGTATGGCCCTTCGATTCGAAGAACTTGAGGAATTTCTCGCGGATTTCAGCGGCTTTCATGGCGTGCTGTGTGGGATCTTGTGTGGACGTGTTCGCGGCTTTTCGCGGGGGGTTTCGCGGATTGTTGGTCCCCGCCGCAACACGGACGATAAGCGGTTGATAATCGGACGATTATAAGGGATCGCCGCACGATCGCGGCAGCCTGCGCACCGAGGCGCCTGGCGCCCTCGCGCGCGAGCGCATCGCTCGAAGCGCGCATTCGCGGCGTTCGATGTTCCGCACAGCGAAACTTCGTACCGGAAATTGCGGCACTGCGCGTCGATCGCTTAAGATGACCGGCCGGCCGGCGCGCCGTCAGCCCGACGCCGCACCGCACCGCCGGCCACCGAATCGAAGTCTCACGGAACCCTGGAGCGGAACGACACCATGGGCGCACTCAGCCACATCCGCGTACTCGACCTGACCCGCGTGCTCGCGGGCCCGTGGTGCGCGCAGACCCTGGCCGATTTCGGCGCGGACGTGATCAAGATCGAGCGGCCCGGCGCCGGCGACGACACCCGCCACTGGGGCCCGCCGTATCTGAAGACGCCCGACGGCGAAGACACGCACGAAGCCGCGTACTACCTCGCGGCGAACCGCAACAAGCGCTCGGTCACCGTCGACATCGCGACGCCCGACGGTCAGCGGATCGTCCGCGAGCTGGCCGCGCAAAGCGACGTCGTGCTGGAAAACTACAAGGCCGGACAACTGAAGAAGTACGGGCTCGATTACGCATCGCTGTGCGAAGTGAAGCCCGACCTCGTCTACTGCTCGGTGACCGGCTTCGGGCAGACGGGGCCGTACGCGTCGCGCGCCGGCTACGACTTCATCGTGCAGGGGATCGGCGGCTTCATGAGCATCACCGGCGAGCGCGACGGCCTGCCGGGCGGCGGCCCGCAAAAGGCCGGCGTCGCGATCGCGGACCTGATGACCGGCATGTACGCGACGATCGCCGTGCTGACCGCGCTCGCGCATCGCGACCGCACGGGCGTCGGCCAGTACATCGACATGGCGCTGCTCGACGTGCAGGTCGCGATGCTCGCGAACATGAACGCGAACTTCCTCGCGAGCGGCACGCCGCCGGTGCGCTGGGGCAACGCGCATCCGAACATCGTCCCGTATCAGACGTTCCAGACGAGCGACGGCTGGATCATCGTCGCGGTCGGCAACGACGGGCAGTTCCGCAAGTTCGTCGAGGCGGGCGGCCGCCCCGAACTCGCCGCCGACGCGCGGTTCGCGACGAACCCCGAGCGCGTGCGTCACCGCGACATGCTCGTGCCGATCCTCGCGGACATGGTGAAGACGCTCACGAAAGCGCAGTGGATCGGCGCGCTCGAGGCGGCCGGCGTGCCGTGCGGGCCGATCAACGATCTGGCCGAGGTGTTCGGGAACGAACAGGTGATCGCGCGCGGGATGCAGATCGATCTGCCGCATCCGTCGGGCGCGACCGTCAAGCTCGTGCGCAATCCGATCCGGATGACCGCAACGCCGCCCGCGGTCGCGAGCCATCCACCGATGCTCGGCGAGCACACCGACGCGGTGCTGCGCGACGTGCTGGGCTTAAGCGACGCGCAGATCGCCGAACTGCGCGACAAACGGGCGATATGAACGCGCGCGGGCGCTCGAACCCGCGTTCGCAGCCACGCCCGAGGCCGCCCTCGTCCCGCTCGACGGCTGCCCGGGCGGGCCTCGTCAGGTAGAATGGTCTTACCTGTCGGGCGCGCTGGCGCCTCTCAAACGATCTTCTCCATTTCGCATGAACACCGAACGCAACGACGCGCCCGCGGCATCCAATTTCATCCGCAACATCATCGATGACGACAACCGCTCCGGCAAATGGGGCTCGCGCGTGGAAACGCGCTTTCCGCCGGAGCCGAACGGCTATCTGCACATCGGCCATGCGAAGAGCATCTGCCTGAACTTCGGCGTCGCGAAGAGCTATGGCGGCGTGTGCCACCTGCGCTTCGACGACACGAATCCGGAGAAGGAGAGCGTCGAATACGTCGAGTCGATCATCGACGCGGTGAAGTGGCTCGGCTTCGACTGGCAGGACAAGGACGGCGGCGAACTGCTGTTCTACGCGAGCGACTACTACGACAAGCTGTACGAGTTCGCGGAACTGCTGATCCAGCGCGGCAAGGCGTACGTCGACAGCCAGAGCGCCGACGAGATGCGCGCGAACCGCGGCTCGCTGACGGAAGCCGGCAAGCCGTCGCCGTATCGCGATCGCACGCCGGACGAAAACCTCGACCTGTTCCGCCGGATGAAGGCCGGCGAGTTCGAGGAAGGCGCGCACGTGCTGCGCGCGAAGATCGACATGGGCTCGCCGAACATGAACATGCGCGACCCGGTGATCTACCGGATCCGTTTCGCGCATCACTACCGGACCGGCGACACGTGGTGCGTGTATCCGATGTACGACTACACGCACTGCATCTCGGACGCGCTCGAAAACATCACGCATTCGCTGTGCACGCTCGAATTCGAGGACCATCGCCCGCTGTACGACTGGGTGCTGAACGAGCTGGCCGACGCCGGCGTATTCACGCGCCCGCTGCCGCAGCAAATCGAATTCTCGCGACTGAACCTCACGTACGCGATCACGAGCAAGCGCAAGCTGCTGCAACTCGTGACCGAAGGCCACGTGGACGGCTGGGACGATCCGCGGATGCCGACGATCGTCGGCGTGCGCCGCCGCGGCTTCACGCCGGAGAGCATCCAGCTCTTCTGCGAGCGGATCGGCGTGACGAAGGCCGATTCGTGGATCGACATGAGCGTGTTCGAAGGCGCGCTGCGCGACGACCTCGACGACAAGGCACCGCGCACGGTCGCCGTGCTCGACCCGCTGAAGCTCATCATCGACAACTTCCCGCAAGGCCTCGAAGAATCGTGCACGGCGCCCGTGCATCCGCATCATCCGGAGCGCGGGCTGCGCACGTTCCCGATCTCGCGCGAACTGTGGATCGAGCGCGAGGACTTCAACGAGACGCCGCCGAAGGGCTATTTCCGGCTGTTCCCGGGCAACAAGGTGCGGCTGCGCTATGGCTACGTGATCGAGTGCACCGGCGCGGACAAGGACGAAAACGGCAACGTCGTGGCCGTGCACTGCAACTACTTCCCGGACAGCAAGTCGGGCACCGAAGGCGCGAACAACTACAAGGTGAAGGGCAACATCCACTGGGTCAGCGCGGCGCATGCGTGCCCGGCGCAAGTGCGTCTGTACGACCGCCTGTTCCGCGAGGAGCAGCCGGATGCGGGCGGACGCAACTTCCTCGACGCGCTGAATCCGGACTCGAAGCGCATCGTGCAGGCGTACCTCGAACCGGGCGCGCGCGACGCCGCGCCGGAAGACCGCTATCAGTTCGAGCGGCACGGTTACTTCGTCGCGGACCGCGTCGATTCGAAGCCGGGCCAGCCGGTGTTCAACCGGATCGTCGGTCTGCGCGACAGCTGGGGCAAGTAAGCGCGCCGCGTGTTGAAAAAAGAAACGCCCGCGTGAGGTTCACGCGGGCGTTTTTGCTTTGGCAGTCTTGGGCGGTGCGTCAGAGACGCCGATGCAGTTCCGCGAGCGACAGCGTCGTCTGGAAGAGCCGAGCGAGACTGCGGCTCGCATACTGGTCGACCTCGCCGGGCGCGGTCCAGCGATACGCGTCCATCTCGGGGATCATCACACCATCGACGTGACGCGGAAAGAGCGACGTGCACGTACAGCGCGACAGATCGAGTTCGTCGTCGGCCGCACGCGCGGCGAACAGATAAAGGTCCTTGTCCCGCCGATAGACGAAGCGGCCGAGATCGACGAGCCGCGCGGCCGCGACCACGAGACCGGTTTCCTCGAACATCTCGCGCAACGCGGCCTGCGCGTGCGTCTCGCCGTCCTCGCCCTGCCCCTTCGGAATGTCCCAGTGACTGGTTCCGGTCGCGTGCGCGAGCAGCACACGGCCGTCGGGATCGAGCAGCACGATGCCGCACGAAACGATCTTGTCTCTCACCACCCGCGCTCTCCAGCCACTCGTCTGTTCAATGCGTCTTCTGAAACACCCAGTCGCCGCTGCCGTCGCGGCAGAAATGCGGACGCAATGTCATGGACTGTCCGCGCGAGTTCAGCACCACGGCCGCTTCGCGGCAAGTGCGATTGCCGTCGTGCGTGGTGTGGTCGGGCGTGACTGTCGCGTTGACCGGAATGCCGCGACTCGGCCCGGTCGACCACTGCGCCGGTTCGCCGTCCGCCTTGTGGTCCAGCGCGTCGCGCAGCACCTTGCGCAGCGCGTCGTTGTCCTGACTCGTCATCGCGGCGACGGGCGTGTCGCGCAAAAAGGCCAGGTTCGCGGCGTGTGCCGCGCTTGCGCTCGCGCCAACGAGCGCGGCGGCCATCAGATGAAGCGTCGCTCGGGTTCGCCTTGTCTGCATCGGGCAATCTCCGTCGATGGGTGTCGGATCGAGGTCGAGAATAACACGATGACCGCCGCGTCCCTGATCGCACGGACGTCGACCGCGATGCGGCCGGCGATGGCCTCCGCAGCGGCGGCGCAAACGAAAACGGCGGCCGCACGCCGGGTGCAGCCACCGTTGAAGTCTGGCGCGGCAGGAGGGACTCGAACCCCCGCCCCTCGGCTTAGAAGGCCGATGCTCTATCCAGCTGAGCTACTGCCGCATGATGGGCTTGTCGTGCGCCGTCGCGCCGCTCGGGGGCACGGGTCGCGCCTGGAGCACGCTCAGCGCGCCCCGCGACGGGCGCTGGATTATACCGCGATCGGCGAGGCCGCTTAAGCCGCCGGCGGCTGGTGCATCACGAACCAGCCGAGAAACAGCACGCCCGCGATCACGCAGTACACGCCGAACGATGCAAGCCGTCCCCGCCCTTCGAAATACCGCATCAGGAACCGCACGCTGAGCCACGCCGCGATGGCGGTCAGCACGCCGCCGACGAGCGCCGTCGTCAGCTGGTCGCGCGCGTGGAAGAGCTTCGGCAACTCGAGCACGCCCGCGGCGAAGATGATCGGCGTGCCGAGCAGGAACGAAAATTCCGCCGCCTTCTCGGACGTCAGACCGGCCGCGTTGCCGGCGATCATCGTGAGCCCGCTGCGCGAGAAGCCAGGAATCAGCGCGCCGATCTGCGCGAGGCCGACGAAGAACGCCTGTTTGAACGTGAGCTTCTCCGGCTCGCGATGCGCGCGTGCGCGCTGGATCCGGTCGCCGAACCACAGCAGCACGCCGTTGACGATCAGCGCGAACGCGACGATGCGCAGATCGTGAAACAGCGCCTCGAGGCGCTTTTCGAGCACGAGCCCGACAATCCCCGCCGGAATCGTGCCGATGATCAGCGCCCACATCAGGTGGCCTTCGTCGTTGCGGCGGCCGCCGAGCGACGCAAAGAAACCGCCGATCAACGCGACCCAGCGCGCGCGGAAGTACCACAGCAGCGCAACCGCGGTGCCGAGATGCAATGCGACGAGGAACGGCAGCAACTGTGGCGCGTGCTTGTCGATGTGCATGCCGAACAATGCGGGAACGAGCAGCGTATGGCCAAGACTGCTGACCGGAAACAGCTCGGTGACACCCTGCAGCACGCTCAGGAAAAGTAGGAACCAGAGATTCACGCGCGAATCCTCGTAATGGGTGAACAGGCGCCGGACCGCGGAGGACCGGAACGTCGAGCGCACCGATTATGCCGGGGCGAAATGGCAGCGCCAAGCGCGTGACGAGGTTTGTCGAAAAAATTACCGCATCGCAACAAAGCGTTGCTGGACATTCGGCGGAAGCTGTGGATGACGAACGTGCGGCCGAGCGCGCGCGCATGCACGTCAGCGGCGAAGGAATGTGCGGACGGGAGGACGCGTCGTGTTCACGCGAGTGCGAGCAATGCATCAATGCATCAGCGTTTCACGCGATGCAGGAACCAGGCGCTGCAACCGACGAACAGACCGAAGAGCGTCAATCCCATCGTCATTGCCAGATCCATGATGCCTCCGTGCTCGAATCGTGCCGTCCGTAAGAGCGCGGCAGGCGACCGACCGATTATCCGCCAGTCGGTGCGCGCGCCAACACTCGCGCTTTCCCGACGAAGGGTTTTCACGCATCGGAAAGCAGCGCACAATCCGCGTTCCACCCGCCGACGCTTAAGCCTTGCTCCGCGCAGCAAGAACAGCCGGCGCCGCTCCCACTCTCTCACGTGCACGATGATGGACTCACGCCCTCCTCACGACCTTCTCGATCTCGCGTTCGGCCCTTCGACGCTCAGCCTCGCTCCGTGGGCGGGCGGGCGGCTGCTGTCGTGGCACATCGACGGCGCCCCGGTCATCCACTGGCCCGAGAACGCGAACTGGGAAAAGCCCGCGGCGGTGCGCGGCGGCAATCCGCTGCTGTTTCCGTTTCTCGCGCGTCATCGCGTCGACGGCGAACTCGGCCGCTGGCGCGATGCGCAAGGCGTCGTCCGCGACATGCCGACGCACGGCTTCGCACGGGACCTGCCGTTCGCCGCAAAGGTCGACGCCGATGGGCGCGGCGTGCGCATGACGCTCACCGACTCGCCCGATACGCTCGCGATGTATCCGTTCCCGTTCCGCTTCGAAGCGGCGTACCGGCTCGTCGGGGAACGTACGCTCGACGTATCGCTGACGACCGAAAACACCGGCACCACCGCGCTGCCGTGGTACGCCGGCCATCACTTCTATTTCGCGCTGCCGCACGCGCTGCGCGGCGAAACGACGGTCGAGCTGCCGCCGACGGTGCGTCGCCATCAATTGCCGGACGGCAGGATCAGCGCGCCCGAGCCGGGGGAGCCGGCCTACCGTCTCGACGATGCGCGCATCTACGACCGCTTTCACGTACTGCAACAGACGCCGCCCGCGCAGCCGGTGCGCATGGTCACGCCGGCTCTTGCGCGCGTGATCACGATCGACCTGGATCGCCCGGGCTCGATTCCGTGGTACGCAGTGACGACGTGGACCGAGAAGCTGGAATCGTCGGACTTCCACTGCGTCGAGCCGTGGCTCGGTCTGCCGGACGCGATTCACAACGGTGATGGGCTGCGGTGGCTCGCGCCGGGCGCAACCGAAACCGCCACGCTGCAGATCACCGTCGGATCGACAGACTGACCGTGTTTTACGCCGACAAAAGTTGCCGGCGGCTTACGGCATCGCCGAACGGCTAAAATCAGACGTTTTGCGAGGGCGCCGGTCCGTGTCTCGTCGATCGGATCGGCGACCGGCAGTTCATTGCGTGGTTAGCGAGGTTCAAGTTGGCAAAAACATTCGGACGGGGAATCGGGCGGCTCGTGTGCGCGGCGCTCGTCACGGCGCTCGCCGCCTGCGGCTCGGCGCCGGTCGGTCCCGGCTTCTATCGGGTCGAGCGCGGCGATACCGTCAGCAAGATCGCGCGCAACAACCGGCAATCGGTGCAGAACATCGTCCGCTGGAACAATCTGTCGAATCCGGATTCGATCGAAGTCGGCCAGGTGCTGCGCGTGGCGCCGCCGGCCGGCGTTGCAACCGCTGCGGCGACGCCGCGCGCCGGCGCGCGCGAGACCGCGCCGGCGTCGGCCGCCCGCGCGCCGGTCAGCCCCGGTGTATCGGAGAGCGCCGCGCCGACGATCTCGCTGATCTGGCCGGTCAGCGGCCAGGTGATCCGCGGCTTCGACGGGCGCAACTCGAAAGGCATCGACATCGCGAACGCAGTGGGCACGCCGATCATCGCGGCGGCGAGCGGGACTGTCGTCTACGCGGGCAACGGGCTGCGCGGATACGGCAACCTGCTGATCATCAAGCACGACGCCGACTATCTGACCGCGTATGCGCACAACAAGGCGCTACTGGTAAAGGAAGGCCAGACGATCGCTCAGGGCCAGAAGATCGCCGAGATGGGCAGCACGGACACGGACCGTCCGATGTTGCACTTCGAACTGCGCTATCAGGGCAGATCGATCGATCCGGCGCAGAGCTTGCCGGCCCGCTGAACGTCCGACACGTCGCACAAAACCGCACAAAAAAAAGCCCGGCGGCGAGCCGGGCTAACGGGGGTTCGGCGCATATCGGCAAAGGACCGGTTTACCATGCGCCGAATTGGAATCTATCAATATGCATACGGGCACGCAATCCTTTAATTATCGGAAAAATGTGTCACGACGCACGGATTAATCCCGATACGCAACGAAATCTGGATATTCGAGCGCATTTTCGGCTTTGACCGCCTTCAGAAACACGTCCGTCTGTGTGGCCTGCCGCACGGATGCACCGCCCCGGCTCACACCCCGCAGCGATCCGTTTGTTTGTCGTTGATACCCTCGGCGCGTCGATTTCCGGGGATCGCCCGGTGACCGGGCGCATCAATTAAACGATAACACGCCGCGCGGAATTGATATTCGGGCTCCGATTAATTCAGCCGCTTCGAGCCGGGCTTTTTAATATTAATATTATTCGGTGGGCAGCAGCCATTTGTTTTATCCGGCGAACGGATGCGTCCGATCGAATGGCGCCCGATGGTTTATAGTATCGGCCGCATTCCGTTTCCTCACGACAATGACTCAAAGCGACGCGACCCCAAGCCCCCTCTATGCCAGGCTCCTTGGCGAGACGGCAAAGATCGACTGGCAGGACCTCGAACGATTCTTCGCGCAAGGCAAGCTGCTGTCTGTTGCTCGCGATCTCGACCTCGTCAGCGTCGCCGAAGCGATCGCCAATGACGACAAGGATTGCGTGAGCGCGTGGCTGTCGTCCGGCCTCGTCGAACGGATGCAAACCGAGACCGCCGCCGGCTACGCGGTGCGCAAGCCGGAATTGTGGGCGGTCGTCGTGTCGCCGTGGGTCTGCGTGCAGGAACGCGGTTGAGCCCGCATTTGCCCGCGAGCGACCGCGGCGACTGGCACCGGCGGGTGCTCAAGCTCGCGTTTCCGATCGTCCTCGCGAATCTGACGCAGCCGATCCTCGGCGCGGTCGACACGGCCGTTGCCGGACATCTTCATCGTGCGGCGGATCTCGGCGGCGTCGCGCTCGGCGGTCTGTTCTTCAACTTCGTGTTCTGGGGTTTCGGTTTCCTGCGAATGGGGACGACCGGGCTCGTCGCCCAGGCATTCGGCGCGGGCGACAACGAAGCGCTGCGCGCGACCGTTGCCCGTGCATTGCTGCTCGCATTTTCGATCGGCGCGCTGGTACTGCTCGTCCAATCGCCACTGATTCGCTACGCGCTGGCTGCAATCGGCGGCAGCGAAGACGTCCAGCGCACTGCGCGCGTCTATTGCGCCGCGCGCATCGGGTCCGCGCCCTTCGCGCTCGCGAATTATGTGGTGCTCGGCTATCTGCTCGGCGCGCAAAAGGTGCGGATCGCACTGACCGCTCAGGTGTTCGTCAACGCCGTGAACGTGGTCGCGGTGCTGACCTACGTGTATGCGTTCGGATGGGGCATCGCGGGCATTGGCGCGGCGACGGCCACCGCCGACGCGCTGGGCTTCGTCTTTGGCGCAGTCGTGTTGTGGCGTGCGCGGCCGCGCGGGCTTGCGCCGCTGCGCTTGCGGGCCATCGTCGATCCACATGCGTTGAAACGGCTCGTCGCGATCAACCGCGATATCTTTCTGCGCACGATGTGCCTGCTCGGCTCGTTCGGATGGTTCGCGCACCTCGGCGCGACGCAAGGCGATGCGATCCTCGCGGCGAACGCGCTGTTGCTGAACTTCCAGACGTTCATGGCATATGGACTCGACGGCTTCGCGCATGCTGCAGAGGCGCTGGTCGGCGCAGCGATCGGCGCACGCGATCGCCATGCATTCCAGCAAGCCGTCAAGGTCACGCTGTTGTGGTCGGCCATCGGCGCGGCGGCGTTCTCGCTCGTCTACTGGCTCGGCGGCACGTGGATCATCGACCGGCTGACGGACCAGCAGAGCGTCCGGTCGGCCGCGCAAACCTTCCTGCCGTGGGCAGTCCTTTCGCCGGTCGTATCGGTATGGGGATTCCTGCTGGATGGCGTCTTCATCGGCGCGACGCGCACGCGCGAGCTGATGCACGCAATGGCGGCGTCGCTATGCGTGTTTCTGGTGGCGTCGTGGCTGCTTGTCACGCCGCTCGGAAACCACGGGTTGTGGATCGCGCTGCTGGTGTTCATGGCGTCCCGTGGTATCGCGCTGTCGCCGCTCGTGCCCCGAATTGCCGCCGCGATTCACCCCGCCGCCGTGGCAAGCGTCTCATAGAGGCGACGGCCGTCACTGCGGTGGCGGCGTTTCCAGCATCATCGGCGGCCGGTCGTCGGTGGGGACGCCGTGGTAATCGGGCGGATCGTGCGGCGGCGAACGATGGCGAGACGACCCGGCATCGGCGGCGCAGCCGCCCAAAAGCGCTGCCATTGCGGCAGCCAACAGCATTTTCTTCATCGATCAAAACCTTTTTGTCATTTATCGGCAAGTGCGGCTTTGCACCGGGTAGCGCAGCTGTCGCTTGTTCGCGTCGTTGCGCCGCAGGTGTCCTAACATAAGAACGTGGCTGCAACCGAAGGAGCCCGCCATGAATGCAGAAACGATTGCCGGTCTAATCGGCCTGGGCGTAGGGCTGCTGGTCCTGATAGGACTTTCGATATTCGAATCGCGGGAATACCGGCACGAACACAACGGCGAAGGGATGATGCATCACTGGCTGTCCGAGCACCACGTGCTAGAGCGGATTCGCCGCAAGCACTGATTCCCGCGGCGCACTTGCCGCTTGCGCCGGAGCATACCGGTTATCTGTCACCGCATGTTTGCGGCGGTGAGGTATTTGGCGCGTAAACGCCAGAACCCCGGTTCTCTTTTGTGAGAAGCCGGGGTTCTGGACATACAGCATAAGGAGCCTGACGATTACCTACTTTCACACGGGCAATCCGCACTATCATCGGCGTGGAGTCGTTTCACGGTCCTGTTC
>DATJJN010000122.1:0-25431 GCA_035492135.1 Paraburkholderia sp. | reverse complement strand
CCCCGGCCGCGATACGCGGCACGCGACATGCAGCAGCAACGCAACTGAAACACGACCGGAAGCACCGCACCGACATGACTACGGGACCCTTGGGGCAAGCCGGCCCGCCGGCTGCCAACGCCCCCGACCCAGCCCGCCAGCGCCCCCGCACGAGCCGCTCTTCGCGCACCGCGGTCACGCCGCGCGCGCCGTGGCTGCTGATCGTGCCGAGCCTCGTGCTCGCGCTCTTCATCATCAGCTATCCGGTGTTCAACATCGTGTACCAGTCGTTGCACGAGGTATCGCGTTTCGGCGCGATCCGCGGGTTCTCCGGACTCCAGAATTTCTACGACGTCTTTTCGGACCCGGTGTTCATCGGCTCGCTGCGGCGCACGCTCGTGTGGACGGTGTTCGTCGTCGGCGGCACGGTGCTGATCTCGGTGCCGGTCGCGCTCGTGCTCAATCAGGACTTTTACGGCCGCGGCATCGCGCGCACGATCGTCATGCTGCCGTGGTCCGTGTCGCTCACGATGACGGCCGTCGTCTGGCGCTGGGCGTTCAACGACGACTACGGGATGGTCAACGTGACGCTGCAGCGGCTCGGCCTCACGTCCGGCCCGATCCACTGGCTCGCGACGCCGCAGTTCGCGTTTCCGGTGGAGATCGGCATCGGCATTCTCGTGTCGATTCCGTTCACGACGACGATCCTGCTGGGCGGCCTGTCGTCGGTGCCCGGCGACATCTACGAGGCCGCGCGCATTGACGGCGCGAGTGCGTGGCAGCAGTTCACGCGGCTCACGCTGCCGCTGATGCGGCCGTTCATCAACATGGCGATCCTGTTGAACGTGATCTACGTGTTCAACTCGTTCCCGATCATCTGGGTGATGACGCAAGGCGGCCCCGACGACAGCACGCACATCCTCGTCACCTATCTGTACGAACTCGGCTTCCGGCTCGGACGCCCCGGCCAGGCAGCGGCGGTGTCGCTGATCATGCTGGCCGTGCTGTTCTCGTTCTCGCTCGTGTACCTGCGCGTGCAGGGCAAACGCGGCGCCGAAGCAGGAGAACCGGCATGAACCGCAAACTCAAGCGTTCGCTCTGGTGCTGGCTCGTGCTCGCGCCGCTCGTCGTCGTGATCCTGTTCCCGTTCGCGGTGATGTTCTTCACGTCGGTGAAACCCGCGTCCGAGGTGTTCGTCTATCCGGCGCGCTGGCTGCCGGTGCAATGGCGCTGGCAGAACTACGTCGACATGTGGGACGCCGCGAATTTCGGCGTCGCGCTGCGCAACAGCATCGTGATCAGCACGCTATCGACGCTGCTCGCGCTCGCCGCGAGCCTGCCGGCCGCGTATGCACTCGCGCGCTATCCGTTTCGCGGACGCGGCCTGTATCGCCAGTTCCTGCTCGTCACGCAGATGCTGTCGCCGATCCTGCTCGTCGTCGGCCTGTTCCGTCTCGCCGCGATGATCCCTTACGGCGACGGCAATCTCGTCGATTCGAAGCTCGGCGTGATCTTCTCGTATGCGGCGTTCAACATCGCGTTCGCGGTGTGGATGCTGTCGTCGTACTTCCAGACCGTGCCGCGCGACCTCGAAGAATCCGCATGGCTCGAAGGATGCAGCCGCACCGCGGCCGTCTTCCGCGTGTTTCTGCCGCTCGCGGTGCCAGCTGTCGTCGTCACCGCGATCTTCACGTTCATCAGTTCGTGGAACGAGTTCGCGGTCGTGTACACGTTGATCCGCTCGCCGGAAAACAAGACGCTCACCGTGCAGGTCACCGACATGGTCGCCGGCAAGTACACCGTCGAATGGCAACTCGTAATGGCCGCGACGCTCGCGGCCACGTTGCCGGTGTCGATCGTGTTCGCGTGGCTGCAGCGTTACATGGTGAAGGGGCTCGCGCTCGGCGCGGTGAAGTGACGGTCGTGCAGCGGATCATCCGCCGTGCGGCAGATGCAGCAGCAGCACCGTCAGCGTCACTAGCGAGCCGACCGTCGACAGCAGGATCGTGCGCGACGTGACATGCGCCTCGCGGCGGTAGTACTCGGCGAGCATGAACGGCCCGGTGCCGGTCGGCAGCGCGGCGAGCAACACCGCGATCTGCACGAGCGGCGCGTGCAATGCGAACACGCGCGCCGCGAGCCACCACGTCAGCGCCGGCTGCACGACGAGCTTCACGCCGGTCAGCCCCCACGAGTCGCGCCGCACCGGCGCATTGCCGCTGCGTTGCGCGAGAAAGAGACCGAGGCTCACGAGCGCACACGGACTCGCCGCGCCGCCTAGCAGCTTCAGGAACGTTTCCGCGCTCGCAGGCAGCGTCAGATGCAGGCCCGACACCAGCGCGCCCAACGCTGGCGCGACGAGCAACGGATTGCGCACCAGCGAGCGCGCGACCTTCAACATCAGACGATGCACGCGCCGCTCGTTTTGCAGGCCCGTCTCGATCAGCACGATCGCAATCGCAAACAGCACGCACACGACGAGGATCGTCGCGATCGTCGTCGGCGTGAGGCTGGCGGGGCCGAACGCGATCATCGCGAGCGGAAAGCCCACGTAGCCGGTGTTCGGATACGCGGCGGCGATGCCGTCGATGCTCGCGTCCGCGAGCGGCCGCCCGCCGGCGACGCGCACGGCGACCACGATCGCGAAGACGACCGCACTGGCGAGCCCGAACGCGGCGACGAACGCCGGCTGATACAGCTCGTGCCACGTCGCATGCGCGAGCGTGTCGAACAGCAGCGCAGGCAGCGCGAGCCAGACCACGAAGCGGTTCAGTTCGGAAGCGGCGGCAGGCCCGAGCACGCCGAAGCGGCGCGACGCGAAGCCCGCGAAAATCAGCCCGAACACGGGCAGCAAAATCGAAACGGTGGAAAGCATCGAATTTCGGTGATGGGGCGCGCCGCCCGTTCACGGGTTGCGCACGCGGCGTTGCACGAAGGGCGATGCGCGTGCGGCAGCGACGTCAATCCATCGCCGCGTGGCTCGCATCGGCCGAACCGCCGCCCGACGAAGGGCGGATCAGCATCAGCAGCGGGATCACGAAGAGCGTTGCCACGAACATCAGCTTGAAGTCGTTCAGATACGCGATCATCTGCGCCTGCTGCGTGATCTGCTGATTCAGCAGCGCGATATCGTAACGCGAACCGTCCGCGAGCATCGACTGGATTGCAGGATTGAACGGCGTCACGTGCGTCGCGAGGTCCGCATGCGAGATGGCCGTGCCGCGCGTGACGAACGTCTGCACGATCGAAATGCCGATACTGCTGCCGATGTTGCGCATCAGGCTGTAGGTCGCGGTGCCGTCCGCGCGCAGTTGCGGCGTGAGCGTCGAGAACGTCAGCGCGGACAGCGGCACGAACACGAAGCCGAGCCCGAACCCCTGAATGACGCCGGGCCACACGATGTCCGACGGCGACAGCACGATCGTGTACTGCATCATCTGCCATAACGCGAACGCGGACACGACGAAGCCGAACAGCAGCAGCAGCCGCGCATCGATGCGCCTCAAGAGCCGCCCGGCGATCAGCATCGCGAGCATCGTGCCGGCGCCGCTCGGCGCGGTGACGAGGCCCGTCTTCGCGACCGGATAGCCCATCAGGTTCTGCAGCATCGGCGGCAGCAGCGCGCGCGTCGCGTACAGCACCGCGCCGATCACGAAGATGAAGAACGTGCCGGTCGCGAAGTTGCGGTCCTTCAGCAGCTGATAGCGAAAGAACGTGTTCGGCCCGGACGTCGCCGTATGCACGACGAAGAACGCGAACGCGACGATCGCGACGATTGCCTCGACGCGAATCTCGATCGCACTGAACCAGTCGAGCTGTTCGCCGCGATCGAGCAGCGCCTGCAGCGCGCCGATTGCGAGCGCGAGCGTCGCGAAGCCGAACACGTCGAAGCGGATCTGCTTGAGCGGCGCGCGCGACGGCAGGAACGTGGACACGCCGAACAGCGCGAACGCGCCGATCGGCACGTTGATGAAAAACACCCAGCGCCAGTTGTAGCTGTCGGTCAGCCAGCCGCCGAGCGTCGGGCCGAGCACCGGGCCGACCATCACGCCCATGCCCCACACGGCCATCGCCTGGCCCTGCTTGTCGCGCGGATTGATGTCGAGCAGGATGGATTGCGACAGCGGCACCAGCGATGCGCCGAACACGCCTTGCAACAGGCGCGACAGCACGATCTGCGTGAGCGTCTCGGACAAGCCGCACAGCGCGGACGCGATCGTGAAGCCCGCAATCGCGATGCCGAGCAGCCGCTTCACGCCGAGCTGATCCGCGAGCCAGCCGGTGAGCGGCGTCGCGATGGCCGCGGCGACGATATACGACGTGAGCACCCAGGTGATCTCGTCCTGCGACGCGGACAGCGTGCCCTGCATGTGCGGGAGCGCGACATTCGCGATCGTGCTGTCGAGCGTCTGGATCAGCGTCGCGAGCATGATCGACAGCGTGATCATGCCGCGATTGAGCGGCACGGTCGTGCCGCCCTTCAGGGCGTCGGTTATCGGGCGAAACGGTGGACGGGCAAAAATGATAAGCAGGCTTATTATACGAATCGCCCCGTGACGCACAATCGGGAAAGCCCGCGGTTTCTTTCACGAGGCTGACAGCCTCGCCACGAAACGACGGCGCCGCTCGTATAATCTCGGGCCATGACCTTCGACCTCGAAAAGCGCTTCGGCTTCCTGATCGCCGAGGTGGGCCGACTCAGCGGCAAACGCTATGACGATCTCGCGCGCGCGTCGCTGCAGCTCACGCGCGCGCAGTGCCGGATGATTGCGTATCTCGCGCACTACGGCGACATGAACCAGGCACGGCTCGCGGAATTGCTCGACGTCGCGCCGATTTCCGCGAGCCGGCTGATCGAGCGGCTGGAAGAAGGCGGATGGGTCGCGCGCACCGACAATCCGAACGACCGCCGCGAACTGCAGGTGAGCCTCACGCCGAAAGCGGAAGCGGTGCTGACGCGCGCGAGACGCGTGGGCGACGAAGTCGCGGCCGAAGCCCTCGCGGGATTCACGCCGGAGGAAGCCGAGCAGTTCTCTACGATGCTGCAACGCGTGCGCGCGAATCTCGGGCCGCTCGTCGAGCGGTGAGATTCAGTGCAGCGTGAGCGCATGCAGCGGCGGGCACACCGGTGCGCCGACCCAGCGGTAGAGATTCGGATCGAATACGGCCCAATGCGCGGCATCGGATGCGTCGCGCGTGACGCTCGTCTTCGCCAATGCCGTGTCGAGCAGCCGCGCGAACGCCGCGTCGCCCATCGCATCGACCCGGTCGAACGTTCCGTGCAGCGATGACGCGCCGATGCCGATCCACTCGATGTACATGTACTCGAACGCCCACTGGTTGAAGCTGAACGTCGAGTCGCCGACCTCTTCGTCGACGTCGAACGACAGTTCGACGTAGCGCATCTGAGGCGCGCCCTCCGCGAGCACCAGCGCGCCGGCTTCGTCGGCCACGAAGCCGAACGCCATCTCGCAGTTGACCCTGCCGCCCAGCTCGCGAATGTGCTCGCGCAGGCCGAATGCCTGCAGCGGCACGCACTGCCAGTTGTTGCTGTCGCCGCGAAGGTGATGGCGGTTGCGCAGCGCCGTGTAGATGTGCGCGTGCAGGCGAGACGCGAAGATCACAGGGCCGGTATGCGCGCCGTGGCCGGTCCATGCCGGTTCGACGAACAGCGTGCCGTCCGCGCAGTAGTGACGGCGCACGCATAGCCAGAGCGAGAACGGAGCCAGGTAGTCGGTGGTGTGGGTCATTTGCGTGTTCGTTACCACGTCGCCGTTTCGAGCACGTCTTTCAAAAATTCATTTTCCGCTGTTCGAAGATCGAAAATACATTTCTCATACAGCACCGGATACATGGAACCGGCGCGCTCGAATTGCCAGCCGTCACCCGCATCACGTCGCAGCTTGCAATATTTAACCGCGCTATCCTGAGTGGCCATGTAGTCGTCGAGTAATTTGGCGTGTGCGTTGCCTTTCCTGATTGTCGATCGGATTTTTTGTAGATTTTCTTGTTTTTCGCCGCCAAGGCCGTGCCCAACGTCGAATAGCACTCTGCGTCGCCAAACCCGCCACCCCCTACATATTCAAGACAATTGCTGGCGTCGATATTCTGGGCTGCTGCCGTCGAACTCATAACCGGCACCAGGACGCAACAATGGCGTTTATTAATGTGGAGCATTGTTAGAACCCGTCGCAATCGGCATAGGTGGAGATCACCATGTCCGGCGGAAAAGGGTCTGGGTCCTCTATTTTTTACGAAGTGCCTTCTTAATCGCGGCGCACTTCGGCACTCTCGACGTTTCCATATCCTCGGGACAGATTATCCATTTGTAAAATTCCAGCTCTTGCGATGCAACCCTTTTACGACACGCTGCCACTTGAAAATCCGTGTCACGCGAATAATCGTCACCCCAATCATTGAAAGCATTCGCTACTATCAGACAATCTGACGAAAATCTCTCTTTCCAGAGTGTGAAATTTCTATCCAGATCAGTTCTATTTTTCCCGGACGTTTTCTGTCTGATTTCCCGATATAATTTTTCAGCGTCCGAGAGAATCTTGTCTACATCCTCATAAGAACAAGCCAGAAAATCGTCGCGTGTCTTCGCCCTTTCGTCACACTTTGCATCGGCGAGCACGGACGCGGAACCGAACGTAATAGCGATAACGGCAACAGCCTTAATGGCTCGCATCGTAGTTCCCATCCTTGAACATCCTGCCTTCGGCGCGGCGACGTTTGATCAAACCGGCTGGACGCTCGTCCCCGGCCAATGTGTATTCCATGAACCTGGCGGGGACCCGGTCGTAATGCCCGGTATTAACCAGATCCAATAGACCTTGATTGCGACGGCGAACATTGAAAACAAAGCTGACCAACGCATCGTACTCATGCTGAAATAACGGAACATGAATACGACGATTGACGATTCTCTGCGGATCGGGCAGGTCGCTTCGCATTAATTCATGCGCCTGCGCTTTCGTAATGCCATTGAGAAATGCCGTTTCCGAAGCGGCACCCGATATGGGTCCTGTGTGAACCAGGTGGCCATATCCAATGGTGGCATTTCCGCCACTACCGGCACCATCTTTATCGTACAGGTGCGCGCGAAATGCCTCCCAGGTTTCGATAAACGCTATCCCAGCCTCGGATACCTGCCACGGTTTGCAAAGCCTGTCCGTTTGAACGACTACGCACGAATCTGGATTCGCATTGGTTACTGCGGTAGCGAGCGGCCCGGTCATTATGCCTCCAGCCTGTGACCAAGATAAATACGGATCGAATCGGGGAAATGTGTGTTATGACGCTCGGTGCGTCCTTCCAGATCGGTAATGCCGTGAACTAATTCGCCCGACGGCAAGCACACTGTGTAATAAGCGTGCGCGACTGCTTGACCTGCCGCATCGGTCAACGTGAATCGCTCGTCATAACGACCGTCAGACGACGCCACCCCTTCCGCCACCGTCTCCCCCCAATCGCCACTCCGCGAATAGAACGCGTTCGAATCACCCGCCGCGATGACGAAATTCTTTCCGCACGGACACAGAACGCGGTCGCGATCCTTCACCATCGGATAGCCGTTGTCGGTGCAGTCCATTGCCGTGCCATCGATCGGCCATTCGCCTTTGCAGTTTCCGCACGTCGCATGATTTTCCTTTCGCGCGTACGGCCTGTCCTTTTCGTTGTACCTCGTGCTTCGCGCGATCACGGTTCCGCCCGTGGTCGTGCGATCCCCATCCGCAACCAGTCGATCGAACATCGCTAACTCGCGCGACTCACACGGCCACCGCGCCCGGTGAGCGCAGCGACGGTGGCGAACTGATAGAGCTTTCCCTTTCGTTTTTGCTGTTCCGCGTCTCGCATTTCCGGTGTCCCAAGAAACAAGCACCCCAACAAGCGCCCCATCACGCAATGACATTCGCCGACACGACAATCGACCGCTGACTTCAAAAACAACAGCGTCGATCGCGATTAACTCATTCAGGCTAAAACTAGCCTGAAGGGAAATTAGCACAGATCCGCCGGCGCGGGCTGTCTCGATAAATCGCGGTTTGACGTGCGCCGAACGAGCCATGAAACCCAGACGCAAGACGACTGGTATAGGCTAGGGCCCTCATCACCCCCACGAACGAGGAGCAACTGCAATGGACTACGTCACGCTCGGCTCGACAGGGCTGGAGGTTTCGCGCTTGTGCGTCGGTTGCATGACCTACGGCGTGCCGGAACGCGGCGCGCATCCGTGGACGCTCGGCGAGGACGCCGCGCGGCCGCTGATCCGCCAGGCGCTCGACGCCGGCATCAATTTCTTCGACACGGCCAACGTCTATTCGGACGGCACGTCGGAGGAAATCGTCGGCCGTGCGCTGCTCGACTTCGTCAAACGCGACGACGTCGTGATCGCAACGAAGGTGTTCAACCGGATGCGCCCCGGTCCGAACGGCGCGGGGCTCTCGCGCAAGGCGATCTTCACGGAGATCGATCACAGCCTGAAGCGGCTCGGCACCGACTACGTCGACCTGTACCAGATCCATCGCTGGGACTACAACACGCCGATCGAAGAGACGCTCGAAGCGCTGCACGATCTCGTGAAGGCGGGCAAGGTTCGCTATATCGGCGCGTCGTCGATGTTCGCGTGGCAGTTCTGCAAGGCGCTCTATACGTCGCTACTGAACGGCTGGACGCCGTTCGTCAGCATGCAGAACCACCTGAATCTGCTGTATCGCGAGGAGGAGCGCGAGATGCTGCCGCTCTGCGCGGACCAGGGCATCGCGGTGCTGCCGTGGAGCCCGCTCGCGCGCGGCCGGCTCACGCGCGAATGGAATGCGACGAGCGATCGGCAGCAAACCGACACCTACGGCCAGGGGCTTTACGAGGCGACGCAGGACGCCGACAGCGCAGTCGTCGCGGCGGTCACGGAAATCGCGAACGCGCGCGGTGTACCGCGTGCGCAGGTCGCGCTCGCGTGGGTGCTGCAGAAGCATCCGGTGACCGCGCCGATCGTCGGCGCGTCGAAGCCGAAGCATCTGGAAGACGCGGTCGCCGCGCTGTCGCTCGCGCTCACCGACGACGAGGTCGCGCGCCTCGAATCCCCGTACATTCCGCACGAGGTCGCGGGCCACGAGTAACGACGCGCGCCGGCGGGTTCACGCGAGATCGCGCAGCAGCGACTCGCGCACCGCCCGCTCGACGGTGTGCGTGGGCACGCGGTAGTTCGGGTGATCGCAGCCGATCGACAGCGCGGCGCCGTCGGCGAGCCGCGCTTTCATCTGCGGCGTCAGTTCGAAGCGTACGAAGTGCACGGCCGAGGTTTTCTCGGCGTTGTCGCGTTCGAGGTCTTCATCGGCGATCGCGTAGACCGGCGGCTCGCCGTCCACCTGCACGAACACGCTGTCCTCGATGCCGATGAGCCGCGCGAGCGCCGCGCGCCGCTCGACCTCGTTGCCGTATTCGATCTGCAGCGTCGCCTTGAAGTTGCTGCCGTCGGGCACGAGCGGAAGATACGCGTCCAGTTCGCCCTGGATGCCCTCCTCGTCGAAAATCTTCTCGATGTGCAGCATCTCCTGGATCTGGTAGCGGATCGTCGTCTCGTCCTCGAACAGGAACGTCAGGTGATTGCCGAGCGCAACCGAGCGCAGCCGCTTGTGCTCGATCACCCGGTCCCGCGTGGCCCTACGGACCTTGGCATACGCTTCCAGCGTCAGCAGCGAATTTCTCGCGATCGTCATGGGTGTGCTCCCGCTTCGATAGTCACGTCGTCAAATGCCGTATGCGCGGCGCAGCAGCGTGAGCGGATGCGCGAGCGGCCGCTCGCCGAGCCCGGTTTCCGCGATGCCCTGCTCGATGTGATGTCCGGCGAGCTGGCAGTCCGATGCGATCACATCGGGACCGGCGCTCGCCATCGCCTTGAATACCGGCGTGCCGATCTTCATCGCGTCCGCGTGGAATTCCTTCTTCACGCCGAACGTGCCCGCGTGCCCCGAACAGCGCTCGACCACGTTGACCTTCGTGTCCGGCACGAGCGACAGCAGATCGAACGTCTTGCGCCCGATGTTCTGCACGCGCGCATGGCACGGCACGTGATACGACACGTTGCCGAGCGGCGCCTTGAAGTCGGTCTTCAACAGACCGTCGCGATGGCGCGCGACGAGGTATTCGAACGGGTCCCAGAACGCTTCGCTGACGGCGCGCGTGTCGGCGTCGTCGGGGAACATCAGCGGCAGTTCGTGCTTGTACATCAGCACGCAGCTCGGCACCGCGCCGATCAGCGCATAGCCTTCGCGCGCGTATTGCGCGAGCACCGGCATGTTCTGCGCCTGCTTCTTCGCGACGCCTTCGAGGTCGCCCTGTTCGAAGAGCGGCATCCCGCAGCACGCTTCGCTCTTCACGAGCACATACGGAATCGCGTTGTGTTCGAGCACCGCGAGCAGGTCGTGGCCGATGCCCGGTTCGTTGAAATTCACATAGCACGTCGCGTAGATCGCGACGCGCCCCGGCGTGCGCTCGCCGTCGCGCACGTCTGTCGATGGCGAAGCGCGCGCGCCGCTGCGGAATTTGCGCGTCGCAAAAGACGGCAGCCACGCGTCGCGCGCGACGCCGAGCAGGCTCTCCATCGCGCCGCGCGCGGCCTTCGTGCGATTGACGGCATTCACCGTCTGCGTGACGACGGGGATGCCGGCGAAGTGGCCGAGCGCGTCGGTGTTGGACAGCACGCGGTCGCGCAGCGCCACGTCGCCGCGCCGAAAACGCGCGGCCTTCGCACGCAGCATCAGATGCGGGAAATCGACATTCCACGGATGCGGCGGCACGTACGGGCATTTCGTCATGTAGCACAGGTCGCACAGATAGCACTGGTCGACCACCTTGC
Organism: Paraburkholderia sp.; assembly: GCA_035492135.1. Lineage (GTDB taxonomy): Bacteria > Pseudomonadota > Gammaproteobacteria > Burkholderiales > Burkholderiaceae > Paraburkholderia. Next base: position 14,591 of record DATJJN010000122.1, on the reverse strand, counting down.
CGAACGCCGCATGATCGACGTCGCCCGCCTCGCCGGTTGCCGTTTCGTCGACGAGATCGAACAGCGTCGGAAACGCGCCGCACAACGACACGCAGCGCCGGCATCCCGCGCAGATGTCGAATACGCGGGACAGTTCGGCGTCGATCCGGGTCTGGTCGTAGAACGCGTCCGAGCGCCAGTCGAGCGGATGGCGCGTCGGTGCCTCAAGGCTGCCTTCCTTGTGGGGCATGACGTCTCCTTGTTGTAGTTATCGGCACGGCTTCGCGCGGGGCTCGCGAAAGGCTCGCGCAATGCCGGCGCGTTTCGACCCCGCGCGCCGCGACCATGCCGAGCGCGTGATAGCTTAAAACGGCCGCGCGTGCGGGACCTCGCGGCGGACGTCAGTCCACGAGTACTTCCAGCGCCTTCGTGTAGCGGTTCGCGTGGCTGCGCTCGGCTTTCGCGAGCGTTTCGAACCAGTTCGCGATTTCGTCGAAGCCTTCTTCGCGCGCGACTTTCGCCATGCCGGGGTACATGTCGGTGTACTCGTGCGTCTCCCCGGCGATCGCCGATTGCAGGTTCAGCCGCGACGAGCCGAACGGCAGTCCGGTTGCCGGATCGCCCGCCACCTCCAGGTATTCGAGGTGCCCGTGCGCGTGGCCGGTCTCGCCTTCCGCCGTCGAGCGGAACAGCGCGGCGAGGTCGTTCTGCCCCTCGACGTCGGCCTTCGCCGCGAAATACAGATAGCGCCGGTTCGCCTGCGATTCGCCGGCAAATGCATCCTTCAGGTTCTGTTCTGTTTTCGTGCCTTTCAGCTGTGCCATCTGTGCCTCCTACCATCGTGTTTGTGGGGGACGCCGCGCACGCTGGACGCTTGTGCATAGCAGCAGGGACCGGACAGGCGCGCCGCCTTATCAATCTAGGAGGTGGGCCGGTCGTTCCCAATTGGCAATTTCAATCCCGCCGATAGTCGGCTCGCGACGGGAATCATGTGAACAAAACACTATTGAAGCGGCCGCGCCATGTGAATCGCCGACTTGCACCGGCGCGAGGGCATCCTAGACTGGATATTCCCCTTCCCTCCACACTCGCGAGCGTCGACATGCGACTCACGATTCTGATCAACGGTCCCGATCCGACCGTCAACCACGACTACGCCGTGCTCTGGCTCGACATCGATCAGCAGCGGTGGTCGCGCGAATCGCATGAAGGCGTCGACCTGCCCGCGTGGGGCGAGCTGCGCGACGCCAACGGCGTGACCGCGCTCTGCGCACCGAGTGCCGACGAGCCGCTTTGCACGCTGCGTGGGTTGCACGTGGACCGGCGCCAGCAGGTGAGCAAGTCCGAAGGCGATGCGACGTGGTCGTGCGAGCAGTCGCACGCGCCGATGAGCGGCTTCTGGCGGCTGCAGGCCGTCGATCGTCAGCCGATCCAGGCGGAGCATTCGCTGTTCGCGGGTTGAGGCTTCGCTTGCGGCATCGTCCCGCGCCGCGCCGTCACTGACCGACATCCGCCACACGCCGTGACGCGATGGCTGCACTCGCGCGTGCCCGCTATACTTGCGGGCCGCCGATAGTCACGACAGCGCACGCCGCGCGCCACCTTCCGATGAAAAAGCTGTTTGCCGGTCTGTTGATGGCCGCCGCGAGCCATGTGTTCGCGGCTGCGCCCTGCTCCGAATTCGTTCCCGATGGCCAGTTCCCGACGCTCACCAACGCGCGCATGGCGCCGAAGACGCGCGTGCTCTGCTACTCGGATTTCGTCGTGCTGCACTCCGGTATTACGCACGGTCCGCTGTGGTCGGCCGAGCATCTGACGCGCGCTCACGTCGAAGCGGCGAAAGACATGACGCGCACGAACCGCTTCTTCGAAGACGACCGCCTGCCGCCCGGCGAAGGCGCGACGCTCGCGGACTACAGGCGCAGCGGCTTCGACCGCGGCCACATGAGTCCGGCCGGCAACCGGTGGAATCCGGACGCGATGGCGCAGTCCTTCTCGCTTGCTAACGTCGTGCCGCAGAACCGCGAGAACAACGAGCGGCTGTGGGCGCGCATCGAAACCGCCGTGCGCCGGATCGCGTCGAAGAACGGCGACGCGTATGTCGTCACCGGGCCGCTTTTCGTCGGCGCGCAGTTGCAGACGATCGGCGCGTCGCGCGTGTTCGTGCCGACGCAGCTTTTCAAGGTCGTGCCGTCGAAGCGGCTGGCGTTCGCGATCGTCGCCGACAACGTCGCGACGAACCGCTACGATATCCGCTCGGTGCACGAACTCGAAGCGGCGAGCGGCATCCGGTTCCCCGGCATTCCGGAGGACCTGAAAGACCAGCGCCCGGGAGGACTCAAAGGTGTTTGACGCATACGCGAACGACGACGACGTACTCAACGTGCAGGGCGACGCGCTGACGGTCACGAACGGCACGCGCGCCGTGCGCATCGCGGGCGAGTTGTCGCTCACGCGCGACCGGCGCGGCCTCGCGGCGGCGCTCGCGCTGAAGGCGGCGCTCGACGGCGTCGTCGCGCGGTTGCAGGCCGATCCGCACCTGCCCGAGAAAATCGCCGACGAGCCGGACGCGAAGCCCGGCGTCGTCGACAATCCGTTCAACTGACGAACGCGCGGCCGCCACGCGCCGCTCGTTTTCAGATCGGCTTGCCCTCGCTTTCGCGCCACGCGCGCGCCATCAGCGTGTTCGACGGCAAGGTTTCGTCGAGCAGTTTCTTCGCGCTTTCGCGGCCGGCAATCGGCAGTCCGGTCGGGTCGATCGCGCCGATCTGAGCGAGCACCGACGCCTGGTCCCAGTAGATGTGCTCGTTGTAGAGCTTGTTGCCGCGAAAGCAGATCACCGCGAGCATCGGCACTTCGAAGTATTTGCCGGTCGGCGCGAGGCCGGGCAGCAGCCAGTCGATCTCGCGGTCGTGCGTGCAGCAGAAGATGAACTCGTCGACGACGCGGTCCGAGCCGATCGTGCGCGAAATGGGGATCAGCCGCGTGTCCGCCGGATTCGAATGCACGAAGTGATACGTATAGAACCGCTTCAGTTCGTCGTGGCCGACGCCGCCCGTCATCGTCGGAATGTGGTTCACGTACGGCTCGGCGACCATCGTCGGCATCACGTCGTCCGGCTTGCGCGTGACGAACTCGTGATAACAGTGTGCTTCCCACAGCGCGTTGAAATCGTAGATCGGCGCGAGCACGCGGCGCAGCATTGCGAGCGAGCGCGAGTACGCCATCATCGACGCCGCCTTGTCGAACTGCGGCCGCGACGACGACGCAAACGCATGATCGCAGCCAGGGTACGTGTAGATTTCGACGCCGGGCTTGCCCGCGAGCGCCTGCTGCACGCGCTCGCGCACCGTCGCGTCGCAATGCGCGTCGTCGCCCGCGAAGTGCAGCATCAGCGGGCAGCGGATCGCCGGCGCCTCGTCCAGATAGCGCTCGAGCCCGACCGGGTAGTAGCCGATCGCGCAATCGACGTCGGTACGCGCCGCCGCGAGAGTCGCGAGCCGGCCGCCGAGACAGTAGCCGAGCGCGCCGACCTTGCCGCGATGCGACGGGTGCGCGCGTAGCGCGGCGAGCGTGTCCTCGATGTCGTCGATCGCGCGGTCCGCATCGAAACGCTCGTGCAGCCCGAGCGCCTTTTCGAAGTCCGCGTCGCCGTAGCCGAGATCGACGTCGCGCTCCAGACGCCAGAACAGATCCGGCACCATCACGACGTAGCCTTCCTCCGCGTAGCGGTCGGCCATGTCGCGCATAGCGGCGTTCACGCCGAAGATTTCCTGCAGCAGCACGAGACCCGGCCCGCTGCCCTCCGGCGGCAGCGCGGTATACGCGCGAAACGTGCCGCCGTCGCGCGACTCGATGTCGATCCACTGGCCCTTGTTCATCGGTGCATGTCTCCGTGTCGTCGTTGGTGTGCGGCCATTGTCATCTCAAAAACGCGGCGCGGGCAACGGCGGGCCCGCGAGACTGTGCGCGCAATCCGACGTTGATGTTGACGATCAACCTTGATACGTGTCGATCTGCGTTGTGCGTCTGAACCGATACGGTCTTTCCCTCACCGGCCGCGCGGTGACGCCGCCGCGCGTTAATCTGAAGCCCTCGAACGGAGCCCACCCGATGCGAACCCTGACCGATCAACTCGCGCAATACGCGGCGTACCATCGCGATCGCCGCAACATCGCGACGCACTTCGTCGGCATTCCGCTGATCGTCGTCGCGCTCGCGATCCTGCTGTCGCGGCCCGCGTGGTCGCCCGCCGCGTTGCCGTTCAGCGTCTCGCCGGCCTGGCTGCTGTTCGGCGCGGCCACGCTTTACTACCTGGTGCTGGATGTGCCGCTCGGCGTAGCGATGGCGGTCTTTTCGGCCGCGTGCGTCGCGCTCGGCAGCTGGTTCGCGCAGCAGTCGACGACGGTGTGGCTCGGCAGCGGCGTCGGGCTGTTCGTGATCGGCTGGATCATTCAGTTCGTCGGACACGTGGCGTATGAACATCGCAAGCCGGCGTTCGTCGACGACGTGATCGGCCTGTTGATCGGCCCGCTGTTCGTGCTCGCCGAGGCGCTGTTCAGCGTCGGCTGGCGGCCCGCGCTACGCGACGCGATCGACGCGCAAGCCGGACCGGTGCGCGGCGGCGCGCCGGGCGGCACGCACGCGGGACACGGCGCAGGACGGCGCTGAGCGCTGCTTCAGCGCGGCACGCGCACGAGCCGCGCGCTATGCAGCGCGACGAGCGCGACCGCGAGCCAGATCGGCCCATACGTGGCGAACTGACTCGCGCTGAGATGTTCGCCGAGCAGCGTCACCGACAGCACGACGAGCAACACCGGCTCCACGTAGCCGAGGATGCCGAACAGCGCCATCGGCAGCAGGCGGCTCGCCTTCAGCCACGAGGCGAGCGCGAACGTGCTCAGCACGCCGAGGCCCGGCAGCAGCACGAACGCGAGCAGCGGCCGCCCCGCCAGCAACGCGAGCGAGCCGCCCGCCACCGCGTGGATCGCCGCGACCGGCAACAGGAGCATCATCTCGACGGCAAAGGCCGTCATCGGCTCCACGGCGATCCTGCGACGCAGCATGAAGTACGGCGGGTAGCCGAACGCGACGAGCAGCGTCGGCCACGAAAACGCGTGCGTGGCCCACAGCTCGTGCGCGACGCCGACCGCCGCGCACGCGACCGCCGCCCATTGCAGCGCGTCGAGCCGCTCGCGATAGTAAAAGCGGCCGACGAGCACCATCACTAGCGGCAGCAGGAAGTAGCCGAGCGACACTTCGAGCATCCGTCCATGCAGCGGCGCCCACAGGAACACCCAGAGCTGCGTGCCGAGCAGCGCGGCGGTGGCCCCGAGCGCGAGCGCGACGCGCGGCTGCGCGCGCATGCGCGCGACGAGCGCGCACAGTTGCGGCCAGCGTCCGCGCAGCGCGAGCAGCAGCAGCGCGCCGGGCACCGTCCAGATCACGCGCCACGCGAAGATGTCGAGGCCGCCGAGCGGCTTCAGCAGCAGCGTATACGCGGAAAGCAGCGCGAAAAGGGCCGACGCGCCGACTGACAACGCGATGCCGCGTCCGGGCTCGTGCGAATTCATCGAAACGACAGGAAATGCGCGGAGGCGATCGCGAAACGACGCCGCAGGGGAGTGGAATGGGTCATCGACTGAAAAGTATTTTTTAAGCTGCGCTGATACGCTAACGCGCTGAAGCGCGATCGAACGGCGCCGTGGCGGCCGCGCAGCCGGCATTCTAGCGTCGCGGCGCGGGCGATGGGCATGCGGTTTGCGCGCGTCCGACGATTGCGGCGCCCCGAATCCGTCGTGCGGATCGCGCCGCAATGGACTAGAACGTAAGCCATGCGCGCCGCCGTTCCCGGCACGCGCTTCCCGTGCGCATCGCGCGCAGCCCGCCACCATCTGGAGTCCGCATGATCCGTCCCGCGCCCCACGCTGCCGTCGCCGGCGGCTTCGCCGCCGACGTCCGCGCCGGCCTCACGCACGCGCCACAGAAGGAATTGCCGTCGAAGTATCTGTACGACGAAATCGGTTCGTCGCTGTTCGAAGTGATTACCGTGCTGCCCGAATACGGCGTCACGCGCTCGGAAGAGCGGCTGCTCACGCGCCACGCCGCCGATATCGTCGGCGAATTGCCGTCGGATGTGACCGTCGCCGAACTCGGCAGCGGCAGCGGGCGCAAGACGCGCCGCATCCTCGAAGCGCTGTGCAGGAAGCGCCCGACGTCGTACTGCCCGATCGAAATTTCGCGCGCCGCGCTGCAACTGTGCCGCCGCGAACTCGGCGACATCGAGCGCATCTCGATCGTCGGCTACGAGCGCGACTATCTCGCGGGCCTCGCCGAAGTGAGCCGCCACCGCGCGAGCGGCGAGCAACTGCTCGTGCTGTTTCTCGGCAGCACGATCGGCAACTTCGCGCGGCTCGCGGCGACGCGCTTCCTGCGCGACATCCGCGCGATGCTGAAGCCCGGCGACACGCTGCTGCTCGGCACCGACCTCGTGAAGCCCGTCGATACGCTGCTCGCCGCGTACGACGATGCGATCGGCGCGACCGCCGCCTTCAACCTGAACCTGCTCGCGCGAATCAATCGCGAACTCGGCGCCGATTTCGACCTCGACGCGTTCGAGCACGTCGCGCGCTTCAATCCGGACGCGCGCAGCGTCGAGATGCATCTGCGCGCGAAGCGGCGTGTCGACGTGAAGGTGCGCGCAGCGGCGCTGTCGGTGACGCTCGAAGCGGGCGAGACGATCTGGACCGAAAGCAGCCACAAGTACCACGCGGACGAAATTCCGGCGATCGCGGCCGACGCCGGCTTCGCGTGCCGTCGACAGTGGATCGAGGATGAATGGGGTTTCGCGGAGAGCCTGCTCGCGGTGCGTTGACCGCGTTCCCGCGCCTTTCCGGTCGGGGTTGTGTCAATGCTGCTCGAAGCGGTCGTAGCGCTTGTCGTTTGGCCGCTCCTCGCTGACGAGATCGGTCACCCGAGCCGACGGCGGACCGCGGCGCAGCCACGACAGCATCCGGTCGATCTGGTTCGCCGGCCCCTGAATCACCGCCTCGACCGAGCCGTCCTCCAGATTCGCCACGTAGCCGCGGATGCGCAGCGCGTGCGCCTGGCGCACCGTCGCATGACGAAAGCCCACGCCCTGCACCATGCCGCGCACGCGCACGTAATACGTTTCGATACGCGAATCGAGATCGGTCATCGTTGTTTCTCCCCTCTAAAGCAGCAACACGTCATCAGCGCGGGATTGTAGTCGGCATCGCGCGCTGGCGTCGGCCAGGGTCCGGCCAATCCTGTCGCCGATGCGACGTTCGCGTTGCGGCCCCGCCTGCCACGATCCCGATGCGCCACGTACAATCCGACCCACACCGGACGGCGCGAACCGCGCTTCGCCGCCCCGCCGCCCGCCACCGAACTTTCGCAAGCGAAATCCCGAATGACCGACTCCTCACGCGATCTCGTGCTGATTACCGGCGCGTCCGGCTTCGTCGGCTCGGCCGTCGCCCGCATCGCGCAGCAAAAGGGCTACGCCGTGCGCGTGCTGATGCGCGCGACGAGCCCGCGCACCAACGTCGAAGGACTCGACGCGCAGATCGTGACCGGCGACATGCGCGACGTCGATTCGATGCGCAAGGCGCTCGCCGGCGTGCGCTACCTGTTCCACGTCGCCGCCGACTACCGTCTGTGGGCGCCCGACCCGCACGAAATCGAGCGCGCGAACCTCGAAGGCGCGCAGGCGACGATGCGCGCCGCGCTCGACGCGGGCGTCGAACGGATCGTCTACACGAGCAGCGTCGCGACGCTGAAGGTGACGGGCTCGGGCGCGTCCGTCGACGAGACGTCGCCGGGCACGGTCGAGCAGGCTGTGGGCGTGTACAAGCGCAGCAAGGTGCTCGCCGAGCGCGCGGTCGAGCAGATGATCGCGCGCGACGGACTGCCCGCCGTGATCGTGAATCCGTCGACGCCGATCGGCCCGCGCGACGTGAAGCCGACGCCGACGGGCCGCATCATCGTCGAGGCGGCGACCGGCAAGATTCCGGCGTTCGTCGATACCGGGCTGAACCTCGTGCACGTCGACGACGTCGCGCTCGGGCACTTCCTCGCGCTCGACCGTGGACGCATCGGCGAGCGCTACATCCTCGGCGGCGAGAATCTGCCGCTGCAGCAGATGCTCGCCGACATCGCCGGCATCGTTGGCCGCAAACCGCCGACGATCGCGCTGCCGCGCTGGCCGCTCTATCCGATTGCGCTCGGCGCGGAGGCCGTCGCGCGCTTCACGAAACGCGAGCCGTTCGTCACCGTGGACGCGCTGAAGATGTCGAAGAACAAGATGTACTTCACGTCCGCGAAGGCGGAGCGCGAACTCGGCTACCGCGCGCGGCCGTATCGCGAAGGGCTGAAGGACGCACTCGACTGGTTCCGCGCGGCGGGGTATCTGCAAACGTAGTTGCCGGCAGCAACACAAGCGCCGCGCCGCGCGCAAATTGTTACAACTTTTGTTGCGACATCGGAGCAACGACGCGGCGCGCATCGGTACGCCGTGCCGGTAAAATCGCGGGTCCTAACCGGGAAGCTCCGCATGAATCTTCAAGACCAGATCGGCGCGCTGGAATCCGGTGTCGATCAGCTCATCAAGGCCGTCGACGCCGCACTGGCCGCCTCCCCCGCCGACGACTCGAACTCTGCCGCGCACCCTTCGACGGATGACGCGGCGTTGTCTGTCGCGGCCTCCGAACCGGCAGCCCGCGCAAACGCGACGGCCGCGGAAACCATCGCCGTCGCCGACGAAGTCGCAACGGCCGAGGCAAGCGCCCCCGCCGAACCGCCGACGCTGCAGATCGGCCGCCCGTCGCAGAACGAGATCACGATGACGATCGGCGGGCAGACGGTGTCGCTGCATCCGCTGCAGGTCGGTCAACTGGTGGAGGAACTCGCGAACGCGCGCGCGTCGATGACGCCGGAAACCCCGCCCGACATCCCGCCGGGCTGGCGCTTCGTCGCGACGAAGAATCCGGTGATGGCCGTGCAGAAACAGTCGAACGGCGACCGCCTGCTGGTGCTGCGCCATACCGGCCACGGCTGGGTGCCGTTCACGTTCTCGCCGGACATGGTGATCCAGATGTACATGATGCTGACGCAGCGCTAACGCGCGGACAGCGTCGCCGCGGACCCGGAAACGCCGGTTCGCGAAGAACGGGCGCGCCGGGCGCCCGAACTGGGCGGCGCGTCAGCGCCCCTGCACCGGCGCCTGCACGCGCGCCTTCCACTGCCCGCCCTTGCCGCGCCAGAACCGCCACGCGGACGCGAACGTCGCGCCGACATAAAACAGCGCGACGAGCGGCAGAAACGGCGCCCACAGCGGAGAACGCCGGTAGTAAGCGAGCATCGGCGCATACGCCGAGCACATCGCCGCCCACGCGAGCCACGCGGGCCAGCCCTTCGGCCCGAGCACGAGCGCAACGACGGGCGGCACGAGATAGATGATCGCCATCCCTGCGAGCGTGCCCGCGAGCTGCCACGACGAATAGCGCAGCTGCGTGAACGCGGTGCGCGCGATCATGTTCCAGATGTCCTTCCAGCTGTCGTACGGACGCAGCGACACGCTGCGCGCGGCCACGTCGAGACGGATCGGATGCCGCCCGTCCCCGCGATGCTTGATGCGCGCGGCGAGGCTGCAATCGTCGATCAGTTCCGCGCGGATCGACTCGATGCCGCCCGCCTCTTCGAGCGCCGCGCGGCGCACCAGCATGCAGCCGCCGGCCGCCGCCGCGGTCCGGTTGCGCGGGTTGTTGACCCACGAAAACGGATACAGCTTCGCGAAGAAGAACACGAACGCCGGAATCAGCGCTTTTTCCCAGAACGAGTCGCAGCGCAGCCGCACCATCAGCGAGACGAGATCGCGGCCCTCGGCAAGCGCGCGCGCGACGAGTTGCGTGAGCGCGTCGGCCGGATGGCCGATGTCGGCGTCGGTCAAGAGCAGGTAGTCGGCCGGCAGCCCGAGCGTACGCACCGCGTCGATGCCCTGCGACTGCGCCCACACCTTGCCGGACCAGCCGGGCGGCAGCGGCTTCGCGGCGATCACCGTCAGCTTTTCCGGGCATTGCAGGCGCAGCGCGGCCGCGCGGGCGACTTCGGCAGTGCCGTCGGTGCTGTGGTCGTCGATGACGATCACGTGGAACGCGCCCGCGTAGTCCTGCGCGAGCAGCGACGCGACGGCGTCGCCGATCGCGTCCGCCTCGTTGCGCGCCGGCACGACGGCGACCGCCGCCGGCCAGCCGCCGTGAGGCGCGGCGACGGCGAGCGGCTCGGCCGGCCGCGCCCGCCAGAAACCGCCGCGCGCGAACAGCAGCACGGCCCAGATCACGAGCGACAGACACGACAGCGCAAACAGAATGGTGTGAATCATGCGTTTCCCTCGACCGACGGCGCGCCGGCGCCGACGCGCCGCGACAGCCACATGGCCGCCGTGCGTAACAGGACAACCGCCCGGTCGGTGAGACGCAGCGTCGGGCGGTGATAGAAGACGTCGTAGTCCGCGCGCTCGATGCGCTCCAGCACGCGCAGCGTGCCGTGCACGACGCTGCACAGCTCGAGCCCGCAGCGGCCCGGCAAGCGCAGCGCGAGCGGCGCGCCGCGCAGGATCATCGCACGCGCGCCGGCGATCTGATCGCGCATCAGCGCGCGCCATCCGTCGTCGACGATGCCGGCCGCGATTTGCGCCTCCGTCACGCCGAAGCGCTGCCGATCCGCGAGCGGCAGGTATACACGGCCGCGCTGCCAGTCCGTCGGGATGTCGCGCAGCAGCGACACCCACTGCAGCCCCGTGCAGATGGCATCGGAATCGGCGAGGTTTTCCGGCGTCGCCGCGCCGATCAGATGCAGCATCAGCTCGCCGATCGGCGTGGCCGAGCGGCTGCAGTAGTCGAGGAGCGCCGCGCCGTCCGCGTAGCGCATCGTGTCGACGTCCTGCTCGAACGCCGACATCAGCTGGAAAAACGGCGCGAGCGGCAGTCGATGGCGCTTCGCCGTGTCTGCGAGCGTCGCGAAGAGGGTCGGATGGACTGGCGCTGTGCGGCCGGCCGCGATCGCGTCGAGGCCCGCGCGGAAGTCGGCGAGCCGCATGTGCCGTTCGGCCGGGCTCGCGTCGTCGCCTTCGTCCGCGATGTCGGCGAGCGTGCGGACGACGTGATAGATCACGGCGACCGGCGGCCTCAGCGGCTTCGGCAACAGGATTTTGGCGACGGGAAAGTTTTCGTAAAGATCCGCTTCCATCAACGCGTTGACAACGACGTTAGCTTTCAGGTTCTATAAGTTCCGGATCTCAGACAGAGACGGAACCAGTTAGTTTAAGTGCTGACGTCGAATGTTGCATTGCGGCACCGCAGCCACCGGCCGGCGCGGGCCGCAGCGGTTCCGACCCTGGCCGCGTACGCGACGCAGCAGACGGGCGTCGATGCGGTTAAAATGCGCGTTTTACTTGGTGCGTCGGCATGCAGTGCGCCGAATGCATCGTTGAACACCCCTAAAATTGATGGTCGCGGCGATAAAGTCATCTGTAGTGGCTGGTTCGAAGCCCGCGTCAGTCGGAGTTCGCCATCCTATGCGAGTCATCCTTGCCCAGCCCCGCGGCTTTTGTGCGGGTGTTGTCCGCGCGATCGAAATCGTCGACCGCGCATTGCAGAAGCACGGCGCGCCCGTCTACGTGCGCCATGAGATCGTCCACAACCGGCACGTGGTCGAGAATCTGCGCAACAAGGGCGCCCGTTTCGTGGAAGAGCTCGATGAAGTGCCGCACGGCGCCGTCGCCATTTTCAGCGCGCACGGCGTCGCGAAAAGCGTCGAACGCGCAGCCGACGAGCGCGACCTCGACGTGCTCGACGCCACCTGCCCGCTCGTCACGAAGGTGCACGTGCAGGGTCGCCAGTACGTTGGCGCGGGCCGCACGCTGATCCTGATCGGTCACGCCGGCCATCCGGAAGTCGAAGGCACGATCGGCCAGATTCCCGGCCGCGTGCTGCTCGTGCAGAGCGAAGCCGAAGTCGCGACGCTCGACCTGCCGATCGATGCGCCGCTCGCTTATGTGACGCAGACGACGCTGTCGGTCGACGACACGCGCGGCATCATCGATGCGCTGCTCGCGCGCTTCACCGACATCGTCGGCCCGGACACGCGCGACATCTGCTACGCGACGCAAAATCGCCAGGCGGCGGTGCGCGAGCTGTCGACGCAGGTCGACGTGCTGCTGGTCGTCGGCGCGACGAACAGCTCGAACTCGAACCGCCTGCGCGAAATCGGCAGCGAAACCGGCGTGCCGAGCTACCTCGTCGCGGACGGCTCCGAAGTGAAGGCCGAATGGTTCGCGAACGTGCAGGCAGTCGGGATCACCGCGGGGGCCTCGGCGCCCGAAGAAATGGTCGAAAACGTGATCGACGCGCTGCGTGCGCTCGGCCCCGTCGATGTGTCGACGATGGCCGGTCGCGAAGAGAAAGTCGAATTCAAGCTGCCGGCGAAGCTGCTTCAACCCCTCGTCGCGCGCGAAGTTTAAGGAGGACACCTTGTCTATTCCGCTGCTACAGAAAGTCCGCGTTGGCGCCTATATCGCGCGCCAGCATTTCGGCGGCAACAAGCGCTATCCGCTCGCGCTGATGCTCGAACCGCTGTTCCGCTGCAACCTCGCCTGCAACGGCTGCGGCAAGATCGACTATCCGGATCCGATCCTGAACCAGCGTCTGTCGCTCGCCGAGTGCCTCGAGGCCGTCGACGAGTGCGGCGCGCCGGTCGTGTCGATCGCCGGTGGCGAGCCGCTGCTGCACAAGGAAATGCCGCAGATCGTGAAGGGCATCATGGCGCGCAAGAAGTTCGTGTACCTGTGCACGAACGCGCTGCTGATGGAAAAGAAGATGGACGACTACGAGCCGAGCCCGTACTTCGTGTGGTCGGTCCACCTCGACGGCGATCGCGACATGCACGACCACTCGGTGTCGCAGGAAGGCACGTACGACAAGGCGGTCGCCGCGATCAAGGAAGCGAAGCGCCGTGGGTTCCGCGTGAACATCAACTGCACGCTGTTCAACGATGCGGTGCCGGAGCGCGTCGCGAAGTTCTTCGATACGCTGGGGCCGATCGGCGTGGACGGCATCACGGTGTCGCCCGGCTATGCGTATGAGCGCGCGCCGGACCAGGAGCACTTCCTGAACCGCGAGAAAACGAAGACGCTGTTCCGCGAGATCTTCAAGCGCGGCAACAACGGCAAGAACTGGTCGTTCAGCCAGTCGAGCCTGTTCCTCGACTTCCTCGCGGGCAACCAGACGTACGAATGCACGCCGTGGGGCAATCCGGCGCGCACGGTGTTCGGCTGGCAGAAGCCGTGCTATCTGGTCGGCGAAGGCTACGTGAAGACCTTCAAGGAACTGATGGAAACCACGGAGTGGGAAAAGTACGGCACCGGCAACTACGAGAAGTGCGCGAACTGCATGGTCCACTGCGGCTTCGAGGCGACGGCGGTGCTGGACACGGTCGCGCATCCGCTGAAGGCGATGAAGGTCGCGATGAGCGGTCCGAAGACCGAAGGCGCGTTCGCGAAGGACATTCCGCTCGACAGTCAGCGGCCTGCCGAGTACGTGTTCTCGCGTCACGTCGAGATCAAGCTCGAAGAGATCAAGCACGCCGCGCAGACGAAGAAGCCGGCGACGGTGGCGGCGCATTGAGTTTGAGGTTCGCTAAGCCGCGCTAGTGCGGCACGGTTAAGAAGCGTGAAGGGCGCAACGGTAAATGCCGTTGCGCCTTTTTTATTTTTCCGCCCGGACGTTGCGAACGCCGCATCCACGACGATTCATTCGCCCACCAGCGTTCGAAATCGACGCACGACTGTGTAGTGTGTTGCATCGATGGCTTGTTGCCGGAACGCTTGGCAGCCATTCGGAAGTCGTGGGTCTCAAAGGCCCTGGCTAAGGGGACTGTGGTCCTTCGCGCGAGCCCTGTCGGTGGCTATCGCAGAAGCCCAGCGGATCGGCGGGCGAGGCGGCTAAGCCGTGCGATTTTACAAAACATAGCTTGCGCTCACCGTTGACTGTTGACAGGGTCACTTTCGGTTTGAAGGCGGCTGAGCGCGTCCATCAGTTTCTGTTTGCGACATTGCGACCCGACAATAAATGGAGATTTTTCGGCGGTGAGTGCATTAGTCCACGCAGGATGCGGGGTATAACGCGAGTCTGACTGTCACAACTCCGCATCGCGCTCCTACCTTCGCACTCCTGATGCAACAGGCGTGCGTGTCGACAGACTCCGTCGTGCACGTCATTCGCATAGAAAAAAAACTGCCTTGGATAAATTGGAACGCATCATCGAGCCGAAGATTGCCGACGACGGATCAGTTCATTATTCGTCTGTCACGTCGCGCCCCGACAACAGTATCGCGGTCTGCTACAACATTCCGCAACGCGTCATACCCGTGATCTTCGTGCCGGGCGTCATGGGTACCCGTCGTAATCCGGCAGGCCGATCATCAGCCGCATCGTCTGGCCGAGGTAGCGGCCGGCGGTCTGCACATCTTCACGCAATCCGGAGAACATGGTCGGCTCCCGTCGATATCAGTGCACGCGCGACGTCACGACGCC
>DATJJN010000121.1:0-127241 GCA_035492135.1 Paraburkholderia sp. | reverse complement strand
CGGCTCAGGCCTGGTCAGGCAGCCGGACGGCTGGGCCTGAGCGTGCGCCAGATTGAGCGGCTGGTGCTGCGTTACCGGGCCGCAGGCGTAGCCGGACTGGTATCGGGCAAGCGTGGGCGCCCGGGCAACCACCAGTTGCCTGCGGGCAAGGCACAGCGGGCGCTGGCGCTGATCCGCGAGCGCTATCCCGATTTCGGGCCGACGCTGGCGTGCGAGAAACTGCGCGAATGCCATGGCCTGGTGCTGTCGAAGGAAACCGTTCGGCTCAAGGACACGCCGGCGAACCGCAGGCTGGTTCACCGCCATATCGACATCTGGGAGTATCAGGATGGACGGATCGAGCTCAGGGCGGATGGCATGGCGCTGCCCTGTGTGCCGTATGACCGGCTCTCGGAGATCGATCAGGGCGCGGTCGTCGAGCACAGGCGGCTGGGACACGCGCTGGAGGTGGCACAGGCGCTGCAGGCGCAGCGTGATGACCGGCGCGCATCGGGCTCGCCGTCGCGCACGAATCGCGGCCGGCCGGTTGAACACGACCAGCGCAAGCGGGGCACGAGAAGCAGCGCGAGTTCACACGCGCCGATCTGGATCAGGCGATCGTGCAGATCGCGCAGCCGTCGAAGGTGCCTTTGACATCTGGCCGGCGGTCTGCACGCGCTCACTGAACGGACTGACACACCCTGCCCCTTCAGCCCGCATCCTTCGACACTGCGTGAGATTCAAACCGTGAAAGACAGGGGCAAACCTGACGTCAAAACCGGACATTTCTATTTAGCCGGCAAGCGGACATTTCAGAATGGCTTTGACAAAACCCCCGGTTGTAAGTTTGTCGACAGTTTGATGCTCACTTCGCGCCGTTGACCGCCACTGCGGTCGTTTCGGTGCTTTCGGATGCCATCTACGTGCCGGTTTATCTGGTGCACGCAGGATTACACGCGCTAGTCTCCGTCAGTCCAGTCGTGATCGTTGTGCAGGTCATTGCGCAGGGCGTGCTGTCGGGTGTCGTTGCACTGTTTGCGTTCGCGAGGGCAGTGCAGGATCTCGGGCCTGGCCGCGCGGCGCTATTTCCAGCACTGTCGCCAGGCGTCGCGATACTGCTCGGCATTCCGGCGACCGGCGACTGGCCCTCCGCTGTTCAGCTTGCGGGACTGGGTCTGCTGACGTCGGGGCTTGTCATTGCGGTCAAGGCGCGACACTCGTGACGCTCGCTCACGAGCGTCCGTCAGAAGTCGAAGAGGCGCTCGCAGGGGGATTGCGCTCTGCGTATCGTTTCAGGTCTTCGAGCCAGGCTGCGTGACCTGCATGGAGATAAGCGGAATGAGCCCGGCGCACAGCCACGACGCCGGCGCCCGTACCCGCCTCCTCGGTCACCACGCGACACTGCGCCCCTTCTGGAGTCAGCACCCATGCGTGGTCTGCGCCGCTTCCACGGGTGCGCATGCAGTCGAAGCCAGAACGAGAGCCCCGACGAGGGCAAGCCCGCCGCGTACGCGCAGCGAGCCAACACAACGCAGCCCTCCCTGTGAGATGCCAGGAACGGAATTGCGTATGGAAGCCATGGCACACCCTCGAAAATATCCATGATCGCGACACGGGCCTGGTTTAGCCGTGGCCGGTCTCTCGACTGCATCGACGACAGTAATGTCGTTTATCGGCGGCGGCAATCGCGGAGCCGGCCCGTTCAGTCGGCAATATGAGTCGACTCCGCTCCGCCCTCCCTCAATCGCGTGAAAGCACTCTCCGCCGCCTGTAGTGTCTCGAGGATGATCGAACGCAGCCAGCGATGCACCGGTTCCGAGTCGTAACGCCGGTTCCAGTAGAGATAAAGCGTGTACTCGGGAATCTCGAACGGTAAATCGATGACGGTCAGTTCAAAGAAGCGCGCAAAAATCCGCGCAAGCCGTTCGCCCAGCGTCGCGACAAGATCAGTTTCAGCGACGAGCCATGCCGCCATCGAGAAATGCGGAACAAATTGTGCAATTCGCCGGCTATGACCCAGTCTTGCGAGACGTCCTTCAACGAGGCTCGTCGGCGAGGTTTCCGTGCCTATAGCGACATGCCGCGCAGCCAGGTAACGCTCAAGGCCGGGATCATCGACCAGCGGATGATCCCGGCGCGTCAAGGCAACGAAGCGTTCGGTCATCAATCGCGCTGTCTTCAGCCGCTTCGACGTCGGCCCCGGTGTGGCGATCACGAGATCGACGGTGCCAGCCTCCAGGCCGTCCATCGCTTCCGACCGGCCCAGATTCAGAAACCGCAGTACGACGCCCGGCGCAATTTCGGCAAGACGCTGCTGGAGACCCGGCAGGAAAACCAGCCCTG
Organism: Paraburkholderia sp.; assembly: GCA_035492135.1. Taxonomy (GTDB): domain Bacteria; phylum Pseudomonadota; class Gammaproteobacteria; order Burkholderiales; family Burkholderiaceae; genus Paraburkholderia. The sequence goes on along the minus strand of DATJJN010000121.1, from coordinate 124,919 downwards.
CGTAGTCGTATCCCGCGAGCACGAACGTCCGCACGAGACGCGAAGGATCGAAACCTTCCTGCGGATTTACCGCAGAAGACAGCAGTTCGAAGGCCGACTCGATCTGCTGCGCAATTTCATTGGCACGCACTGTCGGCTCGATGCCGACCGGGATTCGATGAAACAGAGGATCCTGAAAAAGTTCGCGCAGACGTTTCAGCGCGTGACTCATCGCCGGCTGTCCGATGCCAAGCCGCTGCGCAGCGCGCGAAACGCTGCGCTCCTCGTGCAGAGCCCTGAAAGCTTTCAGCAGATTCAAATCGACATGGTCAACATTCATGACATCGATAAACGAAAGTAACATCATCGATTTAACACCATAACAGATCGGCGGTAGTCTGATGTCTTTCTCAGACGACACATGCTCATAACCGATGTACACGAAACTTTCGGGGCTTCTTCTTGGCAATCTGGCAGTTTGCTCCAATGCGCTGGTGATGACCGCATTGCTCGTCCCGGTCGGGCATGAATTTCATCTGACCGATGCACAGACCACGTCTTTCGCGTTCGTGTACGGACTGACCTATGCGGCCGTCGCACCGTTCACTGGCGTACTGGCTGCGCCGTTTTCTCGCCATCGGGTTGCGCTGAGCGGCATCGGGATCTTCATCCTGGGATGCACTGTCTCAGCGTGCGCCGAGTCATCCGCGCTCCTTTTGATTGGCCGGATATTGACCGCACTCGGTGCCGTGCTGTTCACGCCGATCGCAAGCGATCTCGCGGCATCCGTCGAACCGTCGCGGCGAGGCCAGGCAATCAGCTATGTATATCTGGGTCTGGGCGGCGCGACGCTGATCGGCATTCCAGGCGCCATGTGGCTGGCAACAGCCTATAACTGGCGGATGGCATTTCTTGCTTTTGCGGTAACAGCCCTCGTCGCAGGAAGTCTGGTTTTCATCACGACATGGCCGGCGCGCGATACGTCCCGCAAGCGAGGCGAATGGTCGATCCTCCTTCGCGACCCGCGCGTAATCGGCAGTCTGTCGTCAACGCTACTGCAAGCCACTGCGCAATATTCGCTCTACACGTTCGCGTCCGCGTATCTGATGCTGGTTGAAAGGTTTCCGGCCTCCATGGCCGCGTCCGCACTCATGGTTTTCGGCATTGCCGGCATTGCCGGCGGAATACTGGGCGGTCTGGCCACCGATCGCTTCGGAGGTCACCGGATTCTCTGGCTTAGCCCCACTGTGCTACTTGTTTCCCAGCTCGCACTGCTCGGCACGCATCGTACCGTCGGGATATTCGCCATCCTCGTCGCGTGGGGTCTTGCCGCCTACTCTTTCCAGGCTCCACAGCAAACACGGTTGATGAACCTTGCCCCGAATGCCAGAAGCGTGATCCTGTCATTCAACTCGACTGCCAATTACTGCGGCATTTCCGTGGGCGCTGCGCTCGGCGGACTGGTCGTCGATCGCATAGGCCTGCACGCGCTGCCGTGGATATCCGCAACGATCGCGCTGGCCGCGCTGCTGTCCTGCCTGCCCGCCATGTCGGCGAATCCCGCCGCCTCGAGTCGGCCGACCTAAGTCGCTTCGCCAGTCCGAGTTCGTCCGCTTTATCGATCACTGTCGTCGCTGTCTGAAACACCGATCAATCCCGAAAGGACATCCAAAATGAAATCACTCCGCGATCCCTCTCTTCTGCGCTCCCAATGCTTCGTGAACGGCACGTGGGCCGGCACGCCCGTCGATTCCGTCACGAACCCCGCCACCGGCGAACAGCTCACCTGCGTTCCACGCTTCGGCGAACAGGAGGCACTGGATGCGATCAACACCGCCACCATCGCCTTAAAGTCCTGGTCGAAGCTCCTCGCCAAAGACCGAGCCACTATGCTGAAACGCTGGTATGCGCTCATCATGGAAAACAAGGACGACATCGCGCGTATCCTTACTGCCGAGCAGGGCAAACCCTTGGCCGAAGCACTCGGCGAAGTCGTGTATGCGGCGTCGTTCATCGAATACTACGCAGAAGAAGCGCGGCGTATCTATGGCGAGACAATTCCGTCTCATCGCGAAGACGCCCGGATCCTGGTGCTGAAACAGCCGATCGGTGTCGTCGCCGCCATCACGCCGTGGAATTTTCCCGCCGCGATGATCACGCGCAAGGCCGCGCCCGCCCTTGCGGCAGGCTGCACGATCGTGATCAAGCCCGCTCCTGAGACACCGCTGACTGCACTCGCGCTGGCAGCACTTGCCGAACGAGCCGGGTTGCCGGCCGGTGTGCTGAACGTGATCACGGGCGACGCGCCGCAGATCGGTAAGGCGATGTGCGACCACGATGCCGTCCAGCTCGTCGGCTTCACTGGCTCAGGTGAGGTGGGCAAAATCCTGATGCGGCAAGCAGCCGACAAGGTCAAGAAAGTCGCACTCGAACTTGGCGGCAATGCCCCGTTCATCGTATTCGACGACGCCGATATCGACGCAGCAGTCGAAGGCGCAGTAACGTCCAAATACCGCAACAGCGGACAGACGTGCATTAGTGCGAACCGGATCTTTGTACAGAACGCGATCCACGACGAGTTCGTCGGGAAACTCGTCGCGAAGGTCAAGGAACTGAAAGTTGGCAATGGATTGCATGAGGACGTCCAGCTTGGGCCGTTGATCACGCCGGAAGCGCTCGCGAAAGTCGAACAGCACGTCGACGATGCCATCGGAAAGGGGGCACGACTCCTGACCGGTGGCAAGGCGCACGAACTGGGCCGCACGTTCTTTCAGCCGACGGTGCTGACAGAGGTAACTGACGCGATGATCATCGCCCACGAGGAAACCTTCGGTCCTGTCGCCCCGATTTACCGCTTCAAAGACGAAGAGGAAGTGATCCGCATCGCCAATTCGACCGAGTACGGGCTGGCATCGTACTTCTACGCCACCGACCTGCGCCGGGTTATCCGCGTGGCGGAAGCGCTGGAATGCGGCATGGTGGGCGTGAATACAGCACTACTCGGCGTCGATGTCGCGCCATTCGGCGGCGTCAAGCAGTCGGGTATCGGACGTGAAGGATCTCATCACGGGATCACCGAATTCGTCGAATTGAAGTATGTGCTGCTGGCGGGTGTTTGATCCTCCGTGCCCATCAAGGCCAGACGCCGACGGTTTCTGCTCAGTGTTTACTACCGCGAGCGTGTCTTGGGACGTGCCGGCTGCTCTGTTCGCGTGTCAAGCCTCGATGATGCCGGCTATTGAGCCGGTGCTTTTTCTGGCTGATCGACTCGTTCAAGCAAGTCATCTTGGCGACAGCACGATGCACTTCTTTCGTCGGTCGCACGGTCGCAAGTCTCCATGGGTCTGAGAACTCAGGCGTGTCCTGTTCGCGCGGGGCCGGCTTGGGCATTGGCGGGGCAGACGGCTTCGCGACCGGCGGTTCCGGCGAACGGCCAGCCGGGCTGGCCGCCCGCTCTTTACGAAGAACAGAGCACCCCGTCCGGCACCCCTTCGTCGGGCACATTGGATGCCGGCCGCGCTGCCTGGCGCTTGGGCGCTGCCTTCCTCTCCTCGCTCCATTGGCTCAGCGCGTCGCGCTCTTGCGTGTGGTTCAAACGCCGCACCAATACCCACCTAAAGCTTGCATGCAATTCGGCCTCGATCGCGGTGGCACAAGGCTTCGGCGACAAGCGATTACATATCAACTTTGCGTTGATCCTCTGTTTGAACCATTTAGAAACGTCGCGTTTCGAACCCCAGCAACCGGCGCGACACACGCCACCCGCGCAGCGCCCACAAAAAAGCCCCGCCAGGTTCCCAAACCCCGGCGAGGCTTCACGACTACTTAAGCGCGTTCAAACGAGATCGAACCGATCCAGATTCATTACCTTGACCCACGCTGCCACAAAGTCGCGGACGAATTTCTCTTTCGCGTCATCGCTCGCATAGACCTCGGACAGTGCCCGCAACTGCGCATGCGAGCCGAAGATCAGATCGACACGCGTACCGGTCCACTTAAGCTTGCCGGTCCTGCTGTCACGCCCCGCGAACACTTCGTTCTCCGCGGACACCGGCGCCCAGACGGTGCTCATGTCGAGCAGATTGCGGAAAAAGTCGTTCGTCAGCGTGCCCGGACGATCGGTGAAGACGCCGTGCGCTTCGTTGCCGACCTTCACATCCAGCACCCGCAGTCCGCCGATCAGCACGGTCATTTCCGGCGCCGTCAGCGTCAGCAATTGTGCCTTGTCGATCAGCAGCGCTTCGGCCGGAACACTGAACTTGCTCTTCAGGAAGTTGCGGAAGCCATCGGCCACCGGTTCGAGCATCGCACCGGACAACACGTCGGTCTGTTCCTGCGACGCGTCCATGCGCCCCGGCGCAAACGGTACGGTCACCGGATGACCAGCGCTCTTCGCGGCCTGCTCGATACCCACACTGCCCGCCAACACGATCAGATCAGCCAGCGAGATCTTCTTGCCACCCGATTGCGTGCTGTTGAAGTTTTCGCGCACGCCATCGAGCGCCATCAGCACCTTCGACAACTGCTCAGGTTGATTGACGGGCCAGTCCTTTTGCGGTGCGAGACGGATGCGCGCGCCATTGGCGCCACCGCGCCTGTCCGACCCACGGAACGTCGACGCCGAAGCCCATGCCGTCGAAACCAGTTCGGATACCGAAAGACCCGTCTCAAGAAGCTTCTGCTTAAGCGACGCAATGTCGTTCTCGTCGACGAGCGGGTGATTCACCGCCGGAATCGGGTCCTGCCACACCAGTTCTTCGGTGGGGACTTCCGGCCCGAGGTAACGGACACGCGGTCCCATGTCCCGGTGAGTCAGCTTGAACCATGCACGCGCGAATGCGTCGGCAAACTCGTCCGGATTTTCCATGAAACGCCGCGAGATCTTCTCGTAGGCCGGATCGGCGCGCAGCGCCAGGTCGGTCGTCAGCATCGTAGGCAGCAGCTTTTTCGACGGATCGTACGCATGCGGGATCGTTGCGTCCGCATTCTTCGCGACCCACTGATGCGCGCCCGCGGGGCTCTTCGTCAGTTCCCACTCGTATCCGAACAGATTCTTGAAGAAGCCCATGCCCCATTGCGTCGGCGTCGAGGTCCACGTCACTTCGAGGCCGCTCGTGATCGTGTCGGCGCCCTTCCCCGTACCGAAGCTGTTCTTCCAGCCGAGGCCCTGGTTCTCGAGGCCGGCGCCCTCGGGTTCGGGGCCGACGTTGTCTGCGGGAGCAGCGCCGTGCGTCTTGCCGAACGTGTGGCCGCCTGCTATCAGCGCCACGGTTTCCTCGTCGTCCATCGCCATCCGCCCGAACGTGTCGCGGATGTCGTGCGCCGCGGCAAGCGGGTCCGGATTGCCGTCCGGGCCTTCCGGGTTCACGTAGATGAGGCCCATCTGCACGGCGGCCAGCGGATTCTCCAGGTTGCGGCTGTGGTCGGTCCGGCTTGCCTCGGCGCCGTGCAGTGCCGGGTCGGCCACGAGCACGCCGTCATCGTCGTTGCCCGCCGCGCCCTTGCCGTACCGGAGATCGCCGCCGAGCCACGTTTTTTCATTGCCCCAGTAGACGTCCTGATCCGGCTCCCACGTATCTTCGCGGCCGCCGGCGAAGCCAAAGGTCTTGAAGCCCATCGTTTCGAGTGCGACGTTGCCGGTCAGAATCAGCAGGTCGGCCCACGAAATCTTTTGGCCGTATTTCTGCTTGATCGGCCAAAGCAGGCGCCGAGCCTTGTCGAGACTGACGTTGTCCGGCCAACTGTTCAGCGGCGCGAACCGCTGCTGTCCGCGCCCTGCTCCGCCGCGGCCGTCGCCGACGCGATACGTGCCGGCACTGTGCCAGGCCATGCGAATAAAAAGCGGCCCGTAGTGGCCGAAGTCGGCGGGCCACCAGTCCTGGGAATCTGTCATCAGCGCCGCGAGATCCTTCTTTACGGCGGCAAGATCGAGGCTCTTGAATGCCTCGGCGTAGTTGAAATCCTTATCCAGCGGGTCCGATTTGCTGGAATGCTGGCTGAGCAGATCCAGCCGCAATTGTTTCGGCCACCAGTCGCGATTCGTCGTCCCGCCCCCGGCGGTGTGACTGAATGGGCACTTCGCTTCACTCGACATGCATGCTCTCCTTTCTGGATAGAGCGACTATCTTCGAGTCCGGGGAGCTTTCGCGGTGGTCAATTCCGCGCGGCGCCCGCGGCTCGCCCCACGGTGGCGTGGGATTCCGGATGTTCGCTATCGATCTCCGACGCTCCAGGCCCCGTTCCTGTGGAACGTGTCGACCTGTCGCAGTGACTATACGCGAGCCGTGCGACCGACTGAATTCGATTGTGCAAATCGGCGGGGTAGGTGTTGTCTATGAAAGCGAACGTCGAGTTCGCAGTGGATGAGGAAACCGCGCGATTGACTTGTGATTGACACATCGTCGTGTAAACCCAGCCGAAATGCGAAGCGCCCTGACGTTGATCGCGCGAGTCGGGCATTCGTAATGCGATGTCCTGTTCGCGTGAGCCAGCTGTGCTGTCGACCGTGCCGATGGCGAGGAGGCCGTCGGGAATGCGCGCGGCGAACAGCGACGACGCCGTCGTGCCGTACACCTCAATACAGTGGGCGGACGCCCGGTAGTCAGCGTCTGCTGAACTGTACCGCTGCCGGACCCTGCGCAGTCCGGTGAGGGCTTGTCCCAGGCTGACACCGCGGTCTCGACGGCATTAAATAAATCACGCTGATTTATTTAGTCCAACCTGACGCCGCAGCCCGGGCGAGCCGGAGGAGACGCGTGAGAAGTCCGCATGTCGGCCAGGGCAGCAATTCGGCCAACGTTCGTCGCTTCAACGAACGCCTGCTGCTGCAGGCGCTGCGTCGCGCCGGACAGGCGTCGAAAGCCGATCTCGCACGCCTCGCGAACCTGACGAGCACCGCGGTCGGCAGCATCATCACGTCGCTGATCGACGGCGGCCTGATCGAAGTGACCGGCCGCCGTATCGAAGGCCGGCGCGGACAGCCCGCGTCGCTGTTGCAGCTCGATCCGCGTGGCGCATTCGCGATCGGCGTGCGGCTCGACCGGATGAGCATCGAAACCGTGCTCGTCGATTTCGCGGGCCGCATCCTCGCGCGCCGCTCGCACGACCGGCTGCTGCCGCAGCCCGACATCGCGCAGCAGATCGTGCAGGACGACATTCACGCGTTGCTCGCGCGGCTCGACGTCGACGAACGCAGCCGCCTCGCCGGCATCGGCGTTGCGCAGCCGTACAACCTGGGTAGCTGGCTGCGCGAACTGGGCCTGCCGGCCGATACGTTCCGCGTGTGGGAAGACGCCGATTTCGCGGGCGAACTCGGTCGCGCGCTGGCGCTGCCGGTATTCGGCGAAAACGACGGCAACGCCGCCGCGATCGCCGAACTGTTCTACGGCTGCGGCCGGCAGCGCGACGACTTCGTCTATCTGTTCCTCGGCCCCGCGATCGGCGGCGGCATCGCGATCGACGGCGATTGCGTGCGCGGGCTCACCGGCAATGCGGGCGACTTCGCGGTGATGCCGGTGCCGCCGGGCCGCCTGCCGTCCGCGCCCCGCCCCGGCGGCCAGTGGGACATCCTGCTGTCGCGCGCCTCGCTGATCGCACTGCAGCGGCACCTGCGCTACTGCGGCGAATCCGTCGACAGTCGCGCCGATCTGGAAGCGTTCATCGCGAACCGTCATCCCGCCGTGGACGAATGGCTCGACGACTGCGTCGACGCGCTCGCACCAGCGTTGCGCGCGGCGTTGTGTGTGCTCGACCTGCCGGCCGTCGTGCTCGACGCGGACGTGGACGGCGGCCTCCTCGACACGCTGATGCAGCGCCTGCGCATCGCGGTAGCGGCGACGGCACCCGAAGCGCGCGGCACGCCGTTGCTCGTGCGCGGCACGTTCGGCCGCGATGCGGGTGCGCTCGGCGCCGCGACGCTGCCGATGTTCTATAACTTTTCGCCGCGCGCTGGGATCCTGAGGGGCGTCGGCGCGCAATCGCAGGAGGTGAGCCATGTCGCGTCCTGAATCGTCGCGCTCGCTGCTCGAAATGCGCGGCATCAGCAAGACCTTTCCCGGCGTGCGCGCGCTGGACAACGTGAGTCTGTCCGTGCGTGCCGGCGAGGTGCACTCGCTGATGGGCGAGAACGGCGCCGGCAAGTCCACGCTGATGAAGATCCTGTCCGGCGCGTACGATGCCGACCCTGGCGGCGAAATCCTGATCGACGGCGAACGCGTGCGGATCGACGGCCCGCTGTCGGCACGCGAACTCGGCGTCGCGGTGATCTATCAGGAACTGAGCCTCGCGCCGAATCTGTCCGTCGCCGAGAACATTCACGCGGGGCGCGAGTTGCGCAAGGGCGGCCGCCGCTGGGGCACGGTCGACCGCAAGGCGATGGAGCGCGACTGCGAGGACGTATTGAAACGTCTCGGCGCGAGTTTCGGGCCGACGACGCTCGTCGGCTCGCTGTCGATTGCGGAAATGCAGCTCGTCGAAATCGCCCGCGCGGTCCATTCGCAGGCGCGCATTCTCGTGATGGACGAGCCCACTACCCCGCTGTCGTCGCGCGAAACCGAGCGCCTGTTCAAGCTGATCCGGCAGTTGCGCCTCGACGGGCTGGCGATCATTTACATCACGCACCGGATGGCGGAAGTCTATGAGCTGTCCGACCGGGTTTCGGTGCTGCGCGACGGCGCGTACATCGGCACGCTCGAACGCGACGCGCTGAGCCCCGATCGCCTCGTCAGCATGATGGTGGGGCGGGATATTTCGGGGTTCTACAAAAAGGCACACGCGCCGTACGATCCCGGCAAGGTCGTGCTGTCGGTGCGCAATGTGGCCGACGGGCGCCGCGTGCGCGGTTGCAGTCTGGATCTGCACGCGGGCGAAGTGCTCGGCATCGCGGGACTCGTCGGCGCGGGACGCACCGAACTCGCGCGCCTGATCTTCGGCGCGGAGCCGCGCGTGAGCGGCGACATCGCGATCGACGGGCGCACGCTGCACGTCCACACGCCGCGCGATGCGATCGACGCCGGCCTTGTCTATTTGACCGAGGACCGCAAGCATCAAGGGCTCTTTCTCGACATGAGCGTGCGCGACAACATCAACGTGACCGTCAGCGGCCGCGATGCGCGCCTCGGCGTGCTGGACCGCACACGCGGCGCCGCGCGTGCACAGGAGGCGATCCGCACGCTGTCGATTCGCGTGCCCGATGCGCGCGTGAGCGTCGGCGCGCTGTCGGGCGGCAACCAGCAGAAGGTGCTGCTGTCGCGCCTGCTGGAGACGCATCCGCGCGTGCTGATCCTCGACGAGCCGACGCGCGGCGTCGATATCGGCGCCAAGTCGGAGATCTACCGGATCATCAACGACCTGTCGAAGTCCGGCGTCGGCATCATCGTGATTTCGAGCGAGCTGCCGGAAATCATCGGCGTGGCAGACCGCGTGCTCGTGATGCGCGAAGGCGTGTTCGCGGGCGAACTCGGCGGCTATACCGGCAAGCCGATCTCGCAGGAAGCGATCATCGGGCTCGCGACCGGCTCGCAGCCCGCGCAAAACGTTGCAGCCTGATTCGAACCAGCCACACGGAACGCTCATTCGGGAGTCGTCGATGCGAAACCTGTTTCCTCGCCATAGTGTCGCCACGGCAACGGCGCAATCGGGACCGGTCGTCGTGGACGGCCATCGTGCGCGCATGAAGTCGTTCATGCGCACGGCCGGCATGCTGCCGGTGCTCGTGCTGCTCAGCATCGCATTCGGTTTTCTGACCGACGGGTTCTTCACGTGGCAGAACGTGTCGATCGTCACGCAGCAGGCGTCGATCAACATCGTGCTCGCTGCCGGCATGACGTTCGTGATCCTGACCGGCGGCATCGACCTGTCGGTCGGCTCGGTGCTGTCGGCGGCGGCCGTCGCGGCGATGCTCGCGTCGAACCTGCCCGGCTGGGGCTGGCTCGGCGTGCCGGTCGGACTCGCGGTCGGACTCGGCTTCGGGCTCGTCAACGGCGCGCTGATCTCGTTGCTGCGTCTGCCGCCGTTCATCGTCACGCTCGGCTCGCTGACGGCGGTGCGCGGCATCGCGCGTCTGCTCGGCCACGACACGACGATCTTCAATCCGCAGCTGTCGTTCGCGTTCATCGGCAACGGCTCGATCCTCGGCGTGCCGTGGCTCGTCGTGATCGCGCTCGTCGTCGTCGCCGCGTCGTGGTTCGTGCTGCGCCGGACCGTGCTCGGCCTGCATATCTATTCGGTCGGCGGCAACCAGGAAGCCGCGCGGCTCTCGGGCATCAAGGTGCGGGGCATCGAACTGTTCGTCTATGCGGTGTCGGGGCTGATGGCCGGCCTCGGCGCGGTGATGTCCGCCGCGCGACTCTACGCGGCCAACGGCCTGCAGCTCGGCCAGTCGTACGAGCTCGATGCGATAGCCGCGGTGATTCTCGGCGGCACCAGCTTCGTCGGCGGCGTGGGGTCGATCATCGGCACGCTGATCGGCGCGCTGATCATCGCGGTGCTGTCGAACGGCCTCGTGCTGCTCGGCGTGTCCGACATCTGGCAATACATCATCAAGGGCCTCGTGATCGTCGGCGCGGTCGCGCTCGACCGTTACCGGCAGCGCGGCTCGGCGCGCACCTGAGCGGCCCGCGTCGTCCCCCGCACGGCAACATGCGGGCGCGAGCGGTCCTCTCGCGCTCGCAGCACATAACAGGACCTCACCGGAGACAACGACCATGATCTTGAAGAAAGCCGTCCTCGCCGCCGCTGCACTCGGGCTCGGTCTTGCGCTGCAAGGCGCGCACGCCGCCGACAAGCCGCTCAAATCGATCGGCATCACCGTGGGCTCGCTGGGCAATCCCTACTTCGTGACGATCGTCCAGGGCGCCGAGGCGAAGGCGAAGCAGTTGAATTCGTCCGCGAAGGTCACGTCCGTGTCGGCCGACTACGACCTGAACAAGCAGTTCACGCAGATCGACAACTTCATTTCGGCGCACGTCGACATGATTCTGCTGAACGCCGTCGATCCGAAAGCGATCGAGCCCGCCGTGAAGAAGGCGCAGGCGGCAGGCATCGTGGTCGTCGCGGTCGACGTGAAGGCAGCCGGCGCCGACGCGACCGTGCAGACCGACAACGTGAAGGCCGGCGCGCTGTCGTGCGACTACATCGTGAAGAAGCTCGGCGGCAAGGGCAACGTGATCATCGAGAACGGCCCGCAGGTGTCGGCGGTGATCGATCGCGTGAACGGCTGCAAGACGGAGTTTTCGAAGTCGCCGGGCATCAAGGTGCTGTCCGACGACCAGGACGGCAAGGGCTCGCGCGAAGGCGGCATGAACGCGATGCAGGGGTACCTCACGCGCTTTCCGAAGATCGACGCGGTATTCGCGATCAACGATCCGCAGGCGATCGGCAGCGATCTCGCATCGAAGCAGCTGCACCGCAGCGGCATCGTGATCACGTCGGTCGACGGCGCGCCCGACATCGAGACGGCATTGAAGAGCGACACGCTGGTGCAGGCGTCGGCGAGCCAGGACCCGTGGAAGATGGCGCAGACGGCGGTCGTCGTCGGCTACGACCTGATGAACGGCCACAAGCCGGCCGATTCGCTGATCCAGATGACGCCGCAACTGATCACCCGCGACAACATCGCGAGCTACAAGGGGTGGTCGTCGCCGCATTGAGCGCGGGGCGACGCGGTTGCGGCATTGCATGAACGGGCGGCGGGCGAGGACCATGCCGCCGCCCTGCTCTTCTCCCATGACGGCCTGGTATTTCCCATCTTCTTGCGCGTCGCGCTCGCGACGTTAATCGATAAACAGCATTACGCCGAATACGGTACGCGCTGTGCCAAAGCGACAGCGCGGATGCCGACGCGCGTCCGTGCGATTCGATTTATTGCCGAATAAAGAATAAAGGCGCGCAAATAAGAATGATCTCATTTCAATGAGGTCATTTAGGACGCGGCTGAATAAAACAAGTCTCCCCGCATTTTGATGCTCATCATTAATGTCTTAACGCGTAATGACTTAGCATCACCCCCATTTTTCGCGCAAAGCGTCATTCACGTTTCTTCCGCCCGAAATCGGTAATTCGACGCAGGAAAAAATCCATGCAATCAAACGAAAGACACGCCCGGTCGATATTCGGAGGCGCCCGGCCGAAGCTCGCGGCAGCACGCTGCACGCTCGCTGCGCTGCTGTGCCTGTCACCGGTGTGCAGTCCGCCCGTCGCGAGGCCCGTTGCGCATCCGCCCGACAGTTATCGGCTTTGGTGCTCAAAACCGCCGGGCTGGTATCCGCAGGTTCAAACCTGCGAAACGGAGTGGGAGCGCCGCACACCCGAATTGCCCGCCTCCTCCGTATCCCCGCCACTGTTGGTCATTCCTGTTCAGCCCCCACCAGAAGGAAAATAACGATGCAAGCGACCCAACCGGGCAAGGCCCTGCTCGCCCGCCTCCGATGTGCGGCGATAGCGCTTACGCCACTCCTTGTTCTCGCCTGTGGCGGCGGCGACGACGGCACATCGTCAAACTCCGCCGCTTCGACGTCACCCAGTTCCGTCTCCCGTTCTGCTTCGAGCACCGTCTCGATCGCGCCGCTCGACGCCGCGGTCATGCAGACCGCCGTGACGCCCGCGTTCTTCACGGCGCCCGCCATGCTGGACGCGCCATCGGACATCGACCGCTTCACACCGTTCGCGTCCGCGCATCAATTGCCGGCCGCGAGGTCGATCAGCGCTCGCATGATGGCCATCGGCAAGCCGCGACTCACGCCGCTCGCGATCGCCAGTCATGCCGATACGGTGGCGCCCGCCGCGGGCGCCGGCACGGTCACGACCTACACCCCGGCGCAGATCCGCGCCGCTTACGGACTGCCGCCATTGCCGGCGTCGTGGGCCAACCTGAGCGCAAGCGAGGCCGCGAAAATGGGCGCCGGGCAGACGATCTACGTGATCGCCGCGATGGGCGATCCGAACATCGCGGCCGAACTGGCCGCATTCAACCAGAAGTTCGGTCTCCCCGCCTGCACGACCACGACGATTTCTCCGACGGCCAGCCTGCCGCTCGCGCCGGCCAGCGGCAACGGCTGCCAGTTCTCGGAGGTCTACGCGACGAGCAACGGCAAGATGACCTCGACCGCGCCCGCCTACGACTCCGGCTGGGCGACCGAAATCGCGCTCGACGTGCAATGGGCCCATGCGACGGCGCCGCTCGCGCGCATCATCCTGATCGAGTCGCCGAATGCGTACATCAGCAGCCTCGTCGCCGCCATCAACCTGGCGAATTCGATGGGGCCGGGCGTCGTGTCGATGAGTTTCGGCGCGAACGAAGGCAACTGGACGTCGTCGGTCGATGCGTCGTTTACGAGCGCGAACATGACCTACGTGGCCGCGACCGGCGACGACGGCGCGGGCGTCATGTGGCCCGCCGTGTCGCGCAACGTCCTCGCGGTCAGCGGGACGAGCCTGACCTACAACGGCGCGACGCGCACCGAGACGGTCTGGGCCAATACCGGCGGCGGGATCAGCCTGTACACGTCCGCTCCGGATTACCAGACGCCGGCCGTGCCCGGCATGGGCATGATGACGTGGCGTTCCGTCGGAGACGTGTCGTTCAACGCGAATCCGTATACGGGCCAGTACGTCGCGGTGATTCCGAAGGGCAGCGCCACGGTCGAGTGGTATAGCGTCGGCGGGACCAGCCTCGGCACGCCGCAATGGGCCGGGATCGTGGCGGTGGCCAATGCGATGCGCGCGCAAAACGCGCTGGGGCGTATCGGCCTGATGCAATCGCATCTGTACAGCAAGATCTCGACGAATCCGACGGTCTACGCTTCAGCGTTTGCCGACGTCACGTCGGGCAGCAACGGCACGTGCGGCACCTGCTCCGCTCGCGCGGGCTACGACCAGCCGTCGGGACTGGGGACGCCGAACGTCGGCAGTCTGCTGCCGAGCCTCACGGGATCCAGCCAGCAGGCGCCGGTCGTTTCACCGATAGCGGTGAACGGGACGGCGGGCAATGCGTTGCTGTTCTCCGTTGCGGTGACGTCGCCGGAGGCCGTCAACTGGTCGCTTTCGAATGCGCCGCAGGGAATGACGATCAGTTCGTCGGGCCAGGTGTCGTGGCCCCAGCCGGTGGCCGGCTCGTACGCGGTCGCCGTCAAGGCGACCGGCACCACGTCTGGGTTGAGCGGCACCGCCACCGCCACAGTGACGATTGCCGCGCCGGTTGTGCCTGTCGTTGCTGGCGCAACCATCGTCGGCACGTCGGGGCAGGCGCTGTCGTATCAGGTGAGCGTCACGTCGGCGAATCCCGTTACGTATTCGATCAGCGGTGCGCCTTCCGGCATGTCGATCAGCCCGGCCGGCGTGATGACGTGGAATTCGCCGGTGGCGGGAACCTACAGCGTCACCGTGACGGCCACCGATACCAAAACCGGACTGGCCGGATCGGCACGCATGACCGTGCAGGTTTCCGCCGCCGCAACCGGGCCCGTGATCTCGGCGTCGCCGATTACCGGCGTGGCGGGCCAGCCGCTCTCCGCCGTGATCGGCATTTCGTCTCCGGGCGCACGGTACGTGAACATCACGATCGTCGGCGCGCCGCCGGGCGTCACGTTCGCGGGCTGCGGCCAAGGGGTGACCGTCGCCTGGCAGAACCCGGTCGCGGGAAGCTACCAGTTCACCGTGACCACGGTCGACTCGAACGGCCTCAGTAGCCAGGCCACTGTCGCCATGATGATCAGCGCCCGCTGATCCGCCGCGATCTGACCGGAACTGTTCTCGCCGAGACGGGGAGAACAGTTCCGTCTTTCCGGCGAACCTCCGCCGGACCGCAAGCATCCGCTACGCCGATCACCCCTCGTTTACCCTTGGTGCGCGCGCCTTTGCGCTGCGCCGTACCGCCGATTTCGCAGAGGTCGGACCACTTTCGGCGCGCGTCGACTCCTCGCCCAACTGCGCGCGCACGAAGTCGATATGCCCCTGCATCGCCGTGCGCGCCTCCTCCGGACGCCCCGAGCAGATCGCATCGCACAGAGTCCGGTGCTGCAGCAGCAGCATCGCCGACGACGCGTCGCCCTGCTCGCGCAAGCCCGTCCCCTGGATCGTGATGTGCTCGCGCAGCACGCTCAGCACGCTCGTATGCAGGTGCAGGAACATCGCGTTGTGCGACGCCAGCGCGATCGCCTCGTGCAGACGCGCGTCGGCGCCGGCCTCGGCGGTCTTGTCGTCGGCGGCGCGGCTCGTTTCCAGTTCGGCCAGCACCGCGCGGATGCGCTCGATGTCCTCCGGCCCCGCGCGCAGCGCCGCGAAGTACGCGGTCGCGCCTTCCAGCACGCGGCGAAACTCGAGGATGTCGTCGCGCAGCGCCGGATGATCGCCGATCAGTTGTCCCCACGGCGACGCGACGCCGGTCCGCAATTGTTCGGTCACGAACACGCCGGTTCCGTGGCGGCTCTGCAGCAGCCCGCGCGCGGCGAGCCGCTGGATCGCCTCGCGCACCGTGTTGCGCGACACGCCGAATTGCGCGGCAAGCTCGCGCTCGGACGGCAGCCGCGCGCCCGCCTGCCACGTGCCGTCGAGCAGCGCCGTTTCCATCCGCCTCATCACCGCCTCGACGCGTCCCTGCCCGTTCCCCGTTTCCGCCATCGCCCGCTCCTTGCCAAGGCCGCCATTTTGCCCGCGATCCCCGCAGTGGTCCAACCAGTTTGTCGGTCGCGACGGAAGAGGGAATCATCCGCGTCAACTCGCTGCCGACCGTGTGCGCGGCGCGAAACCGGATATCAGCGACCCATGAAGGAACGGCTCTACCCCGCCCACGCGCCTACCGACGTCTATCTGTTCGCGACCTGCCTCGTCGACCTGTTCGTGCCCGAGGCCGGCGTCGACGCGGTCCGTCTGCTCGAACGCGAAGGACTGACGGTGCACTTCCCGCGCAATCAAAGCTGCTGCGGGCAGCCCGCGTACAGCAGCGGCAACCCCGAACAGGCGCGCGAAGTGGCGCGCGCGCAGCTCGGCCTGTTCGCGAACCCGTGGCCGGTCATCGTGCCGTCCGGATCGTGCGCGGGGATGATGCGGCACCACTGGCCGCGTCTGTTCGAAGACGACCCGATGGCGGCCGCGTTGGCGCGCGAGTTGTCCCAGCGCGTGTATGAACTCGGCGAATTCCTGCTGCGCGTGCTGAAGGTGGATTTCAGCCAGGCGCTCGCCGACGGCCGCGCCGAAGAACGCGTCGTGCTGCACACGTCGTGCGCCGCGCGCCGCGAAATGGGCACCCGCGTGCATGGCGTCGAACTTGTCGATTCGCTGCCGGGCGTCACGCGCGTCGAACATGAGCGCGAATCGGAATGCTGCGGCTTCGGCGGGACGTTCTCGCTGAAGCATCCGGACATTTCCGGTGCGATGGTGTCCGACAAGCTCGCATCGGCCTGCGCGACCGGCTGCGATCGACTCGTGTCCGCCGACTGCGGATGCCTGCTGAACATCGGCCACGCCGCCGAGCACAAAGGCGCGCCGCTTCAGGTCGAGCACCTCGCGTCGTTCCTGTGGCGCCGCACGCGACGCAACGGAGAAGCCGCATGACCCGCACCCCGGACACCGCGCCGCCGTCGACGTCGGCCAGCGAATCGAATCGCGCGCGAGCACGCATTCTCGGCCGGCTGCGCGACAACGCGCCGGGCTCCGCTGGGGCCGTCGGCGCGATCGACAGCCGCATCGACATGCACTACGCGAGCCGCCGCACGAACGAGTCGGATTCGCAGCCGGCACGCGTGGACCAGTTCCAGCGAATGCTCGAAGCTTCGCATGCCGATGTATTTCGCGCGAGCGCCGACGCGTGGTCCGCCGAACTCGCACGCCGGCTGGCGGCGGCCGGCGTACGGCGCGTGCTGTTCGATACCGCGTGCCCCGAGGGCTCCGCACTCGCTCGTGCGCTGCCCGATACCGTCGCCGCGCAATCGTATGAACTGCCGATCGAGGCCTGGAAGGACCTGCTCTTCGACACGATCGACGCGGGCTTCACCGTCGTGCGCTCCGGCATCGCGTCGACCGGCACGCTGATCATCGAACCGGATGCGCGCTCGCCGCGCACGGTCTCCCTCGTGCCGCCGCTGCACGTCGCGCTGATCCACGCGAACACGCTGCACGCCGACCTGCATGCGGCCGCCGCGAACGAGCGCTGGCGCGACGGCATGCCGACGAACCTCGTGCTGGTATCCGGTCCGTCGAAGACCTCGGATATCCAGCAGACCCTCGCCTATGGCGCGCACGGACCGCGCGCGCTGTGGGTCGTCATCGTCACCGACGAGTCCGAACAGTCCCCCACCGCATGAGCACGACCACCGAAAGCACGCTGCATTTCGTCCCGGGCGCCGACTTCCGCGCGCGCGCCCGCGCCGCGCTCGACGACCCGCAGTTGCGCAGGAGCTTCCGCGGCGCGATGGACTTCCTGCAGAACAAGCGCAGCGCGCAGTTTCCCGAAGCGGACGAGCTGGAAGCGCTGCGCGACCTCGGCGAAGCGGTGCGCCAGCACGCGCTCGCGCGTCTGCCGGAACTGCTCGAACAACTCGAAGCGAAGCTGTGCGCGAACGGCGTGCAGGTGCACTGGGCCGAGACCGCCGACGACGCGAACCGGATCGTGCACGAGATCGCGGCGCGGCGCAGCGCAAAGCGCGTGATCAAGGGCAAGTCGATGGCGAGCGAGGAGATCGAGCTCAACCATTACCTCGGCGAACGCGGGATCGACTGCATCGAGTCGGACATGGGCGAATACATCGTCCAGCTCGCCGGCGAGAAGCCGTCGCACATCGTGATGCCCGCGATTCACAAGACGAAGAGCGACATCGCGCATCTGTTCGAGAAGCACATTCCGGACACGCCGTATACCGAGGACGTCGACGCGCTGATCCAGACCGGCCGGCGCGCGCTGCGCCGCGCATTCGTCGACGCGGACATCGGCCTGTCCGGCGTGAATTTCGCGGCCGCCGACACCGGCACGCTGTGGCTCGTCGAGAACGAAGGCAACGGCCGGATGTCGACGACGGTGCCCGACGTCCACATCGCGATCATGGGGATGGAGAAGGTCGTCGCGAAGCTCGAACACATCGTGCCGCTTTCCAGCCTCCTCACGCGCTCGGCGACCGGCCAGCCGATCACCACGTACTTCAACCTGATCAGCGGCCCGCGCCGCGTCGGCGAACTCGACGGTCCGCGCGAAGTGCACGTCGTGCTGCTCGACAACGGCCGCAGCCAGGCGTACGCGGACGGCGAACTGCGCGCGACGCTGCAATGCATCCGTTGCGGCGCGTGCATGAACCATTGCCCGGTGTATGCGCGCATCGGCGGACACGCTTACGGCACGACCTATCCCGGGCCGATCGGCAAGATCATTTCCCCTCACCTGCTCGGTCTCGATGCGACCGCCGATCTGCCGACCGCATCGAGCCTGTGCGGCGCGTGCGGCGAGGTGTGTCCGGTCCGCATTCCGATTCCGCAACTGCTCGTGCGGCTGCGCACCGAAGCGAACCGCGCGCCCGACGAAGCCGTCGCGCATCCGCTGCGCGGCCAGGGCGCGAATCACAAGCGCGGCGAACAGTTCGTGTGGCGCTTCTGGAGCGGCGCGTTCGCGCATCCGCGAGCGTTTCGTGCGCTGCGCTGGGCGGCGACGCGTCTGCGCGCGTGGACGCCGTCGCAGCAAATGGGCTGGACCCGCCATCGCACGCCACTGAAGCCCGCGCCGCGCAGCCTGCACGACCTGCTGCGCGAGCGCGGCCAGCCCGAATAAGCGCAGGGCCCGCTTTCCGCGTCACGCGGCTAGAGCGGGCCGACGCACGCTGCCAAAGAACGCAGCGTGCCGCCGATCTATTTTCGAACCATCTTTGCGGAGGAGACCCCGTGCAACCCTGGACCCAGATTTACACCCCGTTAGGCGGCCTGTGGCTGTCCGCCGCCGTCGCGGCCATTCCGATTCTGTTCTTCTTCGTCGCGCTCGCCGGATTGAAATTGAAGGGGCACGTGGCCGCGTCGATCACGCTGCTGCTCGCGCTCGCCGTCGCCGTATTCGAATACGGGATGCCGGCGAAACAGGCGCTCGCGTCGGCCGGCTTCGGTTTCGCGTACGGCCTGTGGCCGATCGCGTGGATCATCGTGACCGCGGTGTTCCTCTACAAGATCGTCGTGAAGACCGGGCAGTTCGAGGTCATCCGCGCGTCGGTGCTGTCGATCACCGATGACCAGCGGCTGCAGTTGCTGCTGATCGGCTTCTCGTTCGGCGCGTTTCTCGAAGGCGCAGCCGGCTTCGGCGCGCCGGTCGCGATCACGTCGGCGCTGCTCGTCGGCCTCGGCTTCGAACCGCTGTACGCAGCGGGCCTGTGCCTGATCGCGAACACCGCGCCGGTCGCGTTCGGCGCGATGGGCATTCCGATCATCGTCGCGGGCCAGGTGACGGGCATCGACCCGTTCCTGATCGGCGCGATGACCGGCCGCCAGTTGCCGCTGCTGTCGCTGTTCGTGCCGTTCTGGCTCGTGTTCATCATGGACGGCAAGCGCGGCGTGAAGGAAACGTGGCCGGCGGCGCTCGTCGCGGGCGGCAGCTTCGCGATCACGCAGTACTTCACGTCGAATCACATCGGACCGGAACTGCCGGACATCACGTCGTCGCTCGTGAGCCTCGTCGCGCTCGCATCGTTCCTGAAGGTGTGGCAGCCGCGTCGTGCGTCGCAGTCGGCGCACGCGTCGGTTCGCGTCGGTAGCGGCGGCGCCGCGACGCTCGGCGGGTTCGGCGGTGGCGCGTCGTTCGGCGGCGGCTCGCGTCAGGCATCGCCGTACACGCCCGCGCAGACGGTCCGCGCATGGGCGCCGTTCCTGCTGCTGACGGCGATCGTCACGGTCTGGAGCACGAAGTCGTTCAAGGCGCTGTTCGCCGCGAAGGGCGCACTCGCGCAGACGGTGCTGAGCTTCCACGTACCGGCGCTCGACCTGCTCGTGGTCCGCGCCGCGCCGATCGTCGCATCGCCGAAGCCCATCGACGCCGTGTTCAAGCTCGACCTGATCTCCGCGACCGGCACGGCGATTTTCTTGACCGCGCTGCTGTCGATCGCGCTGCTGCGCATGAAGCCGCGCGACGCGATCGCGACGTTCTTCGCCACGCTCGGCGAACTGCGTCGTCCGGTGCTGTCAATCGGCCTCGTGCTCGCGTTTGCATTCGTCGCGAACTACTCGGGCATCTCGTCGACGCTCGCCCTCGCGCTCGCCGGCACCGGCGCGGCGTTCCCGTTCTTCTCGCCTTTCCTCGGCTGGCTCGGCGTGTTCCTGACCGGTTCGGACACGTCGTCGAACGCGCTGTTCGCGCCGCTGCAGCATACGACTGCGCATCAGATCGGCGTGTCGGACACGCTGCTTGTCGCGGCCAATACGTCGGGCGGCGTGAGCGGCAAGATGATCTCGCCCCAGTCGATCGCGGTGGCGTGCGCGGCAACCGGACTCGTCGGCAAGGAGGCTTCGCTGTTTCGCTTCACCGTCAGGCACAGCTTGTTTTTCGCCGCGATCGTCGGCGTAGTTACGCTCGCTCAGGCGTACGTGTTGACCGGAATGATTCCGCATTGATGACCGTGCCGGACGCCACGCTCCGGCCTCGTCGTACGAAGACAGCATCGGCATAGCGCCGATGCCGTCTTTTTTTGTCTGGCGGGACAATGGTTTGCAAATGACGCATTCAGTTCACATCGATATTCCCCGCATCCGTTCGTTTCCGCACGCAAATCTTTATCGGGCGGTTTGAATGCGCAGTGGTTCGGCGTTTGATATTGGCTGGCTCGCCCGGCAGACGGACAAATATGACGCCCGGCGACCATTGCAGGCTCGGCCATGGAGGGGACGATGGCGGAATATCGACACCGACCGAAGCTGGATATCACGCTACTGCTGTTTGTCGTTGCAGCGATATTGGCAGGCGGCCTTCTTAAGACCAGCTATTCGCAAGAATCGCTTAAGGCCATTCTCGCCCTTCCGCAGAAATCGCAGGAAATGCTGCTCGAAGCCTTCGCTGTGACAGTCGCCGTCGTGGCGATACTCGTGCGGATATTCCATCGATATGTGTTTCGTCGCCGGGACGCCGGCGGGCTTTTGATCGTCGTGACGATCCTTTTTCTGGCGCTCCCGATTTATCTGTTCAACGCGAACCGGCCTCCTGAAGCCGTGACGTCGCTGGCCGCCATCATGGCCACGATCGGCTGGATCGGCCAGCGCAACCAGACTGCCCGCAATGCCCGCAAGCAACATACGCTGAACGTCCTGTTTCATTTTCGTCTGAGCGAAATATTCAACAACCACCGGATCAATGTCATGTCCCGTTGGCCGGAAGGCTCGGTGATGAAACCGGAGGAAGCGGATGCATTGCTCGAAGCGAGAGGGAAGCCGTCCGAATGGGAATTCACGGCGGGTCAGGCCAGGTTCCCCATCGTGGAGTCGGTTCAGCACATACTCGGCTTTTACGAATATCTGTGCGCCGGCGTCGAAGTCGGCGATATCGACGAGCCATTTCTTCGAGAAACGATCTGGCCGATCATGGCGGAGTTTTATGTCCGCATGCGCGCGTATATCGAACACGAACAAAACCTTGGCATCACGTGCAAGCAAAGAGCCTTTCGTGGTCCCGTATGGAAGCCGACCAGGCTCAAATACATCCATTACTACAACGTGTTCGTGAAGCGGGATTCGTATCGCATCAAAAGGACGGCGCCGCCCCACTCGGGCTGGTGGCAGAAGATCAAGGCGAAGCTTGCGCGCACGGATAAGCGCGAGGCCGATATCTCCGATAAGGTCGGGAAATAAGCACCTGTCCGGCGGGTGGTCGCGACTTCGGGTAACGACCTTCGCCTGACGTCCTCCTTCATGCAGCCCGCATACACCGTCGGGTTGCTTTCAGCATACAACGCGTCATCGCGATTTTCGCGACGCGAGGCGGAGCCGGCAGGTTCGTCGTCCATTGCACGTATCGATGCACGAATCGACGGCTTAAACGTTTGCGTCTGCATTTAAAAAGAAAAATTCCGCATTTTTGCGCTTCGCGTAATCGGGATTACGAAGCGGGACTTGAAAAAACCCTCTTCTAATTTTCGCGGCTATGCGCATCGGATCCTTTGTGTTCGTGAGAATCTAGTTTGTCGCGTCAGGGGCGGCAGCGTCGCTCCGTGCCGGCAAATCTTTAATTCTCAATTGTTATGGGGTTGAAATGGACCGTATTCACTCAATCGTTCTGGCGCGGAATTCGGATTACGCGCCGTTCGAAGCAAGCTTCAATCAAGGCACCCTAAAGAAGACGGAAACGTTGCCGTTTACGATCAAGGTGGTAAGCAGCCCGTCGGAACTCGATATGGCCGTCGAGATGCGCCGTATCGCCTATCGGCGCCACTTGCCGGAATTTGCCGAGACCATGGGCGTCGAGGCATTGGATGCAGCGCCCGGCACTGTCGTGTTGCTCGCTCAGTCCCGCCTGGATGGCGGTCCGCTCGGCACGATGCGGATCCAGACGAATGCATTCGGACCGCTCGCGGTCGAACAGTCGATTCGCCTGCCGGATTGGCTGGGTCAGGCGAACCTCGCCGAGGCGACGCGGCTGGGCGTCGAGCGCGGTGTGATCGGTCGGTTGGTGAAGGTGGCGTTGTGCAAGGCGTACTACCTGTATTGTGCGCAGAACGGCGTCGACTGGATGGTCGTGACGGCGCGTGCACCGCTCGATCGCGAGTACGAGGCGATGCTGTTCGAAGATGTGTACGGCCAACATGAGTTTCTGCCGATGGCGCACGTCGGCGGGTTGCCGCATCGGGTGATGGCGAAGCCGGTTGCTTTAGTCCGTCAGCGCTGGGCGAAAGTGAACCATTCGTTCCTTCCGTTCTTCTTCGAAACGGACCACCCGGACATCGACGTCAACGTCCGGTCGAACGAAGCAAAGGCCGGCGGCGGCACTGAGCGCAGCGGCGCCGCCGGCATAGTCCCTGCGTTGCTACACTCGCTGAGCGAAGCGTAAGGCACAATGTTCGCCCGACGGCATTCGGGCGGACAGCAGGTCGGCGGTGGTGCATCGGTCATGCGTTGCCGCCGGTCTCGCGGCACGGCAGCGACAACGAGAATGAAATCATCGTAGGGGCAGCAAATGACAAGCGTAAGTTGGACGTTTCGTGACCGACTGACTGGTTGGGCTTTTCATCGGTTCTCAGTGTACGTGGCACCATTTGTCATTGTCCTCGGCAGCGCCGCAGTCCTGCTCTGGGCCCCGCATCAGCTCGATACCACCGGGACGGTCGCACTCAGCTTTCCCGTCGCTGCGGATCCGTTGTCGACGCTGACACCTGAAGCTGCGATCGTCCGTTTGCGCGACGTTCGGTCCACTGCCCGCTTCAGTACCCATCTTGCGGAAACGCCTTTCTGGTTCCTGGTCACCGCGCCGGTTCTCCGCGGTGGCGGCGGTACCTTCATCGACCTGCCGTCCAGGCACGCGCAGACCCTCTCCTGCTGGCAAACGACGCCCGACCTGGCTCCGCTCGGCGCGGGCGACCGGCACGGCACGAGCGGCGAGATGCGCTACAACAAGGCGGGCTTTGCACTGAAGCTCGACGAACACGCGAGCCCGTCGCCGGTGCTATGCCGAGGCACCTTCTCCGGGCCCGCGTATATCACCGCTTCCGCATCGAGCCGCGACAAGCTCGAGGTGACGGCGCTCGATTTCCAGCGCAGCGCATCGTTGATCACCGGTGGATTGCTGACGCTCGCGATCTTCGTGTTCGTCACGGCAATCATCAACCGTGAATGGACCTATGTGATCTTTGCTGCATGGCTCGTCGGCAATCTCCGGCTGAGTGCCAACGCAATGGGTTTCGATACCGAATGGCTCGACCGGCACATTTCGCCGGACCATATTGCGTTCTTGCGGCAATTCACCTTCGCCGGCTATTACGTGCTGACTACGTCGCTTTTTTCACAGCTGTTTCATCGCGAGCTAAAAACGATCGGCCTGCGCTGGAGCCTGCGCGCCGTGCGGTATGTCGGCTGCATACTGATGCTCGCCGCATTTACGCTGAATTACGAGCATTTCATTCCGGTGCTCTGGACAAGTGCCACTTTCTGCATTGCGGTGCTGATTTACTTTCTCGCGCAGTTGATCATCAAGGCGCGCTCGCGGACCGTGTTCTGGTACGCCGCGTCAATGGCGATCGTGTTGTTCGCGACGCTTTCCGAAGTACTCGCCGCCGCCTTCGGTTGGGAAGCTCTCGCCGGCACGATGAGCCCCGTGGTGACGGCACTGTCGTCGAGCGTGCTTTGCGCATTCGCGATCGCGGAACGCATGCGTGAAGAGCGCGAGAGTCGCCGGCAAATGGAGACCGAGCTGCGCCACACCTATGACCTCACGCCAATCGGTCTTTTCACGCTGAACGCACAAAGCTGTTTCGTTCGCTCCAATCCGGCGCTCGATTCGATGCTCGGCCTGCCGCGCGAGCATCACGGTACGCATCGCTGGGCCGACTATTTCGCGCCGGGCGCCGAGCGTGCCCTCTCCGACCTCCTCGCGCGCGACGACTCCGCGTCGATCGAACTCGACGGCGCGCCCGACACGACGACACACTCGCGGCGCTACTCGCTGCGAGCGATCCGCGCGGACGGCTTCATCGAGGGCTCGCTCGAAGACGTGACCGACCGCGCCAAGGCGGTCGAACGCCTGCACTTTCTTGCCGAGCACGACCCGCTGACGGGTCTCTTGAACCGTCGCGGCCTCGAACACGCCATCGGCCGGCAATGCCGCACCGGCGGCCCGTGGGCGCTCGCCTACCTCGATCTGGAACGGTTCAAGCTGTTCAACGACCTGTTCGGCCACGGGACCGGAGACGAAATACTGCGTCACGTCGCAGCACGACTCGTGGAGTGTCTCGGGCCTGACGTGCCGATCGGGCGCATCGGCGGCGACGAATTCGTCTGCGTGCTCGCGAACATGCCGATCGACGACGCCATCGCGCGTTGCCGCGCACTGGTGACGGCGCTGAACGCCGCGCCGTTTCATGTCGACACGCGCGTGCTGCAGGTGAGAGGCGCGGTCGGCGTGGTCGAATGCTCGCCGGGCGAACGCGTGCTCGACGCGCTCGCGTATGCGGACCGTGCATGTCGCGCCGCGAAGCGCGCCGGCAACGAGCGTCTCGTCGCACTGCGCAAGGGCGCGCCCGCGTTCGAGGAGGTCGCCGCGGAGATCAACCTGATCGAAGTGCTGGGACAGAGCCGATTGCCCGACGGGCTGTTCCTTGTGATGCAACCGATCATGTCGGTCCGCACGCCGACGGAAGCACTCGATTTCGAAGTGCTGCTGCGTCGACGCATGCCGGACGGTTCGGTCGCGACGGCGGCAAAGCTGATTGCCGCCGCCGAGGAGTCGGGCACGATCATCGCGGTCGACCGCTGGGTGCTGTCGACGACGCTTGCATGGCTCAGCGAGAACCGCGCGTCGCTGTCGCGCACGCGCTTCGTGTGCGTGAATCTGAGCGGCGGTTCGCTGAACGACGAGCACTTTCTCGACGAACTGTTCGCGCTGTTCTTGCGCTACGAGGACGTCGTTCACTACCTGTGCATCGAGATCACCGAAAGCGTCGCGCTGCAGGATCTCGAACATACGGAGCGCTTTATCGCCCGCCTGCACGCGATGGGCGCGAAGATCGCGCTCGACGATTTCGGAGCCGGTCAGACATCGCTGCGTTATCTGAAGAAGCTGTCGGCCGACGCACTGAAGATCGACGGCGAATTTGTGCGCACGATGTGCAATCATCCGGCCGACATCGCGATCGTCGAAGCGATCATTGCGCTTGCACGCAATCTCGGCATGCGCAGCATCGCCGAATGGGTCGAAGACGCCGGCACGTTGCGCGCACTGAAGGAACTCGGCGTGGACTACGTGCAGGGCTTCGGGATTGCGAAACCGCAGGACGCGAACGATATTCTCGCGGCTTCGTCGGCTGCGAGTTTCGTGACCAACGTGGAGGTCACCGATTATCTGGAGGCCCAGCAGACGCTGCGCCGTGGCGCGGGCGGTCTGCGCGTGGAAAGCAGCGAAAGCGCGGTGTGATGACGGACAGTGCGCTTTCTTCGCCGTATACCGCGGGCAAGACCGATTTATTCCCGGCTTTTTTGCACTGCCGACCACGAGTGAATCCGTGGGAATAAGACATCCGCTTTACCGGTTATGCAGGAACACGTCGAGCTGATCCAAACGCACCAAGCGCGTGCGATCAGAGCGGCGTAACGGTCCCGCGCGGCGGCGCCCGACGACGATGTCGATGGGCACGACGCTGCGGGGTCCCTGGTAGACTAGCGGAGATTTTCATGAGACACACTACGTGGATCGCAGTTGCCACCCTGGCCGTCGTCGCGTCGCACGTCAGCGCCGCGGAACCGGACGTTGCGCCGGCCGCATCGGGCAACGCGCCGACAATCGTGTCGCAGGCGGGAACGCCAGCGTCGCAAACAGCGTCGATGACCGCCGGCGTCGCACCGGTCGGAAAAACCCGAGCGGAGGTGATGCAGGAGTTGATTCAGGCGGAAAAGGACGGCTCGTTGGCCCGCCTGAATGCATTGCTATACAGCCATTGATGCGCTGATGCGTGCAAGGGGGCGAGTCATCGCCCCCTTACCGCGAGCCCTTCCGACTCGACCACGTCGGCCAGCACCTTCGCGAATGCCGTCGCCGCGAGCGTGCGCGATCCGCGCCGACGCTGCAGCAGCGCGACGGTACGCTGCGGCAATGGCGGATCGACCGGCACGCTGACGATGCCCCGATGCTCGCGCAACACCGCCGACGGCATCACTGTGGCGAGCCGCCCCTCCTTGACGAGTTTCAGCACGATCCCGACCGCATTCGCCTGCAGCATCACCGGCGGCCGCAACTCATTCGCGCGGAAATACGCATCCGCGAATCGTCGGACGACGAAATCGCGGCTCAGCAACGCAAGCGGAATTTCCTGCCATTGTTCGCGCGTGACGGTGTGACGACGCTGCCGCGCAAGCAGATGGCTCGACCCGACGAGCAACGCCATATGCTCGGCAAAGAGCGGCTCGGCCTCGATCTCGCTCGAACGCACATCCGTGAAGCCGATGCCGACATCGAGCGCATCGCCGTCCAGCCCGCTTTCGATCTCGTCGTGCGGCAACTCTTTCGCTTCGATCGCAATCGCTGGGTAAGCGTCCTGAAAGCGCCGCAATGCAGGGCCGATCAGATATTCGGCGAACGTCGGCGTATACGCGACGCGCAGCAGTCCGCGCGACAGCGAGCGCACTTCATGAAGCGCCCGCCTGCCCGCTTCCAGATGATCGAGCGCTTGCCTCGCGTGCTCGATGTACGCGCGCCCGAATTCGGTGAGCGTGACCACGCGGCCACTGCGATCGAACAGCGCGCCGCCCAGTTCGCGTTCCAGTTGGCGGATCTGCTGGGACAGCGCGGGCTGCGAAACATGCAGCATTTCGGCGGCGCGCGTGAAATTCTTCAACTCGGCGACCGTCATCACATAGCGAAGCGGGCGAAGCATCAAGATCGCATTCTCCATAAGGCCCATAAGGCGCGCTTATCGTGACGATCGCAATATCGTCTTGGACGACAGGCATCTGACGCGTCGAAAATGGTTCATCCGTGGTGTGCCGGCGAGCGCCTCGGTCGGGCCGGCAAGGGGCCACTGGATGCGCTGCATCCGCAATTCGTTCCGGAGCAGCATTCTATCGTCTACCATCGGGGAGCCGGACATGTGGAACGTGTTCTTCATCGGCGTCGTCGCTGTGTTGGCAGGGGCTTGTGTCACCTGGTTGATCGGCGATGGCTTGTCCGAATCGATCGCGGCGCGCAGTGAGGACGCCGGGCGATTCGCCGGTTTGGGCTCGGCGCCACGGGAAGTGGTGAAGCGGCGCGCCCGGGTGGGTGCGGTCGCGGCAGCACGGCGGCGCGCCGGCGCGGCAACGCGCAGGCGCATCGCGCATCCCATGCAGCGTTCGCCAATTCAGTCGAAACCCTGATCAGGACGATTGCCTCATGCTTTCAGATTGGATCATCGAACAGACTTCCGACGCTCTCATCTACGCGTCGCGCGACGGCAAGATCGAGCGCTGGAACAACGCGGCGAGCCGGCTATTCGGGTTCGCGCCGAACGAGGCCATTGGGCAGAGCCTCGACATCATCATCCCGGAACATCTGCGCGCGCCGCACTGGAAGGGTTTCGACGCGGCGATCGGCAGCGGCAACACGCGGCTCGGCGGTCATCCGACGCTCACGCGGGCGGTGCGCAACGACGGGCAGAAGCTTTACGTCGAGATGTCGTTCTCGCTCGTGAAAGACGACGCGGGACAGGTGATCGGCTCGGTGGCGATGGCGCGCGACGTGACCGAGCGCGTCGAACGCGAGAAGGCCGCGCGCGCGGCGGCGCCGAAGCCGAACGTCTGACTGGCCGCATTTTTTGCCTGTTTTCCGCCCGTGCGTTTCGTGACGCGCGGGCGATGTTGCATGGTGCGCCGTATTGGCCCCGTCGAGGCAGGTCAACCGTCACCGCTAGCTATGGCGTGTGACGTTTGCTAACGAGCGCCAGCGACGACATTCCACTGACGAATTGCCCGATGGTCGCGCTCGAAGCCGAGGATACTGATCGACGCCGTATCGAGCGTGAAATGCGCGCCGAGCACCGCCGCGTCGCCGATCCAGCAGCCGGCGAGCGTGCGCAGAAAATGCGCGTGTGAAAAAAGTACGATGCGCGCGGGCATCATCGGCAGCAACCGGTCGATCAGCGTCTTCGCGCGCGCCTCGATCTGATCGAGACTCTCGCCGCGCGGAACCGGCCCGCTCCATACGTTCCAGTCCGGCATCTGCGTGCGGATCTGCGGCGTGGTCAGTCCTTCATATCGACCGTAGTCCCATTCGAGCAGCGCGGGCTCGATTTGCGCGACGTCGCCGAAACCTGCGAGCCGGCAGGTGTCGAGCGCGCGAGTCATCGGGCTCGACAGCACGGCGTCGAAGCGCTGCGCGGCGAGCGCAGGCGCGAGCGCACGCGCCTGATCCCGGCCGTAATCGGTCAACGGCACATCGGTGCGGCCCGTGTGCTGGCCCGACCGGCTCCACTCGGTTTCGCCGTGGCGGACGAGCCAGATTTCGCGAGCGATGGTAACCTCTTCGGCAATTGCGGCGCTCATGGCGACTCCGTAAAACAGTGCGGCACCGAAGTTGCGGTGCAGCCTCGATCGAAGGAACTAGCCGTGTATGGGGCGCACAGCCTTTTCCACGGCGGCCCATTCTATGCCAGCGGCTCGAGATCAGTGCAATACGCGCGACGCCGGCGCGCGAAAGCACGCGCGAAAATTTCGACGAGTGGTATGGGATGCGATGTCGGCTCTTTAAAGGAGGACATGACCGTGAACCAGAACAGCATGCTTGCGCAGATTCGCGAGAAACCGGGATTCATCGCGGCATTGGACCAGAGCGGCGGCTCGACGCCCGGCGCGCTGCGCCAGTATGGGATACCCGATTCCGCCTATGACGGCGATGCCGAAATGTTCCGCCTGATCCATGAGATGCGCGTGCGCATCATCAGCGCGCCGGCGTTCACCGGCGAGCGGATTCTCGGCGCGATCCTGTTCGAAGCGACGATGGACGGTCAGGCGCAGGGCAAGCCGGTGCCGTCGTTCCTGTGGGAAGATCGCGGCGTCGTGCCATTTCTGAAAGTCGACAAGGGACTGGAGCCCGAAGTGAACGGCGTGCGGCTGATGAAGCCGATTCCCGGCCTCGGTCCGCTGCTCGAACGCGCGGTGAGGCTCGGCGTGTTCGGCACGAAGATGCGTTCGGTGATCAGCCGTCATTCGTCGGATGGCATTGCGGCGATCGTACGTCAGCAGTTCGACTACGCGAAGGAAATCGACGCATACGGGCTCATGCCGATCCTCGAACCGGAAGTGTCGATCGATACGCCGGACAAGGCCGGTGCGGAAGCGTCGCTGCGCGCCGAACTGATCAAGGGGCTCGACGTGCTGCCCGAATCGCGTCGCGTGATGATCAAGCTGACGATTCCCGACGTCGCGGATTTCTATCAACCGCTGATCGAGCATCCCCGCGTGCTGCGGGTGGTGGCGCTTTCAGGCGGCTATACGCGCGCCGACGCATGCCGGCGGCTGAAAGCGAATCACGGATTGATCGCGAGTTTCTCGCGCGCGCTGATCAACGACCTGACGCAATCGATGACCGACGAGGAGTTCAATGCGGCACTGGCCGAGTCGATCGACGAAATCTATCGCGCGTCGGTCGATAAAGATTGACGAACGTATTTCTCGCGCGTGGGCTGGCCGCTTTCATCGGCCGCCGCGCTCATGCGCGGGGCAATGATCGGCTGGCTCCGCCAATTGCGCGCTGCAATGCTTGCGCGAGTGCGAGTGCTTTGGCGGGAACCCGGTCCGATGGCGGGAACACCGCGCGGATTTCGGCCTCGGGTGTTTGCCAGCCGGGCAATAGCCGCACAAGTTGCCCAGACCGTATATCTGTGCCGATGGAAAATTCCGTCAATACTGCAAAGCCGCCGCTTGCCAGTGTCGCGGCTCTGCAAGCCGGCGCCGTGTTTGCAATGAATGCGCTCTGACAGCGGACGTGTTTCTTCGTGCCGCTGGCGTTGACGAGATCGAACGTCAGCGGCCGAGGTAAAGCGGATGCGGCGATGAACGGCAAGCGCGTCAAATCCTCCGGTTTCCCCGGCGTGCCGTGTGCGTCGACGAATGCAGGCGTCGCGACCGGCCAACGAACATAGCTGCCGATCTTCACCGATCGATAAGTCGAATCGGCCAGCTTGCCAAGCCGGATCGCGACATCGATGTTTTCCTCGATCAGATCGACATAGCGGTCGTTGCATAGCAGCTCTACCCGTAACTGCGGATGGGCATTGCGCAGCGTGACCAGCGCGGGAGCGACCACGAGCGAACCATAATCGACCGGCGCGCTCACTCGCAGCGTCCCGCGCAGCGCGATGTTGTCGCGCGAGATTTCGTCGATTGCGGTTTCTGCCGCATGAAGGATGTCGCAGGCCGCTTCGTAGAAGCGACGGCCCGCTTCCGTCAGACTCAGTCGCCGGGTGGTTCGGGTCAGCAGATTGACGCCGACTTCAGATTCCAGTCGCTGCATGTGCGTGCTGACCATCGTTTTCGCGAGGCCGAGGCGCGCCGCGGCCGCCGTCAGCGATCCGGCCTTCACCACCTGCACGAAGATCACCAGTCGATTCAGGTTCACATCACGAAGGTCGGTCATCGCTATTGTTCAATTTGAGTGGACTGTCATTTTTCGATTATCCCTCTTCTTCGGCGACTCGCGTCGCGATACGCTGTGTATGTCGCAAAACAATGGCGACGCTACCGACAAGGAGCTATCGCATGTCCAACGCACCGAAGCCTGGGAAACCGATCCGCCTCTATACGACACCGCTCTCCGGCCATGGGCACAGAGTGCTGCTTTTTCTCGAACTGCTCGATTTGCCGTACGAGGTCACGTTGGTCGACATGTCGGCCGGGGACAATCGACGCCCGGAATTTCTGAAAATGAATCCGTTCGGTCAGGTGCCGGTAATCGAAGACGGCGCTTTTGTGCTGTACGACTCGAATGCAATTCTCATCTATCTGGCAAAGCGTTACGGCGATTCGACGTGGTTGCCCGAGGACCCGCAGCGCGCGGCGGCGGTGCAGCGGTGGCTGTCGCTCGCAGCCGGCCAGATCGCATACGGACCGTGCGCGGCCCGGCTCGCGACGGTGTTTGGTGCGAAGTTGAACCATGAAACTGCGAAGTCCATCGCGGTGAAATTGTTCGATGTGCTGGAGGCCGAATTCGAATCGAAGCGATTTGCAACAGGCGACGATCCGACGATTGCCGATATCGCGGGCTATTCGTATATCGCGCACGCGCCTGAGGGCGGCATCTCTCTCGATCCGTATCCCAACCTTCGCGGATGGCTGCGTCGGATCGAGGCGTTGCCCCGTTTCGTCGACATGCCTGTCACCAAGGCGGGCATGCTCGCCGAATAACGTATTCGCATGGAGCACGCGATGCCCCAGACTTTTGACGCGGCCGCTGGCGCTTCCAGCGTCGAATCACCGTTTCATGCGGGAGAACTCGCTGCGCAGGAGCGTGCGGGCTTCCGGGATGCGGTCGATCCTCTGGGGCGCCGCGGCATCCGCAACGACTTGCCGGATCAACACCGCACGTTCTTTGCGCAATTGCCGTTCATGATCGTCGGCGGCATCGATGCATCGGGACAGCCGTGGGCAACGTGGCGGGTCGGGCCGGCAGGCTTTATATCGTCGCCGGACGTCCGCACGCTTCGCATTGCCGGCGGCGAATTGCCCGACGATCCGCTGACGGGAACGTGGACGCCCGGCGCGCTATTCGGCGGGCTCGGAATAGCGTTTCCGACACGTCGCCGCAATCGCGTCAATGGCGTCGTGACCGACATCGACGGCACCGGCATGACGATCGGCGTCAGTCAGAGCTTCGGCAACTGTCCAAAATACATTCAGGGCCGCGAGCCTGAATGGCGCACCCGACCGCATGCGTTCGGATCATTTTCGCAGCAGCGGGCGTCTGAACTGTCGGACGTGGATCGCGCGCTACTGAAACGTGCCGATACGCTGTTCATTGCATCGGCGAATACATCTTCCGGGCCGCAAAACGCGAGGGGTGTCGACGTGTCCCATCGAGGCGGGATGCCGGGCTTCGTCCGCGTGGATGGGACGAACGCCTTCACGATTCCGGACTATGCGGGCAACAGGTTTCTGAATACGATCGGGAACCTTACACTTTCGCCACGCGCGGGCATCGTAGTGGCCGATTTCGAGCGCGGCGATCTTCTGTATGTGGCCGCGGACGCGGAGATAGTCTGGGATGGTCCGGACCTCGATGCGTTCGAAGGTGCGCAACGGCTGATACGGTTTCATGTGCGAGAGACGAGGCGCAGCATCGCGGTCCTGCCGTTTCGATGGACCGAACCGAAGTATGCGCGCGAGTTTTCAGTCGACGAGACGGGCGCAGCCAGGTCCGATAACCAGACCGCGCGTGCTCCTGGAATAAGTATGAATGTCCGTGGCCATCGATCCAGTCGATAATCGGGTTTCCGGTTCCCCTCTCCCCTTGACCGAATAAAGAGCCATGACCCGATTCGACTGGAATAACCCGTACCCAACGCCTCGTCTGCCGGTGTTTGCGCGCAACATCGTGTCGACGTCGCATCCGCTCGCCGCGCAGGCGGGCCTGCGAATGCTTTGGAAAGGTGGCAATGCCATCGACGCAACCATCGCGGCCGCGGCCGCGCTCACGGTCGTCGAACCGGTGTCGTGCGGACTCGGCGGCGACGCCTTCGCACTCGTATGGGACGGCAACCAGCTGCATGGACTGAACGCATCGGGCGTTGCGCCCGCCGCCTGGAACGTCGACTATTTCCGGGCTCGCTATGGCGAAGACGCGAACGGCGTCGCGAAGCAACCGCAGCGCGGCTGGGACACCGCGACGGTGCCAGGCGTAATTGCCGGCTGGGAGGCGCTGCACGCGAAGTTCGGCTCGCTGCCGTTCGCGGATCTGCTGGAACCGGCCATCGAGATCGCCGAACGCGGTCATGCAATCGCAAGCATTGTCGCGCGCAAATGGGCTGCTGCGATTCCGGACATGCGCAATCAGCCCGGCTTTGCCGACGCATTCATGCCGAACGGTCGCGCGCCCGCCGTCAGCGAGTTGATGCGGATGCCCGGCCACGCGAAGACGCTGCGTCTGATCGCGAAGCACGGCCCGCGAGCGTTTTATGAAGGCGAGATCGCGGAACGCACCGCCGCATTCGCGCGCGACGGCGACGGCGCGATGACGATTGCCGATCTGCGCGACTATCGCGCGGACTGGGTCACGCCGATTTCGCAGGACTATCGCGGCTATACCGTTCACGAGATTCCGCCGAACGGGCAAGGCATCGCCGCGCTGATCGCACTCGGCATTCTCGAACATTTCGATTTGAGCGCGCTGCCGGTCAACGGTGTCGATTCACAGCATCTGCAGATCGAGGCGATGAAACTCGCATTCGCGGACGTCTACCGTTACGTTGCCGACCCGCGCTCGATGGACGTGACGCCCGAGCAGATGCTCGACCCGGCGTATCTCGCGTCACGCGCGAAGCTGATCGACCCGCGCCGCGCGACGCATTTCGATTTCGGCATGCCGAAGGCCGGCGGCACGATCTATCTGTCGGCGGCCGACGAGCGCGGCATGATGGTCAGTTTCATCCAGTCGAACTACATGGGATTCGGCTCGGGGGTGGTCGTGCCGGGCATGGGCATCTCGATGCAGAATCGCGGCTGCGGATTCTCGATGAATCCGCGCTCGCCGAACGTCGTCGAGGGCGGCAAGCGGCCGTTCCACACGATCATTCCGGCGTTCCTCACCGAGCGCGTCGACGGACGGCACGAAGCGGTGATGAGCTTCGGCGTGATGGGCGGCGACATGCAGCCTCAAGGCCATCTGCAGAGCGTCGTGCGGATGCTCGATTATGCACAGCAGCCGCAGGCCGCTTGCGACGCGCCGCGCTGGAAAGTGAATCGCGACTTCACGCTCGACGTCGAAGCGACGATGGACGCAGGCTGTTCGGCCGGACTCGCGGCACGCGGGCACACCATCAAGTCGATTGACGATCCGTATATGGATTTTGGGTCGGGGCAGTTCATATGGCGTCTCGATCGCAAGGAGCCGGATCGAGGCTATGTCGCCGCAAGCGATAGCCGCCGGGATGGATTGGCCGCTGGGTTCTGACGGCGTTACGGGGCCATCAGGAACGTGGCGGGACACGGAACCACGTGACCGCCACGACGACCAGAAACGCCGCATAGGCTGTCACGAACACCCACGCGGGCAGATCGTAGTACAGCCATTCGCTGACCCAGCGCTGCACGAAACCTTGCGGGCCCACCTGGCCGGTGCGCAGCCGGTCCTCGAGTACTGTCAGCGGACACGGCAGACCAACGACCGCGAGCGCCGCGACGA
The DNA here is from genome assembly GCA_035492135.1 of Paraburkholderia sp. Lineage (GTDB taxonomy): Bacteria > Pseudomonadota > Gammaproteobacteria > Burkholderiales > Burkholderiaceae > Paraburkholderia. The sequence continues at coordinate 89,926 of DATJJN010000121.1, read as the reverse complement.
TGCCTATCGCGATCAAATGCGCGAGCCGGAACGCACGGTTGCGCACGCAACCAAGCTTTAGCCACGCGCCGGTCCAAATCGCAATCAAACCGCCGACGATGAACAGCACGATCAGCGCGTGCACGACGAGAACGGTATTAGCGAGCCAGTTCATGAAACTCCTTTGTGTTCGCCCCTGCTCTCTGCTCCGCTTGCACTCGCCGCAACCTTCATACGAATCCGTGAAATGTCACTTCTGTCTTTTATAGGCGGGAATTAGTCGCTAAACGACGTTTCAAAACATGGAATAAGCAGGGTTTTCTGCTACGCTCAATCCGTTCGACAGCGCCTTCGCATTTCCGCTTTCCGCTTAAACGCTTTCTTCTGCCCAAGGCAGCCTGTGCGATAAAACAGACGGGCATTCCGGATCAGGCATCCACGGGGACTCACACCATAAGGATCGCTCATGGTTCAGCTTTCTTACGACAGACAAACGCTGAACGCGGTGAACCCGTTGGCGCGCTACGCGCATCGCCACCGTCTGAGGACGTCGATCAAGCTTGCGTCGCAGAAGTATCGCTCCGGCTTGATACTCGACTACGGGTGCGGCAGCGGCGCGTTCGTCGCCGAAATGTGCAAGCGACTGCCCGGCGTCGCGGTCGGGTACGAACCGTACATGACGGAAGTGAACTCGAATGACATACGCATCTATCGGTCCCAGGCCGATCTCCTTCGCGGCGGACCGTACGGAATGGTCACGCTGTTCGAGACGATAGAGCACCTGACAATGGACGAGCTGGTCGAATTTCTCACGATCTGCCGCCAGATATTGAGCCCCAGTGCGGATCAATCTGGCGGAATCCTGATCAGCGGCCCGATCGAAGTCGGTCCCGCGCTCGTGCTGAAGGAATTCAATCGATCGGTGATGAGACTGCGCAAACCGGAACACGGCCTTCTGGAATTCCTGAACGCGAGTGTTCTTGGTGTCGCCGCGCACCGCGCGCCGGACATCAAATGCAGTCATAAGGGATTCGACTTTCGCGTCGCGATCCAAACCCTGCGCGACCTCGGCTGGCACGTCGACGTGCTCGCGTACGGACCGCTTCCGACGAATACGTGGTACGGCAATTCTCAGTTCTACCTATGGGCATCCTGATTCGCTGATGCCCGCCGCCTGCGCGATGAAGCAACTTTGACCGACTCGCGCAGGCCCCTTCGCCGCCCCGCTCGTCTCAACGAATCGACCCTATAAATAAGGGCTCGCGCGCGAGAAATTGCCGCCTGGAACGGCTTCAGAAGCGATCCACGCCGCCGATATCAAGGCTAGCGACGGGCATCCCGCCGACGGTCGCGCAAAAAGAAAATAATCCGGACGGAGGGGGTATGAAGCAGCTCAAGGTGGGGATGCGGTTGTCGATGGGCTTCGGCGTGATGATTCTGTTCATGGTGATCATCATGGTGGTGGGTGTGTTGGGCCTCGCTCGCCTGAGCGACAGCGCCGATCGCGAAGTGCTCGTGATTTATCCGAAGCTGGCGAACGTGAGCGAGATTTCGCTGTTGTCCGAAGACAGCGCCCGCGTGGTGCGCAATCTGATTCTGAATCGCGACGCCAATGCGATCGCGGCGAACAAAGCCGCGCTCGATAAAAACAGGGCGCGAATCGATAGCCTGATCGATACGCTCGATCAAGCGGTGGTCTCCGACAAGGGGCGCGAACTGCTGCGGGATCTGAAGGCGGCGCACGTCGCGTACTTCCGCTACACGGACGATGTGGTCAATCTCGCACTCGCGAACGACATCGAAAAGGCGACGTCGACGTTGTATGGGCCCGGCTACAAGACGCAGTCGACGTATCTGGGCGCACTCAACGCGATGGCCGACTTTCTGGAGAAGACGATGGCCACCGGTGCCGCCGGCATGGGGTCGCTTTACCACACTGCGTTGGCGCTGATGATCGGCCTTGGGATCGTTGCCGTCCTTGTCGCCGTGATCGCGGCCTGGGTCATCACGCGCTGGCTGCTCAGACAGCTGGGCGGAGAGCCGGCCGATGTCGCGGTGATCGCGAACCGCATCGCCGCGGGCGAACTCGCCGTCGACATCGATACGCGGGCCGGCGACCGGTCGAGCCTGCTCGTCTCGATGCGCACGATGCGCGACGGTCTCGCCGCGATCGTCGAGCGAGTGAGGATTTCGGCGGACAGCATCGCGACGGGGTCCAGCCAGATCGCGGCCGGCAACAGCGACCTGTCGTCGAGAACCGAGCAGCAGGCGGCTTCGCTGCAGGAAACGGCGTCGAGCATGGAAGAGCTGACGGCGACCGTCAAGCAGAACGCCGACAACGCAAACCAGGCGAGCTCGCTCGCGGCGAATGCGTCGGAAGTCGCGGACAAGGGCAATGCGGTGGTCGGCCAGGTGGTGGCCACGATCACCGATATCAGCGAGAGTTCGTCGAAGATTGCCGAGATCACCGGCATCATCGAAGGCATTGCATTCCAGACCAACATTCTCGCGCTCAACGCGGCAGTGGAAGCGGCGCGCGCGGGCGAACAGGGCCGAGGATTCGCGGTGGTGGCGAGCGAAGTGCGCAGCCTCGCACAGCGCTCATCGAGCGCGGCGAAAGAGATCAAGGATCTGATTAACGCATCCGTGGCGAAGATCCAGTACGGTTCCAAACTCGCCGGCGAAGCAGGCAACACGATGACCGAGGTGACGCATGCAGTGGCACGCGTCACCGACATCATGGGCGAGATCGCGTCGGCGTCGAGCGAGCAGAGCCGCGGCATCGATCAGGTGAATATCGCCATCACGCAGATGGATGAAGTCACGCAGCAGAACGCCGCGCTCGTGGAAGAAGCCGCAGCCGCGTCGAAATCGCTCGAAGACCAGGGGCGGCAATTGAACGATGCAATGTCGTTCTTCCGGCTGGCCGGCACGGCTCGCGGCTAAGGCGGCGGGGACGCGATCGGCGCGTCCCTTTCTGCGAATCAGGCGTGCCGCTTATGCGGGGATAGACTCGCCATCACGCCCGAGTAAATCGACATCCGTGCGAGAACGCCAAGAAAGCGTCCCGCGCGAAATCGCCGAAACGCGCCGGCCATCCCTGCAATGACGGATCACGGGTTATTTCCCGTTTCCGCCATCGCGGGATACGCCGTTCAGGATACCGATGCGAACCGGAACCGCGCAGCGGCCGCCTTCAGAATACCGGTTTGCTCGGTCAGCGATGCGGCGGCGGCGGCGGCCTCTTCGACGAGTGCGGCATTCTGTTGTGACATCTCGTCCATCTGCGATACCGCGCGATTCACTTCCTCGATGCCGTCGCTCTGCTCGGCAGAAGCCGTCGCGATCTCGTTCATGATCAGCGTGACGCGTCCGACGGCCGCGCGCACTTCGCCCATCGTCTGGCCGGCTTCGCCGACGAGGCGCGAACCGTCCTCGACACGCGCGGTCGACGCGTCGATCAGCGCCTTGATTTCCTTCGCCGCCGTGGCCGAGCGCTGCGCGAGATTGCGCACTTCGCCCGCAACCACCGCGAAGCCCCGCCCTTCTTCGCCGGCGCGCGCCGCTTCGACCGCCGCATTCAGCGCAAGAATATTTGTCTGGAACGCGATACCTTCGATCACGCTGATAATGTCGCTCATCTTTCTTGCGCCGTCGTGGATGTCGCTCATCGCTGCAATCACCTGATCGACGACTTCGGCGCCTGCGCCTGCGGTGGTGTTGGTCGCGTCGGCGAGTTCGCGCGCTTCGCGTGCGTGCGCCGCGTTTTGCGATACGGCGCTCGTGAGTTGCTCCATGCTCGCCGCCGTCTCTTCGATCGATGCGGCCTGCGCCTCGGTACGCGCGGACAGGTCGGTGTTGCCCGCCGAAATCTGCTGCGTGGCGACCGCAATCGTTTCACTTCCATGCGCGATTTGAGCGATCATCGCGCCGATACCATCCTGCATCTTGCCGACGCTTCTGACGAGACGCCCCATTTCGTCGTCGGACTCGAAGCGCAATTGTTGCGACATGTCGCCTTGCGCGAGGCGCTCGACGTGATTCACCGTCATCTCGATCGGGCGTGCAATCGCGCGAAGCAGCGTGAAGCCGCAGGTGACGCACGCGAGAAGCCCGACCGCGATCGCGAGGACCGTAAAAGCCAGCAGCAGGTCATAGCGGTTCTCGGCGGCCTTGTAGCGCTCGCTGCCCTGGTCGTTGCGGAACTTGTCGAGCGCCGCGGTCTTTTGAGTGAGCGCGGCGGAGAGCGGCGGCATGTCGACCATCGCGATGTGATCCGCGCGGTCGTGGTCGCCCTGGCGCATTGCGGCGATCATCGGCTCCAGTGCGCCACGCAGCATCGCGTCACGCGCGTCGGCGACGGCCTTCGAAAGCGCCGCCTCCTCGGCGGAAGTCGGCAGCGAACTATAGGCCTGCCATGCTTCGTCGGATACCCGATGGTAATCGAGCGCCTTTTGGATCAGCGCGTCCCGATCCGGTGCATCCGGATGCAGCAGCACGCGGTCGAGCGTGGTGCGCACGACGGTCAGGTTGAGATTCGATTTGCCGAGCGCGGTGGCCGCAGCGACGTCGCTCATATAGGCCTGTGCGACGGCGTCGTTCGATCCGTGCATGCCGACAATACCCAGCACGCCGGTCAGCGTCAGCAGAAAACCGAGAAGCGTGAGCGTGGCGAGAAGCCGGAACTTGATAGTGAGTTTCATGCGAGCTGACTTCGTTGAACAAAGGAAATTTCTTCTTCTATGTGTTATCGGCAGTTCACCGCAGAAACTTCAGCCCTGATTTAAAGCATCGGCGTAAAAAACAGGCCGCTTGATACGAACGGATAGCGACGTGCGAAACGGCAGCAGATCTGCCGTTTCGCACGTCACTTTCTCGTTAGCCGTTGACCGTCCCGGCGTCCTCGCTTGCCATCGCACGCGCGTCGGCGACCAGCAGCGCGGTCATGTTGACGATCCGGCGAACGGTCGCCGAAGGCGTCAACACGTGCACGGGCTTCGCCGCGCCGAGCAGGATCGGCCCGATCGCGACGTTGTTGCCCGCTGCCGTCTTCAGCAAGCTATACGAAATGTTCGCGGCGTCGATGTTCGGCAGAACGAGCAGGTTCGCGTCGTCTTCGAGCGTCGAATCCGGCAGGATCTCCGCGCGCAGTTTCGCGTCGAGCGCGGCGTCGCCGTGCATTTCGCCGTCCACCTGCAGTTCGGGCGCGCGTTCGCGCAAAATCGCGAGCAGGTCGCGCATTTTTTGCGCGGACGGTGCGCGGCTCGAACCGAAACTCGAATGCGACACCAGCGCGACTTTCGGTTCGATACCGAAGCGGCGCACTTCCTCGGCCGCCAGCAGCGTGATTTCCGCCAGCTCTTCCGCCGTCGGATCGATGTTCACATGCGTATCGACAATGAAGATCTGGCGGCCCGGCAACACGAGCGCATTCATCGCCGCGTAGACGTTCGCGCCCGCTTTCTTGCCGATCACCTGATCGATGAAGTGCAGGTGCCGATGCGTCGTGCTGACCGTGCCGCAGATCATTCCGTCCGCGTCGCCGTTTTTCACGAGCATCGAGCCGATCAGCGTCGTACGTCGGCGCATTTCGAGCTTCGCCATCTGCGCGGTGAAACCCTTGCGAGCCATCATTTCGTGGTACGTCTGCGAGAACTCGCGGTAGCGCGCATCCTGATCGGTGTTGACGATCGTGTAGTCCTGACCGGCGACGAGCCGCAGCCCATATCTCGCGATGCGCTGCTCGATCACCGCCGGACGGCCGACGAGGATCGGGTTCGCGAGCTTCTCGTCGACGATGATCTGCACCGCGCGCAACACGCGCTCTTCTTCGCCCTCCGCGAACACGATGCGTTTCTTTTCCGCGTCGACGCTGCGCGCGAGCTGGAAAATCGGCTTCATCGTCGCGCCGCTGTGATAGACGAACTGCTGCAGATGGTGCGTGTACGCTTCCATGTCGTCGATCGGGCGCGTGGCGACGCCCGAATCCATCGCGGCCTGCGCGACGGCCGGCGCGATCTTCACGATCAGACGCGGGTCGAATGGCTTCGGAATCAGATAGTCCGGACCGAACGACAAATCCTGACTCCCGTACGCGGTCGCGACGATGTCCGACTGCTCCTGACGCGCCAGTTCCGCAATCGCGTTGACCGCGGCGATTTCCATTTCCTTCGTGATGTCGGTTGCACCAACGTCGAGCGCGCCACGGAAAATGAACGGAAAACAAAGGACGTTGTTCACCTGGTTCGGATAATCCGCCCGGCCCGTCGCGAGCACCGCATCCGGGCGCACGGACAACGCAACTTCGGGCTGGATTTCAGGCGTCGGATTAGCCAGAGCGAGCACTAGCGGCTGTGCTGCCATGCCCTTCAGCATGTCCGCTTTCAACACATTGCCGGCGGACAGACCGAGAAACACGTCTGCGCCTTCGATCACCTCGGCGAGCGTGCGTGCACGGGTTTCGCGCGCGAAGCGCTCCTTGTCCGGGTCCATCAACTCGGTGCGGCCCTTGTAGACGACGCCCGCGAGGTCGGTCACGGTAATGTTGGCGAGCGGCATGCCGAGATCGACGAGCAGATTCAGGCATGCGAGCGCAGCCGCGCCCGCGCCCGACGTCACGAGCTTCACTTCGGCGATGTTCTTGCCGACGACCTTCAGCCCGTTCACGATCGCGGCGGCCACGACGATCGCGGTGCCGTGCTGGTCGTCGTGAAAGACCGGAATCTTCATTCGCTTGCGGCATTCGCGTTCGACGATGAAGCAATCCGGCGCCTTGATGTCTTCCAGATTGATACCGCCGAAAGTCGGCTCCAGCGCGGCGACCACGTCGACGAGCTTGTGCGGATCCGACTCATTGAGTTCGATGTCGAACACGTCGATACCGGCAAACTTCTTGAACAGCACGGCCTTGCCTTCCATGACCGGCTTCGATGCAAGCGGCCCGATGTTGCCGAGGCCGAGCACGGCGGTGCCGTTGGACACGACGCCGACCAGGTTGCTGCGCGCCGTGAAGCGCGCGGCATTCAGCGGATCTTCGACAATCGCTTCGCAGGCGAATGCAACGCCCGGCGAATAGGCGAGCGACAGGTCGCGCTGATTGATCATCTGCTTCGTGGGCGCGATCGCGATTTTCCCGGGGGTCGGGAACTCGTGATAGTCGAGCGCTGCTTCGCGCAAGCTCGTGTTGTCCGATGGCTTGGTCATGTCAGGATTCAGATGGGATTCGACTTCGGGGCCGACGGTTGCCGGTCAATGAGCGTTCGAGCGCGCGGCGGATTCGCCCGCCAGCGCAGGCTCGGCTTCGTGAACGAGCGCATCGAAGTCCGGCGTGTTCTCGCGATTGAGCACGGCGCGCGCGGTCTGGAGATCCAGCTGTCCTTCCCAACGCGCGACGACCACGGTTGCGACGCCATTGCCGATCAGGTTCGTGACGGCGCGGGCTTCGTTCAGGAAGCGATCGACGCCGAGCAGCAGCACGAGTCCTTCGACCGGGATCTTGTGCATCGACGCCAGGGTCGCGGCCAATGCGACGAATCCCGCGCCGGCAACCCCGGCGGAACCTTTCGACGTGAACAGCAGCACCGACAGCACCAGCAGCTGATCCCAGATCGACAAATGCACGTTCATGGCCTGCGCGATGAACAACGCCGCCATCGTCAGGTAAATCGCGGTGCCGTCCGCATTGAACGTGTAGCCGGTCGGCAGCACCATGCCGACGACGGGACGCGAGCAGCCCATCCGCTCCATCTTCAGCAGCATCTGCGGCAGCACGGCTTCGGTCGATGCGGTGCCGAGCGTGATCAGGATTTCGTCGCGGATGTAGCGGAGGTACTTCCACAGTGAAAGCCCGCACAGTCTCATCACGAGGCCCAGCACGACGACGACGAAGAAGATCGAGGTCGCATACAGGCAAAGCATCAGCTCACCGAACGATGCCAGCGTGCCGATACCGTACTTCGCGATCGTGAACGCCATGCCGCCGAACGCGCCGATCGGCGCCACGTACATGACGATCCGGACGACGCCGAACATGCCCTGCAGGAACATGTCGAGCATGTCGACGAATGGCGCGGTCACCGGCCCGAGGCGCGCGAGGGAAATCGCGAGCAGCACCGAGAAGAAGATGATCGGCAGCATTTCGCCGTTCGCGAATGCGCCGACAATGCTGTTCGGCACGATGCTCATGAAGAACGCGAGCATCCCATGGTGCTGCGCTGCATGCGTGTAGGTCGCAATCGCGGAGCCGTCGATTTGCGACGGATCGACGTTCATCCCGCTGCCGGGCCGCACGACGTTCACGACCACCATGCCGACGACGAGCGCAATCGTCGAAAACACCTCGAAGTACAGCAGCGCTTTGACGCCGACCCGCCCCGCTTCGTGCAGGTCGTTCATCCGTGCAACGCCGACGACGACCGACGCGAAGATGATCGGTGCGAGCGACATCCTGATCAGCTTGATGAACAGATCGCCGAGCGGCTTCAGTTGCGAGCCGATGTCCGGAAAGAAGTGCCCCACCAGGATGCCGGCCAGGATGCCGATCAGAACCTGGAAATAGAGCTTGGAAAAGGTTTTTCTGATTCTTGATACCAGCATCTCAGTCTCCTATGCATGGCGCTTTTCAACAAAAAGGGCGAGTGCCCGCGCGACGAATTCTCGCTGCGGCGGGCACTGGCCGGATTTCGCCTGCTCCAATTTTTTCGTTATGAACGCGCCCCGATGACGTGCGTCCCTTATGGGAGGTTATGCGGACAACTTCCGCATCTCGACGATCAGATCGGATTTGCCCTCGAAACCGATGCCGGGCAAATCGGGCATCGTGATGTATCCGTTGTCGACTTTCACGCCGTCCGGGAAGCCGCCGAACGGCTGGAACAGATCGGGATACGACTCATTGCCGCCGAGTCCGAGACCCGCTGCGATATTCAGCGACATCTGGTGTCCGCCGTGCGGAACGCAGCGGCTCGGCGACCAGCCGTGCTCGTGCAGCATGTCGAGCGTGCGCAGATATTCGACGAGGCCGTAGCTGAGCGCGCAGTCGAACTGCAGCCAGTCGCGATCGGCACGCATGCCGCCGTAGCGGATCAGGTTGCGCGCGTCCTGCATCGAGAACAGGTCTTCGCCGGTCGCCATCGGCTTGTCGTAGTAGTTGCGCAGCGTCGCCTGCAATTCGAAGTCGAGCGGGTCGCCCGGCTCCTCGTACCAGAACAGGTCGTATTGCGACAGCGCCTTCGCGTACTGGACCGCCGTGTCGAGATCGAAGCGACCGTTCGCGTCGACGGCGAGCTTCTGGCCGTCCTGCAGCACGCTCAGAATCGAATCGATGCGGCGCAGGTCTTCGTCGAGCGATGCGCCGCCGATCTTCTTCTTCACGACCGTATAGCCGCGGTCGAGGTAGCTGCGCATTTCGTCTTTCAGCTTCTCGTGGTCCTGGCCCGGATAGTAATAGCCGCCTGCCGCGTAGACGAAAACCTTGCGGTTCGGCTGACCGTTGCCGTACCGGTCGGCGAGCAGCTGGAACAGCGGCTTGCCTTCGATCTTCGCCACCGCGTCCCACACGGCCATGTCGATCGTGCCGATCGCCACCGAGCGCTCGCCGTGGCCACCGGGCTTTTCATTCATGAACATCGTCGCCCAGATCTTGTGCGGATCGAGGTTGTCGCCGGCGTCGTTCACGAGCGACGCCGGATCGGCTTCCATCAGGCGCGGAATGAAACGCTCGCGCATCAGCTTGCCCTGGCCATAGCGGCCATTGGAATTGAAGCCGTAACCGACGACCGGCTTGCCGTCACGGATCACGTCCGTGATGACGGCGACGAGACTCAGCGTCATCTTGCTGAAGTCGATATAGGCATTCCGGATCGGGGAGCTGATCGGAAGGGTTTGCTCGCGGATTTCAACGATACGCACGGACTGTCTCCTGGCTTTGAGCGGTGATTGCGCCACCCTGGCGCAACATTGGTGCATAGCTTAGCGGCGAAAGAGACTGTTAAACTTCACCGATATTCATTTCATTTTTCACTAAAAGTAAGCGCTGAGTGAGTCCAAGGTGAGTACCGACGCCGCATCCGATTTCGAGTTTTTCATTCTTCTCGCGAAGCTAAAAAGCCTGTCCGGCGCGGCCCGCGCGCTGGATCTGACCCCGCCGGCCGCCACGAAGCGGCTCGGCCTCATCGAGCGGCGGCTCGGCGTGCGACTCGTGAACCGCACGACGCGCAGCGTCAGCCTCACGCCCGAGGGCGAAACGTACCTGCGTTACGCGAGCCAGATCGTCGGCCAGGTCCGCGAGATGGAAGAAGCGATATCCGGGGCGAAGCACGATCCGCAGGGGCTGCTGCGCGTGAATGCGACCCTCGGCTTTGGCCGTACGACGATTGCGCCGCTCGTGTCGGAGTTCGCTAAGCGCTTCGCGCACGTCGAGGTGCAGCTGGAAGTGACCGACCGGCCCATCGACCTGATCGACGGCGCTTTCGACATGGCGATCCGGTTCGGCGAGCTGCCCGACAGCCGGCTCAGCGCGCGCCGCATCATGAGCAACCGCCGCTTTCTGTGCGCGTCCCCGAAGTATCTGGAGCGGTTCGGCACGCCCGAGCGCGTCGAGGATCTGCAGCAGCATCGCTGCATCATTCATCGGCAGAACGCCGACGCCTACGGCGTGTGGCGCTACATCGCGAACGACCACACGGAAGCGATCAAGGTAAAGGGCGCGCTGTCGAGCAACGACGGGGACATCGCGCTTCGATGGGCGCTCGACGGCCACGGCATCCTGATCCGCTCCGAATGGGATCTCGCGAAATATGTGCAAAGCGGGCGGCTCGAACTGGTATTGCCCAATACCGTGCTGCCGTCGGCGGACCTGTTTGTCTACTATCCGAGGCAGCGCAATCAGACGGCCCGCGCGCGCGCTTTTATCGACTTCCTGGTCGATCATTTCCAGGCGCCGTTTACGCCCGTCGACACGGCCGTCGAAATACACGACAGAAAGAAACGCGTGTCGCGCAAATAAGGAAAGTCCGCGCTGGCGGAAGCCCGGGAGCGAAAATTGCGCACGACCCAAGTCGCGTAAAACAGGGTTGCACGAACATGACGGATGCCCATAATCCTCAAGCAACGGGAGCGATCAATGGACACTGAATCGGGAAGCTTGCGCATAGCGAGAACCGGCGTGCCGGGGCTCGACGACGTGCTGATGGGCGGACTCACCGAGGGAAATATTTTCCTGCTGGAGGGCGCGCCCGGAACGGGGAAAACGACGGTCGCCCTGCGCTTTCTGATCACCGGCGCCGAAGCGGGCGAGCGCGGTCTCTATGTCACGTTGTCCGAATCGGAAAAAGAGTTGCGCAACGGCGCCGCTTCGCACGGCTGGCAACTCAGTGACGACATCGACGTGTTCGAGGTGGTGCCGCCCGAAAGCCTGCTCGATGCGGACCAGCAGCAGAGCCTGCTGTATGCGTCGGATCTCGAACTGGGGGAAACCACCCGAACGATTCTCGGCGCTTTCGAGCGCGTGCAGCCGAAGCGCATCGTGCTCGACAGCCTGTCGGAAATCCGTCTGCTCGCGCAGAGTTCGCTGCGCTATCGCCGGCAAATTCTCGCGCTCAAGCATTACTTCTCGCGCTATGGGGCAACGGTGCTGCTGCTCGACGACCTCAGCGCCGATGCGAACGACAAGACCGTGCACAGCATTGCGCACGGCGTCGTCAAGCTCGAAGAACTGGCGCCTGCGTACGGTGCCGAGCGGCGGCGACTGAAAGTTTCCAAATATCGCGGACGACCGTTTCGCGGCGGCTATCACGACGTCGCGATAAGAACCGGCGGCGTGTTCGTCTTCCCTCGCCTCGTCGCCGCCGAACATCGCACCCGGATTTCGCGCGGAAGCATCAGCAGCGGCGTGACGGAACTCGACGCGCTGCTCGGCGGCGGCGTCGAGCGCGGGTCGAGCACGCTCGTTCTCGGGCCGGCCGGCACGGGCAAATCGACGTTCGTGCTGCAGTTCCTGTCGGCCGCGTATCAGCGCGGAGAAAAATCGGCGCTGTTCGTGTTCGACGAGGAGCTCGGCCTGCTGTTCGACCGCACGCGTCGAATGGGCTTCGACCTGGAGGCGATGCGCGAGGCGGGCCAGCTGCACGTCGAGCAGGTCGATGCGGCGGAACTGTCGCCCGGCGAATTTGCTCACCGCGTGCGACGCTGCGTCGATACCCAGCAGGTGCGAACGGTCGTGCTCGACAGCCTGAACGGCTATCAGGCCGCGATGCCGGAAGAGAACGCACTCGTGCTTCATATCCACGAGTTGCTGCAATACCTGAACCGGCAAGGCACGAGCACGTTTCTGACCGTGGCGCAGCATGGCCTTGTCGGCGACATGAAAGCGCCGGTGGAAGTGACTTACCTCGCCGACACGGTGATCCTGCTGCGGTACTTCGAATCGCGCGGCCGCGTCCGGCGAGCGGTGTCCGTCATCAAGAAGCGCACCGGTCGCCACGAAGAAACGATCCGCGAATTTCGCATCAGCCAGTTCGGGCTGACGGTCGGCGCGGCGCTCGACGACTTCCAGGGCGTGCTGCGCGGCGTGCCGACTTTCGTCGGCCACGAACCGCTGTTGAACCTCGGCGCGACGGACGATGGCGACGACTGATCGAATTGCGGGACCCGCGCTGATCCTCGCACCGCATGGAAGAGACGCACCGGTCGCCGCTGCGCTGTTGCGCGAGGCGGGAACCGCGACGGTCGTGTGCGTGGATCTCCCGCATTTTGCGGCGTCGCTGGGCGACGAGGTCTGCTGTGCGGTGGTGACCGAAGAGGCGTTGCGCGACGCCGATCTCACCGACGTCGCCGCGTGGGTTGCCGCGCAGCCGAAGTGGTCCGATTTCCCGTTCATCGTGCTGACGCGGCGCGGCGATTCTTCCGATCACAACCCCGGCGCGCGGATACTGGTGCACACGCTCGGCAACATCGTCTTTCTCGAACGCCCGTTTCATCCGATGACGTTCGTCAGCGTGGTGGCAACCGCGCAGCGGGCTCGCTTCCGGCAATACGAAGCGCGTTCGCGCATCGAGGAACTGCACGAAAGCGAGGCGCGTTTGCGCACCGCGCTGACCGCGGGCCAACTCGGTCAGTGGGAACTGGATCTGCCGCCGAGCGACTTCACCGCGTCCGCCGCGACGAGAGCGGTGTTCGGCCAGCCGCCGAGCGGCCCTTTTACGTACGCGGATTTCGAAGCGTGTCTGCATCCCGAAGATCGGAACCGCGTGCGCGAAGCCATACGGCGCAGCATCGACACGCGCTGCGATCTGGATATCGAATGCCGAAGTCTATGGTCCGATGGCTCGCTGCATTGGGTGGACTTGCGCGCGAGGCATGTGCTCGACCGCAGACGTCGTGCCGCGCGGCTCGTCGGCGTGTCGTCGGACATTACCGCGCGAAAGGCCGCGGAAGAGAACCTGCACCGCCTGAACGAGACGCTCGAAGCGAAAGTATTCGAGCGCACCGCGCAGCTCGAACGCGCGCATCAGACCGTGCTCGAAGAGATTCGCCAGCGCGAGCGCGCGGAAGACGTGCTGCGCCAGGTTCAAAAGATGGAAATGATCGGGCAGTTGACCGGCGGCGTCGCTCACGATTTCAACAATCTGCTGATGGCGGTGATGGGCAACCTCGAACTGCTGCGCAAACAGCTTCGCGACGAGAAACTCGCGCGCCTCGCGGACGGCGCGCTTCGCGGCGCACGGCGCGGTGCGTCGCTGACACAGCGACTGCTGGCGTTCGCGCGGCAACAGGATCTGCGGATCGAACCGATTCACCTGTCGAGCCTGATTCGCGGAATGACCGATCTGCTCGAACGTTCCGTCGGCGCGCGCATCGAGTTGAAGTTCGACTTGCCCGCACAACTCCCGCTGACGCTCGCGGACGCGAACCAGATCGAACTCGCGCTGCTCAATCTCGTGGTCAACGCGCGCGATGCGATGCCCGACGGCGGGACGGTATCGATAGGCGTGGACGTCGTGCATGCATCCGCCCCGGTGGATCTCGCGGCCGGCGACTACGTGCGCGTGAGCGTCAGCGACACCGGACAGGGCATGAATGCGACGACGCTCTCGAAGGCAATGGAGCCGTTCTTCACGACCAAGGAACTCGGCAAAGGGACAGGCCTCGGGCTTTCGATGGCGCACGGCCTCGCGCTGCAATTGAACGGTGCGTTGCGGCTCGAAAGCACGGTGGGCAGCGGCACGCGCGCCGAGTTGTGGCTGCCCGTCACGTCGCAGGCGCCCGCCGAGCCGGCCACGGTCGAGGCGGAGCCGGACGACCGCGCGGCCGCGCTTCGAGGCGTCACCATTCTGCTGGTCGACGACGACGCGCTGATCTCCAACAGCACCGCGTATCTGCTCGAAGATCTCGGGCACGAGGTCATCGAAGCCAATTCAGGCGCGAGTGCGCTCGAAGTCCTGAAGAAAGGACAGAAAGTCGATCTTCTGATTACCGATTACTCGATGCCGCGAATGACGGGCATTCAATTGGCGCATGCGGCGCGCGAATTGAGGCCCGAACTGCCGATTCTGATGGCGACCGGCTATGCGGACTTGCCGTCGGGGATGAGCATGGACATCGTGCGATTGCGCAAGCCTTATCAACAGCATCAACTGGTGACCGAGATTGCGAAGGCGCTGCGGATCGTCCGGCACGGTTAGCTAGCCGCGGTCACAAACACGCGGCGACGCGCGGATGCGCGTCGTCCTTGTGTCGCTCTCTTGCCGGTCTTCAGCGCATTCGTTGCCCGATCGTCACCCACGCTTCCGATCGGCCGGACTCGAAGACTGCATCGATCACGCGCATATTCGCGCGCGTATCTTCCAGCGAAACGGCCTGCGGCCCGCCGCGCAATATCGCTTCCGCGAAAACGGCGGCCGCGACGCCGTATTGATCGCACACCGGAAGCTCGATCCACCGCTCGCTCACGCCTCCCCCGTCTACCCGCTCGCTCACCAGCAAGCGCGTCGGCCGGTCAGGCGGCGCGTTGAAAGGAATCTCGACCTCGATACGGCCGGTCGTGCCGTGAAACTGCATCCGCTGATAAGGATGGACCTGGGTCGAGTAAAAGAAACTGGCCTGCACGCCGTCGAAGTCCATCAGCACGGAGCCGAGCCGATCGACGCCGAACGTCGGGTCGCGTTCCAGCAGTGCCGTGACCCGCGCCGGCTCCCGTCCAATGACGAGGCGCGACGTCGTGATCGGATAACAGCCGATGTCGAGCAGCCCACCGCCGCCCATGTCGTTGCGGTTGCGAATGTCGTGCGGATTCGTGTTGTAGTACGTGAATGCGCCGGTCACCGCGCGCAATTCGCCGATCGCGCCGTCGTCGATCAAGCTGCGCACCTTCAGCCATTGCGGATGCGTGCGGACCATGAACGCTTCCTGAATGTGACGGCCGCTTCGATCGCGCGCGGCAATCAACTGGTCGACCTGTTGCGCGTCCAGTCCGATCGGCTTCTCGCACAGCACATGCTTGCCCGCCTCGACCGATTTGACCGCCCATTCCACGTGCAGGTGATTCGGCAACGGGATATACACCGCGTCGATTTCCGGGTCCGCGAGCAGTGCTTCGTAGCTGTCGTAGGCGACAGCCAAACCGTATTTCGCGGCGGCTTCCCGTGCCTTGTCGTGCGATCGCGACGCGATCCCCTTTACCCGGCACTTCGGCGCGTGGTGCATCGGCACGACAACCTTGTCGTTGATTTTCGCCGCGCCCAGTATTCCCCAGACGATTTCATCCGTTGCCATGACGTCTCCATTGTCGATTGAGTATTCGAACGATTGTAATGGACGCAGATAGCGCGCCGACCTCTCATACGAGATTCCATCGCGCAAGCTCGGCCGACAGCGCGTGCGCATCGATGAACTTGTACGCGTGCAAGCCGGCGTCGATGGCGCCCTGCACGTTCGCATCCGAATCGTCGATGAACAGCGTGTCGCGTGCATCGACGCCGAATTGGCCCACACAGCCGAGATAGGCGCGAGCCGCCGGCTTTGCGGCGCCGAATGCCGCCGACGGATAGACATGCGAACCGAACAGACGCGCGACGCCCGGGTTCAGAAAACCGATGTGATCGGTGACGAGCCGGCAGTTGTTGGTCAGCACCGCGATGGGATGACGCGCCGCTACTTGCGCGGCGACGGCGAGCGATTGCGCATTCGGCGTGATCGATGCGTGACGTGCATCGAGCCATTCGTCGACGCTGACCGTGCGGCCCAGCAGGTTGCCGAGTTCGAGCAAATAGTCGGCGTCGGAAATCTCGCCGGCGTCCGCGCGCGCTTCGAGTCCCGATTCCCAGATCGCGTGGCGCACCGCGTCGGGCGACTTGCCGGTGATACGCGACAGGCGATCGGTACGCACCGCACGGTCGTAGTGCGATAACACGCCTTCCATGTCGAACAGCACGAGCTTGATCGACGGGTTCATCGAATCGCCTCCGGATGTTCACTCGCCAGCAAATGCTCGACGAACGCAGCCAAAGCCGGCCGCAACGCCCGATGATCGCTCACCGACATGCAAAGAAAAAATTGCCGCCGGGCCCAGTCATCGCAGAGCCGGACCGCCTTGAGCCCATAGCGGGTCAAATACGACGCCGCAATGAGTTCGGGCATCACGCCGATCCCTACCTTTTCGCGGATCAGCCGACACCGCGCTTCGTAATTGGACACCTCGATCCGCACGTTCAGCGGCCGCGACAGGCTCGCTTCGGCAAGCGATGAAAAAGCCTCATACGAATGTCGCGGGAAATAGCCGACGAACGGATAGTCCTTCGCCGCTTCGAGCGTGGTTTCGTCCCGTGCCGCGAGCGGATGATCGAGTGGCGTGACGAGCACCACATTGTCCTGCCGGTATGGCACCGAATGGACGCCGGGTGCCGGCGTCTGCGCGTGATAGATGCCGAGATCCGCCTCTCCTTCCGTCACGAGCCGCGGAATGTCGTAGCTATAACGCTCCTGCAGGTCGATATGCGCGCCCGGTTCCGCCGCGAAATAGCGGCTGATCGCGGAAGGCAGATATTGAATGATCGACGAGCGGTTCGCGGCAAGCCGGATCTTCGGCATGCCGCCCGCGCCGAATTCGGCCACGCTGCTTTGCGCGAGTTCGACGCTGCGCAGGATCGCTTTCGCGTGATGGTAAAGCGCAATGCCGGCGGGCGTCGGTTCGACGCCGCGCGCGTGACGCACCAGCAACACGGCGCCGAGGCGCCGCTCCAGTTCCGCGATTCGCTTGCTCGCGCCGGACGTGGCCAGATTTTCGTTTTCGGCGGCTCGTGACAGGCTCTTCGACTCGATAGCCGAGACGAGCATCTGCAAGCCAAGAAGATCCATTTTCATAGGCAGCGCGAAAGATCGAGACGGGGTCGCGCCGCCGCGCTTCGACAGCGCGGACGAATGCGGCACGTATCCCGGCATGTTACTCGCGGATGATCGCGAGCTTTCTCCGATTGGAAACAGTGCTTACACCAATACGCGCAGCACGCGCTTGTGCGTTAGGGAAAATGCGTTGAAGGCGAGCGCGCCTTTCCGAATCCGGATAGCGGGACCCGCGAGACGCGCGCCGCCCGAATCGAAAAGAGAATACAACGGAGACAATTCAGGCTTGGACATCCTCTTATCCAGTGTGGCCGCGCGGCATTTCGACGGCGAGATCGCGCGCACGCTCGGCAAATCGCCTTACCGCTTGCTGACACCCGACGACACCGCTCGCAGCGACGCGCAAATCGCGTTCGTCAGCCGCGATGTGACCGGCCGCTCGACGAAGCATGAACTGACCGACGACACGCGCCGCTTCTACGACACGATGCTCGCCGCGCCGCGCCTGAGGTGGGTGCACGCGCATTCGGCCGGGATCGACCGGCCCGTGTTCGTCGAGTTGCTGCGGCGCGGCGTTCGCGTGACGACGTCGTCCGGCGCGAACGCGCGGACCGTCGCGCATGCGGCGCTAGCGGGACTGCTCGCGCTCGCACGCCGCCTGCCGTCGATGATGGAGGCGCAGCGCGAACACGCATGGCGTCCGCTGCTCGCCGACGCCGCGCCGCCCGACCTGGCGAACCAGACGGCGGTCGTCGTCGGCTATGGGGCGATCGGCCGGAAGATCGCGGCGCTGCTCGACGCGCTGGAAATGAACGTGATCGTCGTGCGCCGCGACGCCACCGCCGCCGACAGTGCGAACCGCACGCCGCGCATGGTGGCGTTCGATGCGCTCGACAGCGTGCTGCCGCAAGCGGACTGGCTGATCCTCGCGTGCCCGCTCACGCCGCAGACGGCCCGTCTGATCGACGCGAGACGTCTTTCGCTGCTGCCGGCCCGCGCGCATTTCATCAACGTCGCGCGTGGCGAGATCGTCGTCGAACCGGATCTCGTCGACGCGCTGCGCGACAACGTATTGGCGGGCGCCTACCTCGACGTGTTCGCGCACGAGCCGCTGAACGAGGCTTCGCCGCTGTGGGACCTGCCGAACGTGATCGTCACGCCGCATACGGCCGGGCATTCCGACGGTCACTACGCAGCGGTCGGGCGCATCTGGCTCGACAACCTCGCGCGCTGGACACGCGGCGAGTCGCTCGTCAACGAAGTGCAAGGCGGCTGAACAACAGGCCGTCCGCGCCATTCGATCCATGCATCACAACAACGGGCGCGGCGTGCGGACCTGCCAACAATAATCGGAGACAACCATGCACGAAACCTCCCTTCCGGCGAGCACCGGAGAATTCGACGCCGGCGCGCGTCACGCGCATCGCCGAAGCGCGGTCAGGTCGATTGTCGGCGGCTCGATAGGCAATCTTATCGAGTGGTATGACTTTCACGTCTACACGACGTTTTCGATCTATTTCGCCGTGTCGTTCTTTCCGCGCGAGAACCGCACCGTCCAGCTGCTGTCGGCTGCGGCCGTCTTCGCGATCGGTTTTCTGCTGCGTCCGGTCGGCAGCTGGCTCATCGGCCTCTATGCGGACCGACGCGGGCGCCGCACAGCGCTCACGATGTCGGTCGCGCTGATGTGCGCGGGCTCGCTCGCGATCGGCCTGTGCCCGACTTACGCGCAGATCGGCCTCGCGGCGCCCGTCGTGCTGCTGCTCGCGCGCCTCGTGCAGGGCTTTTCGCTCGGCGGCGAATACGGCGCGAGTTCGGTTTACCTGAGTGAAATCGCCAAACCCGGACGTCGCGGCTTCTATAGCAGCTTCCACTACGTCACGCTGATTCTCGGTCAACTGCTCGCGACGCTCGTGCAGGTCGTGTTGCAGGCGTCGATGTCGCGTGCGCAACTGATGGCGTGGGGATGGCGTCTGCCGTTCGTGACCGCTGCGGCGCTCGCGCTCGTCGCGTGGTGGGTGCGTCGCAACATCGACGAGACACCGGATTACCGCGCGCTCGAAGAAAAAGAAAAACGCGGTCTGTCGCTCGCCACGCTGCGCGAACACTGGCGGCCTACGCTGCTCGTGTTCGGGCTCACGACGGGCGGCACGCTCGCGTTCTTCACGTACACCGTGTATATGCACAACTATCTGGTGAACACGGTCGGCCTCGGCCCTCAACGCAGCGCGTTGATTTCGCTGTCGACGCTCACGCTGTTCATGACCGTGCAGCCGTTCTTCGGCGCGCTGTCCGATGTGATCGGGCGCCGACCGCTGCTGCTGTGGTTCGGCATCGGCGGCACCTTCGGCACGTGGCCGCTGCTCGCGATGCTCGCTCACGCACATGACGCGATTACCGCGTTCCTGTTGCTCTCTTTGGCGCTGTTGATCGTCACCGGCTACTCGTCGGTGTGCTCGGTCGTCAAGGCGGAACTCTTTCCCGCGCGCATGCGGGCGCTCGGCGTCGGCGTGCCGTACGCGATCGCCACGGCGATTTTCGGCGGCACCGCCGGCTATGCGGGGCTCTGGTTCAAAAGCATCGGGCATGAGAGCGGGTTTTACCTGTATGCGTCCGCCTGCATTGCCTGCACGCTGATCGCGACCCTGTGCCTGCGCCGCAGCGACGTGCAGATGCAGCCGTGAACCGCGTGCGCGCTGCTTATTTCCATCGATTCCCGAACAAGGAACCTTCCATGACGAAACTCCCTGAATTTTCGATTCCGTCGATGCGCGAGCAATGCTCGGAAGCCGAATGGCAAATGCGCGTCGACCTGGCCGCGTGCTATCGATTGATCGAGCTTTACGGCATGTCGGATATGGCGGCCAATCACATTTCCGCGCGGGTGCCCGGTGAAGAGGCGTTCTTGATCAACGCTTACGGAATGCTTTATGAGGAAGTGACGGCATCCAGCCTGATCAAGATCGATAGCGACGGCAACATCCTCAGCAAGCCGTCGTTCG
Organism: Paraburkholderia sp.; assembly: GCA_035492135.1. GTDB lineage: Bacteria > Pseudomonadota > Gammaproteobacteria > Burkholderiales > Burkholderiaceae > Paraburkholderia. The sequence goes on along the minus strand of DATJJN010000121.1, from coordinate 69,611 downwards.
TGGGCGCGGACTACGGCATCAATCGCGCCGGCTACGTGATTCACGGCGCGATTCACGACGCGAAGCACGACATCACGTGCGTGATTCATACGCATAGCTGGCCTGGAATGGCGGTGTCTGCGCTGAAGTGCGGGCTGCTGCCGCTCACGCAGACGTCGATGCGCTTCTACAAGATCGGCTATCACGATTACAAGGGCGTGGTGCTCGATGTGTCCGAACGCGAATCGCTGGTGCGCGATCTTGGGGAGAACAACGCGCTGATTCTGCGTAATCACGGGCTGCTGACGGTGGGCAAGACGATTCCAGAAGCGTTCAATGCGATGCATCGTCTCGAACTGTCGTGCAAGACGCAGCTCGCGGCGATGGCCTGTCATACCGAACTCAATCCGGTGCCGCGCGAGGTGCTTGAAGAGACCTATATGAACTATCAGCCGCAGACGCGGCGGCCTTATGGCGTGATGGAGTGGCCGGCGCTGCTGCGCAAGCTGGACCGGATTGATTCGTCGTATCGGCGGTAGCGAGGGAAAGCCCGGCTTGGGGCCGGGCTCCATGCAATCCGGAATTCATCGCTCGGCTACGCGACCGGATCGAAGACAGGCGGCGAGAAATTAGGCGAGCCTTTAATGTGGTTGACGAAGCGGTCCACGATCGGATGCTCGCCGCTATTCCAGATCAGACTCGTTTCGATCGCCACCGGCATGTCTTCCACCTGCCGGTACGCCACGCCGGGGCGGGCAAAACGCGCGAAGACCTGGGGCACCCATGCAATGCCCATCCCCGCTGCGACGAGGCTCACGATAGTTTGCATCTCGATCGCCTCCTGCGCGATATGAGGAGAGATCCCCTTCACGTGGTAGTACGACAGCAGTGCATCGAAAAGCGACGGCATGATGTGGCGGGGAAAAAGAACAATCGGGTCCGGCGCAATGTCTGCGAACGACACCCGCCGGCGGTTCGCCAGCCGGTGATTGACGGGAAGCGCAACGAGAAACGGCTCGACCAGCAAAGTCAGCGCCGAAAGTCCGATTGGCGCGGCGCCCAGCGCGTGCAGGACGAAGCCGGCGTCCACCTCGTCTGCACCAAGCGCATCGAGTTGCACATCGAGCGTTGCCTCGCGAAGTTCCAGCAGAACGTCCGGGTTCGCGTGCCGGAACCCACTGACCCAGCCGGGCATCCTCCCATAGGCCACCGTTGACGCGAAGGCAAGGCGCAGACGGCCCGTCTGCCCCTCTGCAGCTGCCTTGACGATCCTCGGCAGTTCGTCTGAAGCGCGAATCAGTTGCTGTGCGTAGGTCAATAGTGCTTCGCCACCTGGCGTCAACGCCACTCTTCTCCTCGTGCGATCGAACAACGCCACCTCAAGTGACGCTTCGAGGCTGTGCATTGCCTGCGTGAGTGGAGGTTGCGTCATGTGGAGCCGCTCGGCTGCACGTCGAAAGTGTAATTCCTGCGCAACGGCGACGAACTGGCGTAGCTGGCGTATGTCGGTCATTGATATGTTTTGCGGATCAAATGTGCTCTCGCAATATATTGGACCCTCCAATTTTGACTCTCAATACTTTTTTCGACGGCCGCATTCCAGTGGGCACCGGGGTGTTGTCTGCTTGCCGTCGGTGCCGTCGGTTATTTCAACCAGCTGTCGGTTTGTGCGCCAAATCATTACCTCGACCTCCGCCAACCTTTCAGGACCTGAAGATGAACAAGCTTTCAAAGGCCGTAGCGGCCCGACGCCGTGTTCCCGCCGCCATGTTGCTTTCCCTGGTTGCGTGGGCAACCATCGGCACCGCGCATTCAGCGTCCCTCGAGGAAATCAAGAAGCGCGGCTACATCGTCGTGGCGACCGAAGACGACTACCGGCCCTTTGAATTCGTCAAGGACGGCAAGCCCACAGGCTTTGACAATGAAATGGTGGATGCGTTGGGGAAGTACGCGCCCTTCAAGATTCATCACGAAATTCTGCCCTTTACGGGCATTCTGGCCGGCGTCGCGACGGGTAAATACGACATCGCGATCACAGGGGCAACCATGACGAAGGACCGGATGCAATCGCTCGACTTCGCAAGCCCGATTGCAGATGCGACCGACTACTACGTCAAACGGAAGAACGACGATTCGATCAAGTCGATCAAGGATCTGAGCGGCAAGACCGTCGGCGTTCAGGCAGGCAGCGCGCAACTCGCCCACCTGACTCAGCTGCAGGCAGAGATCGAGAAAAGCGGCGGCAAGATGGGCAAGATCGTGCAGTACACGTCGTATCCCGAGGCATACCAGGACCTGGCGCTCGGCCGCACCGATTACGTCGTGAATACGATCATCAACCTCACCACGCTCGTCCATCAGAAGCCCGGTGTTTTCGCGCTGGGACAAGCTGTAGCCGCTCCGTCGATGGCGGCGTGGTCCGTGCAGAAGGGCAACGCCGACCTGCTTGCGTATATTAACCAGTTCATCGCGAAGGAAAAGGCAAACGGCACAGTGGCGACCCTGCAAAAGAAATGGTTCGGCCAGTCATTCAACCTGCCGGTGACCTTCACCCCTGAATACTGAGCACGAGTGAGTTACTCCGACGTACTGTCGATTTTCAGCGGGGCGCTGACGACGCTCCTGCTGTCGCTCGCTGGCATTGCCCTCGGCCTGCCCATCGGACTCGGCATGGCCCTGATACGCTGGGGGCGCGTACCCGCCGTTACGCGCTTCGTCGCCGTTTACGTCAGTTTGCTGCGGGCGTCGCCGTTAGTCACCCTGCTGCTGCTGCTGTTCTACGGATTGCCGGATTTGGGCATTGAAATCGGTCCAATCAGCGCCGGCGTGCTTGCACTGACGATGAATACGTCGGCTTTCTATTGCGAGATCTGGCGCTCGGCACTCGTTGCCTTCCCGCGCGAACAACTGGAGGCCGCGCGGGCAGTGGGCATGCGGCGGAGCATGTGTTTTCGCCGCATCGTGCTCCCGCAGATCGCACGCACGAGTCTGCCCGCGCTGGTCAACGAGATGTCGCAACTGATCAAGGTCACGCCGGTGCTCGCGATCGTGGGTGTGGTCGATATCACGCGGGCCGCGGTGCGCATCGGCGCGGACACCTATCAGCCATTGCCCCCGTTCTGCGTCGCCTTGGCGATTTACATACCGATCATCTTCGCGCTAGTCAGCGTCCAGCGCTGGATCGAGCGCAGACAGGCCCGCCTGGAGGCATCAGCGTGATTCACGATTTCGGCATTGTCTGGTTACACGTCGATCTGCTTGTGTCAGGCCTTGCGAACACCGTCATTTTGTCGGTGTCGGCGGCATTGAGTGCGCTTTTGATCGGTGCGCTGGTTTCAACGGTTCTCGTTCGTCGCGCGCACGTAGCCGGCCATATCGTCCGCTGCTTGATAGACGTCGCGCGCTGCACGCCGTTCCTTCTATTTGCCTACCTTATCTACTACGGCCTGCCATCGCTCGGCGTGCGTTTCGACAACTGGGGCGCAGGGATGGTGGCATTGATTGTCTACCACTCCGCTTACATGGCCGAGATCTTGGGGGCGGCCTGGCTCGCGTTGCCGCGCGACACGATCGAAGCGGGCCATGCGTTCGGCTATAGCGGCCTGCGCCTTTTTCGCCGCATCGTGATGCCGCCGCTCGCACTGAATGCAGCGCCCATAATAGGCAATCAGATCATTCAAATCGTCAAGGACAGCGCATTTCTGACGATCATTGCCCTGCCGGAGCTGACCAACGCGGCGAGTGCCATTCAGTCGCAGTATTTCGTCCCGTTCGCGGCCTTTATCACCGCCATGTTGCTGTATTGGGCGCTTTGCCTCGTGGTCGAAGCCGGTGTATCCGTGCTGGGCCGGATGGCGGACGCGCGCCGATGAACAGGATGCACTCTCCTACGAAAATGGACGATTCCCGGGCCGTTCTGAACATTATTGGACTCTCGAAGAGCTTTGGATCCTTGCAGGTGCTCGACAACGTCAGTTTCAGCGTCGCGGCGGGTGAGACGGTTTGCCTGCTGGGACCGTCCGGTTCAGGAAAATCGACGCTGCTGCGCTGCATTAACTGGCTTGAGCGCCCCGACCGGGGGCGCGTTCTGCTGAATGGCGAACAGGTCGGCGTCTCCAATGCCGGCGTCGTCATGAGCGACCGCGATCTCGCCAGAATGCGCATGCGCATCGGCATGGTGTTTCAGCATTTCGCGCTGTGGCCTCATCTAACCGTTTTGCAAAACGTGATGGAGGCGCCGGTGCACGTGCAGCGCCGCCCCAAAGACGCGGTGCGCGAAGAAGCGGAAGCACTTTTGCGCCGCGTTGGCATGTATGAGAAGAGAGACGCGTTTCCAGCGCGTCTTTCCGGCGGTCAAAAGCAACGGATTGGAATTGCAAGAGCGCTCGCCATGAAACCGGAACTGCTGCTCTTCGATGAACCGACCAGTGCGCTGGATCCCGAACTCGTCGGCGAAGTGCTTGCCGTGATGCGCGATCTCGCCAGCGAGGGTATGACCATGGTCGTCGTTACCCATGAAATGAATTTTGCAAGGGAAGCCGCGAGCCGCATTGCCTTTATGGATCGAGGCGGGATTGTCGAAAGCGCGGCGCCTGACGTTTTCTTCTCCGCTCCGGCTACGGAGCGCGCACGCCAGTTTCTGCAGCGCTATTCCGCTGCGGCCGACCGTTCGTTGGCATCCAGTTGACCCCGAGCACTGCTAATTCACCACGCCAGGATTCCGAGCGATGACATCTACCGAGCTGCTGCCATGACTGTCCATTCGAATACCCCAATGGCCGAGCGCGAAGCGCATCGAGCCGCCTACGAAGCACTTCGTGCCGAAGGGCAAGGCGCGTCGGCACAAGCGCTACCGCCGCTTACCGCGCGCGATCATCCGGTGGATAACGACGCCGTTTTGCACCGTGAACATGTGCCGGGCGGCTGGTACTGGACCACACGTCTCGCGCGTGGCGAAGCGCTGCGTATTGTGAACACGGCGGGCACCTCTGCTGTTTCGATGGTGGCGTGGTGCGCCGCGGATCCCTCCGAGCGCCTGAATACCGCGGATACGATGAAAGTCCAGTGGAGCACCGGGCTGCGCAAAGGTCGCGTGATTTATACGGAAATGGGGCGGGTGGCGTTCTCCATTATCGAAGACACGTCCGGCGTCCACGACCCGCTCGTCGGGCCAACCACGAAAGAATCGATGGAGAAGGCACTCGGCCCCTCGGCAACGAGAAACTCCCGCGACAATTTTTTCCTCGCCGCGGCAAAGCTTGGCTTGGTGCGTCGCGACGTGCCGGCGTGCATCAATTTTTTCGCACCGGTGGCGATCGCCGCCGACGGCCGGTTTCTCTGGCATCCCGAGCGGCGCACACCAGGGGATTTTGTCGACGTTCGCGCGGAAATGGATCTTCTCGTCGTATTGTCCAACGCCGGCCATCCGCTCGACCCGGCTGTGCAAGCGGTCCCTGCGCCGGTCGATGTGATCCAGTTCGTCGCGCCTCCGGCTGGGGCCGACGACCCATGTCGCCATGCCTGCAGGGAAGTCGAACGGGCATTCGAACAAACCGGGCGGCACATTCGCCGCGGGAGCGTCTGATGACGGAAACCTCCGCTTTTACCGACCTCGTGCTCGACGTGGTCATCCCCGCCCGCTCGCCGTGGTCTCATGTGATGCGTCGCGGACAGAAGATGCGCCTTATCGACATCGAAGGACAGCAGGCAGTCGATGCCCTGTTTTACAGCGCCGCCGACACTTCGCAACGCTACAGTGCACAGGACACAGTGCGAGAGCAAGGATCGGCTTACATAGGACTCGGCACGCGGCTTGTATCCAACCAGGGTGTCGTGATGGCGCGGGTTGTCGAAGACAGTTCGGGCCGGCACGACACGCTGGCAGGTTGTTGTTCATGCGAGAGCAACGTGGTCCGCTTTGGCGAAGCAACCCGTTATCAGCACGCATGCAGGGAGAACTTCGTGCTGGAGCTCGGGCGGTATGGGATGGGCAAGCGGGACGTCGCGCCCAACGTGAACTTCTTCATGAACGTGCCGATCGACGACGCCGGCAATTTCGCGGTGCTCGACGGCATATCGCCACCGGGAAGCTACATTGATCTGGTTGCCGAAATGGATTTGCTTTGCGTGTTCTCCAATTGCCCGCAGATCAACAACCCAAGCAATGACTTCAACCCGACGCCTGTACGCGTGATGATATGGGACGCCGCTCCGCAGCCGGCACCCGGATCGCAACCAGGCGTGAAAGAACTCGACGCATGAACGCTTCGAAACTCAATGAACTGAACGCATGGCAAGCCGCACGCCTGATAGCGAAACGCGAACTTCGCGCGGTCGATTTGCTGCATGCATGCCTTGACCGGATCTCGGAACGCGAGGACGAAGTGCACGCCTTTGTGCATCTCGATCGCGCTTACGCGCTGGTGCAGGCGAAGTTTCTCGATAGCGGCCCCGTGCGTGGGCCGCTGCACGGGCTGCCGATGGGGGTGAAGGACCTGTTCGACACCGTCGATTTCCCTACCAGCTATGGCTCGCCGGTCTACGGCGGGCACCGCCCGAAAGCCGACGCGGCTTCCGTCGCTCTGTGCCGCGAGGCAGGCGCTTTGGTAATGGGAAAGACAGTCACGACCGAATTCGCCTATTTCTATCCCGGCGCAACCCGTAACCCACATGACTTGACGCGCACGCCAGGCGGATCGTCGAGCGGCTCCGCCGCAGCGGTGGCTGACTACATGCTTCCGCTGGCGCTGGGTACGCAGACGGCCGGCTCGGTCATCCGGCCGGCCGCGTATTGCGGCGTAGTCGGCTATAAGCCGAGTTCCGGGCGCGTTCCTCGTGCGGGCATCAAGAGCATCTCGGAGGCGCTCGATACGCCGGGCGGATTTGGCCGTTGCGTGCGCGATGTGGCGCTGCTCGGTGCCGTGCTCACCGGCGACGCGCGGCTCAGTACCAGCCCGGACGAATCAGCCGCACCACGCATCGGCCTGTGCCGCACGCCTGAGTGGGCCTATGCGGAAGCGGACACGCAACGCGCGTGGGACACGGCGACTGCCGCACTGACGCAGGTTGCGCCGGCGCTTGCAGACGTCGCGCTGCCGGACGATGTGCCCGATCTGGTCGCGCTGCAAAAGGAAGTCATGGCATTCGAGATGTTTCGCGCACTAAGCGCTGAGCGGATGCATCACCGGGACCAGCTCAGCCTCCCATTGCAGGCTCTACTGGACAGCGGCAGCCTGATTTCCGGCAGCGCACACGCGGCGAACCTCGTGCGCACAGAACGCGCACGACATCGCGTTGATGCCCTCTTCGACCGGTTCGACGTGCTGCTCGCGCCCAGCGCTGCGGGTGAAGCGCCAGTCGGCATCGACGCAACCGGCGATCCGTTGTTTTGCCGCGGCTGGACTTTGCTGGGACTGCCCTGCGTGCATTTGCCGTTCACGCGTGGCACCAACGGGCTCCCCGTGGGGCTGCAGCTCGTCGGCCGCTGGGGCGACGACCATCGCCTGCTTTCAAGCGCACAGTGGATTTACGACCGACTGACACAATGACCACGGCTCGTCATGCGACTGCCTGTTCTCGCGGTCGCGCGTCGTCAACGAGGAAGGGTATGGCGCGGACATTAAATGGAAGGAACACGATCGATGCACGTCCACCTGGAAAATACAATTTCGAAGCCCCGTCCGTTCTGGCTTACGCGTGAACTCGTCGATGCCGCGCGCGCGAGCAATGCCGCGCTGCCGGGCGAAGTGCGATTCACTGTGAGCAGCGATCTGGAAGACTGCGCCGGCAGCTTGTCGACTGCGACAGTGCTCGTCACCTCGTCGGGTGTCATCTGCAATCCGCGGTTTCCGCGCGGCGATCTGGCCGCGGCCGCGCCCAATCTGCGATTCATTCACCTGATCGATGCAGGCGTGGAAGACGTCATGCCGTTGAACTGGCTGCCGACGAACGTCCAGCTAGTCAACAACAGCGGGGTACACGTAGAGAAGGCGCGAGAATTCACGATCATGTCGTTGCTTGCACTCAACGCACGCCTTCCGGAAATAGTGCGGCACCAGCAGCGGGCACAATGGGAACAGGTTTTCACGCCGGTCATTCGCGGAAAATCGCTGTTGGTCATCGGGCTGGGTGACATGGGACGGGCAGCCGTGGCGGCCGGCCACACGCTCGGCATGAAAGTCTCTGGCGTACGGCGTTCGGGCACGAACGTCCCCGGCGTCGAGAAAGTCTATTTGCCGGATCGACTACACGAGGCGGTTGAACTAGCCGACTTCATCGTGATCGCCACTCCGTTGACTTCGGGGACGAGAAACCTCGTTAGCCGCTCGGTATTGGAAGCGGCGAGGCCGGCGGCCGCGTTGTTGAATATCGGGCGAGCAGACGTTCTGGATCACCGCGCGCTCGTCGATCTGCTAAAGAATGGCAAGCTAAGCGGCGCGATATTGGACGTGCTGCCGCAAGAGCCGTTGCCCCCGTCGTCGGAGCTTTGGGCCTGCCCGAACCTGATAATCAATCCCCATGTCGGCGCGGACGACCCAACCACTTACATGACGGAAACGATGCGATTGCTTTTTGCGAATCTGCAGCAACACCTTTCCGGTCGGCCGCTTCAGAATGTCGTGGATCGTGTGAGCGAATACTAGGAGGCCGACTCGCCGTGCGGGTTGCGCGGCAGGTCGCCCCCCATTAATCCGCTCCCACACTCAGGGTATTGCGCTGCCGCTTCTCCACCGACGCCTTCACCAGCGCCGCCGACCGAAACACCCCATGCGCGAACTTCCCATAAGGCAGCGTCGCGAACAGCGCGATCACGATGCCGAGATGCACGGCCAGCAGCCACGGCATCGCCGCCGAATCGCGCATGGCAAGCAACGCGAGCCCCGTCGCACTCGTCAGCAGCAGTAGTGCGATGAACCCGCGATCCATCGGACGCTGCCGCGCATCGCCCTGCTCCGCGTTGCGCGTCAGGTTCAGCCATAACAGCCCGGCCGGCCCGACGATCAGTCCAATCCCGCCCGCCGTTCCGAACAACACCGGCAAGCTCAAGAACGGATACGGCGCGCTCTGCCCCAACACGTAGTGGTAAACGGTGGCGAGCACCGTAGCCGCGAAGCACAGCATGAAGCCATAAAACGTCAGATGATGAAACCGTCTGCGGGCCAGCGTGAACGCATCGCTGGCTTCGTTGCAGCCGTCGCCGTGGCCGCCGTCGAGATACTTCAACGTCAGCGCATGCTTTGCGGCCTCGGCTACCGCCGGCACGTCCGCGCTGCCCGTATTCGCCGCGACGTCGCACCAGAAGCGCGTCACGCCTATGCCAAGCGCCACAATCGCAAACGCGAACACGACGCCGAACATCGCCGCGAGCAGATTGTGCGGAAAGATCGCATAGAAATTGCCCGCGCCGACATCGCCGGAAAGACCGCCCTGCAACGCGGTGCCCAGCAGCAGAAACAGCGCGAGCCCCGCGGCGAGCGCAACCGACAACGTCACGCCGTTACGCCGATACAGCGCGCCGAAGGACGCGGGCCACGCGTATTCGGTGTACGTTTCGAGGCGCACCTTCGCCATTGCTTTCGGCACGTTGACGGCGAACTCATGCGGCGGCGCGTATTGGCATGCGTGATAGCACGCGCCGCAGTGATGGCACAGGTTCGCGAGGTAGTTGACGTCCGCCTTGCCGAATTCGAGTCTGCGCGTCATTGCCGGAAACACCGCGCAGAAGCCCTCGCAATAGCGGCACGCGTTGCAGATCTGCATTTGCCGCGCCACTTCGGCTTCGTTATCGGTCATCGATTGAATCGGGATCACGCGATGCGTCGCGTGACCGTTGTCGTCGGATAGGGAAGGCACTTCACGCTTGCGCGACGCCGGCGCGATCGCATCAGTTTGCTGCATGGTGGGCTCCCGTCGTGTGAAGCGCGGCCCGCGCCGCCTGTGTGCCGGCGATGCGCCCGAACGCGGTGCCGATCGACATGCCGACGCCCGCCGTATAGCCCTTGCCGAGCACGTTGCCCGCCATCATTTCGCCGGCGACGAACAGGTTCTCGCTCGGTTCGCCATCGAAATGCACCTGCGCGCGGTCGTTCGTCTTCAACCCGAGATACGTAAACGTGATCCCCGGGCGCAGCGCGTAGCCATAGAACGGCGGCATATCGATCGGGCGCGCCCAATGCGTTTTCGGCGGCGTGAGTCCGTCGGTGTGGCAATCGTCGAGCGACGTGTGATCGAACGTGCCGACGCGGCATGCAGCGTTATAGCGTTCGAGCGTCGCGACGAACGGTGCTTCGGGCAGCTTCAGCTTGCGCGCGAGTGCCGCGAGCGTGTCGGCCTTTTCGCCCGGAAAAACCGGCGGCATGAAGCGGCCGATCGCCTTCGAATCGATGATCGAGTAGCCGATCTGGTCCGGCTGCTGCGCGACGAGGCGGCCCCAGATCGCATAGCGTTTCGGCCAGAAGTCCTCGCCCTCGTCGTAGAAGCGTTCCGCGTCGCGATTGACGACCACGCCGAGCGACACGCAGTCGATCCGCGTGCAGATGCCGCCGTCGTACAGCGGCGCGCGCGCGTCGATCGCGACGCAGTGCGATTGCGCCGGATCGCCGATCGCGTCCGCGCCCGCATCGAGCATGTATTTCAGCAGCACGCCCATGTTGAAGCGTGTGCCGCGAATCAGGAAATTGTCGGCAGGCCATTCGCCGCGTTCGTTTTGTCCCCACGCTTCGCGCAGCCACTCGCGGTTCGATTCGAAGCCGCCCGCCGCGAGCACGCACGCGCGCGCCTCGAATCGCAGCTTGCCGCTTCGCGCGGCGACGAAGCGGCCGCCGTCCAGTTCGATCGCGTCGACGGGCGTGTCGTAGTGGATCTTCACGCCGAGCGCTTCTGCACTGCGGTAGTACGCGTTGACGAGCGCCTTGCCGCCGCCCATGAAAAACGCGTTGGTCCGCGCGACGTGCAGTGCGCCGGAAAGCGGCGGCTGAAATCGCACGCCATGCTTGTGCATCCACGGCCGGCACGTCGACGACGCGCGAATCGCGAGACGCGCGAGAGGCTCGTTCGTGATGCCGCCCGTGACCTTCAGCAGGTCCTGCCAGAATTCGTCTTCCGGATACGCATCGACGAGCACGTCCTGCGGCGCGTCGTGCATGCAGCGCAGATTGCGCGTGTGCTGGGAATTGCCGCCGCGCCATTCGCGCGGCGCCGCTTCGAGCAGCACCACCGACGCGCCCGCTTCGCGCGCCATCAGCGCCGCGCATAGCGCGGCATTGCCTCCTCCAATGACGAGTACGTCAACCATCTCGTTGGCCTCCTTTCGGACGCACTGTAATGGTCGCGCGTACGTCCCGCCATCAGCGGCGCGTCAACGGGTCTTCATTTTTTGTGAAATCGGCCTTTGCGCGGCGCAGGCGCGCGCCTGGCCAGCGTTCATCGCGCACGAGCTGGCGCGCGACGTCGACGAGCACGACGCGCGCCGCGAGGCCCGCAGGCGACAGTTCGTCGTCGGACACGCTCGCGATCAGGTTCGGCCGTGTCGCATGCGTGTCGGCGACGAGCACGCTTGCGAGCACCGCGTTCTCCGGGCGAGCCAGCGCGGCGCCGGGCTGGATGGTCGCGCCGACGCCCGCGCGAACGACATCCATCAGCAGCGCGAGCCCGTCGACCTCCGCGACGATTTTCGGCTCGTATCTGGCGCGCCTGAATTCGGCCGTCAGCAACGCGCGCAAACCATGCGTGCCGCTCGGCAGGATCAGCGGCAGCTTGCCGAGGCGGCCCAGCCGCACCGATGCGCCGGACGGCATGCCGGCGAGATCGGGCTGGCCGATCACGAACAGCCGCTCGTCGAGCAGGGACATCACGCTCCAGCGCTGCGCAGGCTCTTCGCGGAACAGCACGGCGAGATCGATCTGCCGCGCACTGAGCATCGACGACAGATGGCCGGACAGGTTTTCGACGATATGCAGCCGCACGTCGGGATAACGCTCGCGCATCGCCTGCATGAACGCGACGCCGAGCACGCTCGCGGTGCTCGGCGCCATGCCGACGCTCACATGGCCGGCGAGCCGCGCCGCGCGCGCCGCGAGGGCCGCGTCGTCGACGTGACGCAGCGCGAGTTGCGCCTGACGCCAGAATGCGAGGCCCGCGTCGGTGGGCACGACGCCGCTCGACGTGCGCTGCAGCAAACGCGTCGACAGTTCGCTTTCGAGCCGGCTGATCTGCTGGCTGAGCGCCGACGTGACGACGCCGAGTTCGAGCGCCGCCTTCCCCATGCTGCCGTGTTCGACGACGCTGAGGAAATAGCGCAGTTGTCTGAGTTCCATTCCACGATCGGACGAAGAGAATATCGGGGCCATTGTCGCAGATTGCCCGCGCCGCGCGCTGCCCCAAGGGCGCGGAACGCGCGTTGCTGCAACGGGTATTCGTCCCGTTCATCATCGGAGCCGCCATGACGACCGACATCGACTTGCAGCAACGCATCGAGGAAATCCAGCTCGCGCTCGCGAGTCTGTTCAAGACGCCGAAGGCGCCCGCGTCGAGCAGCTATGACGAAGGCGACGTCGTCTATCTGCAGCTGTCGTGGGTGGTCGAATCGACACGCGATACGACACTCGACGCGCGTTGCGTCGCGACGCTGCGTCTGCGGCGCGAGCAGATCGAGCGCTACGCGGCGCTCGATACGACGAAGCGGCGAATCGTGCAGGAGCGGTTGCGCACGCTGGTGCGTCGGCGCTTCGACAAGGAGCACAATCCGCCCGACCTGGACGGCGCGTGTTCGCTCGACGTCGTGGCCGACGATGCGCTGTTCGACGTGCGCGACGAGCCGTATTGATCGTTTTCCGGCACGCAGTCGCGTCCCGTAGGTTTGCGCTTGCGATGCGCGCGAAAACCGTCGATAGTCGCGTTTTCGCCGCGTCGCGGCCATTCAGTTCAACGAGACAATGCCGACTTCCCTCTTCGCTGCTCGCCGCCGCCTGCTCGTGGCAGGTGCCGCTGTTCCGTTCACGCTGTGGCTTCGTCGCTCCGACGCGGCGACGCTGGACACCGACCACGCCGCCGCGCGCTTCGCGGCGCTCGAACGTCGCTACGGCGGCCGTCTAGGGATCTGCGCGCGCGACGCAGCGGGCGGCACGCAACTCGGCTACCGCGCCGACGAACGATTCGCGTTTTGCAGCACGTTCAAGCTGATTCTCGCGTCGGCGGTGCTCGCCGACAGCATGCGGTCCCCCGGCCTGCTGGATCGGCGCATCCGCTACACGCACGGCGACCTCGTCGCGTATTCGCCGATCAGCTCGCAGCACGTCGCCACCGGCATGACCGTGGCCGAACTCTGCGCGGCGGCATTGCAGGAGAGCGACAATTCGGCGGCCAATCAACTGATCAAGCTGGTCGGCGGACCGGCCGCCGTCACCGCTTACGCACGCTCGATCGACGACACCGCGTTTCGGCTCGACCGCTGGGAAACGTCGCTGAACACCGCGATTCCGGGCGATCCGCGCGACACGACCACGCCGGCCGCGATGACGCGCACCGCGCATGCCCTTGTGCTCGGCGACGCGCTCGGGCACTCGCAGCGCGCGCAGCTACAGGCATGGATGCGCGGCAACACGACCGGCGACAAGCGCATCCGCGCGGGCGTGCCGGCTGGCTGGCGGGTCGGCGACAAGACCGGCACCGGCGATTACGGCACCGCTAATGACGTCGCGGCGCTATGGCCGCCGTCACGCGAGCCGCTCGTGCTGACGGTCTTCCATACGCACGACGTCGCGGACGCGAAGCCGAACGACAATGTGATCGCGGAGGCCGCGCGCATCGTCGTCGAAGCGTTCTCCGGATAACCGAAGCGAAGCCGCGTATCAGTCCTTGCGCATCAGGAAGGCGACGATGAACGAGATCGCGCAGCCGCCTGCCAGATACGCGGCGACCGGATGCCACGAGCCGTGCGCGAGGCCGACGAGCGACGCCGCGATGAACGGCGTGAAGCCGCCGCCGACGACGCTCGCCACCTGATAGCCGACGCCCGCGCCGCTATAGCGGTACTCGGGGCCGAACTGCGCGGTGAACAATGGCTGCTGCACCGCGACCACCATGTCGTGCGCGACGTTCGCGAGCATCACCGCGAACACGACGATCCAGAACGTCGAACGCGCTTCGAGCGCAACGAAGAACGGCACCGCGCTCAGCGCACCGGTCAGCGCGCCGACCAGATACACGCGCCGCAGCCCGAAGCGGTCGGCCGCGTGCGCGAACAGCGGAATCGTCACGCAGCTGACTGCGCCGACGACGAGCCCGATGTTCAGGAACAGCCCGCGGCTCATGCCGAGATTCTGCGTCGAGTAGCCGAGCGCGAACGCGGTGACGATGTACATCGTCAGCAGTTCCGCGAGACGTAACGCGACGATCAGCAGGAACGCGTGCGGATGACGCTTCAGCGCCTCGATCACCGGCACGCGCACGCGCTGTTGCGGGTTCTTCACCGCGGACACGAATTCATTGGAATCCTGCATACCGGCGCGCACCCACAAGCCGATGGCGACCAGCACGAGGCTGAACACGAACGGAATGCGCCAGCCCCACGACTTGAACGCCGCGTTGTCGAGCGTCGCGCTCAACAGCGACACGAAGCCGGTCGTCAGAATCAGCGCGACGCCGTAGCCGACCTGCACGCCGCTGCTGTAAAACGCCTTGCGATGCGACGGCGCGTTTTCGACCGCGATCAGCGCGGCCCCGCCCCACTCGCCGCCGACCGCGAAGCCCTGAATCGCGCGCAGCGTGACGAGCAGCACCGGCGCCCACCAGCCGATCGTGGCAAACGTCGGCAACAAGCCGATCGCGGTGGTCGCGAGGCCCATCGTCACGATCGTCAGCACGAGCATTTTCTTGCGGCCGATGCGGTCGCCGTAATGGCCGAATACGATCCCGCCGAGCGGACGGAACAGAAAGCCGACGCCGAACGTTGCGAATGCGACGATCGTCCCCATTGCGGGACTCACGTTCGGAAAGAATTCGGAATTGAATACGAGCGCGGCGACGATGCCGTACAGCAGAAAGTCATACCAGTCCACGACCGCGCCGATGAAACTGCCGGCGGCCGCGCGACGTGCGGTGTTCCTGGTCGCGTCAACGGACGCGGGGGCCTGTACAGCGCTCATGATCAGAGTCTCCGAAATCGTTGCGTTGGCGGCCAGCATGCTCAAAAAGAACGCCCGTTGCGGGGCCGGCCGACGCGGGCGCATGCATGGTGCCCCCGGTTTGGCGCGCGATTATCGCATGTGATATGCGCGTGTCACAGTCCGCCTGTCACGCCCGGTTCTTGCGAACGATGCTGCGGCAAACGGCGGATGCCTACGCAATCATTGCATGACGACAGGACGGGAAACGTAGTCTGATTTCAACGTTCAATGTGACGGGAGCCACGAGATGACCGAAACGCCTCGGACGCCGACTGTTACTCCGCAGCCCTATATTCCTCCGTCGACACCCGCGGGTCAGGACCACGTCGCGAACAAGCCGCCCACCACCGATTCGTCGACTGCCGATGCCGGAGCCCAGCAGAAAAGCGCTGACCGGAATGCCTCGAGCGCGGCGCCGAACGGCTCGTCTGCGGCACCCGACGTGGGCCCGAGCGCTGCGGATACGATCTTCGGCAAGAACGTCCCTTCGCGGCTGCGATCGAACGCGTCGCGTGGGCAGCGTGAACAGGACGTGGATGCGTTCGCCGACCGCGTCGGCAAACAACTCGCGAACATCGAAAGCGGCAGCGAATCCGAACGAAACGTCAAGTTTCAGAACGCTCGACCGTTCATGACGCCCGCCGGGTATTTCAGCGGCGGTTTGCTGGCCGCCGGCTACGATCCGAACCAGCAGATCGATGTGCGGATCGACAGCTACGTCGGCAAGGGGCATCCGGAGTCGAAGTCCGGCAGCGAAAAACGCACGTATCAGGCATGGGAAATCGCGGCTGGGATTCTCGGGCACGACCGGCCTGAAGAGGGCGGCGTGCTCAACTTCCAGAAGATGAAGATGAGCAGCGCCGACGCCGCGATGGTCAAAAACCTGGAAACCATCGGCGGAAAACTGCAGGACAGCTGGAAGAAACAAATCGCCGATCCGATGCGGGACGCGTCCGGCACACTGGCGACCCGATCCGGCAAAGCGGACGCGTACAGCGTGGGCGCAACGCTTCGGAGCCTGAAGGCCGACAAGCGCGCATTCAAAAGGCTGAGCGCCGAAGGCCGGCGGGCCATCAACCGGACGCTGCGCGAATCCGGGCAGGTCATCATTCCGAACGTGTACGGCTATCCGATCGCCGGACATGCGTTCGTTCCGTACACACCGTACGACGGCAATTTCGAGCATCGCCCGAACCAGGGTTTGATGCTCGGCCTGAATCAGGGCACCGTCAGCGAAATTCGCGGCGACAAGGACTTCGCGAACTGGGCCGGCAGAAACCGCGACAGCCTGCTGCAGAGTTTCAACGCGAGAGACGCGCAAGGCGGCATCGACGCGCATTGGCCGAAGGCGGGCGACGTTCTCGACAATCTGATTGCGGGTAAGAGCGTCACGTATCCCGGCTATAAGAATATCCTTTCGGATCAGCCCATTCCGGTGAGCGAGTTATTCAATTACACCCGGGCGCGCGGCACCGACTATCAACTCAAAAACGGCAGGCTGGGGCCAAACGGCAGTCTCGCTTCGGCCTGGCAGTCGCTCAATGCGAACAATGCCGCGTGGCAGGATCAGACGCAGGTATTCGGATCGGCAGCACAGAACTGGAAGAAGGCAAAGGGCATCTGGGGCGCCACATTCGGTCTTGTGCCCATTGTCGGCAACTTCGGCAATATCGTCTTCGGCGCTCACGACAGCGTGCAGGGCATGACGCAGAAAGATCGCGTGGGCGGCAATGTCGGCGCGGCGCTGTCTAGCCTGCAATTGATGCACGAACTCGCGCCGGCCGCGGCGGGTCTGGCGGCGGGCGGACCCACTCCCGCACTCAATGTCGCCGGCGGCGCCGACTCGGCATGGAAATTCAATCCGAAAACGAATGAGTTCCGCTTTACGCCGCCACAGCGCATCAACGGGAAAGTCGGCTACCCGATGTCTCCGACCGAGCCGCCTCGACTCGGCACCGCCACGCGGCCGAACAGTGGCGAGACGACGCCACGCGAAGCGTCCGGCTCCGATAGCGACGACTCTTTCACGAGCGCGGAGTCGTCACGCAAGCGTCACGACAGTTTTGACGCGCCCAGCAACGACTCCGAGGGCGTATACGATCCGCTGATCCGCCAGAAGTCGCGCAAGCCGGTGAACCGGATCCAGATACGCAAGAACAGGGCGCGTCGTCCGTCGACGGGGTCCTCGTCGTCCACGAATAGTGCGTCGTCGGCTTCGACCATCCGCAAGTACCGGACTGCGACCAACGACAGTGCGGACACGAATCCGCTTTCGGCAGCCGAAGTCGCCGGATTCAGAGCGTACTTTCCGGGCGGCTTGAGCGAGGCGGAATCGTATTTGAAAAGCCGCTCGCTGAACCTGAACCGCTCGCCGGTATTCCTGTCGTCGGAGCAGTATCCGGCGCCGAAGTCATGGGCCAACATTCCGCAGGCGCGGCTGAACGAACTGATGGACCGCTACCAGGCGGTGTGGGAACCCGAACCGAAGCGCGCGGATTATTTCTCCGACGACGAATTCAAGGCCGCCCACCGGGAATACAACGAAAAGATGGGCCAGTACCGGGAAAACGGCAACTTCAATGTCCAGAAATACTGGGACGACATGGTTGCCGACCAGAACAACAAGTTCAGGACTTTCGTCGACAATCAGACGAAGCGGCTTGCCGTCGCCACGAAGGCCTATGACGACTTCACCGCGAATCCGACCCGATACCACGTGAAGCCGGACGACCCGTATTCCGTCAGGAAGCAGTTGACCGGATCGCACGACGGCAAGCGCGACGGCATGTATTTGCAGCGGGAAGCGCTGGATTTCAGCGATCAAAGCTTCTACAAGCTCGACAACAGGGAAATGACCGAGCTGCGAAGCAATTTTCTGGGGCTGTTCGGCCGCGACAGCCAGCGGATCGAGGCCGCTTTCAGTAGCAAGAAAGCCGACCTCGAAAACGAGTTGTATCGGTCTGCGAATACGGGCATTTCCCGCGAGGCGGTGGAGGCAAAGAAAAAAGCCATTCAAGACCGCTTTAATGGCGACATCGAAACGGCCATCAAGAACATGGACCTGATGTACAAACGAATCGCGCTGTACGGCACGATCGGAACGCTGTCGATCTCGGCCATCAGTGCGATTCTGTGGAAGGCCATCGACGAAATCCGGAAGCCGACCAGGCCGTGAAACCCGCCGTCGCCGGCCTCGATCGTTCGGATCGAGGCCGGCGACGGATTGTCTTTCAGCACGCGTTCAGCGCTTCGCGGCGGCGTCCCGCACGAACTCCACTCGCCCGTTCTGCTCGTCGTAACGACAGACGACTCGCGTGCCTTCGGTCACGTCGCCCTTCAACATCTCCTTGGCGAGTTCGTTTTCGATCGACTGCTGGATCTGCCGGCGCAATTCGCGCGCGCCGAATTCCGGCCGATACCCCTGCGCCGCGAGATGCTCGACCACCGAATCGTCGAATGTGATCTCGATGTCCTGGCTGTG
Source organism: Paraburkholderia sp. (assembly GCA_035492135.1). Taxonomy (GTDB): domain Bacteria; phylum Pseudomonadota; class Gammaproteobacteria; order Burkholderiales; family Burkholderiaceae; genus Paraburkholderia. The sequence continues at coordinate 50,987 of DATJJN010000121.1, read as the reverse complement.
CGCCATCCGCTCGACCTGCGCGAGCTGCAGCCGGACGATCGAGCGCATCTCGTCGTCGGACAGCGGCTGGAACACGATGATGTCGTCGATCCGGTTCAGGAACTCCGGCCGGAAATGCTGGCGCAATTCGGTCATCACCGCGCCCTTCATCGACGCGTCCTCGCTCGAAAGGAAGCCCGGCCCCGAACGCTTCTGGCCCGACACGATGTCGGAGCCGAGATTGCTCGTCGCGATCACGACGGTATTGCTGAAGTCGACGACGCGCCCTTTGCCGTCGGTGAGCCGCCCGTCGTCGAACAGTTGCAGCAGCACGTTGTACACGTCCGGGTGCGCCTTCTCGATCTCGTCGAGCAGGATCACGCAGTACGGGCGGCGACGCACGCGCTCGGTCAACTGTCCGCCCTCGTCGTAGCCGACATAGCCCGGGGGCGCGCCGATCAGCCTCGCGACCGCATGGCGCTCCATGTACTCGCTCATGTCGATGCGCACGATCGCGTCCTCGTCGCCGAACACGACTTCCGCGAGCGCCTTCGCGAGTTCGGTCTTGCCGACGCCGGTCGGGCCGAGGAACAGGAACACCGCGGTCGGTCGCCGGCCGCGCTGCAATCCCGCGCGCGAGCGGCGCACCGCATCGCTGACCGCGACGATCGCCTGCTGCTGGCCGATCACGCGCTGATGCAGCCGGCTCTCCATTTCGAGCAGCCGCGTACGCTCCTCGGCGGTCAGTTGCGTGACCGGCACGCCGGTCAGCTTCGACACGATCTCCGCGACGTGTTCCGCCGTCACATCCGACGTGACCGTGCCGAGCCGGCCCTTCCACTCGTCCGTCGCGTCCGCGAGCGCCTTCTCCTTGTCGGCGATCGGCTGGTCGAGCGCATGCGCGCGCTCGAAGTTCTTGCGCGATGCCGCGTAGTCCTGCTCGCGTCGCAACTGCGCGAGTTCCGCTTCGAGTTCGAAGATCGTCGCGGGCCGCGACGTCGCCGAAAGCTGCACGCGCGCGGCCGCCTGATCGACGAGGTCGATCGCCTTGTCGGGCAAGAAGCGGCCGGTGACGTAGCGGTCGGACAGCTCGGCCGCCGACACGAGCGCATCGTCGCGGATCGTCACGCGATGATGCACTTCGAGCTTGTCGCGCAGCCCGCGCAGGATGTTGATCGTCTGCTCGACGCTCGGCTCGGACACGAACACCGGCTGAAAACGCCGCTCGAGCGCCGCGTCTTTCTCGATGTACTTCTGGTACTCGGCGAGCGTGGTCGCGCCGATCAGGTTCAGTTCGCCGCGCGCCATCGCCGGCTTGAACACGTTCGCGATGTCGAGCCCGCCCTCGCCGCCGCCCTGCCCCGCGCCGACGATCGTATGCACCTCGTCGATGAACAGCACGAGCGTGTCGCGCTGCGCGGTGATTTCGTCCATCACCTGCTTCACGCGCTCCTCGAATTCGCCGCGATATTTCGCGCCGGCCACGAGGCCGTTTACGTTCAGTTCGACGAGCCGCCGGCCGCGCAGCGATTCCGGCACGTCGCCGGCCAGCATCCGCTGCGCGAGCCCTTCGGCGATCGCGGTCTTGCCGACGCCCGGCTCGCCGATCAGCACCGGATTGTTCTTGCGGCGCCGCGCGAGCACTTCGACGACGGTTTCGATTTCGCTCGAACGGCCGATCACCGGATCGAGCTTGCCTTCGCTCGCGAGCGCGGTGAGGTCGCGGCTGGTCTGATCGAGATGCGGGGTCGGGCTGGGCGGCTTCGCCGCCGCCGCGCGTTCGCGGGCGTCGCCCTGGGTGCTGACGAGCTGCTGCAACACTTTCTGCGGACTGATGCCGTAGCGGCCGAGCAGATGGCCCGCGAAGCTGTCCGCGACCTGCGACAGCCCGAACAGCAGATGCTCCGGGCCGACGTAGCTGTGCCCCAATTCGCGCGACGCGATGAACGCGCGATCGAGCGCGCTCTTCAGGCGCGGCGACACGGCGATCCGGTTCTGGTCGACATCGCGCGCCGGCTCGCGCTTTTGCGCGTTCGCGTCGATGAACGCGGCGACGTCGGCCGGCTCGATGCCAAGACGCTGAAGCATCGCGGCGCCCGCGTCGTTCATCGCGAGTTCGCAAAGCAGATGCTCCGTATCGACTTCGCGGCGCCCGAACTGCACCGCGCGTTCGGCGGCGCGCTGCAGCAATTCGCGTGCGACGTCGCTGAAATAGCGCTCGACGATCGCGCCGTCGCCGGTTTCCAGCGCTTCGCCGCTGCCGGTGCCGGCGTCGCCCGCGCTCGCCGCATCGGCCTGCACGGCCTGGAACAGCGCTTCGAGCGGACTCAGCGTGCGCTGATGCCGCGTCAGTTGTGCGTAGTGGTAATCGCAGACGTCGAGATACCGCCGCCTGCCGTCCTGCAACACGGCAACGCGCACACTTGCGGGGCGCACCCCGCAGATGTCGCAGTTGAACTGAGCCATTTCGTCTCCTGGTGAGCAATGCGCCGCAAGAACAGGCACGGGCGCCGCGAGAGGATTTGCGTCGAAAAAACCGACGCCTATCGTAGCGTCGAAACGGCGCCGACGTCCGGCCGCTGGCCTTCCCGCCGAGGGTGCCCGGCGCGGCCGTGAGTGACGCATCCGGTGTGCCCGGCTTCCGCCGCACGCGTGCGGCGTTTGCGCGCATCGCCGATAATGGCCGTCTTGTTCCTGTTCTCTCACCCAGGAGTCGCACCGCCCATGTCCGTCCCCACCCCGAAGATTCCGACCGTCCTGTTGACGAACGACGACGGCATCGACGCCCCCGGCCTCGCCGTGCTCGAAGAAGTCGCGGCGGAAATCGCCGACGAAGTCTGGGTCGTCGCGCCCGAGCACGACCAGAGCGGCACGTCGCACTCGATCAGCCTGCATTCGCCGTTGCGCGTGACCCGGCGCGGCGAGCGCCGCTTCGGCGTGCTCGGCACGCCCGGCGACTGCGTGGTGACGGCGGTCCGCCATCTGATGGGCGGCGCGCGGCCGACGCTCGTGCTGTCGGGCATCAATCGCGGCGCGAATCTCGGCGTGGAGACGATGTTCTCGGGCACCGTCGGCGCCGCGATGACGGGCCTGCTGCTCGGGCTGCCGTCGATCGCGCTGAGCCAGGCGTTCACCGACCGCGAACGCGTGCGCTGGGAGACAGCGCGCACGCTGGCGCCGCGCGTGATCCGGCAACTGCTCGCGGTGTCCCACGATGCGCCGGTATGTCTGAACGTGAATTTTCCGGACGTCGACGCGAGCGATGCCGGCCCGCTGACGGTCACGCGCCAGGGCGCCGGGCTCGTGCGCGGGATCGACGTGGTGCCGGAGGTCGATCCGCGCGGCTTCGCGTATCACTGGCTGCGCTTCGAGCGCGCGCCGCGCGACGACGCGCCCGACAGCGAGACGGTCGTGATCCGCTCAGGTGGGGTGTCGGTCACGCCGCTGCAGTTCGAGCGGACCGACGAGCGCACGTTCGCCGCGCTCGACGCGGCGTTGCGCTGACGAGACGCGCCGAGCGCGTCCTCGTCGTTCGTCAGATCAGAAGACGCGACACCTTCGTGCCTTCGAGCGACACGCCGGCCATCAGCCCGGCGTTCGTCAGCACGAAGGCCTGAACCGGGCTCGTCGCGGTGGACGTATCGACCTTGCCGTTCGCGCCGACGGTCACGAGAGCGACGGTCGCGTCCGCGCCGGCCGACCAGCCCTGGCTGCTGAGGAAACGGTCGAGCGCCGGCTGGCTCATGAACGCGAAGATGATCGCCTTCGACTGCGCGCCGATCTGCAGGCCGAACGATCCGCCGGCGGTGCTGTAATAGCCGGTCGTGCGGCCGTCGACGCGCAACGCGCCGTTGCCGTACTGGCCACCGATCCAGAATCCCGCTGCGATCACGGACGGGAACACCAGCACGCCGCGCGACTTGCCGATCAGTTCGCGCGATCCCTCCACGGTGTTGAAAAGACGCGCGAGCGTCGAATCGACGCCCGCGTCGATCTCGTTGCGCTTCGCCGCGTTCTGCGCGGGGTCGTTGCGCGAGTCGAACGGCGTCGTCGTGCAGCCCGTCAGCGCGAGCGAGCCGGTGGCGAGCGCGGTACCGGTCGAAAGGAGGAATTGGCGTCGGCGCATAGGTGAGGTTCCTGGCAAGTTCGATTGTCGATGGAGTTGTCCGTCGCGGCCGGCGCGCGTGCTTGACCGCGATGCGTGGCCACGATGATAGCGCGAGCGGTCTGCCCGACGACAATTGCGACCGCCGCCGACGCTTCGTTGTTCTTGTTGCGCATCGCGCGGCAGGACCGCGCAGGCGGCCTGGCGTTCGCTTGGTCAGCCCGCGTCGCGCGACGCGCCGACCGACAGCAGCGCCTGCGCATACGCGGAGAGATTCGCGTCGCCGAACGGATCGATCACGTCGAACACCGAGCGCGAGCGGGCGCGATACGAGTCGAGCGTGTCGTCGTGGCAATGCAGCGCCGCGAGAAACGCACCCGCGGCTTCGTGCACGTCGGCGCCCGGAAAGTAGTAGCCGGCATCGAGCAGCCACGGCGAGTTGTGAATCAGCGGATAGCCGCCGTACAGCACGTCGAGATAGCCGTATGCGTCGCCGTCTTCGTGCTGGTGTGCGAACACGGCGTCGGCGTGCCGCGCGACGAAATCCACGAGATCGTGCGTGCCATGAAACGTCGTCCGATGGTCGCGCACGAGGTCGTACTTGCCCGCGAGTTGCGCGCGCTTGCCCCGCACGTTCAGACGCGACGCGTTCAGCACATGCAGCGCGCTCACCGCACTGCGTTCCTTGCGATAGACGTCTTCGCACGCGAGCATCGGGATGCCCGGCTCCGTCATCGCGGACAGGTCCGGCTCGTAGACGGCCACGCGCCATCCCGCGCTCCCTGCGCCGCTCGCGCCGTGCGCGGATCGCGCCGATCGTGCGGCCTCGTAGCCGAAGGGCGCGCCGTTGCCCTGCAGCGCCGCCGCGCGACGTTCGATGAACAGCGGGCTCCACACGAACGGCAGCACGCGCAACGGGCAGCGGTATCGCGTGCGCATCAGCGGGATGCTCAGTTCGTCCTTCGGCAGCAGCCAGATTTCGTCGCAGCGATCGGTCAGCGTCGCGCCGGACTGACGGCCGCGCGCGGCGGGCGACGCGTCGTCCGCCTTCGTCGCGTAGCGGCTGCCGATCACCTTGCCGCCACGCGAGCGCATCCGGTCGATCCATTCGGGATTCAATCCGCCGGCCAGTTCGATCAGCACGTCGATGTCGTCGGGCGCCTGCTGCTGCGTGACGACGGCGAGCCCCGGCGCGGCGAGACCGACCTCGCGCGGCAACCGGCATTCGCCGCCGACGTCGATCAGCGCGACCGCGCGCACGAACGGCAAGCGCATGAACGCGGCGGCGAGAAAGAGCGCGTACTGGGTCGCGCCGTCGCGCCAGAAATTCGGGCTGCGGCGGCCGCGGACGGAAATGCCGATGCGCATGAACCGGTCTCCGGAGGCCGTGCAGCCTGCGGCGCACGCACGGGCAGAGAAAAAAGGATTCTTCAGCTTACCATCGGCGCATCCCGCACTTGACGGCGCTTTGTGCGGCAACTAACTAAGCAACGGTTGCAGAACAGGCGGTGACGAAGCGCATGCGCATCGCGGCCCGAAGCGCGCGCGGGCCGTGCCGACGGCGCATGTTACGTGCCGACACAATTGCGCTTGAACCGGGCCGACGGCGCGGTTTCAAAGGCTTATCAACGGAGAAAAATCGTGCTTCGCTTCATTGCACTCGTGGGGACCGCCGCGCTCGTGGCCGGCTGCGCGGTCGAGCAGTGGCCGGCCGGCTACTACTACGGCTATGGCTACCCGTACGGCTATCCGTATGCGTACGGCTACTACCCCGACTACTACTACGGGCCGCCGTTCGGGGCGATCGGCATCTATGGAGGCGGCGGCTACTATCACGGCGGGCATGGCTTTCCGCACGGCGGCGGGCACTACTGGGGCATGCACGGCGGCCCGCATGGCGGTCCGCACGGGGGGCCGCACGGCGGCGGCCACGGCGGGATGTCGTGGAGCCCGGGCGCCGGCGGCCCGCACGGCGGAGGCGGCGCGCGGGGCCGCTAGCGCGGGTTCATCGGAATGGGCAGCCCCGCGGGCGGCCGCGCGCTCAAAAGCTGCCGAACAGCGTGCCGAGCACGATCACGACGACGAGCGCCATCAGCGCGCCGACGATGCTGACGATCACGAGATCGCGATAGCTTTCGCGATGCGTGGACCCGCACACCGCAAGCAGCGTGACGACTGCGCCGTTGTGCGGCAGGCTGTCGAGCGTGCCCGACGACATCACCGCCACGCGATGCAGCAGCCCGGGGTCGATCCCATGCAGCGCGGCGAGCTGCATGTAGGTGTCGCCGAGCGCATCCAGCGCGATCGTCAGGCCGCCCGACGCGGAACCGGTCAGCCCCGACAGCAGATTCGTCGCCACCGCGAGCGACACGAGCGGCCCGCCGCCGATCCCGAGCACCCACTCGCGCACGACCTCGAACGCCGGCAGCGCCGCGATCACCGCGCCGTAGCCGACGAGACTGCCGACGCTCAGCACCGGCAGCACCGACGCATTCGCGCCCGCGTCGAAGCTCGCGCGGATGTCGGCGAGGCGCCCGCGATTCAGCGCGACGAGCACGACGATGCCGAGCGCGAGCGCGACCGACACGCCCCACACGCCCGCGACCGCGGGCAGCGACGTCGGGCCCCACTGCGGCTCTTCGAGGTACGACGCGTCCATGCGCGGGAACACGACCACGTTCATCACGAAGTTCGTCGCGATCACGACGACGAGCGGAACGAGCGCGACGAGCGCGGGCGGCCCGTCGGCCGGCCCCGCGTCGCGCGGGGTATCGCCGATCTCCGCGGGATCGAACGTCTGCGCGACGCTCGCGCGCTCGCGCACCAGCTGCGACTTGCCGTCCTCGATCGGGACGACGGGGTCGACGAAGCCCTCGCCGTTGCGCCGCGCCGCCGCGGCCGCGCGCCCGAGCCACCACAGCCCGAAGGCCGCGATCACGATGCTCGCGACGATGCCGAGCCCCGGCGCCGCGAACGGCGTCGTGCCGAAGAACGGCATCGGGATTGCGTTCTGCAGCGCGGGCGTGCCCGGCAGCGCGGACATCGTGAACGTCGACGTGCCGAGCATGATCGCGGCCGGCATCAGGCGGCGCGGAAGGTTGGCAGAACGGAACAAGGCCTGCGCCATCGGCGCGAGCACGAAGAACGCGACGAAGAGGCTCACGCCGCCGTACGTCACCAGCGCGCCGCCGAGCACGACCGCGAGAATCGCGCGCCGGTTGCCGAGCCGCTCGATCATCAGCCGCGCGACCGCGTCGACGGAGCCGCTGTCCTCCATCAGCTTGCCGAACAGCGAGCCGAGCAGAAACAGCGGAAAGAACTGCGCGAGAAAGCGGCCGGTGCTGAGCATGAACGTCTGCGTCCAGTGCGCGAGCACCGGCTCGCCGGAGACGAGCGCCGCGAGCATCGCGCAGATCGGCGCGAGCAGCAGCACGGTCCAGCCGCGGTACGCGAGCCAGATCAACAGCGCGAGGCTCGCGAGCATGCCGGCCAGGCCGACCGCGAGCGACATCACGGACCCGTTCATCGGATGCCCCCTTCGAGCAGCGCCGCGAAATCGAACGTCGAGCGCTCACCCAGGCTGTCGTCGTGGACGTGCAGGAATTCGTCGGCCGCGTGCCGGCCCTCGTCGAACAGCATCAGCACGAACGCCCATTCGGCGTTGAGCTTCGACGAATAGCCGAGCGACACCATCTTCGGACTGTGGATCCGATGCAACCGCATCGACGCCCAGTGCCGGCCTTCGGCGCTGCCCGCGTCGACGGCCTCGCGCATCAGCGCGATCATCCGCAGCTCTTTGAGGAGCGGCGCGTTGAACGCGATCTCGTTCATGCGGCTGATGATGTCGCGCGCGGAACGCGGCGTGGTCGTGCGCTCGACCGGGTTCACCTGCACGAGGATCGTGTCGTCCGACGTGCACTCGCGGATCAGCGGCGTGAGCGTCGGGTTACCGACGTAGCCGCCGTCCCAGTACGGCTCGCCGTCGATCTCGATCGCCTGGAACAGCGTCGGCAGACACGCGGACGCGAGCAGCACCTCCGGCGTCAGGTCCGCGTTGCGGAACACGCGGCCGCGGCCGCTGTGAACCTGCGTGGCGGTGGTGAAGAGCTTGATCGGCGAATCGCGCAGCGCGTCGAAGTCGATCGTCTGCGCGAGGATCGTGCGCAGCGGATTCACGCCGGCGGGATTCATGTCGTATGGCGACACGACGCGCGCCATCATGTCGAGTGCGACGAACACCGGCGAATGGTCGAGCGTCCAGCGGCCGAGCATCGTGTCGACGAGGCCGCGCCGGAACGGGCTCACGCGCGCCGCGTCGGCGACGCGCCGCCAGAAACGCGTGAGCGCCGCGCGCGCGCCTTCGGCGCCGCCTTGCGCGTAGCCGCTCGCGAGCACCGCCGCGTTCATCGCGCCGGCCGACGTGCCGGAGATGCCGTCGATCCGCAGCCACGGCTCTTCGAGCAGCCGGTCGAGCACGCCCCACGTGAGCGCGCCGTGCGAGCCGCCGCCCTGCAGCGCGAGCGTGACCAGCAGTGGTTCGGTGCGGACGATGCGAATCACGTTGTCGGTGGCTGCTGGCATGGCGGCTCCTGAGGAGATTCGACCATTGGCGAGGTTACAGGAAAAGCGTTCGATGTCTCGTGACGATGCAATCGCCGCGCGGCGACGCTTGCACGCCGGTGGTGCGGCGCGCGTTTGCTAGACTCGTCGATGTACGACGAAACCGTCCTCTGCTGCCCCGCCCCGCCGCCGTGACTCATCCCGCCGAACTCGATCGCCTGCTTGCCGACATCCGCGCGTGCCGCGCCTGCGCCGCGACGCTGCCGCTCGGGCCGCGTCCGGTCTTGCGCGCGAGCACGAGCGCGCGACTGCTGATCGTGGGCCAGGCACCGGGCACGAAAGTCCACGCGTCGGGTGTGCCGTGGGACGACGCGAGCGGCAAGCTGCTGCGCGAATGGCTCGATCTCGATGCCGACACGTTCTACGACGCGTCGCAGATCGCGATCGTCCCGATGGGCTTCTGCTATCCGGGCCGCGGCGCGAGCGGCGACAACCCGCCGAGGCCCGAATGCGCGCGACTGTGGTTCGATGCGCTGCTGCCGCAATTGACGGGCGTGCGGCTCACGCTGCTCGTCGGCCAGTACGCGCAGCGGCATTTTCTCGGCGCGCGCCGCAAGGACTCGCTGACCGCGACGGTGGCGGCCTGGCGCGACTACGCGCCGGCGCATCTGCCGCTGCCGCATCCGTCGCCGCGCAATCGCGGCTGGCTCGCGCGCAACGCGTGGTTCGCCGGCGACGTGCTGCCCGCGTTGCGCGAACGGGTTCATGCGGTGCTCGCGAATCCTTGAACACACCGCCGTCGCCTGATGGAAACGCACGATGAACACGAAACCGAAGATCGACATTCAGCGCGTGTACGGCGCGAGCGCGGATGCGGATGCTCGCGACGCGTGCTTCCTCGTGGACCGGCTGTGGCCGCGCGGCATCCGCAAGGAGTCGCTCGCGCACTGCACGTGGCTGAAGGACGTCGCGCCGAGCAACGCACTGCGCACGTGGTTTCACCAGGATCCGACCCAGTGGGACGCGTTCCGGCATCGCTACGAGGCCGAACTCGATGCGAATCCGGCCGCATGGCAACCGCTCGCCGATGCCGCCGCGCATCGGCACGTCGTGCTGCTGTACGGGTCGCGCAACGAGGAGCAGAACCACGCGATCGTGCTGCGCGATTTTCTGCTGCACCGGTTGAAGCACGGCTGAGCACGCCACGCTCTCGCACGTTGCAAGCGACGTAACAAGGCGTAGGCGCGCGCCGAGCGAAACGCCCCGCGCGGCGCGCGCATCGCAGGCTCGCCTGCGCGCCGCATCGGCTCTTTGTGGCGACTACTGCCGCACGCCACGCGGGAAATACGTCGTTACACGCTCGACGGCCGGCCGGGCGAGCGATCTGCTACCGTGCGAAACACCTGACGAATACGTCGGGCGTTCGACCCACAAGGAGAATCGATGCGAAAGCAGTTCGTTGGTATCGCACTGGCTGGCGCAGCCGGATTCGTCGCGGCCCCGATGCCGGCGCTCGCACAAAGCCAGGCCATCACGAATTCGCCGGTGTATGTATATGCCGGCCCGGCGCCGGACTATCCGGTGGTCTCGCAGCTACCGGCCAACGCGTCGGTCGCGGTGATGGGCTGCGTCGCCGGCTACACGTGGTGCGACGTGATGGTGCCCGGCCTGCGGGGCTGGGTGTACGGCGGCGCGCTCTATTACCCGTACCAGGGGATGACGGTGCCCGCGATGAACTACGGGGCGGTGCTCGGCTTGCCGATCATCGGCTTCACGCTCGGCGCCTACTGGGACAGCTACTATCGCGACCGGCCGTGGTATCGCGACCAGGGGCGCTGGATGCATCACGCGCCGCCGAACGCCGCGCCGCCGCCGCATTTCCGGCCGCCGCCCGGCCACGGGCTGATGCCGGTGGTGCCGCACGGCAGGCCCGGTGAGGCCGGCGGACCGCGGCCGGGTTTCGGTCCGGGATATGGTCCGGGCCATGGTCCCGGTTTCGATCACGCGGGCGGTCGGCCGCCCGGCGGGCCCGCCGTTCATGCGCCGGGACCGGCGCCCGGGCGTCCGCCAGGCGGTGGACCCGGGTATGTCGGCGGGCATCCGCCAGGCGGCGGACCGGCCCATGCCGGTGGCAGGCCGCCAGGCGAAAGACCGGCCGGCGCGGCGCCCGGTGGCCGGCCGCCGGGCGGCGGCGGGCCAGGCCCGTCGCACGGAGGCGGTCGTCCGGGTGGCGGCGGCGAACGGCCCGGAGGCGGTGGACAGCACGGCGGCGGCGAACGGCCGGGCGGAGGGGGTGGACAGCACGGCGGCGGCGATCACCGTCCGTGACGCCCATCCGCGGTGAACGCGCTGCGCGACACGATCCCTGTGCCGCGCAGCGTCAGCAGATCAACTGCCGATTGGCGGCCCGGCGACGGGGCGACTACCACGTCGCGCGGGCGCGATAGACGACGCCCCAGCCGTGCGCGAACGCCATGCGCGAGGTTCTGCGTGATACGGCCGCCGCTCTTTTCGCCGGATATGCCGTGTGGCGACGGGTAAGACTTCAAGCGGTACGACAGACGGATTCGAAGCCGTCACGGAGGAGGAAACTGCGCGGCGGTGCGCTGCCCGTCGACGTTGGCAATGCGCTGCAATCGAAACAGACTGCGCCAGCCGAATGCGGTCGAATCGCGAGTGCGTTCGCGCACGATCAGCATCAGTGGCCGCCAGGTCGCGCGCATCAGCAGGATGTCGTCGATCGACCGCTGCGCGCGACGCACCCCTTCCCGATCGCCTCGTCGCGCGGCCAGCCCGGCGATCGCGCGATAGCCGTCTATCCACGCGCCCGCCTCGCCCCGCATCGAGTAGTTGACGTTGTAGTGGCAATACTTGCTCGTCTTGCCGAGCTTCACGATGTCCTGCTCGAACTGGTCGAGCAGCACGGCCGCGCGGAGCCGGTTGTCCGGCGTATCTTTCTCGCCGGCCGCGTCGGGTTCGAGCGTTTCGATGCAACGCATCAGCCAGTTCTCGCGATTGCCGGCGATTTCCGCTGCCATATCGCGAGGCGTTGAATAATGGCGATCGAGATCGGCGTCCTGCTTGTCGCCGACCAGGAACGGCGAGATCTCGTGCTGTTCCTTGACCCACGCAAAGTCGCGCGACATCCCCAACTGCATCGGCACCGACTCGCGCTGCACCTCACCGTGTTCGCCGTCCTGGCCGATCGGCACGTACTGGCTGGACAGCGGCGCGAAGTTCAGGTTGACGGTGGCGCCCGCGCGCTGCTGCGCGGTATCGCTCTTCGCGCCCACGATGCGGACCTGACCGCCCGTTTCGAAGCGCTTGTCGCGCGTGCGCTCCGCCTCGACGAAGGCCGATGCCTCGATTCCCAGCGTCTGTCCCGCGCCGTGCGGGTCCTTGAGACTCGCCGACGGCAGCCGCGCGGACACGCGGGCCGTGACGGTCTTCGTGTCGGTGAAGCCGTCGAGCTGCGTCACGACGACCTCGGGATTGCGCGCGAAGATCGCTTCGAGCGGGTCTTGGTACGCGCGGCCGCGATCGGGCTGGACGATGTCCCAGCGCACCATGCTGTCGAGCGCGTTCAACATGTTTGCTCGCATCTCGTCGTCCTTGTGACGTCTTCTGAAAAAGCGCATCACCGTCGAGTCCGTGCGCGTCTGCTGGCTCGCCGCTCGCGCCGTGAAGGTGCCCTGCAAGGAAACGCCGGGTACGATCTGCGGTCCTGCCGCGACGCCGACGGTCGCTTCTTTCGCGCGCGTGTGCGCCGAGCCGAACGACAGTTCCATGCCGATAATCGGCATGAAGAGCTGCACGAACGCTTCATCCGTCATCGATTTCTCGGCCGTGAAGATCGGCGATGCAACCGGCGATACCGCTCCATACGGCAGCGAAGGCAGATTCACGCCGACGCTCCCGCCCCCGCCCATGCGCAAGCGGTCGCGCAGGCGGATATTCAGGATGAACGGCCGGAAGAACGTGACGATGTCGGTCTTGCTGCCAAGGTATTCGGCCTTCAGCAACTGCATCGCGGCATCAAGGCCGACGTCGGTCGCTTCGCCGTCTTCGGCGTCGGCCCGGCGCAGATCGGCGGGCAACCCCTGATTGAGATGCTCCTCGATCCGGTTGATGGCTTCGTACGCGGTGATGCCGCTGCCGCATGCATCCTTGAAGAACGTCGGCAACTCGACCGGTGCGGCCTTGCGCAATACATTGGGTTGGCGCGCGCGGTCGCTGCGCGCCTTCAGCGCGTCTTCGCCGATACGGCGGCTGACGCTGTTCGCGTCCTTCGCATCGAGCCGGATCTGCGACAGATGCTGGCCGCGGTTGTGCAACAGCTTCAGATGGTCGACCGTGGCCTGTGCAGCCTGCGTTGCCTGCGTTAATTCCGGCGTGCCGCCGAACGCGCGGCATGCGGCAATCGTCCGTCCCAGGTCGGACATGCGGTGTTGCACGTGAGCATCCACCTTGATGCGCGGCGACTGCATGCCCATGCTTTCGCCCACGTCGTATGCGCGGTTGATCGTGCGCTTGCCGAACGGCGTCTTGTTCAGGTTCGGCAGCGCGCGGCGCCACAGGGCCGGCTTCGAGGCCGCCTCCCGACCTGCCGGATTCGCCTCGTCACCGTCCTCCGGGACATCGGTTGCGTCGGTTTTCGCGGCGGACGCCGCGGCGCGGATGACCCACTCCGTAATCGCTTTCTTCAGCCGCAGGTTGTGCTGCGCATACGGGGAGCCCGGCGCGTTGCTGAAGTAGCCGTTGCGAACCGCGTTGTAGGCCGCGTGATCGACGTCGTCGAATTCGACTTCCGTCGACGTCAGGCGCGCGTGCGCGACGCGCTTCGCCTGCTGCAGCCAGCTCGCCACGCCATTGTCGTTTGACCGTTCGCCCTGCTGCGCGTCGTCCGCATTCCAGAACACGCGCAGCGTCTGCGACCGCGCAGGGTCCGCGGGCTCGGCGCCGTCGCTCGACAGCGCGTGCAGCATGTCGGTGCCGCGCGGCAGCGTCGCCATCTTGCGGCACAGCGCGACGATGCGCGCGTTGTCGTCCGTGGACGGCGCAGCGTTCTCCATCCGCACCCAGTGCGTCACCGGATGCTGGGCGAGTGTGTCGAGCATACGGGCGGCCTCGGCCGCGTCGGCGCCGACATCGGCCATCGACCGCGTGACGATTTCCAGCACGAGTTGCGGCGGCACGGGAAGCGGCGGCTGCGGCGCGGTCAGGCGCAGCGCAAACTGTCTGAGCGCCGCCTGTAGTTCAGGCGGCGCTTGTGGTCCGAACACGTGCGCGGCCTCGGTCAACTGATCGACCATCTTTTGACGCACGGCGTCGATCGCATCCTTCTCGCGCTGCTTGCCGCTCTTGACTTCACCTTCGGGCGAGATCGTCGTTTCAGCCTGGTCGATCCGGTCCGCATCGGCCTTGCGTTCCTCCAGTGCAAGCGACGCTTTCAGCAGCGACGGCACCGCACGGTCCGCGACGTGCCATTGCCGGTCGGCCTGCGCGCGCTCGCTCATCAACGCGGCGATGCTGTCGTTCAACGCCGCGAATCGCTGCAGGCGTTCGCGGCAGCGATTCTGCTCCGCGATCGCCTCGACGAGCACGCTGCGGGTCTGCGCGATCCTGCGTTCGACCCTGGCGGCCTTGGCCGCTGCCGAACGTGTGTTCGCCCTCGGCCCGGCAAGCTCCGCGTGCCTCGCGGTCAACCGGGTCAACCGCGCCGTCGCCTGAGCGGCAATTTCCTCTGCCGCGGACAGGTCGTCGTCGAACGACGTCAACGCCTCGGCTTCCTCGGCGCGCACCTTCGCGTGTGCCCTCAACCGCACTTCGATCGCCGCGCGCCGGTTGTCCGCATTCGCGCGCAATCCGTAGATCTCGCGCTTCAGGTCATTGAGCCGGTCGAGCGCGAACGACAGGTTCCTGTCCGCCTGGTCCGACAGATGACTCAGGCTGATCAATTCCAGTAGCTCCGTGCCGTGAACCGTATCGTGCAGCGAGCGGTTCGCCGCTCGCAGCGACCATTCGGCGAGGCGCAGCCGCCTCTTCGCAGCGCCGAGATGCTGTGCGTGTTCCAGCGGCTGATCGCCGGGCACCGCGGTACGCGCGACCTCGTGCTGCTCGCGAGCCTCCGTCAGTTCGACCACGGCCTCGTCGACGACCCGGCGACGGTTTTCCACAGCGTTGAACAGCTTGCGCGCCTGTTGTTCGTTGGCGAGGCGCCTGCGCGACATCACCGGGTTCTGGCGCAACGCCGGTGCGGTAAGCCGGCTGCCGGGGCCATTGGTAAAACTCGCCATGTCCTGCATGGGCGTGGGGCTCAGCCACGGGGCGACCGCGGTAGCCAGTCGACGTGCCTTCGACGGCGCCGGCCGGTCGTACACCACCGTCTCCGGCATGTGCAGGCCGGCAGCCATCGCATCGGCAACGCGCAGCAGGTTGCGCGCATCCTCGAGAACCGGATCGCGGTCGGCATCGGTGGCGCCGGGTGCCGGCTTGATGGCTTCGCCCAAAGGCCCGGGCGGTCCCGCGACGCCCGCATGCGTTTGCCCCGGCACGCCGGCGCGCAACGGGCCATTGATCGTGCGGCTCGTGCCGGAAACCCCCATCGTCACGTTGACCTGACGTCCGCTGATTCCGGCCGCCAGCCGCTTTTTCAAGGAAGGCGCGCCGGTCGTCGAGGCGGGAACCTGTTTGGCCTGCGAACGGTGTACAGCGGCGGCCGCATCGGGGCCGAGGCGCTTCGGCGTCACCTGCGGCAAAGGGTTGTTCGCGTTCGGCGTCGTCGACGGCGGGCGGGGCCTCTCCAGGCCCTCGAGCGGACCCGTTATCGGGGGAGGAGAAGAAGGACGCCGGGGCTCGTCATGATGGCCGGACTCAGCCTCGTCTTTTTCGTTTTCGGACAACGCCGGGAGACCTGACGGCAAGCGGCCGATCGAATTCACACTCACCGGGGCTGCCCCCGTGATGGCCGCCCGACGATGCGAGCTGTCGTTGCTTTCGCCACTTCCGGGCGATACGGATTCATCTTTTGACTTCCCAGGCAGCGTTGCGCACGCCTGAGAAATTAGCCGCTTTTGATGCGGAGACTTATAACGAATAATCGTTTGCTAATTTATCTTCCCGCGATTCAAAACGAGAACGGGCCACGCAGCCGCTGGCGGCTGCGTGGCCCGTCGGACCAGCCGGGTTGACCGGGTCGCCCGAGTGCTAGCGCACCCAGTGGCAGACGTGATGATGGTGATGGTCGAAGTGACACACCTTGTGTGCAGCGAATGCGCTCAGCGGAGCAGCCAGCACAGCGACGAAGGTGGACAGCATGGCGACGGACTTGAATGCTTTCATGTTGTAGGCTCGGAAATCGGCGGATGAATGCGAACGTGTCGCGGGGAACGCACTTTAACGCAATCCGCGCGCGCGCGAGTTACGCGGATGTAACGGCCGTAGCATCGGGTGTCTGCGACTTGACACAGCGAGCGCCAATGTCCAGACAAGCGCCGTAACATGGGAGCCCTTCCCTCGCGAGAACGCGCGCGTGTCGCGACATCCGTCCCATGAAACTGACCTTTCTCGGCGCCACCGAAACCGTCACCGGCTCGCGTTATCTGATCGACTCGAACGGTCGCAGGATCCTCGTCGACTGCGGGCTGTTCCAGGGCGCGAAGAACCTGCGTCTGCGCAACTGGCTCCCGCTGCCGTTCGCACCGTCGTCGCTCGACGCGGTGATCCTCACGCACGCGCATCTCGATCACAGCGGTTATCTGCCGGTGCTCGTGCGCAACGGCTATCGCGGTCCGGTGTACTGCACGGACGCCACGGCCGAGCTATGCCACGTGTTGCTGAACGACGCCGCGAAGCTTCAGCAGGAAGAAGCCGACGACGCGAACCGGCTCGGCTATTCGAAGCATCATCCGGCGTTGCCGCTCTTCACGACCGACGACGCGCAGCGCGCGCTCGCGCTGCTCGCGCCGCGCGGCTTCGAGACGCCGGTCGCCATCGCGCACGACACCGGCTTCGGCTTTCTGCCGGCCGGCCACATTCTCGGCGCGGCGAGCGTCGTGCTGCGCTGCGGACCGCGCGTCGTCGTGTTCTCGGGCGACCTCGGCCGGCCGAACGATCCACTGATGCCGCCGCCGCAGCCACCCGTGCGAGCGGACTGGCTGATCGTCGAATCGACGTATGGCAACCGTCTGCACGACCGCGCCGATCCGGCCGCGCAGCTTGCCGACGTGTTCAACAAGACGTTCGCGCGCGGCGGAGTCGTCGTGATTCCGTGCTTCGCGGTCGGCCGCGCGCAGGAGATCCTGTATTACGTCGCGCAGTTGAAGGCGAGCGGACGGATGCGCAACGTGCCCGTCTATCTCGACAGCCCGATGGCGACCGCGGTCACCGACATCTATCGCCGCTATCCGCGCGAACATCGGCTGTCCGCGTCCGCGGCGGAAGCGATCGACCACGCGGCCGTGATGGTGCGCGACGTCGAGCAATCGAAAGCCATCGCGCAGAAAGCCGGGCCGATGGTCGTCATCGCCGGCAGCGGCATGGCCACCGGCGGACGCGTGCTGCATCACCTGAAGCAGTTCGCGCCCGATGCGCGCAACACGATCGCGCTGGTCGGCTTTCAGGCGGCCGGCACGCGCGGCGCGGCGCTCGCGGCGCACGAGCCGACGCTCAAGATTCACGGCGAGTATGTGAGCGTGCACGCGAGGGTCGAGACGATCACGTCGCTATCCGCGCATGCGGATTACGGCGAAATCCTCGCGTGGCTTCGTCAGTTGCGCGAGCCGCCCGCGCGGACGTTCGTCACGCACGGCGAGCCGGGCGCGGCCGACTCGCTGCGGCGCAGGATCGAAGAGACGCTTCACTGGTCGTGCGACGTGCCGCAGTGGTGCGACACCGTCGAATGGCCCGACGACGACGGCGGCGACGAGCGCCGCATCGCACGCGCCGCGACTCCCTGATGCGCGGCGCGCGCGAGGCGGCGACAGACAGGGAATCAGCCGATTTCGAGGCGCTTGGTCGACGCGGCAGCTTTCTTCGGCAGCGTCAGCGTCAGCACGCCGTCCTTGTACTGCGCGCTGGACGCCGCGTCGTCGATGTCGCTCGCCAGCGTGAACGAGCGGCTCACCGAGCCCGAGTAGCGCTCGCGCCGCACGACGCGCTCGCCTTCCTTCAGCTCGGTGTCGCGCTCGATTTTCGCGGCGATCGACACCGCGTTGCCGTCGATCTTCACGTCGATGTCCTTCTTGTCGACGCCCGGAATTTCGGCCTCGACCGTATAGGCCGAGTCGGTCTCCGTCACGTCGAGCCGGATGCTCATCCCCTGCTGGGCTTCGTCGCTGCCGATCACGCCGCGCAGCGGGCGAAACAAGCCTTGAAACAGATCCGGCACGCTCTCCATCGAAAACGGGTCGTAACGCGTCATGTTGCTCATGGCTGCCTCCTTCAAAAAGACGGTTGCGAAGGACGTTCGCCGCGCCGGCCGTTGCGCGACGCGACGAACCGAAAACCAGTAGCGACGACGAGCCGTGCCGCGCCCGCTGCGCACGCTCACGTCACCGCTCGAACACATAGGCACCCGGTGCGTCGGCGAGCCCGTCGCGCACTGCCCGCGCGGCGATGTCGCCCGCCGAATGCTCGTGCAGCCACGACGCCCAGCACGGCCACCAGGAGCCTTCGACGGGCGCCGTCTCGTCGAAGAACGCCTGCGGGCCGCGATACGGCGCCGACGCCTCGCGCGTGCCGCACCGGTAATGGCGGCCCGGATGACCCGGCTCCGACACGATCCCCGCGTTGTGGCCGCCCGCGGTCAGCACGAACGTCAGCGGGTTGCGCGTGTACAGCAGCAGCTTGTACACGGAGCGCCACGGCGACACGTGATCGCGCTCGGTGCCGACGACGAACGTCGGCTGCTCGATGTCCGCGAGCGCGACCGGTTGATCGTCGACGCAATAGCGTCCGTCCGCGAGATCGTTGTTCAGGAACAGGTTGTTCAGATACTCGATGTGCATCCGGTACGGCATGCGCGTCGTGTCCGCATTCCACGACATCAGGTCGTTCGGCTCCGTGCGCCGGCCGAGCAGATACTCGCTCATCATCCTCGACCACACGAGGTCGCGCGCATTCAGCAGCTGGAATGTCGCGGCCATCTGCGAGCCGCGCAGATACCCCTGGCGCCACATCAGCGCGTCGAGCGCGGCCAGCTCGCTCGCGTCGATGAAAAGGCCCAGCTCGCCCGGCTCGGTGAAGTCGGTCTGCGCGGCGAGCAGCGACACCGTCGCGAGTTCGCCGGCGCGGCCGTCGCGGTCGAGCGCGGCTGCCGCCATCGCGAGCAGCGTGCCGCCGAGGCAGTAGCCGACCGCATGCACGCGCTCGCCGCAGCGCTCGCGCACCTCGGCGAGCGCGGCCAGCGCGCCGTGCTTCAGATAGTCGTCGAGACTCTGGTCGCGCGCTTGCGCACCCGGGTTGTGCCACGACAGCGTGAACACGGTGAAGCCCTGCTCGACCAGGTAGCGGATCAGCGAGTTGTGCGGCTGCAGGTCGAGGATGTAGTACTTCATGATCCACGACGGCACGATGAACACCGGCTCGCGCGCGACCGTGGGCGTCAGCGGGTCGTATTGCAGCAGCTCGCACAACCCGTTGCGCCAGATGACCGAGCCGGGCGTGATCGCGACGTCGCGCCCCGGCTCGTACGCCATCGGCGCATGAACCGGCACGCCGCCGGCGCGCTTCGCCAGATCGGCGAGATCCTCGCCCCAGTGGTACAGCCCGGCGACGAAATTCGTGCCGCCGTTTTTCATCGCGGTCTGCAGCACGACCGGATTCGTCGCGACGAAATTGCCCGGCGAACAGGCATCCATCCACTGCCGCGCGAGAAAGCGCACGACGTCCTCGTGATGGCGCCCGACGCCGGGCACGCCGGTCGTCGCGTTCTGCCACCACTGCTGCGTGCGCAGGAATGCGTCGCGGTAGCCGCTGAACGGCCAGTTCGACCACGACGCGTCGGCGAAACGCGGATCGGCCTCCGCGGTTGCGCGCCCGTCGGTGGTCGAGGTCGCGGCGTGCTCTGCGGCTGTCGCTGGGGACGCACTCGCGCCCGCCGGCATCGGATAAAGCGACTCCACGATGCTGCGCCACACCTGCGCGCCGAGTTCGAGGCGCTTGCCGGGCGAAATCGCGAGATGCATCGCCCAGTCGAGGCACGCGAGCACCGCCGACGCCGGCGACAATCCGCCCGTCAGCATCGCGACGCTCGCATGCGTGAGCAGATCGAGCGAGTCGTCGTGCAAACCGCGTGGGGGCATGCACTCGCGCGCCGCGGGCCGGGTCAGTGCCGACGCACCGGCTGCCGTGAGCGGCCACGCGGTCTTCGCGGGGCGGGGATGCGCCGGCACCGCCGACGGCGCTTGCGCGACCCCGTCCGATGCGGCGACCGTCGCCGGAACCACGGTCGCGACGTCGCGGCCGCCCGCTTTCGCGCGCGCCGTGCGCGGCGCTTTCGTCACTGGTTTCATCGTGTCATTCATCGCGTCACGCATTCCACCGTTGATTGCGACATCCGCGTCGCAGGGATGCCGGCCACGTTCGACCCCTCAAGACCACTTACGACCACAACGCCGCGTGCGCTCAGGCCGCCGCCTGCTCTTCGCCGCGCACGAGCATCACCGGCCGGTCGGCCGTGCGCAACAGCGACTCCGCGACACTGCCGAGCAACAGCCGCTTCACACCGGACAGCCCGCGCGTGCCCATCACGATCAGATCCGAGTTTTCCTCGGCGGCGATCCGCGAGATCACCGCGGCGATCTCCTCACCGTGCGAATCGGCGGCGCGCACCACGCCCGGCACCTGCGCGGCCTCGAAACGCGCCTTCGCGTCGGCGAGCGCCTCGGTCGCGAGATCGTGCGCGGTCGTCTCGCGCGACTGTTCCTCGGCGAAGCCGGATGCCACGTCGACGAGCCGCGCCGGATGCAGCACGACGCTGAGCGCGAGGATCTGCCCGCCGGTTGCCTTTGCCACCTTGATCGCCTCGTCCATCGCGCGCTGCGCGCTGCGGCTGCCGTCGACCGCCACCAGTATCTGCTTGTACATCGCTGCCTCCCGGGCTTTGCCCTCGATGCCGGTCCCGCGCCGCGCGGCGGACCACCGGCCGTTGATTGTGCGCTCGTCTGTTCGTCCGCGGCGACTGGATACCGATACTGCAAAACCGGTCCGCACAGGCGGCGGACCGCTGCGGTCCGTCGTCACGTCGTCCCGTCTGCGCGCTCGCGCATCGTCAGCACCGCCGCTCCCGTCAGCCGGCCCGAGCGCAGGTCGGCGAGCGCGCGGTTCGCGTCGGCGAGCGGGTAGCGCGTGGTTTCGATTTCGAGCGGATAGCGGCCGGCGATCTGCATGAACGCGACGCCGTCGTCGCGCGTGAGATTCGCGACCGATACGACGCGCCGTTCCTGCCACAGCAGTGAATAAGGAAACGACGGGATGTCGCTCATATGAATCCCGCCGCAGACCACGATGCCGCCCTTCGCGACCGCCTTCAGCGCAACGGGCACCAGCGCGCCGACGGGCGCGAACAGCAGCGCGGCGTCGAGTTCGTCGGGCGCGCGCTCGTCGCTGCCGCCCGCCCACGCGGCGCCGAGCCGGCGCGCGAACTGCTGCGCCGCCACGTCGCCCGGACTCGTGAACGCATAGACCGCGCGCTGCTGATGCCACGCGATCTGCGCGACGATATGCGCGGCCGCGCCGAATCCGTAGATGCCGATGCGCTTCGCGTCGCCGGCCATCGCGAGCGTGCGGTAGCCGATCAGACCGGCGCAGAGCAGCGGCGCGGCATCGACGTCGCTGTAGCCGTCCGGCAGATGAAAGCAGTAGCGACTGTTCGCGACGGTGCGCTCGGCGTAACCGCCGTCGATCGTATAGCCGGTGAAGCCCGGCGCGTCGCACAGGTTTTCGCGATGCTGCAGGCAATAGCGGCAATGGCCGCACGTGTGGCCGAGCCACGGCACGCCGACGCGCTCGCCCAGTGCGAAGCCGGTCACGTTGCGACCGAGCGCCGCCACCGTGCCGACGATCTCGTGGCCCGGAATCACCGGGCGCTTCGGATCGGTCAGGTCGCCATCGACGACATGCAGATCCGTGCGGCACACGCCGCACGCATGAATGTCGATCAGCAGGTCGTCGTCGCCGGGTATCGGGTCCGGCACCTCGGCCTCGCGCAGCAACGGGCCCGTGCCGTCGTACAGCATCGCACGCATCGCCTTGACTCCCGTTTGTGTTCCGGTTCGTGGCGCACGTCTGCGTTGTCGCCGCGACGCAGGCCGCGCGCCGTCGCATCGTTCATCGTGTCATGTTACGCGGTCGGCGGGCGCGTCGCGTTGCGAGCGAACGCGCGACGTCGGCCCGAATTCGACCCGATGTTCCGATGAACAGGCAGGCCTTCGGCGGGATGGCGAACGTGGCACCATGGCAAGTCGCGCCGCACACCGCTTTCCCGTCACATTCCCGTCACACGCCGCACGCGAGCGTCGTCGTCCGGCCTCGCGCCGCCGCCACCGGAGTCTCGCCATGAACACCGTCGCCGATGTCCCTCGCCCGCCGCTGTCCGACGAACTGCTGCAACGCATGGACGCGTGGTGGCGCGCGGCCAATTATCTGTCGGTCGGGCAGATCTATCTGCTAGCCAACCCGCTGTTGCGCGAGCCGCTGGAGCTGAAGCACGTGAAGCCGCGTCTGCTCGGGCACTGGGGTACGACGCCCGGACTGAACTTCCTGTACACGCACCTGAATCGCGTGATCAACGAGCGCGACCTCGATCTGCTGTTCATCGCCGGCCCGGGGCACGGCGGGCCGGCCGTCGTCGCGAATACGTGGCTCGAAGGGACGTACAGCGAAACGTTCCCTAACGTGTCGCAGGACGCCGAAGGCATGGCGAGGCTCTTCAAGCAGTTCAGCTTCCCCGGCGGCGTGCCGAGCCACGTTGCGCCGCAGACGCCCGGCTCGATCCACGAAGGCGGCGAGCTGGGCTACGCGCTGTCGCATGCGTATGGCGCGGTGTTCGACAATCCGGACCTGATCGCCGCGTGCGTGGTCGGCGACGGCGAGGCGGAAACCGGTCCGCTCGCCACGTCGTGGCATTCGAACAAGTTCCTGAACCCGGCGACCGACGGCGCCGTGCTGCCGATCCTGCACCTGAACGGCTACAAGATCGCGAGCCCGACCGTGCTCGCGCGGATCGGCGACGAAGAGCTGACCGCGCTGATGCGCGGCTACGGCCACGAGCCGATCTTCGTCGAGGGCGACGAACCGGTGGCGATGCATCGTCTGATGGCGAGCGCGTTCGACACGGCGTTCGACGCGATCGCGCAGATCCAGCATGCCGCGCGACACGGCGGCGACCTCGCGCGCCCGCGCTGGCCGATGATCGTGCTGCGCTCGCCGAAGGGCTGGACCGGCCCGAAGACCGTCGATGGTGAAAAGACCGAGGGTTCGTGGCGCTCGCACCAGGTGCCACTCGCGAATATCGGCAAGCCCGGGCATCTCGACGTGCTCGAAAGCTGGATGCGCAGCTACCGGCCGGAAGACCTGTTCGACGAGTTCGGCCGTCCTCTGCCGGAGATCGCCGCGCTCGCTCCGCGCGGCGAGCGGCGCATGAGCGCGAATCCGCGCACGAACGGCGGTGGCCGCGTGCGCGAATTGCGCGTGCCGGAATTCGAGAGCCATGCGGTCGCGGTGCCGGCGCCGGGCCAGGTCGACGCAGAAGCGACGCGCGTGATGGGCGCGTTCCTGCGCGAGGTGATGCGCGTGAACCTGCCGACCCGCAACTTCCGGATCTTCGGACCGGACGAAACCGCGTCGAACCGCTGGTCCGACGTGTTCGACGTGACGCCGCGCACGTGGCTCGCGCAGACGACGCCCGACGACGTGCTGCTCGCGCCCGATGGCCGCGTGATGGAGATCCTGAGCGAGCACACGTGCCAGGGCTGGCTGGAAGGCTATCTGCTGACCGGGCGGCACGGATTCATGTCGTGCTACGAGGCGTTCATCCACATCGTCGACTCGATGTTCAACCAGCACGCGAAGTGGCTGAAGGTGATCCGCGAGATCCCGTGGCGCCGGCCGCTGCCGTCGCTGAACTACCTGCTGACCTCGCACGTGTGGCGGCAGGATCACAACGGCTTCAGCCATCAGGACCCCGGCTTCATCGACTATGCGGTGAACAAGAAGGCGGACACCGTGCGCGTGTATCTGCCGCCCGACGCGAACACGCTGCTCGCGGTGACCGACCACGTGATGCGCACGTGGAACCGGATCAACATCGTCGTCGCGGGGAAGAACCCGCAGGCGCAGTGGCTCGACATCGACGCCGCGATCCGCCACTGCGCGGACGGCATCGGCATCTGGCAGTGGGCGAGCAACGACGAAGACGGCGAGCCGGACGTCGTGATGGCGTGCGCCGGCGACGTGCCGACCATGGAGACGATCGCCGCCGTCGATCTGCTGCGCACGTGGCTGCCGGATCTGAAGATGCGCGTCGTGAACGTGGTGGACCTGATGACGCTGGAATCCGCGGACCGGCATCCGCACGGGCTGGCCGACGCGGCGTTCGACGCCCTCTTCACGACGAGCCGGCCGGTGATCTTCGCGCATCACAGCTATCCGACGCTGATCCACAAGCTCACGTACCGGCGCACGAACCACTCGAACTTCCACGTGCACGGCTTCATCGAGGAAGGCACGACGACGACGCCGTTCGACATGACCGTCGTGAACCGCCTCGACCGCTATCACCTGTGCGAAGCGGTGATCGCCCACGTGCCGGGTCTGTCGCAGCGCGCGGCGCACGTGCGGCAGACGCTGCGCGACAAGCTTGCCGCGCACCGCCGTTACGTCGACGAGTACGGCGACGACATGCCGGAAATCCGCAACTGGCGCTGGTCCGGCAACGCGGGCTAGACCCGCGCCGGGCGGAACGGACAAGAGGGAGACCGCGGGCGCCGGGGACGCGCGCTACTGCCGCGCGCGGGCGAACTCGTGCGCGAACGCATCGACGAATGCGTTCAGACAGTCGGGAGGGAGATGGTCGATGCCGGCCGCGCCGACGCGGCCATTGCCGCCCGGGAAATTCCGGCACAGCCGGTCCGCGCCGATGGGCCGCGTGCGCGGCGCGCGCACGCTGACCGTGTAGCCGCCGTCCGGGCGCGTGGTCAGCACCGCATGCGCGCAGGTCGGCTCCTCGATCGCGAGCGCGTTCGCGAACAGGCCGCGCACGCGGCGCGCCCACGGCTCGTCGGGCAGCACGTGCACGCTGCCCCAGCGCAGCGCGACGAGCGGCGTGACGTTGTTCGCGCGCTCCAGATCCTCGCGGCGGCACGCGGTGAGGCGGTGGACGACCGGCGCGGCGTCGAGGAATTCGAGCGGGTCGGCGAACGGCCGCATCGTCTCGTACAGCGCGATCGGCGCAATCGGCAGTTCTTCGACGCGCTCGCCATACGAGTTGTAGTTGAGCGACTCGCCGAGGTCGCGCAGTCGCTCCACCTCTTCGTCTGAAAGCCCGATGTCGCCTGCGAGCGCCTGTGCGGTCTCCGGAAGATTGTCGCCCCACGCGGCCGCGATCGCCCAGCGCCGGAACCGGCCGCCGAGATGCCGGTCCACCAGCACGCTCGTGCAGACGTTCGCGGTCGTGTCGATATACGCGCGCAGGTTCTTGTACGGCGGCACGTCGCCCGCGTAGTGGTGGTCGAAGTATTCGATCTCGATGCCCTTCGCGAGCAGCGGTTCGAGCGCGTCGCGGTTGGTGTCGAACGACAGGTCGAGCACCGTCATGGTGTCGCCGGGCCGCGCGCTCGCGCGTGCGACGAGCGCGATGTCGTGCTTGGTGCCGGTGATCAGTGTCGCCTCGCGCGGCGTCGCGAGCCGCAATTGATGCAGCGCGCAAAGGCCGTCGGCATCGCCGTTGAATACGTCGTAATGCGCCATGTTTCAGCAATCCCCCTGTGTTGGGCGCGATCGGAATTCACGCCAGGAGCACTTCGATATCACGAAGCGCCCGGATAGTCGATAGCCCGATGCCGCTATCGACACGGACGCCCCGAATTCGTCAGCCGGCGTTCGGTTTGTTCGGCCGCGTTTTGAGGATAGTCTGATCGCCTGTCGGCGGACAGACCGGCTCGGGCTGCGCCGTTCGCACGTACCGGCGAGCGCCGGCCGTGTATGCTCGCGCGTGAAGCCCGGATCGCCCCGCTCCCGCCGTCCTGCACAGAACGATGCCCGCCGATACCCTCGTCACCCGCGCGCCGCAGCACGCGCGCAACCGTCTGCGCGCCGCGCGCCGCCACTTTCGCGCGGTCGATACCGCGTTGCGCCGCGCGAGCACGTACGCGCACCCGGCCGGGCGCATCGTGCGGATCGAGACGCATATTTCGGTCGTCTATCTCGCCGGACGCTACGCGTACAAGATCATGAAACCGGTCGACTTCGGGTTCGTCGACTTCACGCAGCCCGCCGCGCGCCAGCGCTGCTGCGAGGCCGAGATCCGGCTGAACCGGCCGTTTGCCGCGTCGATCTACGTGGGCGTCGAGCCGCTGACGCGCGACGCGCGCGGTTGCCGGCTCGGCCGTCGCGACGCCCGCGCGCGCGTCGTCGACCACGCGGTCAAGATGCGGCGCTTCGACGAGCGGATGCTGTTTTCGAACCTGCTCGCGCGCGGCGAACTGCTGCCAGCCGACATCGATGCCGCAGCCGACCACCTCGTCGACAGCTACCGCCACGCGCCGCGCGCGCCGGCGACGCGGCCGTACGGGACGTCCGCGCAGCTGCGCGAGGTCGTGCTGGCCCCGCTCGATACGCTCGAACGCGCGGCGCACACCGCGCAGCGCGTCCGCGACGCCGGGCTGCGCGCGTATTGCGAGCGTGCGTTCGAGCGGTTCGGCGCGCATCTCGACGCGCGGCGCGCGAGCGGCTTCGTGCGCGCGTGCCACGGCGACCTGCATCTCGACAACATCGTCCGGCACGGCCGTCGCGCGCTGATGTTCGACTGCATCGAATTCAGCGAGACGCTGCGCTGGATCGACGTCGCGAGCGACTTCGCGTTCCTGTACATGGACCTGCTCGCGCACGGCCGCGCCGATCTCGCGAACCGGCTCTTCGCGCGCTACCTCGAAACGACCGGCGACTACGGCTGTCTGCCGGTGCTGCGGCTCTTCGTCGTGTATCGGGCGCTGGTCCGCGCGATGGTCGCGGTGCTGAAGGGCGCGCCGACGCTCGCGTCCACGTATCTGGACCTCGCGATCGCGCAGACCCGGCCGCAGCACCCGGCGCTGCTGCTGTGCCACGGGTTTTCCGGCTCGGGCAAGTCGGCGGCGAGCCGCGCGCTCGCGCAACTCACCGGCGCGATCCGGCTGTCGAGCGATACCGAGCGCAAGCGGGCGCGTCCGTTCGAGCCGCCCGATCTGCGCACGCTGCCGGCCGACGCGTACACGCCGGATGCGATCGCCGCGCAGTACGGCCGCCTCGCCGACCACGCGCGGATGGCGCTCGTTGCCGGCTACACGGTGATCGTCGACGCGACGTTCCTTGCGCGCGCCGCCCGCGAGCGCTTCGCGGCGCTCGCCGGCGAGCTTCGCGTGCCCTGGCTGATCCTCGATTTCGACGCGAGTCCCGCGTGCCTCGCGCAGCGCGTGCGGGCCCGCGCGCTCGGTCCGCGCGATGCCTCGGATGCGGGCGAAGCGGTGCTGGCCGCGCAACGCGCGCAAGCCGAGCCGTTCAGCGCGCAAGAACGCGCGTCGACGATCGCGTTCGACACCGACGTGCCACTCGACGCCTTCACGCGCCGCGCGTACTGGGAACCGCTCCTCGCGCACGCGGCCTTCTCCGGCAGCCGCTGACGCCGAACGCTACACTGCGGATTCCTTCCTTCGACGACGGATTCTCGCGATGGCGCGCTCTCCCCGTTCCCGCATCCGCATCGGCATCGGCGGCTGGTCGTATGAGCCGTGGCGCGGCGCGTTCTATCCGGACGGGCTCGTGCAGCGCCGCGAGCTGGAATACGCGAGCCGTCGGCTGACGTCGATCGAGATCAACAGCACGTTCTACGGCGCGCAGCGCCCGGAAAGCTTCGCGCGCTGGCACGACGAAACGCCCGACGACTTCGTGTTCGCGGTGAAGGCGCCGCGCTACGCGACGCACCGCAAGACGCTCGCGGAGGCGGGCGCGTCGATCGCGCGCTTCATCGACGGGGGCGTGACGCGGCTTCGCAAGAAGCTCGGGCCGATCAACTGGCAGTTCGACCCCAACAAGCCGTTCGACCCGGACGACTTCGCGCGCTTTCTCGACCTGCTGCCCGCCGAAGCCGACGGCCTGCCGCTGAGGCATGCGCTCGAAGTGCGGCACGCCAGTTTCTCGACGCCGGCGTTTGTCGCGCTCGCGCGCGAACACCGCGCGGCCATCGTAACGGCCGGGGACGCGCAGTACCCGCAGATCGCCGACGCGACCGCGCCGTTCGTCTACGTGCGGATCATGGGGACGACCGAAGCACAGCCGCTCGGCTATGCGCCGGACGCGCTCGATCGCTGGGCGGCTCGCGCGCTCGCGTGGGCGGGCGGCGACGCGCCCGACGACCTCGCGACGCTCGACAAGCCGCATGCGTCGAAGGGGGGACGCGACGTGTTTCTGTACGTGATCAGCGGCTACAAGGTCCGCAACCCCGCTGCGGCCGCCGCGCTGATCGAACGCGTGCGGGGCTGAGGGAGACGCGAAGCGCGGGTTTCGCGGCGGGGAAACGGCGTGGTCGCCGCCAGCGCTACGACGGACGAAATCGGCCCGCATGCAGCGGGTTTACGCCTGCCGGCGCAGTTCGGCAGCAGGCAGCTTCAACATCTGCCGATACTTCGTGACCGTGCGGCGCGCGACCCGCACACCCTGCTGCCCGAGCATGTCGGTCAGCGACACATCGGACAGCGGATTGCGCCGGTCCTCCGCGTCGACCATCTCCTGGATCAGCGCGCGCACCGCCGCCGCGGAGCAGGTGCCGCCGGTCCGCGTTTCGAGTTCGCGCGGGAAGAAGCGCTTGAACTCGAAGATGCCGCGCGGCGTCGCCATGTACTTGTTGCCCGTCGCCCGCGACACCGTCGATTCGTGCAGACCGAGTTCGTCGGCGACGTCGCGCAACAGCAGCGGACGCAGCGCGATCTCGCCGTACTGGAAAAACGCCTTCTGTCGCGCGACGATGCACTCGCCGACGCGCTGAATCGTCTCGCAGCGCTTGTGCGCGTTGCGGATCAGCCAGCGCGCCTCCTGCAACTGCTGCGCGAGCGGCGAGCGGCTCGTGTGCTCGGAACGCGCGAACATCTCCGCGTACAGCTTGTGAATGCGCGCACGCGGCTCGATCGCGGGATTCACGGTGACGACCCAGCGATTGCGCACCTGCCGCACGATCACGTCCGGCACGACGTAGTTGTCGTCCGCGCGGCTGTAGTGGTTGCCCGGCTTCGGATCGAGCTTGCGCACCAGCGCGCACGCGGCCTGCAGCGCCTGCGCGTCGCAGCCGAGCTGACGCTGCAGTTCGCCGTGCTCGCGGCGCGCGAGCCGCTCCAGATGGTCGGTGACGATCCGGTGCGCGAGGTCGCGATGCGGGGTGTCGTCCGGCATCGCGTCGAGTTGCAGCGCAAGACACTCGGAGAGCGACCGCGCGCCGATGCCCGGCCGGTCGAGCGACTGCACGACGCGCAGCGCGACGCGCAATTCATCTTCGTCCAGCTTGATCCCGAGGTCCTGGATGTCCGCGAGTTCGGCGAGATCCTGACGCAGATAGCCGTCGTCGTCGAGCGCCTCGATCAGCACGTGCGCCGCCGCGCGGTCCTGGTCGTCGAGCGGCGACAGGCGCAGCGCGTCGTGCAGCTGATCGCGCATCGTCAGCGGCACGCGCGCCCAGTCGGAGGCGTCCGACTCGCCGTCGTCGCTGCCGCGCCAGCTCGATTGACGCGTCGAGCCGGGCATCGGCGGCTCGGCCGTATAGCTGTAGGTGTTGTAGCTGTCGTTGCTGTAGCTCTCCGACGACTCCGCAGGCAGCGGCACATCTTCGGCGGACGCGCTCGCGTCCCGCGTCGCGGCCGTCGGTTCGCCGGCTTCGGCGCCGGTCGCGCCGTCCGCCGCGTCGGTCATCGGCGGCGCGTATTCGAGGAACGGGTTGGTATCGAGCGCTTCGCGCATCTCCTGCTGGAATTCGAGCGACGACAGTTGCAGCAGCCGCACCGCCTGCTGCAGGCGCGGGGTCAGCGCAAGTTGCTGACGCGCGTGTAACGCGATGGAGGGCATGGCGGTCCTGTAGTTAGTTGTTTGACGGACCGGATAAATGCAACACCCATGCCAGCGCACGCAAGCCGCTGTTTCGCAACAGGATCGCCAATTGCGCAGTGCTATGCCGCCTGCGGTCGAGGGCCGTCTTTGCCGGTCGTTTTTACAATCGTCCGGCAAAAAAACCGCGCTTCGAAACGCGTGGCGATGCCGTCACCGGAAGGATTTTCAGCAGCGCCGCGCGCCGTGCGGGCCGCCTCCGGGCGCAGTTACACGGTCGCGCGCCGCGGCGCGGCATGGCCCTTGCAAACCGTAAGTCCCAAGACTCACCCCACAAGGAGAAACCATGAAGTGCATCCCGTTGCTGAAGACCGCCGCCGCCGCGGCCTGTGTCGCGTTCGCGCTGAATGCCGGCGCGCAGACGACCAACGCAACCGACTCGTCAGGCGCCTCCGAATCGATGGGCCAGCACGTCGACGACGCGACGATCACGACGAAGGTGAAGGCCGAACTGCTCGGCGCGAAGAACGTGAAGTCGACCCACATCCACGTGAAGACGCGCAAGGGCGTCGTGTCGCTGACCGGCAGCGTGCCGACCGCCGAGGATCGCGACAACGCGAAGCAGGTCGTCGAGAACGTGGCCGGTGTCGAGTCGGTGAAGAACCATCTGAAGGTCGTGCCCGCGCAGTAAGCGGCGCTTGCGGTAGCCGGGTCGCTCGCCGTGCCCGCGGGCGCGGTGGCGCGGCAAGCGAGCGCGGCTGCTTGCGAACAGGGGCAGCGCCCGGCTGCCCCTTTCTTATGCCGGCTCATGCCGGTGTGCGATGCCGGCCGCGCAGGCCGGTTCAGCCCGTCAACTCGATGCGCCCGTCCCCTGACGCGACTGCGCAAGCTGCTCGCGACGCGGATCGCCCTGGCGCGCGAGCATCCAGCCCGGATACTCGGCCGGCAGACGGCTCACGTCGTCGAGGCGCGCGAGTTCCGTCGCGGTCAGCGTCACGCCGGTGGCCGCGATGTTGTCGTCGAGCTGCTCGACGGTCTTCGCGCCGACGATCACCGTGCTCACCACCCGCTGATGCAGCAGCCACGCGAGCGCGATCTGCGCGACCGACACGCGCTTCGCGTCCGCGATCTCGCGCATCGCGTCGATGCAGTCGTACGCGCGCTCGCGATCGACCGGCGGAAAATCGAACGTCTTGCGGCGGCTGCCCGTGTCGCCTTCGCGGTCGCGCCCGTACTTGCCGCTCAGCAGCCCGCCCGCGAGCGGGCTCCAGACCATCAGCCCGACCTCTTCGCTCGCGAGCATCGGCACGAGTTCGCGTTCGAGGTCGCGGCCCGCGATCGTGTAGTACGCCTGCAGCGACTCGAAGCGCGCGCGCTGCTCGCGCTCGGCGATGCCGAGCGCCTTCATGATCTGCCACGCGGCCCAGTTCGAGACGCCGACGTAGCGCACGAGGCCCTGCTGCACGAGCGTGTCGAGCGCGCGGACGGTTTCCTCGATCGGCGTGACCGGATCGAAGCCGTGGATCTGGTACAGGTCGACGTGATCGAGCTGCAGCCGCGCGAGGCTCGCCTTCAGGCCGTTCATGATGTGATAGCGCGTCGAGCCGCGCTGGTTCGGCGCGTCGCCCATCGCGTTGAACACTTTCGTCGCGACCACCACGCGATCGCGCGGGATTTTCAGGTTCTTCAGCGCCTGTCCGGTGATCTGCTCGGACACGCCCTGCGAATAGACATCGGCCGTGTCGATGAAATTGATGCCCGCGTCGATCGCGCGGCCGACGAGCCGGTCCGCATCCGCCTGCTGCACGTCGCCGATCTGCTGCCACATGCCGGCGCCGCCGCCGAACGTCATCGTGCCGAGACACAGTTCCGAAACCAGCAGGCCGGTCCGGCCGAACGGGTTGTATCGCATGGTGGGTTACTCCGTCGTGGGTCGAGGGAAAACAACCCGGCGAGGATACTGCGACGGTCGCGAGCGTGCAGGGGCGCGCTCACGCTGAAAGGCGGCAGTCAGGCGGGCCGCGCCGACGGCGGATTGTCGGGGCGCCGGGTCGGGTATGGCGGCGTCGAGGAAGCCGGCGGGCCTTGCCGCGGGGCGGAGCGGCGACGTGCGTGATCGCGCTGAGGTCTCGCCGCAGGACGGAACGGCGACGTGCGTGATCGCGCTGGGGTCTCGCCGCAGGACGGAACGGCGACGCCCGTGATCGCGCTTGTTGATCGCGCGTGTTGATCGCGCCCCGCCGGCCGGACGCTTTCTTCGCCGCGTGGCGACGCCGGCCGAAACCTGCGAGACTGGCCCGAAATGGCCGTAATGGCCGTAATGGCCGCAGCGGCCGCCCAATCCGCCGTCTGCACGGGCCGGATATGGATATCGCGCCGACCGCCCCCAACTTTGCACGCATGACCGCGCCCTCGTTTTCCTCCTCTGTCCCGTCGACTTCCGAGCCGGCCAGCCACCGTACGGGCGAAACCGACGTGCTCGACCGCTTCCATCCGGCCGTCGCCGCCTGGTTTCGCCGCAGCTTCGCGGCGCCGACCGACGCGCAGCGCGCCGCGTGGCCGCTGATCGCGAGCGGCCGCCCGACGCTCGTCGCCGCGCCGACGGGCTCCGGCAAGACGCTGACCGCGTTCCTCGCCGCGCTCGACGAACTGGTGCGCGAAGGCCTCGCGAACGGCGGCGCGCTGCCGGATGCGACGCTCGTCGTCTACGTGTCGCCGCTGAAGGCGCTGTCGAACGACATCCGGCTGAATCTGGAGAGGCCGCTCGAAGGCATCGCCGACGAACTCGCGCGGCAAGGACTCCCGGGCGTCGAGATCCGCAGCGCGGTGCGCACCGGCGACACGCCGCAGCACGAGCGCACGGCGCTGCGCAAGCGCGCGCCGCACCTCCTCGTGACGACGCCCGAATCGCTGTACGTGCTGCTCGGCTCCGAGTCGGGCCGACGGATGTTGTCGAGCGCGCGCAGCGTGATCGTCGACGAGATTCATGCGCTCGCCGGCAACAAGCGCGGCTGCCACCTCGCGCTGAGCCTCGAGAGGCTCGATGCGCTGTGCGGGCGACGTCTGCTGCGCATCGGGCTGTCGGCGACGCAAAAGCCGATCGAAACCGTCGCGCGGTTTCTGGTCGGTGCGCTCCCGCAAGCGCCGGCGGCGGATGCCGCGCCTCCGGACTGCGAGATCGTCGACGTCGGCCACGCGCGCGAGCGCGATCTCGCGATCGAGGTGCCGCCGGTGCCGCTCGAAGCGGTGATGGCGAACGACGTATGGGAGCGCGAATACGACCGCCTCGCGGAACTCGCCGCGCAGCACCGCACGACGCTCGTGTTCGTGAACACGCGGCGGATGGCCGAGCGCGCCGCGCGTCATCTGACCGACCGGCTCGGCAGCGACGCGGTCGCCGCGCATCACGGCAGCCTCGCGCGCGAGCATCGGTTCGACGCGGAGCAGCGTCTGAAGCGCGGCGAGCTGCGCGTGCTGGTCGCGACCGCATCGCTCGAACTCGGCATCGATATCGGCGACGTCGATCTCGTGTGCCAGATCGGCTCGCCGCGCTCGATCGCGGCGTTCCTGCAGCGCGTCGGGCGCTCGGGCCACCACGTCGGCGGCACGCCGAAGGGACGGCTCTTTCCGACGTCGCGCGACGAACTCGTCGAATGCGCGGCGCTGCTCGACTGCGTGCGGCGCGGCGAACTCGATCGTTTGCAGGTGCCGGCCGCGCCGCTCGACGTGCTCGCGCAGCAGATCGTCGCCGAGGTCGCGTGCGAGGCGTGGGACGAGGACGCGCTGTTCGCGCTCGTGCGCCGCGCGATGCCTTATGCGGCGCTCGAACGCGCGCAGTACGACGCGGTGCTGCGAATGCTCGCCGACGGCTACACGAGCCGCCACGGTCCGCGCGCGTCGTATCTGCACCGCGATTCGGTGAACCGCGCGCTGCGCGGCCGGCGCGGCGCGCGGCTCGTCGCGCTGACGTCCGGCGGCACGATTCCCGACAACGCCGACTACGCGGTGCTGCTCGAACCGCAGAGCCTGAACATCGGCACCGTCAACGAGGACTTCGCGGTCGAAAGTCTCGCGGGCGACGTGTTCCAGCTCGGCAACGCGTCGTACCGGATTCTGCGGATCGAGCCGGGACGCGTGCGCGTCGAGGACGCGCAAGGGCAGCCGCCGAACATTCCGTTCTGGCTCGGCGAGGCGCCCGGGCGCAGCGACGAGCTGTCGTTCGCGCTCGGGCGGCTGCGTGCGGAGATGGAGCGGCTACTCGCGACCGCCGACGAAGTGGAGACGGCGTCGGCAGCGGAGCCGTTGCGTGAAGCGACGCGGGACCTCACGGCCGAGACCCTGCCCGACGCCCCGCTCCCCGCCGCCGCGATCGCGCGCGCGTGTGGATGGCTCGGTGACACGCTCGGCCTCTCCGACGCCGCCGCGCGCCAGATCGCCGAATACCTGGCCCGCGCCCGCGCCGCGCTGACCGCACTGCCGACCCACGACATGCTCGTGATGGAGCGCTTTTTCGACGAGTCGGGCGGCATGCAGCTCGTGATCCACTCGCCGTACGGCAGCCGGATCAATCGCGCGTGGGGTCTTACGCTGCGCAAGCGCTTCTGCCGCCAGTTCAACTTCGAACTGCAGGCGGCGGCGACCGAGGACGCGATCATCCTGTCGCTCACGAACGCGCACAGCTTCGCGCTCGACGAAGTCTGGCGCTATCTGCATTCGAACACGGCCGCGCATCTGCTCGTGCAGGCGCTGCTCGACGCGCCGCTGTTCGGCGTGCGCTGGCGCTGGAACGCGACGACCGCGCTCGCGCTGCCGCGTCAGACCGGCGGGCGCAAGACGCCGCCGCAAATCCAGCGGATGCGCAGCGAGGACCTGCTCGCGGCGGTGTTTCCGGACCAGGTCGCGTGCGTCGAGAACATCGTCGGCGAGCGGGAGATTCCGCGTCATCCGCTCGTCGATCAGACGCTCGACGACTGTCTGCACGACG
Source organism: Paraburkholderia sp. (assembly GCA_035492135.1). Lineage (GTDB taxonomy): Bacteria > Pseudomonadota > Gammaproteobacteria > Burkholderiales > Burkholderiaceae > Paraburkholderia. The sequence continues at coordinate 16,077 of DATJJN010000121.1, read as the reverse complement.
CGATGGACACCGACGGCTGGCTCGCGCTGCTGAGGCGCATCGAGACGGGCGACGTGCGGCTCGTCACCCGCGACCTGCCCGCGCCGTCGCCGCTCGCGGCCGAGATCCTGACCGCGCAGCCGTATGCGTTCCTCGACGATGCGCCGCTCGAAGAGCGTCGCACGCAGGCGGTGTTGAGCCGACGCTGGACCGATCCCGAATCGGCGGACGACCTCGGCGCACTCGACGCCGATGCGATCGCGAGCGTACGCGAAGAAGCGTGGCCGCAGGCCCGCGACGCCGACGAGATGCACGAGGCGCTCACGTCGCTCGCATGCATTGCGCAGAGCGAGGCGGAGCGCGAGCCGCGGTGGCTCGAATGGCTGACATCGCTCGCTCAGGCGCGGCGCGCGACGCGCATGCAGATCGCCGATCACGACGCGTTGTGGGTGCCCGTCGAACGGCTGAACGCCGTGCGCGCGATCTACCCTCATGCGCGGTTCGATCCGGTGCTGACGCCGCCGCCCGAATACGACGAGCCGTGGACCGAGGACGACGCGCTCGTCGAAGTCGTGCGCGCGCGGCTGTCCGGCTTCGGCCCGCTCACCGTGCCGCAGGTCGCGCGGCCGCTCGCGCTGGAGGCGCACGTCGTCGCGCTCGCGCTGACGCGGCTCGAAGCGCAGGGCACGGTGATGCGCGGCCGCTTCACGCCCGGCGCGCGCGACGACGAATGGTGCGAGCGGCATCTGCTCGCGCGCATCCATCGCTACACGGTGCGGCGGCTGCGGCGCGAGATCGAGCCGGTCGAGCGCAGCGACTTCATGCGCTTCCTGTTCGAATGGCAGCGCGTGGCCGCCGACGCGCGCGGCAGCGGCCGTGACGCGCTCGCCGCCGTGCTCGACCAGACGGAAGGCTGGGAGGCGTCGGCCAGCGCGTGGGAGGACGAGATCCTGCCCGCGCGTGTCGACGACTACACGCCGATGCTGCTCGACGAGCTATGCCGCTCGGGCCGGCTCGCGTGGGCGCGGCTGCCGGCGCGCGCGGCGGGGGCCACGGTGCGGACAACGCCGATCGCGCTGCTGCCGCGACGCGAACTCGCGAAGTGGACGGCGCTCGTCGAGACGCCCGACGTCGAAGGATTGTCCGCGCGCGCCCGACGCGTGTACGACGCGCTTGCGCAGCACGGCGCGATGTTCTTCGACGAACTGGCCGCCGACGCGCATCTGCTCGGCACCGAACTCGAGGACGCGCTCGGCGAGCTGGTCGCGGCCGGGCTCGTGAACGCGGACAGCTTCGCGGGCCTGCGCGCGCTGGTGAAGCCGGCCGCGAAGCGCACCGCGCATCATGGCCGGCGCAGGCCGCGCGGTGTGGGACCGCTCGTCGGCGGAATGGCGGACGCGGGCCGCTGGGCGACGCTGCGCCGGATGCCGGGGACGCCCGCACTTGCCGAGGGTGCGCGCGGCAATCCGAACGATCGGGCCGGGGACGAACAGCCGGGCTCGCGCGGCGTCAGCGACGGGCCGCGGCGTGCGGACGCCTCCGCCCGGACGGCCGACCCCGAACAGCTCGAACACATCGCGAACGTGCTGCTGCGGCGCTACGGCGTGGTCTGCTGGCAGTTGCTGACGCGCGAAGCGCCATGGCTGCCGCCGTGGCGCGATCTGCTGCGCGTGCTGCACCGGATGGAAGCGCGCGGCCACGTACGCGGCGGGCGTTTCGTGACGGGCCTCTCCGGCGAACAGTTCGCGCTGCCGGAGGCGGTTGCGCTGCTGCGCGACGTGCGCCGCCGCGAGCGGTCGGGCGCGTTCGTGTGCGTCGCGGCAACGGATCCGCTGAATCTCGTCGGCACGCTGGTGCCCGGCGACAAGGTGCCGGCTGTCGGCGGCAACCGGATCGCGTTTCGTGACGGCGTGCCGGTCGCGACGCTGATTGCGGGGCGCTTCGCGTATCCGGTCGAACTCGACGAGCCCACGCGCGCCATGTTGCGGGCGATGCTGGCCAATCCTTATTGATTCGTACCGGTCGCTAACCGGCGATCCGGCGCGCCGCTACACGTCCGCCCACCGCGCCGCCTCCTCCTCCGACATCCCGAGCGAACGCGCCGCGTCGCGGATCTGCCGCCACGTCTGCGCATCGACCGGCACGCCGTTCGTCTCGCGATCGACGCGGTTGCGACGCTCCGGTTCGCCCGGCATCTGGATCTGCGCGACGCCGTCCGCCATCGGCGACGCCTTCACCCATTCGATGAACGCGTCGGCCTCCCGCTGCGCGTCCATCGCGTCGAACGCGCGCGGATCGACGATCACCGACAACATCCCGTTGACGATCTTCGGCGTCTTTTCGAGCGTCGTTTCGTGCGTGGTGTGCCCGCCGCTCAGCGCGCCGCCGAACAGCTCGCACATCACCGCGAGGCCGTAGCCCTTGTGCCCGCTCGTCGCGCCGCCCGTCGGCAGCAGCGAGCCGTGCGGCGGCACCTGCATCACCGCGGGGTCGACGGTCGGCCGGCCGTCATGATCGATCAGCGCGCCTTCGGGCACCGGCTTGCGCTGGTTGTACGCGACGCGCGTCTTGCCGTACGCGATCGCACTCGTCGCGAAGTCGAGCACGAGCGGCGGCCCGCCGTCGCGAGGAAACGCCGCGCAGAACGGATTCGTGCCGATGCGCCGGTCCATCCCGCCGAACGGCGCGACGAGCGGATCGCCCGCGACGTTCACGAAATGGAACGACACGAAGCCCGCGTCGGCGCACTGCTCCGCCCAGTGACCGATGCGGCCGATGTGATGCGCATTGCGCAACCCGACCGCGCACACGCCCATCCGCCGCGCGCGCTCGATGCCGAGTTCCATCGCCTCGTGCGCGACGACCTGGCCGAAGCCGAGACCGCCGTCGATGGTCAGCACCGCGCCGACGTCGCTCACCACCGACGCGTGGCGGTTCAGCTTCAGCTCGTTCGCGTGCAGCGACGCCGCGTAGCGCGGAATCATCCCGATGCCGTGCGAATCGTGACCGCTCAGGCTCGACGCGACGAGATGGTCGGCGACGAGTTCCGCCTCGCGCGGCATGCTGCCCGCGCGCTCCCAGATCGCCTTCACATACGCGTGCAGATGGTCGGGCGCGACGCGCGACATCCCGGTCTTGGCGCTGCGTTGATCTTCCATGCGGATTCGGGCTCCATGACAGGTGGGCAGAACAACGAACGGCGGTGCTTGCAGCCGGGAATCAACGCAACGCGCAATCAGGGCGCCGCGGCGATCACCTCCGCAACGGTCGCGGTGAGCTTCGTCGCGTACCGCACGTGCAGGAACTCGTTCGGCCCGTGCGCGTTCGACTTCGGCCCCAGCACGCCGCATACCATGAACTGCGACTTCGGAAAGCCGGCCTGCAGCACGTTCATCAGCGGGATCGTGCCGCCCTGCCCCAGGTACGCGCAATCCGCGCCGTAGTGCGTGCGGGATGCGCGGTTCAGCGCGTCGCCGAGCCACGGCGCGACGTCGGGCGCGTTCCAGCCGTTCGCCGCGCCCGCGTCCGGCTTGAACGTGACCTTCGCGTTGTACGGCGGATCGAGTTCGAGCAGCGCCTTCAGGTCGGCGACGGCCTTCGCGGCGTCGACGAGCGGCGGCAGCCGCAGCGACAGCTTGAACGCCGTGCGCGGACGCAGCACGTTGCCCGCGCTTTCGAGCGGCGGCAGACCGGCCGCGCCGGTCACCGACAGCGACGGCCGCCACGTCGAGTTCAACAGCGCCTGCTGCGGGTCCGTCGTGGTCGGCAGCACCTGACGGCCATCCTGCCCGCACGCCCATGGCAGGCTCTTCCAGACGCTGTCGCCGAGTATCTGCGCGGTCGCCTCCGATTCGCGCAGACGTTCATGCGGAATCGCGCAATGAAAGTCCTTCGGCAGCAGATTGCCGGTGGCCGCATCCTCGAGCCGTTCGAACAGTTGCCGCATCACGCGGAAGCTCGACGGCGCGATGCCGCCGTACGAGCCGGAATGGATCCCCTCGTCGAGCACGTCGACCACGAGATTCCCGCTGACGAGCCCGCGCAGCGACGTCGTCAGCCACAACTGGTCGTAGTTGCCCGCGCCCGAGTCGAGGCACACGACGAGGCCGACCTGGCCCAGCCGGTCGCGCAGCGCATCGACATACGGCAGCAGGTCGTAGCTGCCCGACTCCTCGCAGGTTTCGATCAGCCCGACGCAGCGCGGACGTTCGACACCCTGCGCGTCGAGCGCCGCGAGCGCGGTGATGCTCGCGTAGATCGCGTAGCCGTCGTCCGCGCCGCCGCGGCCGTACAGACGTCCGTCTTCGAGCTTCGGCGTCCACGGCCCGAGGTCGTTGCGCCAGCCGGAGAACTCCGGCTGCTTGTCGAGATGGCCGTACAGCACGATCGTCTCGTCGCTGCCCGAGCGCGTCGCGGGCGCTTCGAAGAAGATCACCGGCGTGCGGCCCGGCAGACGCACGATCTCCAGCTTCAACCCGCGCACCGGCTGCTGTTCGGCCCACTGCGCGGCATCCTGCACGACGCGCTCCAGATAGCCGTGTTTCGCCCAGTCGGGATCGAACGCGGGGCTTTTCGCGGGGATCGCGATGTAATCGGTCAGCGCAGGCACGATCTCGTCGTGCCACTTGCGCTCGACGAACGCAGCGAGCGCGTCGTGATCGAGTTGCCCGGCGTCCTGCATCGGATCGGAAAGCATGATGTCGGCCCCAAACGATTGAAAACCCCGATGATAGTCCCGAACCGCGCGCCGCCGACAGACGTCCTACGCGTTCGGTGTAGGGCTCGGGCAGCCGCCGCCGATTCGCGCGACAATCGATTCATCAAGCATCATGCTGCCGGCCGCACGCGGACCGGCACGCCGCACGGAGAACGGGTCATGCAAAGCCAACCGCTCGTGCTCGCGGCGGCGCTGGCCGCCGCACTCGGGCTCTACTTCCTGCCCGCGCTGATCGCCGACCGCCGCCATCGCGCCGACCTGCTGACGATCGCGCTGTTCAATGCCGTGCTCGGCTGGACCGTCGTCGGCTGGCTGCTCGCGCTCGCCTGGTCGCTGCAGCGCAACCCGCCGAGCGACCTCGCGGCGCAGGTCGGCGCGCAGCGCCGTTATCTGCGCATGCTCGGCTTTTCGCAACGGCTCACGCGTCGTATCGAGGAGCGTGAAGCACGCCTCGCGCGGCGGCGTCCGCCGGAGCGCTGAACGCGCGCCCGCGCACGCAGCTCCCATTTTTCTCGTGGAATAATCATTCGGGCCGCATCCGCGCGGCCTTTTCCTTGTTCGCTTCTATGGAGTCTTCATCGATGCTCGTTCCGCACGCCGCTTCGCTCGCCGCGTTCGGCGCCGTTGCCCTCGGCATGGCGCTGACACCCGGCCCGAACATGATCTATCTGGTCTCGCGCTCGATCTGCCAGGGTCGCGCCGCGGGCCTGATCTCGCTCGGCGGCGTCGCGCTCGGCTTCGTGTTCTACATGCTGTGCGCAGCGTTCGGGATCACCGCGCTGCTGCTCGCGGTGCCGTATGCGTACGACGCGCTGCGGCTCGCGGGCGTCGTGTATCTGCTGTGGCTCGCGTGGCAGGCGCTGAAGCCCGGCGGGCGTTCGCCGTTCGAAGTGCGCGCGCTGCCGCCCGACAGCCCGCGCAAGCTGTTCGCAATGGGCTTCGTCACGAACCTGCTGAACCCGAAGATCGCGATCCTGTATCTGTCGCTGCTGCCGCAGTTCATCGATCCGGCGCACGGCAGCGTGCTCGCGCAATCGCTCGCGCTAGGCAGCATCCAGATCGCGCTGAGCGTGACCGTCAATGCGACCGTGGCGCTCACCGCGGGATCGATCGCCGCGTTTCTCGCCGGACGCCCTGTCTGGCTCGTGCTGCAGCGCTGGCTGATGGGGACGGTGCTCGCCGGCATCGCGCTGCGGATTGCGGCCGAAGGCCGTCGATAAGCGCGTAATTCATAGGCAGCGCATTTTAATATGGCGCCCTATAAAAACAATGCGCGGCCACGAGGGCCGCGCATTTTAAAACATGTGAAGAATTAAACGATCAGGCGCGCTCGTTCGGCGTAAAAACCGCCGACGAATGACGGACTCGCACGGAGCCGAGCGGAATCGAGCGAGGCTCGATCTGCACGACGTCCTGCGGGAACTGGTCCTGGCGCAATTCGCCCTGGTCGTCGAACCATTGGCATATCAACCAGTTGCCGTTCGAAAAACCGCCCGGCCCTGCATGCATCACGGTCATGCGCGGGCCACCTGTTTTTAGCGTAACGACGTCGCCAGGTCCGGCTTCGGCGGCGCGCTGATTTTCGGCTGCGTCGAAGGTCGTTTCAAGCATGGACTTCCCCGGATTAAATGACAGGTACAGAAAATGGCACGACCGGCCTGAAAAAGGTCCTGCGCAGGCGCACAGATGGCCGATCGATGAGTGACGAAGATTATCAAGACGGATTATTTGCCGCAAGCGATTTTTCTTTTAATCAGCCCGGAATAAGTATTTATCCCGACGCGACCATCGATGCCCTTGTTACCACTCCGCATAAATTACCCGCGAAAGTCACGTGGCTGCGTAAAACCTTCCGGAAGGTCCGGATCTATACCGTGCGGCGCCTCCCACTATGCGGGCACGGCTGAAACGGGCACGCGAGTTTAAACAACTACTGGATATTACCGGTAACAACTCAAATTGGCGGCGCGCTGCGGAAAAATAACCCGCGTTGTAAACGTTTTCTGCGCGGCGAGCGGTTTGCCTTATTCCGATTTCAGCAGTGGTTAATGAAAAACGGAATAACGACCGAAAATCGAATCATCGCGCATCACCCTGCCGTCGAAAATGCCGTCGCGGCACGCGCCGCGCGTTGCGCCCGGCGCGTGCCGACGGGTCAGCTTTCGAGCTTCGCGTCGAGGGTGATGGTCGCGTTCAACACCTTCGACACCGGACAGCCGGACTTCGCGGCTGCCGTCGCCGCGTCGAATGCCGCCTTGTCGGCGCCCGGAATCTTCGCCGTGAGGTCCAGATGCACGGCGGTGATCGCGAAGCCACCGTCGGACTTGTCGAGCGTCACGGCAGCGGTCGTCGCGATCCGCTCGGCCTTGAGGTTCGCCTTGCCCAGTTCCGCGGACAGCGCCATCGAAAAGCACCCTGCATGCGCCGCTGCGATCAGTTCCTCGGGATTGGTGCCGATCCCGTTTTCGAAGCGGGTCGAAAACGAATACTGCGTGTCCTTCAGCACGCCGCTATCCGTCGAAATCGAGCCCTTGCCGTCCTGCAAACCGCCTTGCCAGACTGCCGATGCCTTGCGCTTCATCGCTGTCTCTCCGTTGAGCGTCGCGCGCCGGTCGCGAGCCTCCGCATGCCGACCGCGAAGGTCACGCCCGCATGGCGCGGCGCCGGCACCGGTCGTGACCGCCGCTGCGACGCGCTTGCGGGCGTAAACCGGCTTTCATCATAGTCGCCCCGCCTGTGCGCTGCCCGACCTTCCGCGGCGGCGTGCCGATCCAAGAGCCGCGGGCGAGGCGGGGCTTTATGACGGCGCTGCGTAATACGCGTGCACGCGTGCTGTGTGTCCGGCGACGCCCGAACGCGAACGCGTCACTCCGGGAACGGCAGCGACGTCTGCCCGTTCGCGCGCATCGCGAAGACGTTCAGCGTCATCGCGACGAGCGCGTAGTAACCGAGCAGCCCGACGAGGTTCACCGTCACCACCGGACCGAAGCGCTCGACGGCCTTCGCACAGGTCGCGTCGGACACGCGTTTCGTGTCGTACAGTTCGGTCGCGAATGCGTGGATCAGCGCGTCGTCCGCATCGTCGAACGCCGGCTCGCGGCCGGTGCGGATCGCTTCGGCGAGCGCCTCGGGCACTCCGGCGTCGCGTGCGATCGGATGGTGGATATGCCACTCGGCCTGCGCCTGCCAGCGCGCGGCGGTCACGAGTATGGCCAGTTCCGACAGCCGCAGCGGCAGCCCCGTGTTGTAGCGGCAAAACGCGCCGAGCCGCTGCGCGTGCAGCGCCAGTTCCGGGCTGTGAATCCAGCCCAGAAACGGGCCGTTCAGGTTGCCGCGCGGGCCGGAAACGATTTCGTCGAGCACGGCCTTCTGCTCGGGGGTCGCCTGCGCGGGATCGAATGCGGGCAGTCGGCGGGTCATCGGGTTGTCTCCATCCGGTTTTTGGAACGGTATCGAACGTTGTCGAAGGTCGTTGAAGCGTCAGGCCGCGCGTGCGACGCCGGTTGCGGCGAACGCCCCGTCGATCGCATCCGCGAGACGCTCGACGATCGTGTCGATGTCCGATTGCGTGCAGATGAACGGCGGCGCGAGCAATACGTGGTCGCCGCTCCTGCCGTCGACCGTGCCGCCCATCGGGTAGACCATCAACCCGCGCGCGAACGCCTCGCGCTTGATCGCCGCGTGCAGTTTCAGCGCGGGGTCGAACGGCGTTTTCGTGTCGCGCTCGCGCACCAGCTCGACGCCGACGAACAATCCGCGCCCGCGCACGTCGCCGATATGCGGATGCTCCGCGTAGCGCTCCCGCAGGCGCGCCCGCAACTGTTCGCCGCGCGCGAGCACGTTGCCGAGCAGCCGGTCTTCGGCGATCACGCGCTGCACTTCGAGCGCCGCCGCGCACGCGGTCGCGTGGCCGATATACGTATGCCCGTGCTGAAAGTAACCGCTGCCGCCGACGATCGTATCGTGGATCCGCCGGCTCACGAGCGTCGCGCCGATCGGCTGATAGCCGGCGCCCAGGCCCTTCGCGATCGTCAGCAGATCGGGCGCGACGCCGTCCTCCTCGCACGCGTACAGATAGCCGGTGCGCCCCATCCCGGACATGATCTCGTCGAGAATCAGCAGCACGCCGTAACGGTCGCACACCGCGCGGATCTTGCGGAAATAGTCGCGCACCGGCGGCACCGCGCCCGCCGTCGCGCCGACCACGGTTTCGGCGACGAACGCCGCGACCGTCTCCGGGCCGAGTTCGAGGATCTTCTGTTCGAGTTCGTCGGCGAGACGCGCCGCGTACTGCTCGTCGGTTTCGCCGTCGAGCCGCCCGCGATACGCATAGCAAGGGCTCACGTGATGCGACTCGATCAGGATCGGCAGGAACGGCTCGCGCCGCCACGCATTGCCGCCGATCGCCAGCGCGCCGAGCGTATTGCCGTGATAGCTCTGGCGCCGCGCGATGAAATGGCGGCGCAGCCGCTCGCCCTTCTCGACGAAGAACTGCCGCGCGAGTTTCAGCGCGGCCTCGATCGCTTCCGACCCGCCCGACACGAAATACACGTGGTCGAGCCCATCCGGCGCGGCGGCGACCAGATGGTCGGCGAGTTGCTCGGCCGGTTCGGTCGTGAAGAACGACGTGTGCGCGTACGGCAGCCGATGCGCCTGACGCGCAATCGCGTCGATCACGCGCGCGTTGCTGTGCCCGACGCACGACACGGCCGCGCCGCCGCTCGCGTCGATGTAGCGCTTGCCGGTGGAATCGATGATCTCGATGCCGTCGCCCGCCACCGCGACGGGCAGCGTCTGTGTCGGCATCCGGTGAAATACGGCTGTCACGAGTCGCTCTCCGGTGCGGGCGTGCGGCGTGGATCGCCGCGACGTCCGAGGATCCGGACGTTATACGCCTTTGCAACATATGTTGTCAAACGCGAGTGACTCGCAACAAACAGGGTCAGCGCACGTAAGCGCCTTTGGTGTTCAGCCATTGCTCGGTGCGTTCGAGCTGCGCGAGCGCTTCCGTACCTTCGAGCGCGAGCAGATGCGCGACGAGCGATTCGGCCAGCGCCGACGCGCCGACGAGCGACGGAAAGAACGACGGGCTGTCGTGCGTGAACAGCAGCACGTGGTCTGCGTTGAGCGCGACCGGCGACACGGCGCTGTCGGTGATCGCGACGAGCCGGCTGCCCCGTTCGAGCGCCGTCCCGGCAACGCGCACCGCCTCGACCGAATAAGGCGCGAAGCTGACAACAATCGTTACGCTGGCGCGCCCGACGCCCAGCAAGTCGATATCGAGCGTGCCGGCCTCGCCGCCGAGCAGCGTCACCGAAGGACGAAACAGCCGGTATGCGTACGCGAGACCGAACGCGACCGCGTAGCACGAGCGAAAGCCCGCCACGTATACCTGCTTCGCCTTGCGCAGGGCGCGCGCGGCGTCGGTCAGCGCGCGGACGTTGTAGGCGGCGGCGGACAGGTTCTGCTGCTGCGCGGCGAGCAGATCGCGGGCGAGGCTGTCTTTCGAGCCCGCGGCGACGAGCGAGCGCGCGCGGCTCGCCATCGGCTCCGGGCGGGTGCGCACGCGCGCGACGAACAGTTCGCGCAACTCGTTCCAGCCGGGAAAGCCCAGTTGCTGCGCGAGCCGCACGAGCGCGGCCGGCTGCACCTGGGCGCGTTCGGCGACCTTGCGCATCGACGACACCGCGACCTCGTCCGGATGGTCGAGCAGGAACGCCGCGCCGGTCTGGAATTGCGGACTCAGGTCGGCAAAGCGTGCCCGGATCAGGGTCACGAGCTCATCGAAGTGATCGGGCATGGGGGTCAGCGGCTCAGGGATAGTCGACAACAAATGTTATCACCGCCATGCAACGAAACCGGCTCGCGACGCGCCGTGCGCCATTCGCTGTCCCCGTTGCGTTCGGCATCCCACAGACCGCCGGTTCGGGGCTTCTTACCCTTTGCGATATTGACCGCTTTTCGCTCTTCGCATTTGCCAGCGAGGGCCGCGCATTCGCCGAGCGTTTGCCCACGCACGGCGCGCAACGACAAAGCCGGTCACTGTCCACGGGGGAATCCGGGAATGCCTCCTTCCAGTTCACGCCCGCATGTGCCGATCGCGCCTGCGGTGTCCGTGTCGCTCGATCTGATGCGCTTCTCGCTCGCGACGATCGTCGTGCTCGGGCATCTGACCCAGCCTGCGTTCCAGAACGCGTGGCCGAACCTCACCGGCGTCGCGGTCGCGTCGGTCGGCGGCTTCTTCGTGCTGAGCGGCTATACGATCCGGTCGTTCACGCCGTCGGCCGCGGCCTTCGACGTGCGCCGCTTTTTCGTCGACCGCGCAACGCGGCTGTTGTCGCTGACGCTGATCGCGCTCGTCGCGACGCTCGCGCTCGACGCGTATTCGTCCGCCGTCGCGCCCGCATGGTACGGCCGCAACTGGGGCGCGCATGCGGACCATCCGGTGCTGCGCATCGCAGCGAATGCGTTGCTGGTGAACGAGGTGTGGGGCATCGACGTGTCGCCGCTGTCGAACTCGCCGTTCTGGAGCCTCGGTTACGAAGCGGGTTTCTACGCGATCTGGGGCGCGCTGCTGTTTTGCCGGCGCACCGGCCGCGCGCTCGTGATTCCGGTCGCGGTCGCGCTGCTCTATGGCCCCGACGTGATCGCGATGCTGCCGTTCTGGCTCGCGGGCGTGCTGATCCATGACTGGTTCGCCACGTCGCCGTCGCGCCGCACCGCGATCGTCGCGCTCGCGGTGTCGCTGCCGGCCGCGCTGGGGGTCGCGGCTTCGCACAAGCTGACCGAGCTTGCGCTGACGCCGGGCATCGACCGGGTCGACGCGATGCTCCGGCTGGTCGGATGTCCGCCCGCGCGCGTGCATCCGACGCTGGTCAGCGGCAGCCTGATCTTCGTGTTTCTGCTCGTCGCGCTGCTTGCCGCGCTGTCGCTCGCGGGGTCGCGCGTGCGTCCGGGCACGCGGCTCGTCGCGTTCGCGCGCAAGCTCGGCGACGCGACGTTTCCGCTTTATTTGCTGCACTTTCCGCTGCTCGTCGCGATCGGCGCGACGGTGCAGGGGCGGCCGCTGTCGTCCGCCGCGAAGCTGCTCGTGCTGGCGTCGCTGACGGCGATGGCGTTCGCCGTCGTGCCGCTCGGCAACCGCGTGAAGGATGCAATGCGCGCGTTCGCGAATCGCAAGGCGACGGTCGCGCCGGTGCGCGGCGTCGCCGGCGCGGACGACGCCGTCCGCTGATTCACAGGCCGTTGATTCACAGCCCGCTGATTCACCGCCCGCTGATTCACAGCCCGCTGATTTACAGCCGCTGATTTACAGCCGCTGATTCACTGCCCGCGCCCGCACCATCGCTTATTGCGGGCAGCCTGAAGCGCTTCGTTCAACCACCACGGCTGCGCCACCACGGCCGGCCCTCCCCGCCGCGTCTCCTCGCGCAGCGCACTATGCTTTTGAGTGCGCTGCGATCCGCCCGCACGACGCGCCGTCCCACGCGTCACCGGATTGACACCGGCCCTCGCTAGTTTCTTACGGAAACCCTGTGAATTCCTTTCCATCCCTCATGGAGCGATTCATGAAGAACCTGTCGATGGCGGCTTCCGTGTTCATCACCGCGATGGGCTGCGTGCCGGCCCATGCGGCCGACATCACCGGCGCCGGCAGCACGTTCGCCGCGCCGATCTACAACAAATGGGCGGCCGCGTACCAGAAGGAAGGCGGCGCGCGGGTCAACTACCAGGGCATCGGATCGGCGGGCGGCATCAAGCAGATCCTCGCGAAGACGGTCGACTTCGCGGGCTCCGACGCGCCGATGAAAGACGACGAACTCGCGAAGAACGGGCTGTTCCAGTTTCCGACGGTGGTCGGCGGCGTGGTCGCCGTCGCCAATCTGCCAGGTGTGAAGCCGGGCCAGCTGACGTTATCGGGACCGGTGCTCGCCGACATCTATCTCGGCAAGCTCAAGAAGTGGAACGACCCGGAGATCGCGGCGCTCAATCCGGACCTCAAGCTGCCGGACACCGCGATCGCCGTCGTGCGGCGCGCGGACGGCTCCGGCACGAGTTTCATCTGGACGCACTACCTGTCGCAGATGAGCCCCGAATGGAAATCGAAGGCCGGCGAAGGCACGACCGTGAACTGGCCGACCGGCACCGGCGGCAAGGGCAATGATGGCGTGGCCGCGTTCGTGCAGCGTCTGCCGGGTGCGATCGGCTACGTCGAATGGGCGTACGCGAAGCAGAACAACATGATCTACACGGCGATCAGGAATCAGGCGGGCACGGTCGTCCGGCCGGGCATCGACACGTTCAAGGCGGCCGCAGCCGGCGCCGAGTGGTCGAAAAGCTTCTATCAGATTCTGACCAACGAACCCGGCAAGGACGCGTGGCCGGTGGTCGGCGCAACGTTCGTTCTGCTGCACGCGGTCCAGCAAAAGCCGGAACAGGGGCGCGAAGTGCTGAAGTTCTTCGACTGGGGGTTCAAGAGCGGCGGCCCCGCCGCGCAGCAGCTCGACTACATCGCGCTGCCGGATGCGGTCGTCAACGAAATCCGCTCGCAATGGCGCGCGAAGGTGAAGGACAGCGCCGGCAAGCCGGTCTTCCCGTAAGCACAGTTCGAGCGGTGGACCCGCACGCCGCCCGTGTGTCGGCGGACGGCGCGCGGCCCGATCGTCGTTACAGCAACGCCACCACTCTCACGTCGCTGCGATCCGCCGACGCGACGACCTTGCCGTCGACGCGCCGGAACGTCAGCGTCACCGACGCCGAGCCGACGCGCAAATCGCCGACCTCCAGCCAGTCGATGCCTTCAGGCAGCATCGGCTGCGCAACGCGCACCTCGTGATGCTCGGCGTCGATCGTCAAACCGAGACACGCCTCCAGCATCATGAACGGCGAACCGGCCGCCCACGCCTGCGGCAGACAGGCGACGGGGTACGCGGTCGGCGGCTCGCCGCGGCGCCGCTGGAACCCGCAGAACAGCTCGGGCAGCCGCATGTCGAAGTTGACCGCCGCCTCGAACAGCGCCTGCAACAGCCGCACCGCCGCTCCCTTGCGGCCGTATCGCGCGAGACCGCGCGCGCACAGCGCGTTGTCGTGCGGCCAGATCGAGCCGTTGTGATACGCCATCGGATTGAACCGCGCCTGCCCCGCCGCGAGCGTGCGCACGCCCCAGCCCGTATGGAACAGCGCCGATTCGAGGGTTGCCGCGACGTCGCATCCGCGCTCGTATTCGGGCAGGCCGAACGCGAGCAGATGGCCCGCATTCGACGCGAGCACGCGGCACAGTTCGCCGTGGCCATCGAGCGCGATCCCATAGAACCGCGACTCGGGCATCCAGAACAGGCGCTCGACGCACTCGCGCAGCTTCGACGCGCGCGCCGCGTAGCGCGCCGCGTCGTCGCGCTGGCCGCGCTGCGCGGCGAGATGCGCCATCGTGTCGAACGCGGCGCTCGCGTAGCCCTGCACCTCGACGAGCGAAATCGGGCCGTCCGGGAAGCGGCCGTCCGCATGAAACACCGAATCGTGACTGTCTTTCCAGCCCTGGTTCGCGAGACCGCCTTCGGACTCGCGCCGATAATCGAGCAGCCCGCGCGGATTGCGGTCGCAGACGTTCGCGACCCACGCGGCCGCCCGTTCGAGCGCGGGCCACAATTCGTCGATCAGCGCGCGGTCGCCGGTGCGCTCCGCGTACGCGCCGGCGAGCATCACGAACAGCGGTGTCGTGTCGACGCCGCCGTAGTACAGCGCGAACGGCACTTCGCCGGTCGCGGCCATTTCGCTCTTGCGCATCTCGTGCATGATCTTGCCGACCGCCGCGTCGCGAAACGCGGAGGCCTCGCGCGCCTGGTGCTCGGCGAGAAAGCGCAGCACGCCGCGTGCGAGCGCGGGCGCGATCCACAGCGTCTGCATCGACGTGATCACCGCATCGCGGCCGAACGGCGTCGAAAACCACGGGATTCCGGCATACGGATACGGACCGGTCGGCAGGTCGCTCGTCAACAGGCCGAGGTCCGCGAGCGAGCGGTCGATCCACGCGTTGAACAGCGGATTGCTCGAGCGGATGCGCGCGGTCGCGCGGCGACGTTCGCGCATCACGATGTGCGCATTGACGAGCGCGGTGCGCATCGCGAGACGGCCGACGCGCCGCCCCGGCTGCGCGGCGAGCCAGCCCGGCGGCTGCACGATGCCGGCGCTCGCCGTGCCGGGCTCGGCATCGGGCAGCGGGTCGACGGTGACGACGACGCTCAGGTACACCGGCACGCACGCCTGCGCGGGCAGTTGCACCGAGTAGTCGGCGCGGTCCGCAAGCAGCTTTTGCGGCGCGGGCGAAAACAGGATGCGCACGCGCCGCGCGACGCGATCGAGCCCGATGTAATCGACGCAGACCTCCCCGTTCTCGATGCGCGGCGTCTCGATCGTGCCCTGCCGGTCGCGCTTCAGGCCGCGCACTTCGAACATGTCGCGAAAGTCGCTCGCGAACGAAATCGACAGCGGCACGACTGCATCGCTCGTGCCGTAGTTCGTGAGCTCGATCGCTTCGGTCATCATCGTGCCGGACAGCACGCGCGAGCGCTGCACGTGAATCGCGCCTTCCGGCGTGCTGGTGCCGCCGAGCGGCGGCAGCGGACGGTTCGTCAGATGCGCGGTGAATGCCGTGTTGTCGCGGCTCACGCTGCCCGACAGCAACGACGGCACGCGGCCGCCGAACGTGAGCCGCAGCGAAGACAACACGCGCGTGTCGTTGACGAAGAGCCCGTCGTCGACGCCGGTGATGTCGCCGAGCGAATCGTTGACGATGAACGTATCGCCGGATTTGAGCACGTGCTGCGTCGCGCTCGCGACCTCCGGCGTCTCGGGGGGAATGAATACGTCGCTCGGCGCGACGTCGGGATGATCGACACCGCCTGCGTGCGTCGCGCCACCGAGTGCTTCAGGATCCTGCATTGCGTTGCTCCTCCTCGCGATTCACCATCCGCTGATTGTAGGAGCTTCGCGCGAGCTGCGCGCGCCCATCGAGAACCGCGCGCCGCGACTGGCGGTTCAACCGAGGTTCAACGCTGCGAAATCGGCTTCGCTTCGCGCAGCGTGTGGCCGATGAAGAGCTGACGCGGACGGCCGATCTTCTGCTCCGGATCCGCGATAATTTCGTTCCACTGCGCGATCCAGCCCACCGTGCGCGCCAGCGAGAAGATGCACGTGAACATGGATGTGGGGATGCCGAGCGCGCTTTGCACGATGCCCGAATAGAAATCGACGTTCGGATAGAGCTTGCGCTGGATGAAGTACTCGTCCGAGAGGGCGATCCTCTCGAGTTCCAGCGCGATGTCGATCTTCGGATTGCGGCCGGTCACTTCGAAAACTTCCTCGGCCACCTGTTTGATGATCCG
>DATJJN010000120.1:0-16516 GCA_035492135.1 Paraburkholderia sp. | reverse complement strand
TTGGTGCCGGCTGCAGGACTCGAACCCGCCACCTGATGATTACAAATCAACTGCTCTACCAGATGAGCTAAGCCGGCGTAGGCCGCGATTCTACTTCATTTCACGATCTTGAGGTGACCCTTGCCGCCCTTCGCGCTGTCGTCGCCGGCATCCGTCGAAGGCTGCGCAGCGGCCGCTTGCGCGTCGTCGGCGAGCGTCGCTGCTTCCACCGGCTCGTCGGCGTGCTCCTCTTCCGACGACAGCACCGGCCCCTCGTCGCCCTGCGCCGGCGCTTCGACCGGGAACGCCATCCCCTGCCCGTTTTCGCGCGCATAGATCGCGAGCACGTTCGCCACGGGCACCTGGATCTTGTGCGACTTGCCGGAAAAGCGGGCGTGGAACTCGATGAGTTCGTTGCCCATCTGCAACTGGCTCGTCGCCTCGAAGCTGATGTTCAGGACGATCTCGCCGTCACGCACGAACTGGCGCGGCACCCGCGTGCGGCTATCGACGCGCACGGCGATGTGCGGCGTGTATCCATTGTCCGTGCACCACTCGTACAACGCGCGCAACAAATACGGCTTCGTGGAAATGTCTTGCATCACAATCCTCTGCGAATCGACGGACACCACCCCCGATAGCGGCGCCCGTCGACAGGAAACCCGCAGGCGCTTAGCGGCGCATCACCTTTTCGGAAGGCGTCAGCGCTTCGATATAGGCCGGACGGCTAAAGATCCGCTCCGCGTACTTCATCAGCGGCGCGGCATTTTTCGACAGTTCGATCCCATAGTGATCGAGACGCCACAACAGCGGCGCGATCGCGACGTCGAGCATCGAGAACTCTTCGCCGAGCATGTACTTGTTCTTCAGGAAGATCGGTGCGAGCTGCGTGAGGCGGTCGCGGATCGCGAGACGCGCCTTCTCGTGGTTCTTCTCGGCCGCCTTGCCCTTCTCGTTCTCGAGCGTGCCGACGTGCACGAACAGTTCCTTCTCGAAGTTGAGCAGGAAAAGGCGCGCGCGGGCGCGTTGCACCGGATCGGCGGGCATCAGTTGCGGATGAGGAAAACGCTCGTCGATGTACTCGTTGATGATGTTCGATTCATACAGAATCAGATCGCGTTCGACGAGAATCGGCACCTGACCATACGGATTCATCACGGCGATGTCTTCCGGTTTGTTGAACAGGTCGACGTCGCGAATTTCGAAGTCCATGCCCTTTTCGAACAACACCAGCCGGCAGCGCTGGGAGAACGGGCAGGTAGTGCCGGAGTACAGAACCATCATGATTTACGTTTCCTCAAAAAACCCAAAGGCCAGCACGCGAAAAATCCGTCGGACGGATTTTCGTCGCGCCGGCCCCACGCCGGTCAGGACGTGATTATTTGATATCTTTCCAGTACGCGGCGTTCAGCCGCCATGCAAAAAAGCTCAGGACGCCAAGAAACAGCAGCACCCATACCCCAAGCTGCCTGCGCGTGCGCTGCTCGGGCTCGGACATCCAGCCGAGATAGGCGACGAGGTCGGCCACCGCAGCATCATAATCCACCGGCGACAGAGTTCCTGGTGTGACCTGCTCGAAGCCGGCGAACCGGCGGACTTTTTCCCCGCTTTCCGCGTCCGTCGTCTCCTCGAACTTTGCCGTCCGGATGCCCTGCAACTGCCACAGCACGTGCGGCATGCTCACGTTCTCGAACACGAGATTGTTCCAGCCGGTCGGACGCGTGTCGTCGCGGTAGAAACTGCGCAAATACGTGTAGAGCCAGTCGCGATTGCGCGCCCGCGCCTCCACGGAGAGGTCCGGCGGCGTCACGCCGAACCACGCCTTGGCGTCGTCCGGCCGCATCGCGATGGACATCGTGTTGCCGACCTTGTCGGTCGTGAAGAGCAGATTGGCCTCGATTTCCTGCTGGCCGATGCCGAGATCCTGCAGCCGGCTATAGCGCATCAGGTTCGCGCTGTGGCAATTCAGGCAGTAGTTTACAAACAACTGGGCGCCATGTTGCAGCGAAACGAGATTTTCGCCGTTATCGGGCGCGCGGTCGAGCGGAATGTTTTCCTGTGCCAGCGCCGGCGCAGCCGCGATCAGTCCCCCCAACCCGCACGCCAGCGACACCGCGACCGCGCCGGTCACGCGGGCCAGCGCCGAAAGAAAGTTGTTCTTCGTCATGTTTTTCCTCGCTGGCGATTAATGGGGCTTGAACCGGACGCGCTCCGGCGGCTCTTTGAAAGTGCCGCGCGGCGTCCAGAACGGCATGCCGAGGAAAAACGCGAAGTACACGAGCGCACAGACCTGCGCGATCAGCGTGGCGGCCGGCGACGGCGGCCGCGTGCCGAGGAACGCGAGCGTCAGGAACGCGATCACGAAGATCCCGAAAAACACCTTGTGGAAGAACGGCCGGTAGCGGATCGACTTCACCGGCGAGCGGTCGAGCCACGGCAGGAAGAACAGCGACACGACGGCCGTTCCCATCACGACGACGCCCCAGAATTTCGATTGCGTGAAGGTCATCGCCACGACCATGAGCACGGCGAGCGCCGGCAGCCCGACGCGCCAGCGCCCGCGCGCGCGCACGAGCGCGAGAACGCCGAGCAGCGCGACGACGACCATCAGCACGATCTTGAACGGGTCGGTGGTCGCGCGAAGCATCGCGTAGAACGCGGTGAAGTACCAGACCGGCGCGATTTCGGGCGGCGTCTGCAGCGGATTGGCCGGCACGAAGTTGTTTGCTTCGAGGAAGTAGCCGCCCATCTCCGGCATGAAGAAGATGATCGCCGCAAAAATCATCAGGAAGATGCAGATTCCCATGAAATCGTGCACCGAGTAGTACGGATGGAACGGGATGCCGTCGAGCGGAATGCCGTTCGCGTCCTTTTTGTCCTTGATCTCGATGCCGTCGGGATTGTTCGAGCCGACTTCGTGCAGCGCGATCAGGTGCGCGATCACGAGTCCGACCAGCACCAGCGGAATCGCGATCACGTGCAGCGCGAAGAAGCGGTTCAGCGTGACGTCCGACACGACGTAGTCGCCGCGAATCCACAGCGACAGGTCCGGACCGATCAGCGGAATTGCCGAGAACAGGTTCACGATCACCTGTGCGCCCCAGTACGACATTTGCCCCCACGGCAGCAGGTAGCCGAAGAACGCCTCGGCCATCAGGCACAGGAAGATCAGGCAGCCGAAAATCCACACGAGTTCGCGCGGCTTGCGATACGACCCGTACAGCAGCCCGCGAAACATGTGCAGGTAGATCACGACGAAGAACATCGACGCGCCGGTCGAATGCATGTACCGGATCAGCCAGCCCCACGGCACCTCGCGCATGATGTACTCGACCGACGCGAACGCGAGCGTCGCATCGGGCTTGTAGTCCATCGTCAGGAAGATGCCGGTGACGATCTGGTTCGCGAGCACGAGCAGCGCGAGCGAGCCGAAGAAGTACCAGAAGTTGAAGTTCTTCGGTGCGTAGTACTCGGACGCGTGTGCGCGCCACGTCGACGTGAGCGGGAAACGGCGATCGATCCAGCCCGTGAGCCCGGTGGTTTCCACTTCTTTTTCGCTCGCCATCAGGCTTCTCCCTTTTCGTCCTTGCCGATCACGAGCTGCGTCGCAGACGTGAACATGAATCGCGGGATGTCGAGGTTCTGCGGCGCGGGCTTGTTCTTGAACACGCGGCCGGCGAGGTCGTACGTGGAACCGTGGCACGGGCACAGGAAGCCGCCCGGCCAGTCGTCGGGCAGGTTCGGCTGCGGGCCTTCCTGGAAGCGCGCGGTCGGCGTGCAGCCGAGATGCGTGCAGACGGCCACCGCGACGAGCACGTTCTTGTGCTCTGCGCGCGAGCGGAATTCGTTCTGGCAATACTCGGGCAGCGGCATCGAGAACGGGTTCTCGGTGTTCGGATCGGCCAGCTCCGGCACGGCCTTCTTCACATCGGCCATCATCCGGTCGGTCCGGTTCAGGATCCAGACCGGCTTGCCGCGCCACGCGACGGTCATCATGCTGCCGGGCTCGAGTCCGCCGATGTCGACTTCGACCGGCGCGCCCGCCGCACGGGCTTTCTCCGAGGGTTCAAACGAAGCTGCAAACGGAACGACAGCAGCAACGCCGCCGATGCCCCCCGCCACGGACGTCGCGATGAGCCACGTACGGCGACTGCCATCGACGCGGTCTTTCTCCTTGTCTCGCATCACATCGCCCCATTTCTGAGTTTGATTGATCCGTCACGCCGTTTTGCACCGTTCGCTAGTTTGCGCGAATGGAATTGGCATTTACAAGGGGAGCTATCCCGAAAAGATCGCGAAGTCCTTGATATGTCGGGTTTTCCCGCACAGGAAATCACATCGCGCAATGATGTATTCAAACCTGAGTTTCCCTGTGCCCGATTAAACCGGATTGTGGATGTCGATGAAGAGATGCTCGACGTCGAAGGTCTCCGACAGGTGCGCGCCGAGCGCCTGCACGCCGAAGCGCTCGGTCGCGTGGTGGCCGGCCGCGAGGAACGCGACGCCGCTTTCCGCGGCGGTGTGCGTCGTCTGCTCGGAGATCTCGCCGGTCAGGAAGACGTCGGCGCCGGCGTCGATCGCCGCATCGAAGAAGCCCTGCGCCGCGCCGGTGCACCAGGCGACCCGCCGCAGTTCCCAGTCCGGGTCGCCGAGCACGAGCGGCGCGCGGCCGAGCGTCTGCTCGACTTCGGCGGTGAAGTGCGCGAGCGTGATCGGCATCGGCAGCGTTGTCATCCAGCCGAGGTCCTGGTCGCCGAAACGCTGGTCGCCGATCCATTCGAACTTCGCGCCGAGCTGCGCGTTGTTGCCGAACTCCGGATGGCTGTCGAGCGGCAGGTGATACGCGAACAGGTTCAGGTCGTTCGCGAGCAGCGTGCGCAGACGCCGGTATTTGCGACCCGTGATCTGCGGCGACTCGTTGCGCCAGAAGTAGCCATGATGGACGAGCACTGCGTCCGCGCCCCACTCCAGCGCGGCCTCCAGAAACGCGAGCGACGCGGTCACGCCGGTCGCGATCTTCGCGATCCGGCGACGGCCTTCCACCTGCAGCCCGTTCGGGCAATAGTCCTTGAAGCGCGCGGTCTCGAGAAGATTGTTCAGATACAATTCCAGTTCGATCCGATCCATATAAACCTCTGTTCTTCAGATGCTTAGACGCTTTTGGCTGTTCTTCGCCCAGGCGGTGACAGTCCTGTTGGCACTGATGTTCATCGTCGCCACGCTCAAGCCGCAGTGGCTGCAACGCCAGGGCCAGCTCGGCAAGCAGCTCGCCGAACCGATCGTCGCGTTGCGCGAGGTCGCGCCCGGCATCGGCGGCTCGCCGGCGTCGGGCTCGTATGCAGACGCGGCGCAGAAGGCGATGCCCGCGGTCGTCAACGTGTTTTCGAGCAAGGACGGCTCGCTGCCGCCCGACCCGCGCCAGAACGATCCATTATTCCGCTATTTCTTCGGCAACCGCGACGGCAACCGCAAGCCGCAGGAACAGCCGGCCGCGAACCTCGGCTCGGGCGTCATCGTGAGCCCCGACGGTTACATTCTAACGAACCAGCACGTCGTGGACGGCGCCGACCAGATCGAAATCGCGCTCTCGGACGGCCGCACGACCAATGCGAAGGTGATCGGCATCGATCCGGAAACCGACATTGCGGTGCTGAAGATCAATCTGCCTAACCTGCCGTCGATCACGCTCGGCCGGATGGACGAGGCGCGCGTCGGCGACGTGGTGCTCGCGATCGGCAATCCGTTCGGCGTCGGGCAGACGGTCACGATGGGGATTATCAGCGCGCTCGGCCGCAATCACCTCGGCATCAACACGTTCGAAAACTTCATCCAGACCGACGCGCCGATCAATCCGGGCAATTCCGGCGGCGCGCTCGTCGACATCAACGGCAACCTGCTCGGCATCAACACGGCCATTTACTCGCGCTCGGGCGGCTCCCTCGGCATCGGCTTCGCGATCCCGATCTCGACCGCGCGCAGCGTGCTCGAAAGCATCATCACGACCGGCACGGTCACGCGCGGCTGGATCGGCGTGGAGCCGCAGGACGTGACGCCCGAAATCGCCGAATCGTTCGGGCTGAACCAGAAGTCCGGCGCGATCGTCGCCGGCGTGCTGCAAGGCGGCCCGGCCGACAAGGCGGGCATCAAGCCTGGCGACATCCTCGTCGACGTGAACGGCCAGCCGATCACCGACACGACGCGCCTGTTGAACGTGATCGCGCAGATCAAGCCGGGCACCGACGCCAAGGTTCACCTCGTGCGCAAGAACCGGGACCTGAACCTCGACGTGATGATCGGCAAGCGTCCGCCGCCGCCGAAAGAGCAGGCGACCGACGACGGCGGCGACAACGACGGGGGCTAAAAAAGCCCGTGCGGCCATGGCCGAAGCCGGATAGCGCAACAAAATGAAGAAGGGCCGCCAGGTCAGACTGGCGGCCCTTCTTCGCATTCCGAGGTATCCGCGAATCGCGGTGACGACCAAAAGGACCGCTAGCTCGCCGCCTGACTCTCGTCGGCGACCTTCTTCTCGCCGGTGCCGACAAAGATCCGCGCCGCGATGATGCCCGCCTCGTACAGCACGATCAGCGGCACCGCGAGGATCAGTTGCGAGAACACGTCCGGCGGCGTGACGACCGCCGAGACGACAAACGCGCCGACGATCACGTACGGCCGCACCTGCCGCAGCTTCTTCACCGTCAGCACGCCCATGCGCACGAGCAGCACGACGACGATCGGCACCTCGAACGTCACGCCGAATGCAATGAACATTGTCAGCACGAAGCTCAGGTAATTGTCGATGTCGGTGGTCATCTCCGCGCCGAGCGGCGCGTTGTAGTGCGCCATCACGCGGAAGATCGTCGGGAACACGACGAAGTACGCGAACGCCATCCCACCCAGAAACAGGATGTAGCTGCTCCCGACGAGCGGCACCACCAGTTTCTTCTCGTGCTGATAGAGGCCCGGCGCGACGAACGCCCAGATCTGGTACAGCACGAACGGCAACGCGATGACGAACGCGACGAGCATCGTCACCTTCATCGGCACGAAAAACGAGCCGGTGACGTCGGTGACGATCATCTTTCCGCCTTGTGGCAGGTTCTGCATCAGCGGCCGCGCGAGCAGCCGGAAGATGTTCGGCGCCCAGTACACGAGCGCGATGAACACGACGATCACCGACACGCCCGCCCGGATGATCCGGTCGCGCAGTTCGACGAGGTGGGAAATGAAGGTCTCTTCGGTGCCTTCGTCCGGATTTTGCTGGGGGTCGCTCACGCCGGCCCTCTATTAGAGATGATCGTGCAAGACATCAGAGAAAACGCTTCGGCCGCCGCAGCGCGTCCGGCGTGTGCTGCGCGACGCGGGCGGCGCCGGACTGCACGCGGGTACGGCGCAGCGTCGCGCGCTTGTACCAGGCCGGCACGGCCGCCTGCTTCGCGCGCCACGTGCGGCGCTTCGCAGCCGCAGCGGTTCCGCCGCCGCCGATGTAGCGCTTCGACGGCGCGCCGCCGGTACCGGTGTCCGTGCCGATGCTGTTGCCGGCCGAAGGATCGCCGCTGAACGCCGCCGGATCCGCGCCGCCCGCGACGCTCGGCGCGACCGACGTACCCGCGTTCCACGCGTCGTTCAGCTCGGTTTCGTGCTTTCGCAGGTTGTCGTGAACCGTGGTCTCGACGTTGCGCGCCGCCTGTTCGAAGTCGGTCTTCATGCGGCGCAATTCGTCGAGTTCGATTTCGCGCGTGACTTCCGCCTTCACGTCGTTGATATAGCGCTGCGCGCGGCCGAACAGCGCGCCGGCGGTGCGCGCGACGCGCGGCAGCCGCTCCGGCCCGAGCACGACCAGTGCGACGACGCCGATCAGCGCCATCTTCGTGATACCGAGATCCAGCATGGATAGCCTGTTCCGTCAGTCGGACTGGGGCGGCGACGTGTCGCGCGATTCAATGCGCGTCGGTCGAGCGCGCGGCCTTTTCCTTCGCGTCGACGTCGACCGTGTCGCCGCTCGCCGGGAGTTCGCGCTTTTGTGCGTCGGCGGCCGGCGATTCGGCGTCGCGCATCCCTTCCTTGAATCCCTTCACGGCACCGCCGAGGTCGCTGCCGATATTGCGCAATTTCTTCGTGCCGAACACGAGCGCCACGATCAGCAGCACGATCAGCCAATGCCAGATGCTCAACGAACCCATGATCCAAACTCTCCTTAAACCCTGTTGCCGCGTCTTGTATGCGGCTATGAACGACTCGCCCGGCTGCGTGTCCGGAACGCACGCGCTCCGGTTTGCGCGCCGCCCGCCTGGCGTGCGGCAGCGCGCAATGAATAATGTCAGACCGTTATTAATAAGTCAGCGTGGCGTCAGCCCATGCGCTGCCAGGGGCGCGGTCCGGCCAGCAGATGCGCGTGCAGGTGATATACCTCCTGCCCGCCGCCGGGACCCGTGTTGATCACGGTGCGATAACCGGTATCGCCGCCCGTGTACGAGACGCCCAGATCCTTCGCGAGGCGTGCCACCAGCATGACTATTCTACCAACGAGCGCCGCATCGCTTTCGGCGCAATCCGCCAGGGTCGGAATGTGCTGGCGCGGGATCACCAGCACGTGCGTTTCGGCGGCCGGACGGATGTCGCGAAACGCGACGAACTCGTCGTCCTCGTAGACCCGCGTGCTCGGAATCTGGCCGTCGGCGATCTTGCAGAAGAGACAGGTGCTGCGGTCGTGACTCATGATGCTTATCGTGCTCCGGGTGAGCAAAGCCTGCAATGGACGCGCGGAAAGCGGCTCAGAACCACGCGCGCGGGTTCACCAGTGGCTTGTTGTCGTACAGGAACAGCCAGCCTTTGATAATACGGTACAACGTCCAGATCGCGACAGCCCACAAAACAGGAATTCCGATCACGACGATCAGCAGCGCGACACCGACCAGATGGCCCGCGAGCCCGAGCCAGAACGTGCGGATCTGCCAGCGGAAATGCGCTTCATAGGGCGTGCCGGCCGCGTCGTCGCGCTTCAGGTAATTGATGATGATCGCGATCAGCACCGAAATGCCGCCCGTCAGCCAGTACGCCGCGTACAGGCCGTAAAGCACGTGCGTGAGCGTGCGCAGGCTGCGCAGACGGTCTGCTTCGAGCGAATGTCGGTACGACGTTGGCGGGTATTCGTGAGGTTCGGACATGCTGGCCTCTCCCTGTTCGGGGCCGCCGCGCGGCGACGGCCTCCTGTCGACGTGGATGCAGCGCGGCGCGCCGCCCGGTCTGCACTCAGCTTGCGCCCCAGTCGCCGCTCCATGGGCGCCCGGGTCGCGCTCAGTCGCCGTTCTGCTCGCGCTCGCGGCTCTTGCGCAGCGCCTTTTCTTCGAGACCCGAAAGCCCTTCGCGGCGTTCCAGTTCGGCGAGCACATCCGCGGGGCTCAGCCCGAAGTGCGACAGCGCGACGAGGCAATGGAACCACAGGTCCGCGACCTCGCCGACGAGGCTCGCCGGCGCGCCGCCCTGGCGCACGTCCTTCGCGGCGAGCACGACCTCGGTCGCCTCCTCGCCGATTTTCTTCAATACCGCGTCGTCGCCCTTGTGAAAGAGGCGCGCGACGTACGAGGCGTCCGGATCGCCGCCCTTGCGGCCGTCGATCACTGCCGCGAGGCGCAGCAGCGTGTCTTGCGTGGTTTGCGTCATTTGTAGATGTGTTCGGGGTCTTTCAGCACCGGCTCGACCGCGGTCCACTGGCCGTCGTCGGCGGTGCCTTCGAATTTCTGGAAGAAGCACGAGTGACGGCCCGTATGGCACGCGATGCCCGACACCTGCTCGACCTTCAGCAGCACGACGTCTTCGTCGCAGTCGAGCCGGATTTCGTGCACGTGCTGCACGTGGCCCGACTCCTCGCCCTTGAACCACAAGCGATTGCGCGAGCGCGAGAAGTACACCGCGCGGCCCGATTCGACCGTCTTCGCGAGCGCTTCGCGGTTCATCCACGCGAACATCAGCACGTCGCCGCTCGACGCTTCCTGCGCGATCACCGGCACGAGACCGTTCGCGTCCCAGTTGACCTTGTCGAGCCACGGCGCCTTCAACGCGCCGTCCTTTTGGGGTGTCGTCACGTCACAACCTCACCGAAATGCCGTGGTCGGCCATGTAGCGCTTCGCATCGCCGACCGTGTATTCGCCATAGTGGAAGATGCTCGCCGCGAGCACCGCATCCGCGCGGCCTTCGACGATACCGTCCGCCAGGTGCTGCAGCCCGCCCACGCCGCCCGACGCGATCACCGGCACCGGCACCGCATCCGACACCGCGCGCGTCAGTTCGAGGTCGAAGCCGCTCTTCGTGCCGTCGCGGTCCATGCTCGTGAGCAGGATCTCGCCGGCGCCCAGTTCCGCCATCTTGCGCGCCCATTCGACGGCGTCGATGCCCGTCGGCTTGCGCCCGCCGTGCGTGAACACTTCCCAGCGCGGGGCCGCGTTCGCGTCGCCCGCCACGCGCTTCGCGTCGATCGCGACGACGATGCACTGCGAGCCGTACTTGTCCGACGCGTCGCGCACGAGCTGCGGGTTCGCGACCGCCGACGAATTCATGCTGATCTTGTCCGCGCCGGCATTCAACAGGCGCCGCACGTCTTCGACTGCGCGCACGCCGCCGCCGACGGTCAGCGGAATGAACACCTGCGACGCCACCGCCTCGATGATCGGCAGGATCAGGTCGCGCTGGTCGGACGTCGCCGTGATGTCGAGGAACGTGAGTTCGTCGGCGCCCTGGTCGTCGTAACGGCGCGCAATTTCGACCGGATCGCCGGCGTCGCGCAGTTCGACGAAGTTGACGCCCTTGACGACTCGCCCGGCGGTCACGTCGAGACAGGGAATGATGCGTTTAGCTAAAGCCATGATCTTGCCGATTTGCGCGAAATTGCGCGATGTTGCATCCAGTAGCCGCTGCGGTCCGTCACCAGACCCAGGCGACCGCCGCGCCAGGAGGCCTCGGGCGACGAAGCGCCAATGCCTCGTCGTCGTTCGAGGCAAAAGTCCGGGCGCCGGCTTGTCGACGATCTGCCAACGACCCGCCGATGAAAACCGCGCCCGGCTTGCGACGTCTTTTACGCGTCGTCCGATTCGCGCAGGCTGTCCGCCCGGGTCTGCGCGGCCGTGAAGTCGAGATCGCCCGAGTAGATCGCGCGGCCGCAGATCACGCCTTCGATCCCTTCGTCCTCGACTTCGCACAGCGCGTCGATGTCCGCGAGGTTCGACAGCCCGCCGCTCGCGATCACCGGAATCTTCACCGCACGCGCGAGGCGCACCGTCGCCTCGATGTTGATGCCCTGAAGCATCCCGTCGCGGCCGATATCCGTGTAGATGATCGATTCGACGCCGTAGTCCTCGAACTTGCGCGCGAGATCGACGACCTCGTGACCGGTCAGCTTGCTCCAGCCGTCGGTCGCGACCTTGCCGTCCTTCGCGTCGAGCCCGACGATGATGTGCCCGCCGAACGCCGTGCACGCTTCCTGCAGGAAGCCCGGGTTCTTCACCGCGGCGGTGCCGATGATCACGTACGACAACCCGTCGTCCAGATAGCGCTCGATCGTGTCGAGGTCGCGGATGCCGCCGCCGAGCTGCACCGGAATCCGGTCGCCGACTTCAGCGATGATCTCGCGAATCGCGTCCTCGTTCTTCGGCTTGCCCGCGAACGCGCCGTTCAGGTCGACGAGGTGCAGCCGCCGCGCGCCCTGCTCGACCCAATGCCGGGCCATGGCTGCCGGTTCCTGGGAAAAAATCGTCGCCTGGTCCATATCGCCTTGCTTCAGGCGTACGCAGTGACCGTCTTTGAGATCGATGGCCGGAATCAGCAGCATAGCAATCGGGTGTTATCTGGGAAAAAAGTGGAAATTCAGCGGCGCGGAGCTAAAAAAATAGCCGGATCCGGCGCCGTTTGGCTAGTTTAGTACAACTCTTTCAGCGGCCTTGCCGATGCAAATCGAGATGCCCGGCCCGTCGCGCGGCGCCGAAAAACGTCTGCGCGCAGAGCGGTGACCCGCGCAAATCAAGGATTCCAGTGGACGAAGTTGCGGTACAGCCGCAGCCCGGCGGCGGCGCTTTTTTCCGGGTGGAATTGGGTGGCGAAAATGTTATCCCGCGCCACTGCCGACGTAAACGGCGCACCGTACGGCGTCTCACCAACAGTGTGCTCGGGATTGTCCGGCACCACGTAGTAACTGTGTACAAAATAAAAATACGCACCGTCCGGCACGCCGTCCCACAGCGGATGCGAGCGCACTTCGCGCACGACGTTCCAGCCCATCTGCGGCACCTTGAATCGCGAGCCGTCGTCCTGCAGCCGGCCTTCCAGCTCGAAGCGCACGACCTTGCCCGGCAGCAGGCCGAGGCCCTTCGTGTCGCCTTCGGCGCTCCAGTCGAACAGCATCTGCTCGCCGACGCACACGCCCATCAGCGGCTTCGTGCGCGACGCCTCGATCACCGCGTCCTGCAGGCCCGATTCGGCGAGACTGCGCATGCAGTCCGGCATCGCGCCTTGGCCCGGCAGCACCACGCGGTCAGCCGCGCGGATCGCTTCCGGACGCTCGACGATCGCCACGTCCGCTTCGGGCGCCGCCTTCATCAGCGCCTGGGCCACCGAACGCAGGTTGCCCATCCCATAATCCACAATCGCAATTGAAGTCTTCATCTCGATTCAGGCCTCGCGGCCCTGCCCTTGCCGGCCAGAACGTGATCGAACGTTCGCCGATGCCGTGTCTGTCGTGTTTCGCCCGTTTTGTGCCCGTCGTGCGCCGGTGTGAGCCCATCGTGCGATACGTCGGCGGGGCGGCGATCCGCTGGCGCTTTACGCCACCCCACCGCCCGTTCGCACCACTCGACGCCGCTCGCGCGCGGTGCGCCTCGAAAAGGCGCCCATTGCGCGTCGCGCATGCCTGCCGCGCTGCGTCGGCTCTTGTCGTGTCAGAGGCTACCCTTCGTCGACGGAATCGTGCCCGCGGCGCGTTCGTCGATTTCGGCGGCCATCCGCAGCGCGCGCCCGAACGCCTTGAATACGGTTTCCATCTGGTGATGCGCGTTCAGCCCGCGCAGGTTGTCGATGTGCAGCGTGACACCCGCGTGGTTGACGAACCCGCGGAAGAACTCGATCGACAGGTCTACGTCGAACGTGCCGATCCGCGCGCGCGTGAACGGCACGTGGAACTCGAGGCCGGGACGGCCGGAGAAGTCGATCACCACGCGCGACAGCGCTTCGTCGAGCGGCACGTACGCGTGGCCGTAGCGGCGGATGCCCTTGCGGTCGCCGATCGCCTGCGCCACCGCCTGGCCGAGCGTGATGCCGACGTCCTCGACGGTATGGTGATCGTCGATATGCAGGTCGCCATGCGCCTCGATGTCCAGATCAATCAGACCATGCCGCGCAATCTGGTCGAGCATGTGGTCGAGAAACGGCACGCCGGTCGCGAGCTTCTGCTCGCCGGTGCCGTCGAGATTAATCTTCACTCGGATCTGCGTTTCGCTGGTATTGCGAACGACTTGCGCGACGCGCATGGTAATTCCTTGATTCAGCCTTAGGCAGGCTAGTTGGGGATGGCGAAGCTCAATTCAATTTACTCACCGAGCGCCAGCTTCAATGCGGCGACGAGGCGGGCGTTCTCGTCAGGCGTCCCGACGGTCAGGCGCACGCAGTTCGCGAGCAATGGGTGCATTTTACTCACGTTTTTGATCAATACCCGCGCGGATAGAAGCGTTTCGAACACCGCGGACGCATCCGGCACCCGCACGAGCAGGAAATTGCCCGCGCTGTCGAACACTCGCGCGCCCGGCAGCGCGGCCACTTGCGCCGACAGACGCTCGCGTTCCCCGCGCAGTTGCGCGGCCTGCGCATCGAGCACGTCGAGGTGATCGAGCAGGAACGACGCGGTCGCCTGCGTCAGCACGTTGATGTTGTACGGCGGGCGCACCTTGTCGAATTCGTTCAGCCACGTCGGCCGGCCCGCGAGATAGCCGAGCCGGATGCCGGCGAGGCCGAGCTTCGACATCGTGCGCATCACGACGACGTTGTCGAATTCGCCCGCGCGCGGCATCCACGTGTGCTGCGCGAACGGCTGGTAGGCCTCGTCGATCACGACGAGGCTCTTCGATGCGGCCGCAATGATCTCTTCGATCGCGCGGTCGTCGAACAGCGTGCCGGTCGGATTGTTCGGGTACGCGAGCCAGATCACGGCCGGCGCGTGTTCGGCGATCGCCGCGAGCATCGCGTCGAGGTCGAGCGTGAAATCGGGCTTCAGCGGCACGCCGACGAACCCGACGTGCGCGAACTTCGCGGCCACCTGGTACATCACGAAGCCGGGTTCCGGCGCGAGCACCGTCGCACCCGGCTTCGAGCACGCGACGGTGATCATGCTGATGATCTCGTCCGAGCCGTTGCCGAGCAGCACGTCGCAGCCGGGCGGCACGCCCATCGTGTGGCGGATCTTGTCGATCAGCGCTTCCGGGCGCGGCGCGGGATAACGGTTCAGCGCGACGCCCGCGAGATGCTCGCCGAGCCGTGCCGCAAGCTCCGGCGGCAACGAAAACGGATTTTCCATCGCGTCGAGCTTCACGAAGCCGCTCGCGTCCGGCACCGGGTAGCTCGTCATCGCGAGCACTTCCGGGCGAATGATCTGTTGTCGTGTGGTCATGATGGGCTGGCCGGACCGTCCGCTCGATGCGGGCAGGCAGGCGCGGGCGGCTTCGAGGCCGCTTTGGGTTCTGGTTTCGCTGGTAGCGTGGGTACGTGTGCCGTTGCGGTGCTGCGGGTACTGCGCCGGATACTGTGCTGCCGGTACTGCCGCCTTCGTTCGCGCCACGGCCGCCCGCAGCGGCCGCGGACCTGTTTCAGCTCTGCTTCATCCGGTATTCGGCGCTCTTCGCGTGGGCCTGCAAACCCTCGCCGTACGCCAGTTCCGCTGCGATCTCGCCGAGCGTCTGCGCCCCTTCCGCGCTCACTTCGATCAGGCTCGAACGCTTGATGAAATCATAGACGCCGAGCGGCGACGAGAAACGTGCGGTACGCGACGTAGGCAGCACGTGGTTCGGCCCCGCGCAGTAGTCGCCGAGGCTCTCGCTCGTGTAGCGGCCAAGGAAGATCGCGCCCGCATGGCGGATCTCGTTCGCCCATTGCTGCGGCTCCAGCGCGGAGATTTCGAGGTGTTCCGGCGCGATGTCGTTCGCGATCGCACACGCCTGCTCCATGTCGCGCACCTTCACGAGTGCGCCGCGATTCGTGAGCGACGTGCCGATCACGTCGGCGCGCGGCATCGTCGGCAGCAGCTCGTTGATCGCGTCCTCGACGCGCGCGATGAACGCTTCGTCCGGACACAGCAGGATCGACTGCGCGAGTTCGTCGTGTTCGGCCTGCGAGAACAGGTCCATCGCGACCCAGCGCGGATCGGTCGTGCCGTCGCACAGCACGAGGATCTCCGACGGCCCCGCGATCATGTCGATGCCGACCGTGCCGAACACGCGGCGCTTCGCCGACGCGACATACGCGTTGCCCGGCCCGCAGATCTTGTCGACGGCGGGAATCGTGTCGGTGCCGTACGCGAGCGCGGCCACCGCCTGCGCGCCGCCGACCGTGAACACGCGATCGACGCCGCCGAGCAGCGCCGCCGCGAGCACGAGCGGATTTTTCACGCCATCGGGCGTCGGCACGACCATCACGATCTCGCGCACGCCGGCGACGCGCGCCGGAATCGCGTTCATCAGCACCGACGACGGATACGCGGCCTTGCCGCCCGGCACATACAGCCCGACGCGGTCGAGCGGCGTCACCTTCTGCCCGAGCACCGTGCCGTCGCTTTCGGTGTATTGCCAGCTATGGCTGCCGCATTCGATTCGCTGCTTCTCGTGGTAGCCGCGAACGCGCGCCGCCGCCGCTTCGAGCGCGGCGCGCTGCTTCGGCTCCAGGCTTTCGAGCGCCGCCTCCAGCTCGTGGAACGGCAGCTCCAGCGCAGCGACGCTCGTCGCGTCGAGACGGTCGAAGCGGTTCGTGTACTCGAGCACAGCCGCATCGCCGCGCGTTTTCACGTCGGCGAGGATCTGCGCGACCGAGCGCTCGATCGCTTCGTCTTCGCTCGCCTCGAACGCGAGCACCGCGTGCAGCGCCTGACGAAAACCGTCGGCGCTGGAATCGAGTTTGCGAATCGTGATAGCCATGCTGTTATCCATCCATTCAGTAATGCCGCGTCGGCTAGGCGGGGCTCGCATCGTGCCGCGACGCGCGTTCGAACGCGTCGATGAACGGCCGCAGCGCGGCGCGCTTCAGTTTGAGCGCCGCCTGATTCACGACGAGGCGCGACGAGATCTGCATGATCTCCTCCACCTCCACCAGATTGTTCGCGCGCAGCGTGCCGCCCGAACTGACGAGGTCGACGATCGCATCGGCGAGACCTACCAGCGGCGCGAGTTCCATCGACCCATACAGCTTGATCAGATCGACGTGCACGCCCTTCGCCGCAAAGTGCTCGCGCGCGGTTTCCACATACTTGGTCGCGACCCGCAGCCGCGCGCCCTGGCGCACCGCGTTCGCGTA
>DATJJN010000119.1:0-22528 GCA_035492135.1 Paraburkholderia sp. | reverse complement strand
GGCGAGCGTGCCGTAGCCGAGCGTGAACACGAGCGATGCGACCATCGCCGCGAGCATGCGCAGCGTCGTGCGCATCGCGTACTCGGGCAGATGCGACGGATCGAGCGAGATCGCTTCGGTGGTCAGCGTCGACATCGGTGCAAGCGTTTCGTGAAAGCCGATCGACGCCATCGCGATCAGGCAGATGATCAGCGGAAACGCAACGAAGTCCCACCGGTTCGGCAGCACGCGCCACGCGGACGCGTTGGCCGTGCGATTGAGGTTGAAACCGAATTCCATCAGGCGCGCTCTCCGTGGACGGATGGACACACGCGCGCCGGCCGGCGTGCGGCAGCGGTCCCGGACAGACCCTCCGGGATGCAACGTTCAGACTGGGCAAGACGCATGGAACAGAAACTCATTGGCGTTGAAAACGCGCGGACGTCGCCGTCGCGACGTCCGCCTCGCGGACTCCCACCCCCGGCCGGGCGACCTCTTTCGCCTCCCGGCCGCATGGCGGCTACGTTTCTCGGGCTTGCCTTTTTTTGATCCGGCACGACACTACTACAACCTCTGTGACAGGCACAACCGCGGGGTTAAAATCGCCCGGCGCGACGCCGAATGCGCTCTATGCGCTCTTTGCGCCCCACCCCCACTCGACACGAACCCCAAGCCCGATGAACAGGAGACTCTGGCGCCAGACAGCGGGATCCGTCGGGATTCTCGCGGTCGGGCTCGCATGCTGGGTCGTCGCCGGCCTCGCGGCCGACCGGCTCGCCCGCAAGGAGATGGAGTCCGCGCTCGCCGCGCAGCGGCAGATGGCGCGCGCGATCGTCGGCAACATGGCCGAGGTGATCGCGAGCGATCTGTCGATGTCGCGTGCGATCCCCGCGACGATGGCCGAAACCGCCGTCGTCCAGCAGGCGCTCGCGCAAGCCGCGAATTATGCCGTGAACGGCCATGCGACGGAACAGGCGCGCCGCGCGGCGTTGCTGAAGGCGCCGGAACTCGTCGACGCGAACTCGCTGCTGCACGACGCGCAGGGTTTCTCGGGGCTCGACGCGATCTGGCTCGTGAACACGCACGGCGTCTGCATTGCGTCGAGCAACGCACGCGATTCGCTCTCGTACGTCGGCATCGACATGCGCACGCGACCGTATCTGGCCGACACGCTGCTCGGCGGATTCGCGCAGATGTACGGCGTCGGCCAGGCGACCGGCGACCCGGGCATCTTCGTCGCCGCGCCCGTGTACCGCGACGGCCTGCTGGTCGGCGCGATCGCCGCGCGGGTCGGCATCGCGCGGCTGCGGCACTGGGTGGCGCATCCGGGCACGTTCGTCACGGACGGCAACGGCGTGATCATCATGGCGCACGACAGCGCGCTCGAAGGCCACACGCTGCCCGACTCGCCCATCCGGCAGATGACGCCGGCCGCCCGCCTCGGCAGCTATCTGCGCGACCGGTTCCCCGAAATCCCGCTGGAGCCGGCGGCCGCATCGGTTCGACGGCAGGCGCCGTGGTTTCCGCGCGCCGAAGCCGCCTCGCTGCTGACGCTGCCCGACGAGCCGGCGCCGGCGCTGCACGAATCGCAGGGCGGGCTCAACTCGGGGCTGTCCGCGCACCTGATCGACCCGCTCAGCGCGTGGTCCGACCTGCTCGCGAACCAGCGCCGCAACCGGCTGTTGATCTTCGTGACGCTCGCCGGGTCGGCGACGCTGGCGGGGGTCATCACGCTGTCGTGGGTCCGCGAGCGGCGGCTGCACCGCGCGACGCGCGGGCTCGCCGACCAGCTGCAGGCCGCGAACGCGCTGCTGTCGGCCGAAGCGCGCGACGATGCGCTGACCGGCGCGCTGTCGCGGCGCTACTTCATCGACCTGTTGCGCCACGAAATCGACCGCGCGTACGAAACCGGCACGCCGCTTTGCCTCGCGATCGCGGACCTCGACCACTTCAAGCAGATCAACGACCGCTTCGGGCACCCCGCCGGCGACCTGGCGCTCCAGCATTTCGTCGATATCTGCCGCGCGGAACTGCGCACCGACGATGCGGTGGGCCGGCTCGGCGGCGAGGAGTTCGGCATCCTGCTGCCGGCGACGCCGCTCGCAACGGGGCTTACCGTCGCCGAGCGGCTCTGCGCCGAGGTCCGCTCGTACCGCTCGGCCGAACTGCCGGCGGACGTGCGGCTGACCGTCAGCGTCGGCATCAGCGAACTGGCGGCAAATCACGACCAGCTGGAGCGACTGATGAGCCGCGCCGACTTCGGGCTCTACACCGCGAAGTCGGCCGGGCGGGACCGCTGCGCGGCAGTGTCGCCGGACGACCCGGTGCCGCCTTACATGCCCGAGCGCACGTGGTAAGCGGCGCCCCGGCGCGGCGCATCGCGCCTGGCCACGCACGGTTGTGACATCAAGCGCCGTCAGACGACGCGGTATGATTCATCGGGCGCCCCGCGCGATTTCATCCGACGCGCGCACGGGAATGCAGCGTGCGCGATCCGCCGAACCTGCTCAATTCGCAGAATCTGGAGGCATGCATGAAGGGAAATCTGGTCATCGTCTGCCGCGATCAGGATGTTGATGCGTTCGACGAGTTGATGGTCGAATACGGCGCATTCCAGACCCGCCTGTCATCGACCACCTGGTACCTGAAGCTCGACGTCGCGCCCGAGCTGATTCAGGAAGAAATACTTGCCCGCGTCGGCAAATACACGACGCATTACATCTTCGAAGCCGACTCCGTCACGTACAACACCGTCGACAGCGAGGCCGCTTCCGCGCTCGACGCGCTGTTCTCCGCGTAGCCGGCCGAGCCGGCGAGCCACCCTACCCGCTGCCAGCGACGCGCTACCAGGCGTTCGCCGCCTCGGCCGTCATCGGCGGCACGGCGCCGAGCGGGAACGTCATTCGCACCGACAACCCGCCGCCGGGGCTGTTGCCGATCTCGGAAGCGCCGCCCGCGCGCCGCACGATCCGCTCGACGATCGCAAGACCGAGGCCGCTATGGCCGTTCCCGCCGCGCGCCGGATCGAGCCGCACGAACGGCCGGCTCGCGTTGATCAGGTCCTGCGCCGCAATCCCGCTGCCATGATCGCGCACCGTCAGCGTGTAGCCGTCGGGCGACCGCGCGGTCTCGACGACGATCGGCGGCGCGCCGTACGCGAGCGCGTTGTCGAGCAGGTTCGACAACACGCGTTCGAGCGTGGCGGCCGGCAGCCGGAAGCCGGCGCCGGCCTCGAGCCGCGTCTGCAGCACGGCGGCATCGCCGACGACCGCCCGGAAGCTGCGCACGACGCGCTCGCACTGCTGGTCGACTTCGACCGGCTCGCTGCTGTCCGCGCCGTCGTGCGCGAACACGAGGAACTGGTCGACGATATGCGCCATCGAGTCGACGTCGCGCACGACGCCGTCGCGGGTCTTCGCGTCGTCCATCATTTCGGCGCGCAGGCGCAGCCGCGCAAGCGGCGTTTTCAGGTCGTGCGCGACGCCGGCGAGCATCACCGCACGGTCGTTCCCGGTGCGCTCGATGTCCCGCACCATCTGGTTGAAGCCGTGCGTGAGCGTGCGCAGCTCGCGCGGGCCGCGCTCAGGCACCGGCGGCACCGGCTGCCCGCGACCGAAGCGCGTGACCGCCTGCGCGAGCGAACGCAGCGGCTGCTGCAGCTGCCACGCGGCGACGAGCGCCGCGATCAGCGCCGCCGAGAAGATGATGATGAACCACGGCACGAGCCGGTCGAGCGTGCGCATCAGGCGCAGCGGCTGCACCGGCACGACGATCCAGCGGCTGTCGGCCGGACTGCGCACCCAGAGCGTCGGCGGATGGTTCGGCGGCCCGACGCGCACGTCGGTGCCGGGCGGCATCCGGTCGCGCACGTCGTCGGCGAAACGGCGCAGCGGCGACGGCGTCCCTTCGTTGTTGACCGGCACGTCCGGGCTCGCCGGGTCGACGAGCTGCACGCGCGACGGCAGCGGCTGGTCCGGCGTGCGCGCGACGTGCTGGCGCACCGCGTCGACAAGGAACGTGGCCTCCTCGACCGCGTAGCGCGTCTGCATCTGGCTGCGTTCGAGCCGCATCAGCGCGAACCACGCGACGTGCGAAAGCAGCAGCACGCCGACGAACAGCAGCGCGAGGCGCCCGAACAGCGAATCAACCGGCCGGCGCATGGGCGTTCTGCTCGCCGTCCGGCACGAACACGTAGCCGCGGCCGCGCACGGTCTGGATGAAGCGCGGCGTCGACGGATCGGATTCGAGGATGCGGCGCAGGCGCCACACCTGCACGTCGATGCCGCGGTCGGTGCCGTCGTATTCCGGCCCGTGCAGCAGTTCGAGCAGGCGCTCGCGCGTGAGCGTGCGCATCGGATGATTGACGAAGATCTTCAGCAGCGCGAATTCGCTGCCCGACAACATGATCGGCTTGCCTTCCTGCTGCAGCGTGCGCGACTGGAAGTCGAGCGTGAAGCGGCCGAACGAGAACGGCTCGCGCTGCTCCGGCGCCGCCGCCGACGGCAACGTCCGCCGGCGCCGCAGCACCGCCTGCACGCGGGCGAGCAGCTCGCGCGGATTGAACGGCTTGCCGAGGTAGTCGTCCGCGCCCAGTTCGAGGCCGACGATGCGATCGACGTCGTCCGCCCTCGCGGTGAGCATGATGACCGGGATGTCGTCGCCGGACGCGCGCAGCTTGCGCAGCGCGGTGAGCCCGTCGACGCCCGGCATCATCAGGTCGAGCACGATCAGGTCCGGGCGCTCGCGCTCGAGCCGGCGCTCGAGCGAGCCCGCATCGTGCAGCACCGACACTTCGATACCCTGCCGCGCCAGATAGTCGCGCAGCAGGTCCCGCAGTTCGACGTCGTCGTCGACGACCAGTATTTGAGTAGCCATGGTGCGAAGTTTAACGCGCAGGCCAAGGCGCCCTTCCTGACAGGAACCTGCACGTGGTTACGAGGTGTTACCGCGAAAGCGCGGCGTAATGTTATGTAATGGCGCCCCTTACCTTCGTAACACGCAGCGCACGCCGTGTCTTTACGCTACCGACACCGGATGCGCGAGTGACGCCTGCGGCGAAGCGCATCGACGGATAGTCGGTCATCACGAAATCTAGCCAGGAGTTGCACCATGTACAAAAAGACCTCGCGCTTTCTTGCCATTGCCGCCACGTCGCTCGCGCTGTCGATCGGCGCCGCGCACGCCCAGACGCCGCCGATGCATGGCCCCGGCGGCCACGGCGGCTGGCACGGCCAGTTCCGGAAGGAAATGGAGCAGTTGCATGCGAAGCTGAACCTGAACGCGGACCAGGAAAAGCAGTGGCAGGCGGCGCTCACCACGATGAAGCAAAACCGTGAAGCCGCGCGCGCGAATCACAAGCAGTTGAAGGAGCAGTTCGATTCGCTGAAGAACCAGCCGATTCTCGACCTGAACGCGCTGCACGCGACGCACCAGCGCATCGAGCAGCAGGACGCGCAGCTGCGCGAGCAGACCGCGAGTGCGTGGCTCGCGTTCTACAACGGCCTGAACGACCAGCAGAAGACCACGGTCAGCACTGCGCTGAAGGCCCGCTTCGCGAAGATGGAACAGCGCCGCGAAACGATGCGCGAACATTGGGAGCATCGTCACGGCGCGGCGTCCGCGCCCGCCGCGCCGCAGCAGTAAAGCAGCAGTCGGCGTCCCGCCGCACAGCGGCGGCCGCGGGCCGGGCGCAACGCCCGGCCCTCCCGCTCCACTCGGTGCGGCCGCCGCCCTCCAGAACACTCCCGCCCCCCGCGGCCCGCGCCAGGGCCGCCTTTCGAACCGCCGTGTTTCGCCGGCAGACCGGGGCCCTTTACGATCGGGTAAAATACCGCGCTTTTCGGCCCCAAGGCGGCCGGCCGCGCGTCCTTGCGTGCGCATCCGGCGGGCAATCCGAACGACTATCCCGTTCCGACGCGTCCTGTTGCGTCGTCGCGCATATTGTCCGTCCACAATCGGTCGGCAACTCCTTGCGCCAACGACGCCTTCCTCGTCAAGGACCACTATGTTTCTTCAAGGCTACGGCCCGCTGATCCTCGCCGGCACCTGGCAGACCGTGAAGCTCGCGGTGCTGTCGCTCGCGCTGTCGTTCGCGCTCGGGCTCGTCGGCGCGGCGGGCAAGCTGTCCAGAAACCGGTTCAGCCAGGGCGCGGCCACCGTCTACACGACGCTGATCCGCGGCGTGCCCGACCTCGTGCTGATGCTGCTGCTGTTCTACAGCATCCAGATCTGGCTGAACAACCTGACCGACCTGCTCGGCTGGGACCAGATCGACATCGACCCGTTCGTCGCCGGCGTGATCGTGCTCGGCTTCATCTATGGCGCGTACTTCACCGAGACGTTTCGCGGCGCGTTCCTCGCGGTGCCGCGCGGCCAGCTCGAAGCGGGTCACGCGTACGGGATGACGAACTGGCAGGTGTTCAGGCGGATCATGTTCCCGCAGATGATGCGTTTCGCGCTGCCCGGCATCGGCAACAACTGGCAGGTGCTCGTGAAGTCGACCGCGCTCGTGTCGATCATCGGCCTCGCCGACGTCGTGAAGGCGACG
This sequence comes from Paraburkholderia sp., assembly GCA_035492135.1. Lineage (GTDB taxonomy): Bacteria > Pseudomonadota > Gammaproteobacteria > Burkholderiales > Burkholderiaceae > Paraburkholderia. The sequence goes on along the minus strand of DATJJN010000119.1, from coordinate 16,002 downwards.
CAGGACGCGAGCAAGAGTACGCTGCGGTTCTTTTTCTTCACGCTGCTCGCCGGCGCGATCTATCTGGTCATCACGACGCTGTCGAACTTCGTGCTGATGTACCTCGAAAAACGCTATTCGACCGGCGTGCGCCACGCGGATCTCTAAGAGGCCATTCATGCAAGACCTGATCCAGCTGGTGCAGCAGTACTGGCGCAGTTACCTGTTCACCGACGGCTATCACTTCACCGGCGTCGCGATCACGCTGTGGCTGCTCGTCGTGTCGATCGGCCTCGGCTTTTGCCTGTCGATTCCGCTCGCGGTCGCGCGGGTGGCGAAGAAGAAGTGGCTCTCCGGGCTCGTGTGGCTCTACACGTACCTGTTTCGCGGCACGCCGCTTTACGTGCAGTTGCTGCTGATGTACACCGGCCTCTACAGTCTCGACATCATCCGCAACAACGAACTGACGAGCGCGTTCTTTCGCAGCGGGATGAACTGCACGCTGCTCGCGTTCACGCTGAACACGTGCGCGTATACGACCGAAATCTTCGCCGGCGCGATCAAGGCGACGCCGTACGGCGAGATCGAGGCCGCCCGCGCGTACGGGATGTCGTCGTTCACGCTGTATCGGCGCGTGATCCTGCCGTCCGCGCTGCGCCGCGCGTTGCCGTACTACAGCAACGAGGTGATCCTGATGCTGCACGCGACCACCGTCGCGTTCACCGCGACCGTGCCCGACATCCTGAAGATCGCCCGCGACGTGAACTCGGCGACTTACCAGTCGTTCGGCGCGTTCGGCATCGCCGCCATTCTTTATCTGATCGTTTCTTTCACGCTCGTGTGGCTGTTCCGCCGGGCGGAGCGCCGCTGGCTCGCGTATCTGCGGCCGCTCGGCAAATAAGCGCCCGAGGACACCCATTTCATGAATTCCCCAAGGCAAAAGCTCTTCGTCGACTCCCTTCACAAGCAGTACGGCGACCACGAAGTCCTGAAGGGCGTGTCGCTGCGCGCGAACGCCGGCGACGTGATCAGCGTGATCGGCTCGTCCGGCTCCGGCAAGAGCACGATGCTGCGTTGCATTAATTTCCTCGAGCAGCCGAACGCCGGACGGATCTTCGTCGACGAAGAAGAAGTGCGCACGATGCCCGACAAGCGCTCGGGCGCGCTGCGCGTCGCCGATCCGAAGCAGTTGCAGCGCGTGCGCACGAAGCTCGCGATGGTGTTTCAGCACTTCAACCTGTGGTCGCACATGAGCGTGCTCGACAACGTGATCGAGGCGCCGGTGCACGTGCTCGGCATCACGCGGCGCGAAGCCGAGGACCGCGCGCGCACGTATCTGGAGAAGGTCGGCCTGCCACCGCGCGTCGAGAAGCAGTATCCGTCGCATCTGTCGGGAGGCCAGCAGCAGCGCGTCGCGATCGCGCGCGCGCTCGCGATGCATCCGGACGTGATGCTGTTCGACGAACCGACGTCCGCGCTCGACCCCGAACTCGTCGGCGAAGTGCTGAAAGTGATGCAGACGCTCGCCGAAGAAGGCCGCACGATGATCGTCGTCACGCACGAAATGGCGTTCGCGCGCAACGTGTCGAACCACGTGATGTTCCTGCATCAAGGGCGCGTCGAGGAAGAAGGCGAGCCCGCCGACGTGTTCGGCAATCCGAAAAGCGAGCGGCTGCGCCAGTTCCTGTCCGGCAGCCTCAAGTAATCGCGCTCGCGCCTTCACTGCTCCATCACCCGCCTTCAGCCGTGCGGCCGGCGCTTTCGCCGGTCGCTCGCGCGCTCCCCGCAGCGACGTAGTCGACGCCTGTAGTCGATGTAGTTTAGCAACAGAATCCGCCGCTTTTCCCGCCTGTCGACCGCCTCGCGCGATGCGCAAACGTATCGCCAAAACGGCGCAAATCGCGCTACTCCGTCCGATTTTCGGCGTCAATAGTGGCAATCCTGAACGCAGTCGTTGCCGAACCCCTTATTCCTTATGGATCAAGGTACTTGGCGATTTCGCGAGGGTACGCCAGCCCACGTTCCAGGACGCCATATTGCAATTTTGAGACACAGCCGGGGCCTGGAAGCATTTTCTTCTTCCCCTTTTGGGCGCTTTTGATAAATTGGTAACCAAAGTAGCAAAAGTAGGATCATTAAAAGTAGTTTTACTCAAATAACAACGAAAGAGGAGAGTCGAGTCGCACAGGGGAAGGACGGCGTCGCCACGTTGTCTAGCGGCTTCTCGCATCACCTGTCACTCGGTTTCGATCCGGTTGTCGTTCGGACCAGGCTTATCGCGGACGAACGTCGTTTGTAGTCCCAGGTACGACTTTTTTGACAGGGTCATGGAGGAGAAAATGAAGAAAGCATTGCTCGCCGCCGCTTTGATGTCGGCTGGCGTCGTTGCCCATGCACAGAGCAGCGTCACGCTTTACGGCCGCCTCGATGCGGGCCTCGAGTACATCAACGGCCTGCCCACCGGCCCCGCCGGTCAACCGGCAACGGGCAGCTCGCACCGCTTCGCTGTAGAGAGCGGCGACTGGGGTACGAGCCTGTGGGGGATGAAGGGCGCTGAAGACCTGGGTGGCGGCACCAAGGCGGTCTTCCAGCTGGAAGGCAGTTTCAGCACGGTGACGGGACAAGGCCCGGGCGGCGGCGGTCTCTTCAATCGCTGGGCGACGGTCGGTCTCGCGAACAACGACTTCGGTACGCTGCTCCTCGGCCGCGAACTGTTCATCGCGAACGGCGTGTGGGACTTCGATCCGTTCGGTCAGTCGAACTGGTCGTCGGCGTCGCTGGTGCGCGGCCGCAACTGGTCGCAGTCGAGCAACAACATTTCGTATCAGTCGCCGAAGTTGTACGGGTTCGACGTGTACGGCCAGTACTCGTTCTCGAATGCAACGGCGTGGAACGGCAACGGCACGACGACTCAAGGCCGTCAGGGCGGTCTGCAACTGACGTACACGAACCCGCTGTTCCAGATCCGCGGTATCTATGACGAGATCCGCAATCCGTCGAACGGCATGCTCGGCGGCGTGTACGCGAGCGCGGCCACCGGCTTCGACGGCGGCAACCCGACGGGCGGCAATGCGAACGGCAACGGCGCGTACGCGTATTCGCGCGAATACTCGGCGATGTTCAACGTGTTCCTCGGACCGGTCAAAGTCCAGGGCGCGTATCAGGCGATCCGCACGTCGGGGATGACGGGCCAGCTGGTCGGCGAGCCGACGTCGCTCGACCACTTCTGGGGCGGTGTCACGTATCAGGTGACGCCGGCGGCGGCAGCGATCGCCGCGGTGTATCACGTGAACGGCAACAACGGTGCGGGCAATGCGACGATCTACACGGTCGGCGGCTCGTACAACCTGTCGAAGCGCACGCTGTTCGACCTGCAGATCGCGACGGTTCGCAACAGCTCGACGGCGAACTACGGTCTGAACGCGAACAACTTCGGCACGGCCGCATCGACGGGCAACCCGGGATTCGGCCACAGCCAGAGCGGCGTCTACGCCGGCATCCAGCACATGTTCTAAGTACTTTGGCGTGTGCGCAGCACACGCCGCCCACCTTTTTCACGCTGCTGCGAGAGGCGCGTACAGGTGCGATGCCGCAAGGTATCGCACCTTTTTTTATCGCTTTCGCGCGGGCGAATCAGACCGCTGCTTCGTTCTCTTCGCCGGTGCGGATGCGGATCACGCGCTCGACGTCCGTCACGAAGATCTTGCCGTCGCCGATCTTGCCGGTGCGCGCCGCGCCGATGATCGCGTCGATCACCTGGTCGGCCTGCGCGTTCGCGACCACGACCTCGATCTTCACCTTCGGCAGGAAGTCCACCACGTATTCGGCGCCCCGATACAGTTCCGTATGGCCCTTCTGGCGGCCGAAGCCCTTCACCTCGGTGACCGTCAAACCGGTCAGGCCGACTTCTGCGAGCGCCTCGCGCACTTCGTCCAGCTTGAACGGTTTGATCACGGCAGTAATGCGTTTCATGGCGTTCCTCGTTTCGTAAAACAATCAGACAGTCAAAAATAGCGGCTTTTTTATAGGGTTCTCGCCGGGAATTCTACGCTTTACGCGCCGACGTCCGGGCCGCCTTGCCATGCGCGGTCACGCGTCGGGCACGTCGTCGAGCGCCGCGAGCCACACCGTCGACTCCGAATCGCTCGGCGCACGCCAGTCGCCGCGCGGCGACAGCGACCCGCCCGAGCCGACCTTCGGCGCGTTCGGAATGCACGAGCGCTTGAACTGGCTTTGCCGGAAGAAGCGGTCGAGGAAAATCGCGAGATTGCGCTTGATCGCGGCAAGGTCGTACTGATTGCGCACGACCTTCGCGTTCTCCGGCCATGCGCCGGCTTCGCGGTCGCCCCACGCGGTGAGCGCGAGGAACGCGACCTTCGAAGGCGAGAAGCCGAAGCGCAGCGTGTAGTACAGGTTGAAGTCCTGCAGTTCGTACGGCCCGATCACGCTTTCGGTGCGCTGCTCGGGCGCGCCGTTAGCCTTGCCGGGAATCAGCTCCGGGCTGATGTCGGTGTCGAGAATCGCTTCGAGCACGTCCGTGCCGGTCGTGCCGATCTGTCCCGTCTCCGCGACCCAGCGCACGAGGTGCGTGATCAGCGTCTTCGGCACGCTCGCGTTCACGTTGTAGTGGGACATGTGATCGCCGACGCCGTACGTGCACCAGCCGAGCGCGAGTTCGCTCAGGTCGCCCGTGCCGATCACGATCGCGCGATTGAAGTTCGCGAGACGGAACAGGTGATTCGTGCGCTCGCCCGCCTGCACGTTTTCGAACGTGATGTCGTAGACCTCCTGGCCGCCGTGATACGGATGGCCGAGGTCCTTCAGCATCTGCAGGCAGCTCGGACGGATGTCGATCTCCTGCGCGGTGCAGCCGACCACTTCCATCAGCTGCCGCGCCTGGCGCAGCGTGCGCTCGCTCGTTGCGAAGCCGGGCATCGTGTACGCGAGGATGTTCGCGCGCGGCAGGCCGAGCCGGTCCATCGCCTTCGCGCAGACGAGCAGCGCGTGCGTCGAATCGAGCCCGCCCGACACGCCGATCACGACCTTGCTGATGTTGCTCGACGACAGCCGCTGCACGAGCGCCTGCACCTGGATGTGGTAGACCTCGTTGCAGCGCTCGTCGCGACGCTTCGGATCGGCCGGCACATACGGGAAGCGCTCGACGCGCCGCGCGAGCGGCAGCCGCTCGGCGCGCGGCGGTTCGACTTCGCAACGCAGCACGCGAAACTTCGCAACCTCGTCCGCATGGCAGCGGATCGAATCGGCGAACGTGGTGAGGCGGATGCGCTCCTGCGACAGCCGTTCCAGATCGACGTCGGCGAAGATGAGGTGCGAATCGTCGAGGAAGCGCTCCGACTGCGCGAGCAGCTCGCCGTTCTCGTAGACGAGCGCCTGGCCGTCCCACGCGAGATCGGTCGACGACTCGCCCTTGCCCGCCGACGTGTACAGATACGCGGCGAGGCAACGCGCGGACTGCTGCGCGACGAGCTGATGCCGATAGCCCGCCTTGCCGACGACGACATTCGACGCGGACAGATTCACGAGCACCGACGCGCCCGCGAGCGCCGCGAACGACGACGGCGGCACCGGCACCCACACGTCCTCGCAGATCTCGACGTGAAAGCGCAGCGACTCGATCGCCGGCAGGTCGAACAGGAGCGATGCGCCGAACGGCACGTCTTCGCCGCCGATCCGCACCGACTCGGCCGATGCGCTCGCGGCCGGGCTAAACTGGCGTGCCTCGTAGAACTCGCCGTAGTTCGGCAGATAGCTCTTCGGCACGACGCCGACCACGCGTCCGCCGGCGACGACGGCCGCGCAGTTGAACAGCGTGTGGCCGACGCGCATCGGCAAGCCGACGATCATCGCGAGCGGCAGCGTGGCCGACGCAGCGGCGATCGCCTCGAGCGCGCGCGCGCACGCATCGAGCAGCGCGTTCTGATGGAACAGGTCATCGCACGTGTACGCGGCGAGGCCGAGCTCCGGGAACGCGACGAGCACGGCGCCGTTGTCGGCGGCCTCGCGCGCGAGCGCGAGCGTCTCGCTCGCATTGAACGCCGGATCGGCGATACGGCAGCGCGGCACGCCGACGGCCACGCGCGCAAAGCCGTGCGTATAAAGATTGAAGAAGCGCTCTTTCATGTCATTAACCTTGGGGCGCGGGCGAAAAGCGGCGGCGCCGCGTGGCGGGCCGCACGGGCGCGCGGCGTTTGCATTACCATGACGCGGCCGGCCGACGTACGATCTGACCGGCACCTTCAACCGGACCACGCAGATTGAATCAGGAACGTTTCGATTATCGCACGGGCATTCTCGGCTCACCGGCCGAGGTCGACGCCGCGGAATGGAACGCGCTGCTCGCGCGCCAGGCGCAGCCGACGCCGTTTTTGCGGCACGAATTCCTGTCGGCGCTGCACGCGACGCGGTGCGCGACGCCCGACGCCGGCTGGGCCCCGCAGTTCGTCACGCTGACCGACGCGCGCACGGGCCGGCTCGCGGCGGCCGCGCCGGTGTACCTGAAGGGGCACTCGTACGGCGAATACGTGTTCGACTGGGCATGGGCCGACGCATACAAGCGCAACGGCCTCGACTATTACCCGAAGCTGCTGTGCGCGGTGCCGTTCACGCCGGTGCAAGGCACGCGCCTGCTCGCCGTCGACGAACACGCGCGCCGTCATCTCGCGGCGACGCTCGTCGCGTTCGCGGAGCAGGCCGACGTGTCGTCGCTGCACGTGCTGTTCCCCACCGCCGACGACGCCGCCGCGTTGACCGATCTCGGCATGATGCAGCGCGAAGGCGTGCAGTTCCACTGGATCAACGAAGGCTACCGGCACTTCGACGACTTCCTGTCGACGCTCGAACAGAAAAAGCGCAAGAACATCCGCGCCGAACGGCGCAAGGTGCGCGACGCCGGCGTCACGCTGCGCCGCGTGCGCGGCGAGGACATCCGCGACGAGGACTGGCGCTTCTTCAGCCGCTGCTATCGGCAGACGTATCGCGAGCACTTTTCGAGTCCGTATCTGAATCTCGAGTTCTTCCGCACGATCGGCGCCGCGATGCCGGAGAACCTGCTGCTCGTGATCGCCGAGTACGAAGGCAAGCCGATCGCGAGTTCGCTCGTCGTGTACCAGCGCGACGCGAACGGCGGCGGCACGCTGTACGGGCGCTACTGGGGCGCGGTCGAGCACGTGCCGTGTCTGCACTTCGAGACCGCGTACTATCAGCCGCTCGAATTCTGCATCGAGCAACAGCTGACCGTGTTCGAAGGCGGCGCGCAGGGCGAGCACAAGATGGCGCGCGGCTTCATGCCGACCGCGACGCGTTCGACGCACTGGCTCGCCCATCCTGCGTTCTCGGACGCCGTCGCGCGGTTTCTCGAAGGCGAATCGAACCACATCCACGCGTACATGCACGAGCTGAACGAACACAATCCGTTTCGTCATCCAATGAACGGCCACCCGGATTCCCGCTGATGGCGTGGCATCTGTACCTGCTCGAATGCGCGGACGGCAGCATCTATACCGGCATCGCAACCGATGTCGCCGCGCGCTTCGCGCAGCACGCGAACGGCACCGGCGCGCGCTATACGCGCTCGCGCAAGCCGGTGCAGGTGCTCGCGTCGTTCGAACTCGCGGATCGCGCGAGCGCGTCGCGCGCCGAATATCGCGTCAAGCAGCTCGCGCCGCGCGACAAGCGGGCGCTCGCGGCAGGGTCGATCACGCTCGATTCGGTTTTGCCTGCGACCGATGCGCAATGCGCTGAAGAATGAACCGCTGAGGATGACCTGGCAATTCGCACAGCGTGCGCAGGCAGCCGGATTCGATCATCTTCCGTCGTGGTGCGTAACGATTTGTTCCTACACTGGGAAGCTGGTCTCGCGGTTGTTCTGACCGCGTTCTTGTCACCCCGCCTTCCGAGTGAGGAGCCGCCATCGTGGATAAACTCGCCGATCCGATCCTGCAGGTGCTGTCCGACTACAAGGCCGCCGTCTACGCACGAGACGTCGACGCATTCGTGTCGCTGTACGACCCGAACCTCGTCGTCTACGACATGTGGCGGGTATGGAAATACGACGGCATCGCGTCGTGGCGGCAGATGACAGAGGGCTGGTTCGGCGCGCTCGGCGAGGATCGCGTCGTCGTCGATTTCAGCGACGTGCATACGGTCGTCGGCGACGACGTGGCCGTGGTTCACGCGTTCGTGAATTTCAGGGCCGTCAGCGGCGACGGCGTCGATCTGCGCGCGTTCGACAATCGGCTGAGCGCCGCGCTCAAGCGCACCGGCGAGAGCTGGAAGATCGTTCACCAGCACACGTCCGGCCCGATCGACCCTGCGAACGCGACGGTGATTTTCAACCGCGAGTAGCCTGTAGAAAGCGTGCGCAAAACAAAAGCGCCCCACAGGGGGCGCTCTTGTTCGGCTCGAACGGCTTCGTTACTTCTTGAAGTTCGCGACGCCTTCGCTGATTTCCTTATGCGCGGCATCGATGCCCGCCCAGCCTTCGACCTTCACCCACTTGCCCTTTTCGAGCGACTTGTAGTTCTCGAAGAAGTGCTTGATCTGATCCTTCAGATATTCGGGCACGTCGTCGATCGACTTGAGGTTGGCCGTCATCGGGCAGACCTTGTCGTGCGGCACCGCGAGCAGCTTCGCGTCGACGCCCGACTCGTCGGTCATCTGCAGCATGCCGAGCGCGCGGGCGCGCACGACCGAGCCCGCGAGCAGCGGGAACGGCGTGATCACGAGCACGTCGACCGGGTCGCCGTCGCCGGACAGCGTCTGCGGAATGAAGCCGTAGTTCACCGGGTAGCGCATGCCCGTGCCGACGAAGCGGTCGACGACGAGGAGACCCAGCTCCTTGTCGGCTTCGTATTTCACCGGATCGCTTTGCGCCGGAATCTCGATGATCACATTGAAGTCTTGCGGCAGATCCTTGCCGGCGGGGACGTTGCTGAAGCTCATGAGCGCTCTCTGGTCGGAAAGAAGCCGGCCACCCGCGCCTGATGGCACCTGCGCACACATCGGGCGGCGCAACACGGCAGACCGTGCGCGCCGAAGCGGATTCCGGACGATTGAGGATGCGTCATTATAGCCAATCGGTCCCATCGGCCCGTCATCCGGCGGGATGCCGATGCGCGGGCGGCTCGCAACCCGCGTGCGCGGTCCGCGTTGTTCCGCATCCCGTGCGCGCGGCGACGGCGCGATAATCGCTTACTTGACGCGGCGACGTTGGCCCGGTTTTTGCCCTTTTCCTGACTGCGTTTTCTGTTTCACTCCCCAAGAGAGGTGAAAGAGCATGCAAGAAGCGAAGCATTTCATCGGCGGCGAGTGGTGTGCGCCGGCGAGCGGCGGGACGATCGCCGTGATCGATCCGTCCGACGGCCAGCCGTTTGCGCACCTCGCACGCGGCAATGCGGCCGACATCGATGCCGCGGTGCACGCCGCGCGCCGCGCGTTCGACGGCGCGTGGGGCGCCACAAGCGCCGCCGAGCGAGGTCGCGTGCTGCACCGGCTGGCCGCGCTCGTCGCGCAGCATCACGACGAACTCGCGCGACTCGAAGCGCGCGACACCGGCAAGCCGCTCGCGCAGGCCCGCGCCGATGCAACCGCGCTCGCCCGCTATTTCGAGTTCTACGCGGGCGCCGCCGACAAGCTGCACGGCGAGACCCTGCCGTATCAAAGCGGCTTCACCGTGTTGACGCTGCGCGAGCCGCATGGCGTGACCGGCCACATCGTCCCGTGGAACTATCCGATGCAGATCTTCGGCCGCAGCGTCGGCGCGGCGCTCGCGACCGGCAACGCGTGCGTCGTGAAGCCGGCCGAGGATGCGTGCCTGTCCGTGCTGCGCGTGGCCGCGCTCGCGCGCGAGGCGGGCCTGCCGGCCGGCGCGCTCAACGTCGTCACCGGCTACGGGCACGAAGCGGGCGCCGCGCTCGCGTCGCACGCGGGCATCGATCACATGTCGTTCACCGGCTCGCCGCAGACCGGCGCGTCGGTCGCGCAGGCGGCGGCCGTCCACCATCGGCCGGTCACGCTCGAACTCGGCGGAAAGTCGCCGCAACTCGTGTTCGCCGACGCCGACTTCGATGCCGCGCTGCCGGTGCTCGTCGGCGCGATCGTGCAGAACGCCGGGCAGACGTGCTCGGCGGGCAGCCGCGTGCTGATCGAACGGCGCGCGTACGAGCCGCTGCTCGACCGGCTCGCGTCAGCGTTCGACGCGCTGCGCGTGGGGCCGTCTTTCGCGGATCTCGACTGCGGACCGCTGATCAGCGAGCGGCAGCGCCACCGCGTGCGCGAGTTCCTCGATGGCGCGCAACGCGACGGTATCGCGACGGCCGCGCGCGGGACCATCGTCGCCGATGCGCCGTCCGAAGGCTTCTACGAAGCGCCCGTGCTGCTGCGCGACGTGCCGCCGGGGAGCCGGCTCGCGCAGGAAGAGGTGTTCGGGCCGGTGCTCGCCGCCATGCCGTTCGACGACGAAGACGAGGCGATCGCGCTCGCGAACGGCACGCCGTACGGACTCGTCGCCGGCCTGTGGACGCGTGACGGCGGCCGCCAGATGCGCGTTGCGCGCCGACTGCGCGCGGGCCAGGTGTTCGTCAACAACTACGGCGCGGGCGGCGGCGTGGAATTGCCGTTCGGCGGCAGCGGCCGCTCGGGACACGGACGCGAGAAAGGCTTCGAAGCGCTGTATGGATTCACGACGCTGAAGACGATCGCGTTGCGGCACGGGTGAGCGTGGTCCGGCTGCGCTTACCAACGGCCTCGATGCGTATGACGCGCCGGGGCATCAGGTCGGGCGAGCGGCCCGGGAAGGGCGGGCCACATGCGACATTCGATGCGGGGACGCGACGCCGGATCGCTATAGGTAAGTCGACCACCGCGTCGAGCGCCACATTGCTGCGACTGATCGATAGAGGGGATGCACCCTCAAACCACCTTCATCGACAACGCGCTCTCGCGATAGTGCTCGGCCGCCTTCGCGCTGTCGCCGAGTTGCTCGTGCAGCCGCGCGAGCGCGCGATGCGTGCGGATCTTCAGCGGCTCGTTGTCGGCGATCTCCGGCGACTTCAGCGCGCTTTCGAGGAACGATTGCGCCTTGCCCCACAACTGCTGCTTCAGGCACAGCCGGCCGAGCGCGAACAGCAGGTCGGGATCGTCCGGCCGTTCCTTGTGCCACGCTTCGGCCTTCTGGATCAGCGGCAGCGCGTCGTCGCCGGCGGTGTCGGGATAGCGGCGCAACAGACGCGCATCCCAGTTCTGCGCAAGCGCTTCCTCGACGATCCTGCGCGCGTCCTGCGGCCGCTCCAGCGCGACGAGCAGTTCCGCCGCGAGATCCGCGAGACGCGGCGAATGACGCTCGACCGGCGTCAGCGACTGCCACAGTTCGAGCAGCGCATCGGCGTTGTGCCGCCGGTCGCGCAACAGGTTTTCCGCCGCGAGCTGGCGCAGCCGCACCGCGACCGCCGGATGCAGCGCCTCGCGCTTCTCCAGCGTCTTCACGAGCTTCAGCACCTCGCCCCAGTTCTTCAGCTGCTGCTGCGCGCGCAGCGCGATCTGCTGCGCGTGGATGCGGCGGCCGCCCTGCGTGCGCATCTCGGTGAGCGCGGTGAGCGCGCCGTCCGCGTCGCGGCCGTCCGCGCGCATGTCGGCGGTCGCCATCAGACGCGCCTCCTGCCAGTCCGCATCGTCGATCTGGCTTAGCCAGTCGTCGCGGCGCGCGAACTCGTGCATCCGGTGCGCGGCGTTCGCGGCGATCAGCCCGGCCGCCGCCGTGTTGCGCGCATCGGCGAGCGAATCGCGCGCGGCCTTCTCCGCGCGCGAAAAGCGCCCCGCATACAGGTTGCCGATCGCCTCGCGCAGCGCGCCGTGTGCCTTCTCGGCGCGCGTGCGCACGCGATAGGCGGCGACCCGGCGCGGCATCGTGACGACGTTGCGCACGAAACGCAGCAGCGCGTAGAAAAGGATGAACGCGACCACCACGCCGACGATGAACAGGTTCAGCGACACGTCCACCCGATACGGCGGATAGACGAGCAACACCTGCCCCGCGTCGAAGCGGCCGAGCGTCGCGAGCACGACCGCGATCACGAACAGGATCGCGAGCCACAGCAGTCCACGAATCGCCATGTCTTACCCCCGGCTCCGGAACTGCGCGATCGCCTGCAGGCTCGTGTCGAGATTCGGCAACGCGACCGCCGCCGAGCCCGTGCTCACCTCCTTGATCAGGTCGCGCACGGCCTCAGTGTCCTTCGAGTTGTTGTCGAAGTAGCGCGCGAGCGCGTCGTCGGCGGCCGCGAGGTCCGACTTCAGCGTCGCGTCGTTGCGCGACAGCAGCGACAGCCGCGCGGACAACAGCCGCAGCTTCACGTTCTGGCGCACGAAGACGCCCTGCTCGGGCGCGATCAGCATCGCATCCGCGTTGTCGATGCGGCGCACCTGCACGAGGCTCGCGAGCTGCTGGCCGATGCCCGCGGTGAACTGTTCGAGCCACGCGCGCCAGCGCGGGATGTGATTCGCGGCGGCGGTCTGCGCGACGTCGGCCGGCGTGGCCGCCTGCGGCGTCGTGCGCGCGACCTGCGCCTCGCCGGCGAGCGGCAGCGTGTCGATCTTGCCGATCGCGGTGTCGAGCTTGATCGCGAGCCCGGTCAGGTCGGTCGACGGCGCGGACTTCAGCTTCGCGATGTCCTCGGCGATCGCCTTGCGCACGACGAGCGCCTGCGGATTCGTGGACGCCGCGAGCCGGTCGTCCGCGCTCTGCAGCGCGAACAGCGCGAGCCGCGTGTTGCCGGTGAGCTGCAACTGCTCGCTCGCGCTCGACAGCATCTGGCCGACTTCGGCGAGGGTCCAGTCGTCGCGCGTCTTCGACAGATCCGCATACTGCTGCGCGAGCGCCTGCTGCGACGTCTGCGCGTCGGTCAGGCGGCCTTCGAGTTGCGAGAGGTGCGATTCGGTCGCCTGCACGCTCGCGACCGTCTGTTCGGTGCGCGCGCGCAACTGCGCGGTCTGCGCGGCGGCGGCCTGCTGGCCCGCGACCAGTTGCTGGCCGGCCTGATCGATCTTCCGGTTCAGCAGGTAGCCCCCGGCGCCCGAGGCCGCCGCGACGATCACCAGCAGCGCCCACAACAGCGGCGTGGATGCGCTGCGCCGTGCGCGCTCGTTGCCCGTCGCATACGGCACGCCGGGCGGCGGCGTCAGCGGCGGCGCGCTGTCGCGCCGGGCGGCGGAACGGGTGGTGGTGGACGAAGTCGACGAAGCGCCCGACGGTGCGGCGGATTGCGCGGCTGACGGCGCGGCTGACTGCGGTGAAGCGTTGCTGGAATTGTTCGAATCAGTCATGCGAGAGTGTGCCGACGTCACCGTCGGAGGGTTCTGAACCGGTTGAACAGCCAGGGAGGCAAGGCCCGACAGCGTCTCGACGATGCGCTCGTCGCCCGCGCCGGACACCGTAATCCTATCAAAACCCAATCCCCGGGCCGTCTCGGCAATCCGCGGATGGGGCGCGACGAGCGGCGCATGCTTGAGTTGCACGATCTCGCCCGCGGTCAGATGCTCGTGCGCGAGCGCTTCGAGATTGCGCACGCCTTCGGAACTCGTGACGAGCCACGCATGCGGCGCGCCCGCCAGCAGCGCGTGCACCTGCTCCCATGCGGCGATCGACGGCTCCGGCACGACGCGGCGATACGCGGCCACCGCCTCGACCTCGGCGCCCGCCTCGCGCAGACGGTCCGCGAGCCATTCGCGGCCGCCGTCGCCGCGCACGATCAGCACGCGCTTGCCGTCGAAGCCGTTCGGGCCGAACGCGGCTTCGAGCGCGGCGAAAAGCGCCTCCGAATCGAACCGCGCGGGTTCCTCGTCGGCCCCGACGGGCGGGCTGATCACGCGATGATCGGGCGCGGCGACGCCGTGCCGGCCGAGCGCCGCGACGCTCGCCGGCCCGACGACCGCAACCGGCAGCGCGTGCGGCCAGATCGACGACACCGTCGCGTAGCATGCGAACGCGCGATCGACCGCGTTCGGCGACACGAACACGACGAGCGCGTAACGCTCGAGCGTGCTGAACGCGTCGCGCAGCGGCGCGTCGTCGTGGGCCGGCGCGATCCCGATCAGCGGGAAGTCGAGCGTGCGGATGCGTCGCCCGGCGAGCGCCGCGGCGAGGGCTTCGGACTGGCCTGCGGGGCGGGTCAGGACGGCGGTGAACCGGGCGTCGCCGGGGGAAGGCGAGGATGCGGCCGGGGGCGTGGTCGGGGCTGCGGATGTGCTTGCGGACGCGCCAGCGGTTGTGCCCGCGGTTGTGTCCGCGGTTGTGCCCGCGGTTGTGCCCGCGGTTGTGTCCGCGGTTGTGCCAGCGGTTGTGCCAGCGGTTGTGCCAGCGCTTGTGCCCGCGGACGTGCCAGCGCTTGTGCCCGCGGACGTGCCGGCGCTTGTGCCCGCAGATGCGCCCGCGGCTATATCCACGCGCGACCCAACAGCCGGCCCCGAACCCTCACCTGACCCCGCCCCGTCGCCGTGGCGGCCCGTCTGCCCGTTCCCGTTCGGCGCGCCGGTCATCATCGTGTGCCCGGCGGATGGTTCGGCGCGGTGTCCGACGCCCCGCCCGCTTCCGACAGCGCGCGCACGATGTCGAGCGCGCCGCTGTCGATCAGCGTCTGCGCGACCTGGCGGCCCAGTTCGACCGCGCCTGCCGTGTCGGCCGCGCCGGCCGAGCCGTCCGCGCGCAGCACGCGGCTTGCATCCGGCGTCGCGATGCTCGCGCGCAGATTGAGCGCGCCGTCACGCCACTGCGCATACGCGGCGAGCGGCACCGAGCACGAGCCGCCGAGCGCGCGCGACACCATTCGCTCGGCCTCCACCGCGGCGGCCGTGCGCGGATCGTGCAACGGCGCAAGCCACGCGGCGACATCGGCGCGATCCGCGCGAATCTCGATGCCGAGCGCGCCCTGGCCCGCTGCCGGCAGGCTGTCTTCCGGCTCGATCAGCGCGCGGATGCGTGCGCTCAAGCCAAGCCGCTTCAAGCCGGCCGCCGCGAGGATGATCGCCGCGTAGTCGCCGCGATCGAGCTTCGCGAGGCGCGTGTCGAGGTTGCCGCGCAGCGGCCGCACGTCGAGCTGCGGATGACGCGCGCGGATCATCGCCTCGCGCCGCAGGCTCGACGTCCCGACGACGCTGCCCGGCGGCAGCGCCGCGAGGGAGTCGTAATCGTTCGACACGAACGCGTCGCGCGGGTCTTCGCGCTCCATGATCGCGGCGAGCGCGAAGCCCTGCGGCAGATCCATCGGCACGTCTTTCAGCGAGTGGACCGCGAGGTCCGCGCTGCCGTCGGCGAGTGCGTTTTCCAGCTCCTTCACGAACAGGCCCTTGCCGCCCACCTTCTCGAGGCTGCGATCGAGCACCTCGTCGCCGCGCGTGGTCATCGGCAGGAGCTCGACGACCAGACCCGCATGAGCCTTCTCCAGCCTCTGCTTCACATGCTCGGCCTGCCAGAGCGCGAGGCGGCTCTGGCGCGTGGCGATGACAAGCCGCCTCATCCGCGGTCCGCCACGATCTCGCGCAGCATCGGCCACTGCCGGCGGCTGACAGGCAGCCGCTCGTCGATGCCGTCCAGCACCACCAGCCAGTGCGGCTCGTCGTGGCTCGGCGCCGCGCGCTCGAAGCCGCGGATCGACGCGCGCGCGACGAGGCAGTTGCGATGAATGCGCACGAAGGGATGGCTCGCCTCGGGCGCGCAGAATTCCTTCTCCAGCGCGACGAGCGACTCCTCGATCAGGTGCTCGCGCTCGCGCGTGCGCACGGTCACGTACTTCTGCTCGGCGCGCAGAAAAAGGATGTCGCGCACGGGCACCAGCACGATGCGGTGCCGCTCGGCGACCGAAAGGTATTCGCGCGGGGCAGCCGCGGCGCGCGCGAGGCTTTCTCGCCGCGGCGCACCGGCGCCGGCCGCCTTCTTGAGGGCGGCGGCAAGCCGCGCCGCGCGCACCGGCTTGAGCAGATAGTCGAGTGCGTTCAGCTCGAATGCCTCGATGG
>DATJJN010000118.1:0-2711 GCA_035492135.1 Paraburkholderia sp. | reverse complement strand
GGATCGTGCGGCTGACCTTGGCGCGCGGCAGGTCGAGCGATTCGGATACTTTGGTGAAGCTGTTCGCTTCGACCACACGCGTAAATATCTCCATCGCTTCGAAACGGTCCATGGTTTGCCTTGTGAATGATGAGCCGGGGGTAGCGGGTTTGCGGGGTGAAGTCTACAGCGAGGAAAAGCGCTTGTCTCAAAAGGGGGCACGGGCGGGGCTGTGGGCCACCCGCGCCCAGTGTATCTGGCGTGGTTCGCCCGCCGGTCAGTCCCGGTCCGGTGCCCCGAGCGGGAAGAGCGGCCGGTACGGTCGCGCCTCGTCGACCGCGCGCGCGAACGACGGCCGCGCGAGCAGCCGTTGCCGGTATGCGCGCACGTGCGCGAAGGCCGGGTCGATCGGATGGGTCCAATCGGCGTAGAACAGCGACGGCGCGGCCGCGCAATCGGCGAGGCTGAAGGTGTCGCCCGACGCCCATTCGCGTTCGGCCATCCATTTGTCGAGCCATGCGTACGAGGTGTCCAGCATCGCGCGAGCGTCGGCGACACCGCGCGGGTCGCGCTCGTTTTCGGCGCGCAGGCTGTCGTAGACGACGCGCTGCTGCGGCGTCGAAATGTAGTTGTCGAAGAAACGGTCCATCGTGCGCACGTCGAGCGCGGCGCGCGGATCGGCCGGCAGCAGCGCGGTGGGCCCCGGATAGTACAGGCCCAGGTACTCGATGATGATGCTCGCCTCGACCACGGTGCGGCCGCCGTCGACCAGCACCGGAAACCGCTTGATCGGCCACCGCGCGGCGAACTCGGCCATGATTTGCGGGTTGTCGTATGCGAGCATGCGCATTTCGAACGGCGTGCCGTTCTCGTAGAGCGCGATCAGCGCTTTTTGGCAGTACGAGGAGAACGGGTGGGCATAGAGCTGCAGGGGCATTGCGATCACCTTTGACGTTTGTAGAGTGCGCCGTGGCGCAACGACGGCCACCATGGCCGTTTATCCGACGACGAACGGCGGCGTCGAAAATCGACAGCTCGCGATGGAGTGCGGTTCGTCAGGGCTTCGACTGCGCCCCGTGCGCAGGCATCGCCCCTGGCTGCAACAGCACGACCACCGCACCCGCTCCACCATCGTGCGGGCGCGCCTGACAGAACGCGATGACTTCGGACTTCTGCACGAGCCACGCACGCACCTTGCCCTTCAACACCGGTTCCTTGCCGATCGACCCCAAACCCTTGCCGTGGATCACGCGCAGACACCGCAAACCGCGCTTCACCGATTCGCGGATGAATTCCGCCAGCGCCTCGCGTGCTTCCTCGCGCCGCATCCCGTGCAAGTCGATCTGCGCCTGCACGATCCAGTCGCCGCGCCGCAGCTTGCGCACGACATCGCGGCTCACGCCAGGGCGGCAATACGACAGCGTTTCGTCGGTTTCAAGCAGCACTTCGGGGTCGAATTCGTCGGAGATCGCTTCGTGCAGCACCGCTTCCTCGTCGAGGAGGGTTTGCACCGGCAGAGGCGGCGGGGGATTGCGCGTGAGCGTCGCGCGCGGCGGGATCGCGAGCGGTGCCACTTCGCCGATTTCGCGGCGGAACAGATCGGCGTCCGCCGCTGCTTCGCGCTGGGCCGCCTTGGCCACCGCCTGTGCGCGCTCGCGCCGCTGCGCATCGCCCTTTAACGCGTCGCGCAGCGCACCGAGGCCGGCGAACCCGCTCGTGCGCTCGAGCTTCGGCGCGACGGCGGGCGCGGCCGGTTCAGGCGCGGGCCGTGTGGCGGCGCGTGGGCGTTTCGGTTCGTTTGGATGGGGCTGATTCTTCGGCATATCGGCAATACACGCGGGAAGGTCGATCGGTGGTGCGGGGGCGTGGCGATGCATCGGGGCCATGGGCTCGCGGGCGGTCAACGGCCAACGTACGAGACCACGCGGTGATGGCAGCCGCGAACCGCGAAAGCGCGCAACAAACACGTGATGCAAACGCGATGGGCACAAAAAAGGCCACCAGCTTTTCAGCCGCGGCCTTCCTGTTCAAGCAGACGGCCGGGCTTCATCCCGCCGCCATTTTACCGTCGCGCTGGTCGTCGCGACCCCGCGTCGCGATCGCGCTCTACGGATTAACGCTCCGCTTCCTGGCTCATCGCATGCTCGCCGGCCATCTCGTTGATGGTCTCGAGATAGCGCTGCGCATCGAGCGCGGCCATGCAGCCGGTGCCCGCGCTGGTGATTGCCTGACGGTACACGTGGTCCTGCACATCGCCCGCGGCGAACACGCCCGGTACGCTGGTCGCGGTCGCGAAACCGTTCAGGCCGCCCTTCGTGATGATGTAGCCGTTCTTCATCTCGAGCTGGCCCGCGAAGATATCCGTGTTCGGCTTGTGGCCGATTGCGACGAACAGACCCTGCAGCGCGATGTCGGTGGTTTCGCCGGTCTGCGTGTGCTTGATGCGCAGGCCCGTTACGCCGGACTGGTCGCCAGTCACCTCGTCGAGCGTGTGGTTCCACTTGATTTCGACAACGCCTTCCTTTTCCTTCGCGAGCAGACGGTCGATCAGGATCGGCTCGGCGCGGAACTTGTCGCGGCGATGGATCACGGTCACTTTCTTCGCGATGCCGGCCAGATACAGCGCCTCTTCGACCGCGGTATTGCCGCCGCCGACCACCGCCACATGCTGCTGCTTGTAGAAAAAGCCGTCGCAGGTCGCGCAGGCCGACACGCCCTTGCCCATGAACGCT
>DATJJN010000117.1:0-62543 GCA_035492135.1 Paraburkholderia sp. | reverse complement strand
GCGAAGGCGTACGACATGGTGCTGAACGGCTGGGAAATCGGCGGCGGTTCGGTGCGTATCTATCGCGAGGAAGTGCAGAGCAAGGTGTTCCGCGCGCTGAAGATCAACGCGGAAGAAGCGCGTGCGAAGTTCGGCTTCCTGCTCGACGCGCTGCAGTACGGCGCGCCGCCGCACGGCGGGATCGCGTTCGGTCTCGACCGCATCGTCACGATGATGGCCGGCGCCGATTCGATCCGCGACGTGATCGCGTTCCCGAAGACGCAGCGCGCGCAGGATCTGCTCACGCAGGCGCCGAGCCCGGTCGACGAGCGTCAGTTGCGCGAGCTGCATATCCGTCTGCGTCAGCCCGAGCAGAAGGTCGCGCAGTAAGTCCAGCGCGTTTTCGTCAGACCAGAAAAGGCAGCCCGCGTGGCTGCCTTTTTTGCTTTTTGCGATACATTTGCCGTAAGCCGCCGTGCACGGCCCAGAACGTCCGAGAACCATGCTCAAGCCGCCAAAAATTCCGCAATCCGTCCTTGTCGTCATTCATACGCCGCAGCTCGACGTGCTGATCATCGAGCGTGCGAACCGGCCCGGTTTCTGGCAATCGGTCACGGGCTCGAAGGATCAGCTGGAAGAGCCGTTCGCGACGACGGCGGCGCGCGAAGTCGCGGAGGAAACCGGCATCGTGGTCGGCACACCCGACGTGCCTGCGACGGCGCTCGTCGACTGGGACATCGAAATCGAATACGAAATCTATCCGGTGTGGCGGCACCGTTATGCGCCGGGCGTCACGCGCAACACCGAGCACTGGTTCAGCCTGCAGGTGCCGCACGGCATCGACGTGACGCTCGCGCCGCGCGAGCACACCGCGTACCTGTGGCTGCCCTATGAGGAAGCGGCCGCGCGCTGCTTCTCGTCGTCCAATCGCGACGCGATCCTGCAACTGCCCGAGCGCCTGTGCGAAGCTGGCCGTCCGCCCGGAGCAGCCCGATGACGGACATCGATCGCCGCAGCGCCGCGCAGTTAAGGCAGCTTCTGCTCGGCAGACGCTATCGCTCGCGCTACCGCTTCACGACCGGCAACAGCGTCAAGCTTTTTACGTCCGGCAGCGACTTGTTCGCGACGCTCGTCGAACGCATCGATGCGGCCACGCGCGACGTCGCGCTCGAAACGTACATTTACTGCGACGACGCGATCGGGCAGGCGGTGTCGGCGGCGTTGCTGCGCGCGGTCGGGCGCGGCGTGCGCGTGCGCGTCATCACCGACGGCATCGGCACCGCGCGACTGCCGCTGTTCGATACGTGGCGCGCGGCCGGCATCGAACATCGCGTGTACAACCCGCATCTGTTCGGTCCGTTCGGCTTCTCGCGCACGCACCGCAAGCTCGCGGTGGTCGACGATACGTACGCGTACTGCGGCGGCATCAACGTCGTCGACGACCTCGATCACAACGGCAAGGCGCTGCCGTTTCCGCGCTGGGATTTCGCGGTCGAATTGAGCGGACCGGTGGTCATCGACGTGCGCGAGGCCATCGAGCTTCAATGGCGCCGCATCCGGCTCGGGCACCGGCCGGCGCTGCGGAGCGCGACGTCGACCGTGTTTCATCCGATGCCGGCGACCGCCGGCGCAGTGGACGGCGCACACAGCGCGGCGGGCACGACAGGCACGCACGCCGCCGCGTCGTCTTCGTCGTCCTCGTCGCACGCGCACGCACAGCCGCTTGGCCGACGCATCGCTCCGGGCGGCCCGCATCGCGCGCCGTCGAACCCCGCGACGCGCCTCGTCGAGCGGCTGCGCGCGCGCCTGCGCGCGAGCGTGCGCGACCCGCGCGCCGCGCGCGTGCCGTGCGTCGCGTTTGTCGCGCGCGACAACATCGTGAATCGCCGCGCGATCGAAAAGGCGTACCTCGACGCGATCGGCGCGGCGCGCACCGAAGTGCTGCTCGCGAACCCGTATTTCATGCCGGGGCGACGCCTGCGTCGCGCGCTCACCGAAGCGGCCGCGCGCGGCGTGTCGGTGAAGCTGCTGGTCGGACGAAAGGAGTTCGCGTTTCTCGACCATGCGGTGCCGTTTCTGTATCACGCGCTGCTGAGCGCGGGCGTCGAGATCGCCGAGTACGAGCGGACGATGCTGCACGGCAAGGTCGCCGTCGTCGATTCGAAGTGGGGAACGGTCGGATCGTCGAACCTCGATGCGCTGAGCCTCTTCGTGAACAACGAAGCGAACGTGCTGATGCTGCAGCACCCGGAGATCGAGTCGCTGCGCGAAGGCATTCTCGCGGCGTTCGACGAATCGGCGCCGATCGACCGTACGCGCTACGAGGCACGTCCGGTGCTCGAACGTTCGGTTAGCTGGTTTGCTTACACCCTTTATCGCGCGGCAATGAAGCTGCTGACCGTCGGCGGCTATGACTGAACCCCATTGCACCGGGCGGTTAGAAACGGCTTTCTAATAAAGTCCTTGTTCCGGGGGCGGTCGTCCACAACAATAGGACGGCCGTTCGATTTTTCTTCTGCGCAATTCGATACGGTAAAAAAAGCTATGCGAAAAGGCGAACAGACACGGGCCGCCATTCTCGACGCGGCACTCGACCTCGCCGGCCGCGACGGCCTCGAAGGGCTCACGATCGGCCTGCTTGCCGAGCGCATGCAGATGAGCAAGAGCGGCGTGTTCGCGCACTTCGGTTCGCGCGAGGACCTGCAGGTCGAAGTGGTGCGCGAATATCACCGCCGGTTCGAGGAGGAGGTGTTTTTTCCGAGCCTCGCCGAACCGCGCGGACTGCCGCGTCTGCGGGCGATGCTGTCGCGCTGGTTCGAGAAGCGCATCCACGAGGTGATGACCGGATGCATCTACATCAGCGGTGCGGTCGAATACGACGACCGCGCGGACAACCCAGTGCGCGAGCAGCTGGTCGCAAGCGTCACGATGTGGCGCGCGGCGCTGTTGAGGGCCATTTCGCAGGCGATCGAAGAAGGGCATTTGCGTCGCGACACCGATCCCGCGCTGATGCTGTTCGAACTGTATAGCGTCACGCTCGGCCTGCATCATGACGGCCGCTTCCTGCATCTGCCGGACGCGGTCGAGCATGCGCGGACCGCGCTCGAAAAGCTGATCGTTTCATATCAGAGCACGACCCCAGGCAACCGCTGACGGTCGCCACCGACGCCGGGCACGGCGCGGCGGCCGTGGTGGCCCGGTAACGTAACCCCGCTTGATTGCGAAGATTCACCGTAACTGGAGAAACACACCATGGGACAGTACGCCGCCCCGCTGCGCGATATGCAGTTCGTGCTGCACGAACTGCTGAACGTCGAAGGCGAATTGAAGCAGATGCCGAAGCACGCGGATCTGGACGCCGACACGATCAACCAGGTGCTCGAGGAGGCCGGCAAGTTCTGCGCCGAAGTGCTGTTTCCGCTGAATCAGGTCGGCGACCGCGAAGGCTGCAAGTATGTCGGCGACGGCGTCGTGACGACGCCGACAGGCTTCAAGGAAGCGTACCGGCAGTACGTCGACGCAGGCTGGCCGGCGCTCGGCTGCGATCCGGAATACGGCGGCCAGGGGCTGCCCGCGTTCGTCAACAATGCGCTGTACGAAATGATGAACTCGGCGAACCAGGCGTGGACGATGTATCCGGGCCTGTCGCACGGCGCGTATGAATGTCTGCGCGCGCACGGCACGCCCGAGCAGCGGCACACGTATTTGCCGAAGCTCGTGTCCGGCGAATGGACCGGCACGATGTGCCTGACCGAGCCGCACTGCGGCACCGACCTCGGCATGCTGCGCACGAAGGCCGAGCCCGACGGCGACGGCTCGTACGCGCTGACCGGCACGAAGATCTTCATCTCCAGCGGCGAGCACGACATGGCGCAGAACATCGTGCACCTCGTGCTCGCGCGTCTGCCCGACGCGCCGAACGGCACGAAGGGCATCTCGCTCTTCGTCGTACCGAAGTTCCTGCCGACGGCGGCGGGCGAGCCGGGCGAACGCAACCCGATCAAGTGCGGCTCGATCGAGCACAAGATGGGCATCCACGGCAACGCGACCTGCGTGATGAATCTCGACAACGCGAAGGGCTGGCTCGTCGGCGAGCCGAACAAGGGCTTGAACGCGATGTTCGTGATGATGAACGCCGCGCGTCTCGGCGTCGGCATGCAGGGCCTCGGGCTCACCGAGGTCGCGTACCAGAACGCGCTCGCGTATGCGAAGGAGCGTCTGCAGATGCGCTCGCTCTCCGGCCCGAAGGCGCCGGAAAAAGCGGCCGATCCGATCATCGTGCATCCGGACGTGCGCCGCATGCTGCTCACGCAGAAGGCGTGGGCCGAGGGCGGGCGCGCGTTCGCGTACTGGGCCGCGCTGCAGATCGACAAGGAGCTGTCGCACGAAGACGAAGAAACGCGCAAGGAAGCCGCGGATCTCGTCGCGCTGCTCACGCCGATCATCAAGGCGTTCCTGACCGACAACGCGTTCGAGAGCGCGAATCTCGGCGTGCAGGTGTACGGCGGCCACGGCTTCATCTCCGAGTGGGGCATGGAGCAGTACGTGCGCGACGCGCGGATCAACCAGATCTACGAAGGCACGAACACGATCCAGTCGCTCGACCTGCTGGGCCGCAAGGTGCTCGGCGACATGGGCGCGAAGCTGAAGAAGTTCGGCAAGCTCGTCACGGCGTTCATCGAAGAAGAAGGCGTGAAGCCGGACATGCAGGAGTTCGTGAACCCGCTCGCGGACATCGGCGACAAGGTCCAGAAGCT
The DNA here is from genome assembly GCA_035492135.1 of Paraburkholderia sp. Taxonomy (GTDB): domain Bacteria; phylum Pseudomonadota; class Gammaproteobacteria; order Burkholderiales; family Burkholderiaceae; genus Paraburkholderia. The sequence goes on along the minus strand of DATJJN010000117.1, from coordinate 57,807 downwards.
GACGATGGAAGTCGGCATGAAGGCGATGCAGAACCCGGACGAAGTCGGCGCGGCGGCGGTGCCGTATCTGCGCACGGTCGGCCATCTGGTGTTCTCGTACTTCTGGGCGCGGATGGCGCGCATCGCGCTCGATCACGAGGCGTCGGGCGATCCGTTCTACCAGTCGAAGCTCGCGACCGCGCGTTTCTACTTTGCGAAGCTGCTGCCGGAAACGGCGACGACGATCCGTCAGGCGCGCGCCGGCGCGAAGACGCTGATGGACGTCGACGAGGCGCTGTTCTGACAACGACAACCTTATCCGCTGGAGGAACGACGTGAGCAATCTGATCATTCGCAAGGTGGCCGTGCTCGGCGCCGGCGTGATGGGCGCGCAGATCGCAGCGCACCTGATCAACGCCCGTGTGCCGGTACTGCTATTCGACTTGCCCGCGAAAGAAGGCCCGAAGAACGCGATTGCGCTGAAGGCGATCGACCATCTGAAGAAGCTGTCGCCCGCGCCGTTCGGCGTGAAGGACGACGCGCAGTACATCACGCCCGCGAACTACGACGACGACATCGACAAGCTCGCCGAATGCGACGTCGTGATCGAGGCGATCGCCGAACGGATGGACTGGAAGCACGACCTGTATCGGAAGGTCGCGCCGCATCTCGCGCCGCACGCGATCTTCGCGACGAATACGTCGGGCCTGTCGATCACCGGGCTGTCGAAGGGCTTCGACGATGCGCTGAAGGCGCGCTTTTGCGGCGTGCATTTCTTCAATCCGCCGCGCTACATGCATCTGGTCGAGCTGATCCCGACCACGCATACGAAGCCGGACATCCTCGATGCGCTCGAAACGTTCCTGACGAGCGTCGTCGGCAAGGGCGTCGTGCGCGCGAAAGATACGCCGAACTTCATCGCGAACCGCGTCGGCGTGTTCTCGATCCTCGCGGTGATCGCCGAGGCGAAGAAGTTCGGCCTGCGTTTCGACGAAGTCGACGATCTGACCGGCAGCCGGCTCGGCCGCGCGAAGTCGGCGACGTTCCGCACCGCCGACGTCGTCGGGCTCGACACGATGGCGCACGTGATCAAGACGATGCAGGACAACCTCGCGGACGACCCGTTCTTCCCGGTCTACGAGACGCCCGCCGTGCTCGCTGCGCTCGTGCAGAAGGGCGCGCTCGGCCAGAAGAGCGGCGCGGGCTTCTATCGCAAGGAAGGCAAGGCGATCAAGGTGCTCGACCCGGAGAGCGGCGAGTACGTCGACGGCGGCCGCAAGGCCGAGGAGATGATCGGCCGCATCATGAAGCGTCCGCCGGCGGAGCGCCTGAAGCTGCTGCGCGAAACAGATCACCCGCAGGCGCAGTTCCTGTGGTCGATCTTCCGCGACGTGTTCCACTACATCGCGGTGCATCTCGAATCGATCGCGGACAACGCGCGCGACATCGATCTCGCGATCCGCTGGGGCTTCGGCTGGAACGAAGGCCCGTTCGAGGACTGGCAGGCGGCCGGCTGGAAACAGGTCGCGCAGTGGGTGAAGGAAGACATCGATGCGGGCAACGCGCTGTCGAACGCGCCGCTGCCCGGCTGGGTGTTCGACGGCCCCGTCGCGGACGCGGGCGGCGTGCATACGGCCGAGGGCTCGTGGTCGCCGGCCGCGCAGCGCTTCGCGCCGCGCTCCACGCTGCGCGTCTACGATCGTCAGGTGTTCCGCGCGCCGCTCGCGGGCGACACGAACGCCGATCCGCGCAAGTGGGGCAACACGCTCTTCGAAACCGATCACGTGCGCGCGTGGACCGACCCCCGTGCGGGCGAGGACGACGTCGTGATCGTGTCGTTCAAGACGAAGATGAACACGATCGGCCCGGGCGTGCTCGAAGGCATCATCCGCGCGATCGAACTCGCGGAGCAGAACTACAAGGCCGTCGTGATCTGGCAGCCGACGTCGCTGAAGCTCGGCACGCCGGGCGGCCCGTTCTCGGCCGGCGCGAATCTCGAAGAAGCGATGCCCGCGTTCATGATGGGCGGCGCGAAGGGCATCGAGCCGTTCGTCGCGAAGTTCCAGCAGGCGATGCTGCGCGTGAAGTACGCGAACGTGCCGGTCGTCGCGGCGGTGTCGGGCATCGCGCTCGGCGGCGGTTGCGAACTGATGCTGCATAGCGCGAAGCGCGTCGCGCACATCGAGAGCTATATCGGTCTCGTCGAAATCGGCGTCGGCCTCGTGCCGTCCGGCGGCGGCCTGAAGGAAGCCGCGCTGCGCGCAGCCGAAGCGGCGAACGCAGTCGGCGCGGCGCCGGGCGATCTGCTGAAGTTCGTGCAGAAGTCGTTCGAGAACGCGGCGACGGCGAAGGTGTCCGCGTCCGCGTACGAAGCGCGCGCGATGGGCTATCTGAAGCCGTCGGACACGATCGTGTTCAACGTGTTCGAACTGCTCGACACCGCGAAGAACGAAGCGCGCACGCTCGCCGCGTCGGGCTACCGGCCGCCGCTGCGCGCGACGCAGATTCCGGTCGCCGGCCGCTCGGTGATCTCGACGATCAAGTCGTCGCTCGTGAACCTGCGCGACGGGCGCTTCATCAGCGAGCACGACTTCCTGATCGCGAGCCGCATCGCGGAGGCGATCTGCGGCGGCGACGTCGAGGCGGGCAGCCTCGTCGACGAAGAATGGCTGCTGACGCTCGAGCGCCGCGCGTTCGTCGATCTCGTCGGCACGCAGAAAACGCAGGAACGCATCATGGGGCTGTTGCAGACCGGCAAGCCGGTGCGCAACTGACGCGGCACGTCACAAGTCGGAGACTTTAATGAGCAAACAGCTGCAGGACGCATATATCGTCGCCGCGAGCCGCACGCCGATCGGCAAGGCGCCGCGCGGCGCGTTCAGGAACACCCGCCCGGACGAGCTGCTCGTCCACGCGATCAGGTCGGCGGTCGGGCAGGTGCCGGGGCTCGACACGAAGGTGATCGAGGACGCGATCATCGGCTGCGCGATTCCCGAGGCGGAGCAGGGCTTGAACGTCGCGCGCATCGGAGCGCTGCTGGCGGGGCTGCCGAACACGGTCGGCGGCGTCACGGTGAACCGCTTTTGCGCATCGGGCCTGACCGCGCTCGCGATGGCGGCGGACCGGATTCGCGTCGGCGAGGCCGACGCGATGATCGCGGGCGGCTGCGAATCGATGAGCATGGTGCCGATGATGGGCAACAAGCCGTCGCTGTCGCCGCATATCTTCGACACGAGCGAGAACATCGGCATCGCATACGGGATGGGCCTCACCGCCGAGCAGGTCGCGACACGCTGGAAGGTGAGCCGCGAAGCGCAGGACGCGTTCGCGGTCGAATCGCACCGTCGCGCGCTCGCCGCGCAGCAGGCGGGCGAGTTCACCGACGAAATCGCGCCCTACGCGGTCGAGGAGCGCTCGCCCGATCTCGCGACCGGCAATGTGAACGTGACGAGCCGCGTCGTGTCGCTCGACGAGGGGCCGCGCGCGGACACGTCGCCGGAAGGCCTCGCGAAGCTGCGCGCGGTGTTCGCGAACAAGGGCTCAGTGACGGCGGGCAACAGCTCGCAGACGTCGGACGGCGCGGGCGCGCTGATCGTCGTGTCGGAGAAGATGCTCAAGCAGTTCGACCTGACGCCGCTTGCGCGCTTCGTCAGCTTCGCGGTGCGCGGCGTGCCGCCGGAGATCATGGGCATCGGGCCGAAGGAAGCGATCCCGGCCGCGCTGAAGGCTGCGGGCCTCACGCAGGACGACATGGACTGGATCGAGCTGAACGAGGCGTTCGCCGCGCAGTCGCTCGCGGTGATCCAGGACCTCGGCCTCGATCCGGCGAAGGTGAACCCGATGGGCGGCGCGATCGCGCTCGGCCATCCGCTCGGCGCGACCGGCGCGATCCGCGCGGCGACCGTCGTGCACGCGCTGCGCCGGCGCAACCTGAAGTACGGGATGGTGACGATGTGCGTCGGCACCGGCATGGGCGCGGCCGGCATCATCGAGCGGCTGTAGTTTTACGGGCGAGAGGGCATCGACACGGTTCGCAGGCTGCAGGGTCTGCGAACCGTTTTTTTCATGGAGACGAACGGATGAACCACGACATCCAGCTGATGCAGGCCGACGGCGTGCTGACGATCACGCTCGATCGGCCCGCACGCAAGAACGCGCTGACGTCGGTGATGTACCAGACGATGGCCGACGCGCTGATCGCGGCGGAAAACGACCCGACGGTGCGCGCGATCCTGATTCGCGGCCACGCCGAGGTGTTCACCGCGGGCAACGACATCGAGGACTTCCTGAAGTCGCCGCCGACCGGCAGCGACTCGCCGGTGATCCGCTTCCTGCTCGCGATCGCGGACGCGGGCAAGCCGCTCGTCGCATCGGTGACGGGCGTCGCGATCGGCGTCGGCACGACGATGCTGCTGCATTGCGACTTCGTCTATGTGGCCGACACCGCGCGTTTCGCGCTGCCGTTCGCGCAACTCGGGCTGTGCCCGGAGGCGGCGTCGTCGCTGTTGTTGCCGCGCGTGGCCGGCTACCAGGCGGCGGCCGAAAAGCTGCTGCTCGGCGAGACGTTCGACGCGAACGAAGCGCACCGGATGGGCTTCGTCACGCGCGTGCTGCCCGCCGCCGAGCTGGATGCGTTCGTCGCCGCGCAGCTGCAGAAGCTGATCGCGCTGCCGGCCGCATCGCTGCGCGCGACGAAGTCGCTGATGAAGCGCGCGTCGTCGCACGAAGTCCGCACGCAGATGGACGAAGAAATCGTGCGCTTCGGGAAGATGCTGCTCGCGCCGGAAGCCCGCGAGGCGTTCAGCGCGTTCCTCGAAAAGCGCAAGCCGGATTTCCGGCAGTTCGGGTGACGCACGGAAGACCGCGCGCTTACGCGGTCTGGTAATCGACGTAGCCCGATTCGCGGCAGAAGCTGACGAGCCGCAGCCCGGCGCGCTTCGCGATCGTGATCGCGAGCGACGACGGCGCGGAGATCGTCGCGACCATCGGAATGCCGATGCGCGCGGCCTTGCGCACCAGCTCGTAGCTCGCGCGGCTCGACAGGAACACGAAGCCCTGCTGCGGGTCCGCGCGTTCCAGCACGAGCTGGCCGATCAGCTTGTCGAGCGCGTTGTGGCGGCCGACGTCCTCGAACGCGCGGACGATCGCTCCGCTCGCATCGCACCACGCGGCCGCGTGCAGGCCGCCCGTGAGCTTCGTCAGCGCCTGGTGTGCGGGCAGTTCGCGGGCGGCGCGCGCGAGCGCGTCCGGCGCGAGACGCGCGATGAAACCGGTATCCGGCACCTTTTCGGGTTCGAGATCGAGCAGATCGACGCTCTCGATCCCGCACACGCCGCAGCCGGTGCGGCCCGCGAGCGCGCGGCGCTTTTCCTTCAGCCCGGCGAACGCTTCCTGCACGACGGTCAGCTGCACCTGCGCATATGGCAGGTCGCCTTCGGCGTGATACGTCACGTCGATGTCCTGAATATCGGCGTTGCGTCCGACGATGCCTTCCGAAATCGCGAAACCGACCGCGAACGCTTCGAGGTCGCGCGGCGTGCACATCATCACCGCGTGCGAGATGCCGTTGAACACGAGCGCGACCGGCCATTCCTGGCCGACGTGGTCGTCGAGCGCGTCGATGCGGTCAGCACGGTGGCGGCGCACCGGCAGCCGCACCGCGCCGGGTTGTTCTTCGGTTTCGAGTGGGTTCATCAAACGGTCGATTCGAGGATTGGTGGTTCTGGCGCGGCCTCTGGCGCCCGCGCGGAAGGTTCTAAAATACCTCAAGCCGGCCCGCCGCGCTGCGGGCTTCCCTGCGAGGATCACGTCATGGGTATGAACGAAAGTCCGCTTCTGTTCAGCTTCGAGGTTGCGTCGTCGGAAAACCTCACCTTCATTCCGATGGCCGTGCGATTCAACCTGGACCGCTTCGGCCTGCGCATCTCGCTCGCGCAGTGGCAACTGCTGCCGTACGAGGACCGGCGTCTGCTCGCCTGCTTCCCGGTCGACGAGGACACGCTGATCGAGCCGAATTTCGACCACGCGCTGTTCGAAATGCTGCGCACGCACGCGGATCTGGAGCCGGAATGGTTCACGCCCGACGAATCTCCCGCCTGGCGCGACACGGCCGCGGTGCCCGAAGGCGTCGCCAGCCAGGCGGCGCTGGCGGGCCTCCCGGCACCGGCGCTCGCGCAGTGGGCGCAGCTCGCGCCGTTCCAGCGCTACGTGCTCGCGAAGCTTTCGCGTAAACCCGAGGCCAATCACGACTTCGTGCCCGCGATGCGCGAATTCGGCCTCGCGCCGCAGCCCTGAGCGCACAATAACGGCGCTTTTCGCGTCTTTTCCTCAAGGTCTTCCGAAAAATTGCCGTTATCCAGGTTGGCACAACTGGCGCCGACTTGTCCGCGCGCCGTGGCCGTCGTCTGCGATTGCGCCGTCGGCGCGCGGAACGAACGACGCTCGGACTCCATGGATCCCTTTTTCTCGCATCCTCTGTCTATCGGTTTATCGATCCTCCGGACACTGGTGACGTCGAGGCACGGAACCCGCGATCTGCTGGCCGTGCTGATCGTCGCGGTGCTGGTGGACGTCGCGCTGTGCGTGTATTCGATCTACGTGCGCGACGGGGCCGTGCGCCGCAAGCTGCGGCGCCTGAAGATGCGCGAGGAGCGTCTGCTCGCGGTGTTCGACGCGCATCCGGTGCCGATGTACGTGGTCGACCGCGAAACGATGCGCTTTCTCGCGGTGAACGCCGCCGCCGTGCGGCAGTACGGCTACGACGAGGACAAGTTCCTCGCGCTGACGCTGCGCGACATCCGTCCGCAGGAGGACATCGGCCGCTTCGAGCAGTACATGCAGCGCCTCGAGCCGGTCTCGCAGCAGGGCCGCACGATGGCGGGCGTGTGGCGCCATCAGCGCAGCGACGGCTCGGTGCTGCGCGTCGACATCTCGCATCATTCGTTGACGTTTCTCGGCCGCCCGGCGATCTTCGTGCTCGCCGACGACGTGACTGCGCAGATCTCCGCCGAAGCGGAGGCGCAACGCTCGACGCAGATGCTCGAGACGGTGATCGACCACATCCCGCAGCGGATCTTCTGGAAGGATCGCGAGTCGCGCTATCTCGGCTGCAACATGGCGTTCGCGCTCGACGCGGGCCTCGCGTATCCGGAGCAGGTGATCGGCAAGACCGACGACGATCTCGCGTGGCACCCGTACGCGGACGCGCTGCGCCGGCAGGACCGCGCCGTGATCGCGTCCGGTGTGCCGCGGATGAACGTCGAAGCCGAATTCACGCTCGGCGAGCTGCACAAGACCATCGTATCGAGCAAGCTGCCGCTGCTCGACGGCGAGGACCGCGTGATCGGCGTGCTCGGCTCGTACACGGACACGACCGACCGCAAGCGCGCGGACTTCGCGCTGCGTCTGCAAAGCCGCGCGCTCGACGCGAGCGTGAACGCGATCGTGATCACCGGGCCGGGCGCGAGCGGGCACCTGATCGAATACGCGAACCCGGCGTTCAAGCGCATCACCGGCTATGACCCGGCCGACGTGATCGGCCGCGACTGCCGGCTGCTGCAGCGCGACGACCACGACCAGGAAGGGCTCGTCGCGATCCGCACTGCGCTCGCCGCGAACCGCGAGGTGAGCGCGGTGCTGCGCAACTATCGCAAGGACGGCCAGCTGTTCTGGAACCAGTTGCTGATCGCGCCGGTGCCGGAGCCGGACGGCCGCACGACGCACCACATCGGCATCATCAATGACGTGACCGAGCTGATCCGCTATCAGGAGCAACTCGAATATCAGGCGAACTACGACAGCCTGACGCTGCTGCCGAACCGCAATCTGCTGCGGCACCGGCTGCAGCAGGCGCTGGTCGCGGCGAAGCGGCGCGGACGCGGGCTCGCGGTCGTGTTCATCGATCTCGACGGCTTCAAGAACGTCAACGACAGCCTCGGCCACAGCGTCGGCGACGAACTGCTGTACGTGCTCGCCGAGCGGCTCGCGCGCTGCGCCGGGCCGGGCGACACCGTCGCGCGGCACGGCGGCGACGAGTTCGTGATCCTGATCCCCGATACGGCCGACGAGGACGCGCTGATCGCGTGGATGGAGCGCGCGCGTTCGGCGATCTCCGAGCCGGTGCTGATCGGCCGCACCGAGCTGTACGTCGGCTGCAGCATGGGCGCGAGCGTGTATCCGCAGGACGGCGACAACGCCGAGACGCTGCTGAAGAAGGCCGACATCGCGATGTACCGCGCGAAGGACGTGGGCCGCAACACGTACCAGTTCTTCATGCCGGAGATGAACGCGAGCGCCAACGCGCGGATGAACGTCGAGCGGCGGCTGCGCCGCGCGCTGCGCGACGGCGAACTGCGGCTGCACTACCAGCCGCTCGTGTCGCTGCGCGACGGCCGGATCGTCGGGCTCGAGGCGCTGGTGCGCTGGCACGATCCGGAGATGGGGATCGTGTCGCCCGGAGAATTTATCCCGGTGGCGGAGGAAAGCGGGCTCATCGGGCCGCTGTCCGAATGGGTGCTGCGCGAGGCGTGCCGGCAGAACAAGGCGTGGCAGGACGACGGGCTGCCGCCCGCGCGGGTGTCGGTGAACGTGTCCGCGACGGTGTTCGTGCAGCGCGACATCCCGAAGCTCGTGACCGGCGTGCTGCACGAAACGGGGCTCGACGCGATCTGGCTCGAACTCGAACTGACCGAGAGCGCGCTGATGCGCAACGCGGAAGAGGCGCTGTCGATGATGAACGAGCTGAACGCGCTCGGCGTCGGCCTCGCGGTCGACGACTTCGGCACCGGCTATTCGAGCCTCAGCTATCTGAAGCGGCTGCCGGTGGACCGGCTGAAGATCGACCGCTCGTTCGTGTCCGACATCGGCCGCTCGGGCGACAACGAAACGATCACGTCGGCGGTGATCACGCTCGCGCACTCGCTCGACCTGAAAGTGACCGCGGAGGGCGTGGAGACGTCCGCGCAGCTCGAATTCCTGCGCGAGCGCGCGTGCGACGAGATGCAGGGGTTCTTCTTCGCGGCGCCGCTGCCCGGCGAGCAGATTCCCGCGCTGCTGCAGGCGGGCAGCGCGTACGTGGGGCAGTTCAGTCCAGCGTAGGCAGCGGGCGCGGACGGCGCTCGCTGTCGGTGGCGACGTACGTGAGCGTTGCTTCGGTCACCTTGACGACTTCGCCGGACAGCCGCATGCGCTGCGCGTACACGGTCACGTCGACGGTGACCGACGTGTTGCCCGTTTTCACGATGTCCGCGTAAAAGCTCAGCAGATCGCCGACGAACACCGGCTGCTTGAACACGAACGAATTCACCGCGACGGTGGCGACGCGGCCGTTCGCGCGCCGGCTCGCCGGAATCGAGCCGGCGATGTCCACCTGCGCCATGATCCAGCCGCCGAACACGTCGCCGTGGACGTTCGCGTCCGACGGCAGCGGGACGACGCGAAGCGTGGGCGGCGTTTGCGGGAGAGAGACGGGATCGGTCATCGATGATTCCATGAGAGAAGCGGGCGGTGAGCGGCGCCTGCTGCGTTCTGCGACAATGTAAGACTTCGAGGGATTGTACGGGAAAGCGTGCCGCCGCGAGGCCGGCCGCCTGCGTTGCGGCCTGAGCTGCGACCTGAGCTGCGGCCGCCCGGCGACGGCGCCGGGCCGCGTCCTTCGCGATCCGTTTTCTGCCGCCACTTCCATGCGCCATTTTTCCTCGTCGAGCGAACCTTCTCCGATCCCCGCCGGTCCTCGCAACGACTGGCAGACGATCCTGTCGCTGCTGCCGTATCTCGCCACGTACCGCTGGCGCGTCGCGTTCGCGCTCACGTGCCTGATCGGCGCGAAGGTCGCCAATCTCGGCGTGCCGATCGTGATGAAGCACATCGTCGACAACCTCGCGTCGGTGCAGAAGCTGACCGCGCTCGGCCGCGCCGAGCATTCGGACGCGATCGTGCTGATGAGCGGCGTCGGGCTGCTCGTGGTCGCGTATGCCATCGTGCGGCTCTCCACGTCGCTCTTCACCGAGCTGCGCGAAATCCTCTTCTCGAAGGTCACCGAAAGCGCGGTGCGCCAGCTCGCGCTGAAGGTGTTCCGGCATCTTCACGCGCTGTCGCTGCGGTTTCATCTGGAGCGGCAGACGGGCGGCATGTCGCGCGACATCGAGCGCGGCACGCGCGGCATCACGCAACTGATCTCGTACTCGCTGTACAGCATCCTGCCGACGCTCGTCGAAGTCGGCCTCGTGCTCGGCTTTTTCGTCGTGAAATACGACGCGTACTACGCGATCGTCACGCTGATCGCACTCGTCGCGTACATCGTGTTCACGGTGAAGGTGACGGAGTGGCGCACGCATTTCCGCCGCACGATGAACGATCTCGATTCGCGTGCGAACTCGCGCGCGATCGATTCGCTGCTCAACTACGAGACGGTGAAGTACTTCGGCAACGAGGAATGGGAGACGCGCCGCTACGACGAAAACCTGCAGCGCTATCGCGCGGCGGCGATCAAGTCGCAGCATTCGCTGTCGGCGCTGAATTTCGGACAGCAGGCGATCATCGGCATCGGGCTCGTGTTCATCCTGTGGCGCGCGACGCAGGGCGTGATGGCGGGGCGCCTCACGCTCGGCGACCTCGTGCTGATCAACACGTTCATGCTGCAGCTTTACATCCCGCTGAACTTTCTCGGTGTCGTGTATCGCGAACTGAAGCAGAGCCTCACCGACATGGACCGGATGTTCTCGCTGATGGGCGTCGAGCGCGAAGTCGCCGACGCGCCGGGCGCGAAGCCGCTCGCCGTGCGCGGCGCCGGGCTGCGTTTCTCGCACGTGAATTTCGCGTACGAGCCGTCGCGGCAGATCCTGCACGACGTGAGCTTCACGATCGCGGCCGGCACGACGACCGCGGTGGTCGGCCATAGCGGGTCGGGCAAGTCGACGCTCGCGCGTCTGATGTTCCGTTTCTACGATCTCGATCGCGACTCGGGCGGCGCGATCCTGATCGACGGCCAGGACATCCGCGACGTCACGCAGCAATCGCTGCGCGCGTCGATCGGCATCGTCCCGCAGGATACGGTGCTGTTCAACGACTCGATCTACTACAACATCGCATACGGCCGCCCGGACGCGACGCGCGACGAAGTGATCGCGGCCGCGCGCGCCGCGCACATCCACGATTTCATCGTTGGACTGCCGAAGGGCTATGACACGCCGGTCGGCGAGCGCGGGCTGAAGCTGTCGGGCGGCGAGAAGCAGCGTGTCGCGATTGCGCGGACGCTGCTGAAGAATCCGCCGATCCTGCTGTTCGACGAAGCGACGTCGGCGCTCGACTCGCGCTCGGAGCGCGCGATCCAGCACGAGCTGGATCAGATCGCGCGCAACCGCACGACGCTCGTGATCGCGCACCGGCTGTCGACGGTCGTGCACGCGGACCAGATCATCGTGATGGATCACGGGCGCATCGTCGAGCGCGGCACGCACGCGGAACTGCTGCGCTCGGGCGGCCTGTTCGCGCAGATGTGGGCGCTGCAGCAGCAGCACGCGCTCACCGTTGCACAGGACGAAGCGCTGGCGGGAGAGGACGGGGCGGCGCCGGTGGTGCGGTGATGCGCCGGCGCATCGCCGCGTGCTTGCCGGCGCGCGCCGACGTCAACTACCCCGCATCGCGCCCGCCGCCAAGCGCCCGATCCAGCGCGGCCAGTTGCGCGGGCGTGCCGACGTTCTCCCACTTCCCTTCGTAAAGCTCGCCGCTGGCGCGCCGCGCGCCGATCGCGTCGCGATAGTACGGCGTCAGCGCGCGCTTCGTGCCGCGCGGCAGCGCGCGAAACATCCGCGTGTCGTAAAGACCGATGTTGCCGAACGTATGGCGTGCGATGCCGTCGTCGAGCGACAACGTGCCGTCCGCGGTCAGTCCGAAATCGCCGGCCGGATGAAACGGCGGATTGCGCACCATCACCAGGTGCATGCCCGGCTCGGGCCGGGCGGCGAGCGCCGCCGCGTGCGCGTCGAGCCGCGCGTAGTCGAAGTCGGTATAGACGTCGCCGCTCACCGCGACGAACACGGCCGGCTCGCCGTGCGTCTCGATCAGCGGCGACGCCTGCGCAATGCCGCCCGCCGTCTCCAGCGCGTCTTGCTCCGGCGAGTAGCGCAGCGCGACGCCCCAGCGCGAGCCGTCGCCGAGCGCCGACTCGATCTGCTCGCCGAGCCACGCATGATTGATCACGATCGTCGTGTAGCCGGCGGCCGCGAGCCGTTCGATCTGCCACACGATCAGCGGCTTGCCGCCAGCGCGCAGCAACGGTTTCGGACAGGTATCGGTGAGCGGGCGCATCCGTTCGCCGCGCCCGGCGGCAAAGATCATCGCCGTGCGATCGAAGCGCGCGGACGTCATCGTTTCAGGCTCATGGTCAGGGTGGGGGCGGGCATTCAGAACGTGTAGCCGACGTCCGCGCGTTCGCCGCGCAACTCGTCGATCAGGCGTGCGAACGGCGCGAGCGGACGATAGCGCCGCGCGACTTTCCCCGCGTAGTCGAGAAAGCGCGGCAGATCCGCCATGTAATGCGGCTTGCCGTCGCGATAGTGGATGCGGCAGAAGAGGCCGAGCACCTTGATGTGCCGTTGCAGGCCCATCCATTCGAGCTGGCGGTAGAACTCGCCGAAGTCCGGATCGACCGGCAGGCCCGCCTTCTTCGCGCGCTCCCAGTAGTACGCGAAGCAGTCGAGTTCGAACTCCTCGTCCCAGCTGATGAACGCGTCGCGCAACAGCGACGCGACGTCGTACGTGATCGGCCCGGTCACCGCATCCTGGAAGTCGAGCACGCCGGGGTTCGGCGTCGCGATCATCAGGTTGCGCGGCATGAAATCGCGCAGCATGAACACCTGCGGCTGCGCGCGGGCGCTCGCGATCAAGAGCGCGAACGTGCGATCGAGCACGCCGCGCGTCGTGTCGTCCACGTCGCGGCCGAGGTGGCGCTGCAGATACCACTCGGGCATCAGCTCCATCTCGCGGCGCAGGAACGCCTCGTCGAACGGCGGCAGCACGTCCGGCTTCGACGCGAGCTGCCAGCGGATCAGCGCATCGAGCGCGTCGCGCATCAGGTCGCGCGAGCGGCGGCCAGCGCCCGCTTCGGTCAGCGCGGCGAGATACGCGTGCGTGCCGAGATCGGTGACGAGCATCAGCCCGGCGTCGACATCGACGTCGAGCACGCGCGGCACGTGGACGCCCGCGTCGGCGAGCAGTTGCGCGATCTGCACGAATTCGCGGCACTTTTCGGGCGGCGGCGCGTCGACGGCGATCAGCGACGCGCCGTGTTCGCCGGCCGCGCACGCGACGCGGAAATAGCGCCGAAAGCTCGCGTCGGCGGACGCGGGCGCGAGCGTCGCGAGGTCGAGACCGTATTGCGGCGCGCGCGCGGCGAGCCAGGCGGTGAGCAGTTCGAGGCGGGGGTCGGTGGAGCGGGGCGTGTCGGCGGCGGGGGGCACGGGGCTTAAGGTCATGTAACCGGCTGAAAAATCGGTGGGTCAACGTCTTGCCATATAATACCCCACGACTTTTTTGACGCGACTCGCGCCAAAGCCCCGCTGGACGGCACGCTCGCCGGTTCATCGCCTGCCATGGGTGAGGTGGATCGAGGAAGCCGCACGCATCGCAGTCCTACGCCGCCAGCAGCCTTCGCGCCGGTACGGGGCGGCGCCAGCAAGGGACGGCGGCCGGGCCGATTCGCCAAAACCATACATGCCGCCCAGACAGTTTTTCCAGACGATCTCCCTCAGTGACGACGGCGTGCCGGGCAAGCGGCGGCTCATCGCGGCACTTCTCGCGATGCCGGGCTTCGTGCCCGTGATCGCGCACGCCCAGCTCGCGGGCGCGGCCGCGCAGGCGGAGCCGCTGGACGGTCCGTGGAGCCTGCGGCTCGCGCCGCAAATCGAAGATCATCCGCGCGTCGGCAACCAGCGTCCGGCGTCGTTCGTGCTCGGCGACGCCGCCACCGGCACCGCGAACACCGACATCGCCGTCAAGGGCGCGGCCGAGGTGCGCCAGAGCGGCGCGATCGTGAAGGCAGACGCGCTGCACTACGACCTCGACACCGATATCGCGAACGCGGTCGGCAACGTGATCGTGTCGCAGAACGGCACGACCTTCCAGGGGCCCGATGCGCAGTTGCGCATCGAGGCGAACGAAGGCTACATGACCGCGCCGAAGTACCACTTCACGCTGACGGGCGGCTCGGGCAGCGCGGAGCGCGCGGACCTGCTCGACGAAGAGCGCTCGGTGATCACGCACGGCACGTACACGGCGTGCCAGTGCACGACGAATCCGGCGTGGTACATCAAGGGCAGCGAGTTCGACTTCGACACCGGCGCGGATGAAGGCGTCGCGCGCAACAGCGTGCTGTTCTTCCAGGGCGTGCCGATCTTCGCGACGCCGTGGATGACGTTTCCGCTGTCCGGCGACCGGCGCAGCGGCCTCTTGCCGCCGACCTTCTCGGTCAGCTCGACGAACGGCTACGAGATCTCGCTGCCGTACTACTTCAACATCGCGCCGAATCGCGACTTCACGTTCACGCCGGAAATCATCTCCAAGCGCGGCGTGTTCCTGCAGGGCACGTACCGGTATCTGTCGACGAACTATTCGGGCACGCTGACCGGCACGTTCCTGCCGGACGATGCGATCACGAAGACCAACCGCTATGCGGTGTTCTTCCAGCACAACCAGAATTTCGGCAACGGTTTCGGCGGGTACATCTACTACAACCGGGTCTCGGACAACACGTATCCGGAAGACCTGCAGCAGTCGGCGAACCAGTTCCTCGCCGGCATGCAGCTGCTGTACCAGCAGGAAGCCGGCCTCACGTACAACAACGGGCCGTGGTCCGTGCTCGCGCGCGAGCAGCACTGGCAGACGCTCGAACCGTCGGTCGCGCCGTACGGCCGCGAGCCGCAGTTGAACGTGAAGTACGCGAAGTACAACGTCGGCGGCTTCGACTACGGGATGGAAGCCGACTACTCGCGCTTCCGGATCACGACCGCCGACTCGACCGAAGGCGACCGCGTCGTCTTCAATCCGTACCTGTCGTATTCGCTGACGGGGCCCGGATACTTCGTCACCCCGAAGATCCAGTGGCACTTCGCGTCGTACAACCTGAGCAACATCGGCACCGACGCGCCGGCCGGCCAGCCGAAGAATTTCACCGAGTCGATTCCGACGTTCAGCTTCGACACCGGGCTCGTGTTCGACCGCTCGGTGCGTCTGTTCGGCCAGGACTTCATCCAGACGCTGGAGCCGCGGCTTTACTACGTGTACACGCCGTACCGGAACCAGGACTTCGCGCCCCTTTTCGACACGGCCGAGTCGGACTTCGGGCTCGCGGAAATCTTCACGCCGAACACGTTCGTCGGCAACGACCGGATCGCGGACGCGAACCGGATCACCGCGGCGATCACGACGCGCTTCCTGAACCCGGCGACGGGCGACGAGCGCGCGCGCTTCGTGCTCGCGCAGCAGTACTATTTCCGCGATCAGCAGGTCACGCTGCTGCCGGGCGAGACGTCGAGCCAGGTCACGCATTCGGACCTGATCGCCGGCGCATCGCTGAAACTCGGGGCCGGTTTCGCCTCGGAAACGGCGTTCCAATATAATGCAGACGCCAATCAGCTCACCAAGGCGAGCGTCGGTTTCGGCTACAGCCCGGGGGCGAGCCGCGTCGTGAACGTCGCGTACCGCTACACGCGCGCGAATACGACACTCGACTTCCAGCCGATCAACCAGTTCCTGATTTCGGCGCAGTGGCCGCTGTCGCGTCGCGTGTTTGCGGTCGGCCGGTTCAACTACGACCTGAATGGGCACCGCATCGTCGACGGGCTGGTCGGCATGCAGTACGACGCGGACTGCTGGGTGCTCGGCGTCGGCCTGCAGCGCTATGCGAACGGTATCAGCTCGACGGGCGCGTTCACGTCGGCAACGCGCTTCATGGCGCAGCTCACGCTCAAGGGACTGTCGAACGTCGACAACGGCCTCGTGGCGGCCTTCAAGGCCAGCGTGCCGGGCTACACGCCGGTGCCGGGGCCGCCGCCGTTGCCGTCGCGCTTCACCAACTATGAATGAACGAACGACGTGTGAGCCGGTCCCAGCGGATCGGGAACGGCCGCGCGCCCACGGGGACGCAGGTAGCCGGGCAAAGAGGCCAGGCATCATTGGAGTGTTTTTGGGAATCATGAAGAAGCTTCGGGTGGCAGCGTTCGCTGCGAGTATTTCCGCCGCCGCATGGCTCATGCCGGCCGGCGTAGCGCAGGCCCAGGCACTGCCGGGCACCAGCGGCCAGACAGCCGGCGCCACTGGCGGCCGCACCGCCGACTCGATCGCCGCGGTCGTCAACGACGGCGTGATCACGCAGCGCGAGCTCGACGATCGCGTGCAGCTGATCACGCGGCGTCTCGATCAGCAGAACGCGCCGGTGCCGCCGGTCGACCAGATGCGCTCGCAGGTGCTCAATCAGATGGTGCTCGAGCGCATCCAGCTGCAAAAGGCGAAGGAAGACGGCATCGTCATCGACGACGCGCAGGTGCAGCGCACGCTGCAGCGGCTCGCGCAGGCGAACGGGATGGATCTCGTCACGTATCGCGCGCGCATCGAAGCGGCCGGCGTGCCGTGGTCCACGTTCACGAACGACGCCCGCACCGAGCTCACGCTGTCGCGGCTGCGCGAGAAGGAAGTGGACAGCAAGATCACCGTGTCCGATGCGGAAATCGCGAACTATCTCGCGAGCCAGCGCGGCCCGAACGCCGGGCAGGGCAGCGACCTGCGCTTCGAGCACATCTTCCTCGCGGCCCCGCTGAATGCGCCGGAGACCGACATCGAAGCCGCGCAGAAAAAAGCGAACGATCTGCTGAAACAGGCGCAGGGCGGCGGGAGCTTCGAGAGCCTCGCGAAGTCGAATTCGCAGGCGCCCGACGCGAAGAAGGGCGGCGACATGGGCTTCCTGCCGCCGTCGAAGCTGCCGGCCGAGTTCGTGACCGCGGCGTCGACGCTGCGTCCGGGCGAGGTGAACCCGTCGGTGATCCGCACCGACCAGGGCTTCGAAATCGTGCGTCTCGTCGAGCGGCGCTCGTCGCAGGGCACGAGCGCCGATGCGCCGAAGCTCGTGCAGACGCACGTGCGCCACATTCTGCTGCGCGTCGGCGAAGGGACGTCCGAACAGGACGCACGCCAGAAGCTGCTCGAAATCCGCCAGCAACTCGCGGCCGGCGGCGACTTCGCGAAGTTCGCGCGCACCTACTCGCAGGACGGCTCCGCGTCGCAGGGCGGCGATCTCGGCTGGGTGAGCCCCGGCGAGACGGTGCCCGAATTCGAGCGCGCGATGAACTCGCTGCAGGACGGCGAAGTGAGCGAGCCGGTGCGCACCGAGTACGGCTATCACCTGATCCAGGTGCTCGGCCGCCGCGACGCCGAGGGCTCGATCACGCAGCAGATGGACACCGTGCGTCAGGCGCTCGGCCAGCGCAAGGCCGAGCAGGCGTACGCGGACTGGCTGCGCGAACTGCGCGACAGCGCGTACGTGCAGTACAAGATCGGCGCGGTCGGCAGCGGCAGTTCGCCGGCGCAATAACGCCATCACCGGGAGGACCGCGTCGTGAACGTGTCGGCTACTGCAGCGCCGGACCCGCGGGGGCGAAAGCCGCTGCGGATCGCGATCACGACCGGCGAGCCTGCCGGCGTCGGCCCCGAACTCACCGCGGTCGCGCTCGCGGCTGCGAGCACGCACTGGCCGGATGCGCAATTCGTCGTGCTCGGCGACCGCGATCTGCTCGCCGCCCGCGCGGCGGCGACGTCGGTCGACTGGTCCGCGATCGCCGACGGCCAGCGCGTCGCCGTCGAGCACGTCCCGCTCGCGGTGGACGCCAAGCCGGGCAAGCTCGATGCGGCGAACGGCCGTTACGTGCTCGCGCTGCTCGATCGCGCGATCGACGGCGCGCTCGCCGGCGACTTCGACGCGATCGTCACCGCGCCGCTGCAAAAGAGCACGATCAACGACGCCGGCGTACCTTTCACCGGCCACACCGAATATCTCGCGGAACGCACGGACGCGCCGCGCGTCGTGATGATGCTCGCGGGCACCGGCGCGCGGCCGCTGCGCGTCGCGCTCGCGACCACGCATCTGCCGCTGAAGGACGTGTCCGCGGCGATCACCGTCGACGGGCTCGTCGACACGCTGCGCATCATCGACCACGACCTGCGCCGCCATTTCGGCGTGCCGCAGCCGCGCATCCTCGTGACCGGCCTGAACCCGCATGCGGGCGAGAACGGGTACTTGGGCCGCGAGGAAATCGACGTCATCACGCCGGCGCTGTCGGCTGCGAACGCGCGCGGCATCGACGCGCGCGGCCCGTATCCGGCCGACACGCTGTTCCAGCCGCGCTACCTGAACGAAGCGGACTGCGTGCTCGCGATGTTCCACGACCAGGGGCTGCCGGTCCTCAAATACGCGACGTTCGGCGAAGGCATCAACGTGACGCTCGGGCTGCCGATCGTGCGCACGTCGGTCGACCACGGCACCGCGCTCGATCTCGCCGGCACCGGCCGCGCGGACGCGGGCAGCCTGATCGCGGCGATCGACACGGCCGTGTCGATGGCGCGCCACCGCCGCGTCGCCTGATCCCATCCATTCCCACAAGATGTCCACCAGCAGACAGCACCAGGGGCACGTCGCCCGCAAACGCTTCGGCCAGAATTTTCTCGTCGATCACGGCATCATCGATTCGATCGTCGATCTGATCCGGCCCAAAAAGGGCGAGCGGATCGTCGAGATCGGGCCGGGACTCGGCGCGCTGACCGAACCGCTGATCGAACGCGCGGCGACGCCGGACGCACCGCTGCATGCGGTCGAACTCGACCGCGATCTGATCGCGCGCCTGAAAAAGCGCTTCGGGGACCTGCTCGAACTGCACGCAGGCGACGCGCTCGACTTCGACTTCGGCTCGCTCGCGGCGCCGGGCGCGGACAAGCCGACGCTGCGGATCGTCGGCAACCTGCCGTACAACATTTCGAGCCCGCTGCTGTTTCATCTCGCTGCATTCGCCGATCGCGTGATCGATCAGCACTTCATGCTGCAGGACGAAGTGGTCGAGCGGATGGTCGCGGAGCCGGGCAGCAAGGCATTCGGCCGGCTCACGGTGATGCTGCAGTACCGCTACGTGATCGACAAGCTGCTCGACGTGCCGCCCGAGTCGTTCCAGCCGCCGCCGAAGGTCGACTCGGCGATCGTGCGGATGATTCCGTATGCTCCGCACGAACTGCCGGTCGTCGACGAGCGCGTGCTCGGCGAGCTGGTGACCGCAGCGTTCTCGCAGCGGCGCAAGATGCTGCGCAATACGCTCGGCGCGTATCGCGATCGCCTGGATTTCGACGCGCTCGGCTTCGATCTCGCGCGGCGCGCGGAGGACGTGCCGGTTCTCGAATACGTGCAGGTCGCGCAGGCGCTTGGGGGCGGCAGCAGGGCGGTTTGAGCGACGCTACGCGAGCCACGCCGCCTGAGTGACAGTGCCTTGGCGACGCCGCCCGAACTGCGCGCCGCCCAAGCGACGCCGGCCGCGCCACCCACCCCACCCCTCAGCGACTCGCTTGCGCGTCGCGTCGCGCTTCATAGGCCTTCAACTGGCTGTACACGATGCGCAGCACCGTCGGTTCGCCGGGCACATGCTGCGCGGCGCCGCCGCGCGCGATCATGTCGCCGAGAACGTGATCGGCTTCGATACGCGAGCCGTTTTGCACGTCGCGCAGCATCGACGCGGTCAGCGCCGAGCCGCGCGCGAACAGCATCGCGCGCGTGCGCTCGACGAACGCGTCGCGCACCGGCGCACCGTTTTCCGCGGCGACCGCGCGGCATTCCGCGAAGATCCGCTCGATCACCGCTTCGCCGTCCGGCGTCGCGAGGATGTCGCCGATCGGCGCGCGAAAGAGACACGTGCTCGCCGCGAGCGACGCGAGGAACACCCACTTCTCCCACATCTCCTGCATGATCTGCGGCGATGCGCTCAGGTCGAAGCCCGCGTTGCCGAGCACGTCGGCCGCGGCCGTCACGCGCTCGCTCAAACCGCCGCCGACCTCACCGAAACGAATCGCGTGCATGTCGTTCAGATGCACGATCTCGCGCGCGTCGTCGAGCGTCGCCGCGATCAGCCCGAGGCCCCCCAGCACCGCGTGCGCGCCGAAGCGCTGCTGCAAGGTTTGCAGATGGCGCATCCCGTTCAGAAGCGGCAGGATCATCGTATTCGGGCCGACTGCCGGCGCGAACGACGCGATCGCGTTGTCGAGGTCGTACGCCTTGCAACTGAGCAACACGAGATCGAACGGCTCGCGCAGCGTGTCGCTCGTGACCGTCTGCACGTCGCGCAACGTCAGGTCGCCGCGCGGGCTGCGGATCACGAGACCCGCTTCGCGCAGTTGCGCGGCGCGCGCCGGCCGCACGAGAAATGTCACGTCCCTGCCTGCGGCGGCGAGCCGGCCGCCGAAGTAGCCGCCCAGTGCGCCCGCGCCCACGACCAGAATACGCATGTCAGTGCCCCTTTATGCCGATGAGAAAAGCCGAATGCCGACATGCTAGTGCAATCCGCCACATGCCGCAGGACGCGGCGTGGCCGACGCTCATCGGAGACCGCGCCGGCAGGCCGCGTGTGTTTTTGATACAGTTCGGCTTTTACGACGCCAAACACGGAGTACACGATGCGCCTGCTTCACACGATGATTCGGGTCGGCGATCTCGATCGTTCGATCAAGTTCTACACGGAACTGCTGGGCATGAAACTGCTGCGTCGCCACGAGTATCCGGATGGCCGCTTCACGCTCGCGTTCGTCGGCTATACGGATGAAAGCGACGGTGCGGTGATCGAGCTGACCCACAACTGGGACACGCCTTCGTACGACCTCGGCACGGGCTTCGGCCATCTCGCGGTCGAAGTGGACGACGCGTACAAGGCCTGCGAGCAGATCAAGGCGCAGGGCGGCAACGTCGTGCGCGAGGCCGGTCCGATGAAGCACGGCACGACGGTGATCGCGTTCGTGACCGACCCGGACGGCTACAAGATCGAATTCATCCAGAAGAAGAGCTAAGCGCCACGCGACAAGCGCAGCAGCGGACGCGGCATGGGCTGCCGCGTCCGCGCCGTCACATCGCCGGCACGAGTTCCGGTGGATGTTGGCGCAACGTTTTGCGCGCTTCGCGAAACTCCGGGAAGATCGATTCGACGGTCTTCCAGAATCGCGGGCTGTGATTCATCTCGCGCAGATGCGCGAGTTCGTGCGCGACGACATAGTCGACGATCGACAGCGGGAAATGGATCAGCCGCCAGTTCAGGCGAATGCGTCCGTCGCTCGAGCAACTGCCCCAGCGCGTCGCGGCCGACGACAGCGCATACGAGCGAAACCCGACCCCGAGTCTCTCTGCATACACCTGAAGGCGCTCGCCGAAGAGCCGCGTTGCTTCGCCCTGCAGCCAGCCCTGCACGCGGTCCTTGATCTGCTGCGGATCGGCTTCGCGCGGCAACGGCAGCGCGAGCACGCGTGTCGCCGCGTCGAACGCGAGCTGCGGCGCACCGAGCGTCACGCGCACCGGCTTGCCGAGATACGGCACCTCGGCGCCATCGCCCCATTCGATGCGCGGCAGCGCACGCTGCTCGACGCGCGACTGCCATTCGGTCAGCTTCGCGAAGATCCAGCGCTGCTTTTCGGCGATCGCGTTTTCGATGTCGGCGAGCGTGACCCAGCGTGGTGCGGTGATCGTGAGACCGGTCGTGTCGATCGAGAAGCCGATCGAGCGGCGCGACGAGCGCTTCAGCCGGTATTGCAGCGTGCCCGCGCCGAGCGTCAGCGTGCGCAGCTTGACGCCGTCGGGCAGCGGCGTGGCAGTCGGGGACGTCGTGTCGACAGCGGGCGCGAGCGGTGCCGGCTCGCCGAAGAGCGGTAGATCGAGTTGCCGGTTGTCGAGTGCTGCGCGACGCGGTGCGGGTGGCTGCGGGGACTTCTGCATCGGTTGGCCTGAGACGATAAAGCGTCCGTGCGTTAGAGCGGCGCGCGAGGCCTCGCAAAGCGGGCCATTGCGTCAGATGCGGGCCGTGGTCGCGGACGTCGTCCCGCCGCTGCTGCCGTTCTGGTTGCCGTTGTCACGGTATGCGGCCGGATCGATGCGACGCATTTCGGCTTCGATCCAGCGTTCAACGCGAGCATTCACTTCGTCGGGTGCGAGCCCGTTGGTGTCGATCGGCTTGCCGATCGACACCGTGACTATACCCGGATATTTAATGAACGAGTTACGCGGCCAGACGTGCCCCGCATTGTGCGCGATCGGCACGACCGGCGCGCCCGTCGCGATCGCGAAGCGCGCGCCGCCGGTCTTGTACTTGCCCTGGCTGCCGACGCGCGTGCGCGTGCCTTCCGGAAACATGATCACCCATGCGCCTTCGGCCATGCGGACCTTGCCCTGACGCGTGACCGAGTCGAACGCGTACTTGCCTGCCTTGCGGTCGATGTGGACCATCTTCAGCATCCCGAGCGCCCAGCCGAAGAACGGCACGTACAGCAGTTCGCGCTTGAACACGTAGCAAAGCGGCTTCGGCAGCAGCGCGGGCAGCGCGAGCGTCTCCCACGCGGATTGATGCTTCGACAGCACGACGGCCGCGCCTTGCGGCAGATTCTCGAGGCCCTCGACGCGATAGCGAATGCCGTTCAGATGTCGCGCGACGAACAGCGTCGTGTGACACCAGCCGAGCGCCATCCGGTAGCGCCGGGCCGCGTTCATGAACGGGAACGCGATGAAGCACGCGCTCGCGTACGGAATCGTGAACACGATGAAGTAGATGAACAGCAGCAGGGAGCGGACGAAGAGCATCGTGGCGGTCGGTCGGTGAGGGGCGCTCGCGCGGGCGGGGTGATCGGGCCGTGGGGACGTCAGAGCGGGTCGTTCGCGAGCAGGTCGAGTGCGAACGCGCGCAGATCGTCGTGGACCTGCGTGCCCGGCGGCAGACCGGCGGCGGCGAGCGTCTTTTCACCCTTGCCGGTGCGCACCAGATGCGTGCGAAAGCCGAGCGCCGCGCCGGCCTGCAGATCGCGCAGCGCGTCGCCGACTACCGGCGTGTCTTCCGGATCGATCTCGAAGCGCTCCGCGATCAGCCGCAACAGACCGGGCTTCGGCTTGCGGCATTCGCAGTGATCTTCGGCCGTGTGCGGGCAGAAGAACACCGCGTCGATGCGCCCGCCGACGGCCGCGACCTGGCGGTGCATCTTCGCGTGCATCGCGTTCAAAGCGGCCATGTCGAACAGGCCGCGGCCGATGCCCGACTGGTTCGACGCGACCGCGACGCGATAGCCGGCCTGCGACAGCCGCGCGATCGCTTCGAGGCTGCCGGGAATCGCGACCCACTCGTCCGGCGACTTGATGAACGCGTCGGAGTCGAGGTTGATGACCCCGTCGCGGTCGAGGATCACGATCTTTCGGTTGGGACTGGTCGGCATGGCTTTTCGTGTCGCGGTCGATGAACCCGATGACCGTTATGCGGCGAGCCGCGAGATGTCGGCGACGCTGTTCATCTGCTTGTGCAGCGCTGTGAGCAGCGCGAGGCGGTTCGCGCGCAGCGCCGGGTCTTCCGCGTTGACCATCACGTCGTTGAAGAACGTGTCGACGGTTTCGCGCAGCGCCGCGAGCGCGGTCAGCGCGCCCGTGTACTCGCGGGCCGCGAGCTGCGTCTCGACGCGCGGCGCGACCTGCAGCAACTGCGCGTGCAGCGCCTGCTCGGCCGCTTCGACGAGGAGCGCGGTGCGGATGTCCTTCACGTCGGCGCTCTCCGACTTCTTCAGGATGTTCGAGATCCGCTTGTTCGCGGCCGCGAGCGATGCGCTTTCCTCGAGCGCCGCGAATTCGCGCACGGCGGCGAGGCGCGCGACGATGTCGTCGAGACGCGTCGGGTTCAGCGCGAGCACCGCGTCGATTTCGGTGGCCGCGTAGCCGTGCTCGCGCAGCAGGCCGCGCAGACGGTCCATGAAGAACTCGTAGAGCGCCGCCGTCGGATCGGTGACGGCCGCCGCGCCCGCGAATTCCGCATACGCGGCGTTCAGCAGTTCGGCGAGATCGAGCGGCAACTGCTTCTCGATCAGAATGCGCAGCACGCCGAGCGCATGACGGCGCAGCGCGAACGGGTCTTTCTCGCCGGTCGGCTGAAGGCCGATGCCCCAGATGCCGACGAGCGTTTCGAGCTTGTCCGCGAGCGCGACGATCGTGCCGGTCGCGGTCGTCGGCAGTTCGTCGCCGGAAAAGCGCGGCTGATAGTGCTCGGAGCACGCGAGCGCGACTTCGTCCGCCTCGCCGTCGTGGCGCGCGTAGTAGGTGCCCATCGTTCCCTGCAGTTCCGGGAACTCGCCGACCATGTCGGTCAGCAGGTCGGCCTTGGCGAGACGCGCGCCGCGCATCGCGAGCGCGATGTCCGTGCCGCACTTCTGCGCGATCACGCCCGCGAGCGCTTCGAGCCGTTCGACGCGCTGCAGCTGCGAGCCGAGCTTGTTGTGATAGACGACGTTCGCGAGCAGCGGCACGCGCGCCTCGAGCGGCTTCTTCTGGTCCTGCTCGAAGAAGAACTTCGCATCGGCGAGACGCGGGCGCACGACGCGCTCGTTGCCCTCGACGATCTCGCCCGGCGCGTCGGTCGCGATGTTCGACACGATCAGAAAGCGCGAGCGCAGCCGGCCTGCGTCGTCGGTCAGCGCGAAGTACTTCTGGTTCGTCTGCATCGTCAGGATCAGGCATTCCTGCGGCACTTTCAGGAACTCGTCCTCGAAGCGGCACGCGTACACGACCGGCCATTCGACGAGCGCCGTCACTTCGTCGAGCAGCGCGTCGGGCATCACCACCTGGTCATCGCCGGCTGCGGCGAGCAGTTGCGTGCGGATCGACGCTTTGCGGTCCGCGAAGTTCGCGATCACCGCGCCCTTGTGCTGCATCGTGTGCGCGTATTCGTCGGCGCGCGTGAACGCGATCAGTCCTTCGGACAGGAAGCGATGGCCGCGCGTCGTGTCGCCCGCGTCGATCCCGAACGCGGTGACCGGCACGACCTCGTCGCCATGGAGCGCGGTGAGACGATGCACCGGACGCACGAACTGCACGTTGCCGCCGTCCGGGCGCTGGTACGTCATCACCTTCGGGATCGGCAGCTTCGCGAGCGTTTCGTCGAGCGCGGCCTGCAGGCCGTCCGCGAGCGTCGCGCCGGGCGCCGAATAGCGCAGGAAGAACGCTTCGTTCTTGCCGTCCTGCGCGCGCTCCAGTTCGTTCACCGGGAAGTCGGGAAAGCCGAGCGCGGCGAGCTTCTTCGCGAGCGGCGCGCTCGGCTGGCCGTTCGCGTCGAGCGCGACGGACACCGGCAGCACTTTCTCGCGCACCGCTTTTTCGGGCGCGACGCGGCGTACGTTCTTCACGAGCACCGCGAGGCGGCGCGGCGTGGCATAGCGTTCGAACGACGGCGCGCCTTCGATCAGGTCGCGCGCGGCGAGGCGCGCGGCGATGCCTTTGGCGAACGCATCGCCGAGACGCGCGAGCGCCTTCGGCGGCAATTCCTCGGTCAGCAGTTCGACGAGGAGGGGGGCAAGATGGGCTTGAGTCATTGTTGTGATGATCCGGTCATTCCTCGTCGAACTGGCGTTCGACCTTCAGCGGCGGCGCCCACGCGGGCATCGCGGCGTCCTGCTCGTCGGTGGTGAGGCCGGGTACGCCGTGCACCGGATTGCCGAGCATCGGGAAGCCGAGCTTCTCGCGCGATTCGTAGTACGCCTGCGCGACGCTGCGCGACAGCGCGCGAATGCGGCCGATATAGGCGGCGCGCTCGGTCACGGAGATCGCGCCGCGCGCGTCGAGCAGGTTGAACGTGTGGGCGGCCTTCAGCACGAGTTCGTACGCGGGCAGCGCGAGCTGGTGTTCCATCATCCGCTTCGCTTCGCTCTCGTACGCGTTGAAGAACGTGAACAGCAGCTCGATGTTCGCGTGCTCGAAGTTGTACGTGGACTGCTCGACTTCGTTCTGGTGATAGACGTCGCCGTACGTGAGGCGGCGCAGCTCGGGACCGTTCGGGCCTTGTTCTTCCCACTCGGTCCACACGAGGTCGTACACGTTCTCGACTTTCTGCAGATACATCGCGAGGCGTTCGAGCCCGTACGTGATTTCGCCGAGCACCGGCTTGCAGTCGAGACCGCCGACCTGCTGGAAGTACGTGAACTGCGTGACTTCCATCCCGTTCAGCCACACTTCCCAGCCGAGACCCCATGCGCCGAGCGTCGGATTTTCCCAGTCGTCCTCGACGAAGCGCACGTCGTTCTGTTGCAGATCGAAGCCGAGCGCTTCGAGCGAACCGAGGTACAGGTCGAGGATGTTTTCCGGCGCGGGCTTCAGCACGACCTGGTACTGGTAGTAGTGCTGCAGGCGGTTCGGGTTTTCGCCGTAGCGGCCGTCCTTCGGGCGGCGCGACGGCTGCACGTACGCGGCGCGCCACGGCTCGGGGCCGATCGCGCGCAGGAAGGTGTGGACGTGCGACGTGCCGGCGCCGACTTCCATGTCGATCGGCTGGAGCAGCGCGCAGCCCTGCTTGTCCCAGTAGGACTGGAGCGTCAGGATGATTTGCTGAAACGTGAGCATGAAGTACCTGCAGTGCCTTTGGCTGTGCGTTGAATTGCGTCGCCGCCTCTTACCGGGGCGAAACGACAGGCGCCCGGCGTGCCGCGCGCGTGACGTTTTGCGCGTCGCGCGCGGCCCCGGCCGGGGGCCCGATGCCGAAACGTCGAATTTTACCGGATTGGCGGCGGGTTACGACCGGCCATTGCCGTGGCCGGCGCGCGCGTTCGCGCGGGCGCGCAGACCGGGCCCGAACGCGAAGCCGAACGCGAGCAGCAGCAGCGACACCGCGAGCACCGTGTTGTTGCCGCTGCGCACGAACGGCGTGAGGCCGGTGGTGCCCTGCACGTGAACGTCGAGTGCGCCTTCGGTGAACGTCGGCAGCCGCGCGATCACGTTGCCGTGCGCGTCGATTGCGGCCGTGACGCCGGTGTTCGTCGCGCGCAGCATCGGGCGGCCGGTTTCGAGCGAACGCATCCGCGCGATCTGCAGATGCTGGTCGAGCGCGATCGTGTCGCCGAACCACGCGAGGTTCGTCGAGTTGATCAGGACGCCGGCCGACGTCGGGTTCTCGCGCACGACGCGCGCGACTTCCTCGCCGAAGATGTCCTCGTAGCAGATGAACGCGGCGACCGGCTGATCGTGCACCATGAACGGCGGCTGCACCGGCGCGCCGCGCGCGAAGTCGCCGAGCGGGATGTTCATCAGGTTCACGAACCAGCGAAAGCCCCACGGGATGAACTCGCCGAACGGCACCAGATGGTGCTTGTCGTAGCGGTAAAGCCCCGCGACGCCGGGCGTGATGCCGAACAGGCTGTTCGTGTAGTCGACGATGCGGCCTTCCGGCGTCACGGTGCCGCCGACCGCGCCGAACAGCACGGCGGTGCCGGTCGAGTCGGCGAAGCGGCGGATCGCGAGCGCGAACGGCTGCGGCATTTGCTGCAGCAGCACGGGCACCGCGGTTTCCGGCGTGACGACGAGGTCGGCGGGTTTTTCGGTGACGAGACGCTGCAACTGGTCGAGCGCCGAGACCATCGCCGACTCGTCGAACTTCATTTCCTGCTTCACGTTGGTCTGCAAGAGCCGCACGTCGAGCGGGGCATTCGACGGAAGCGTCCACGAGACGAGCGGCAGCAGCAGTCCCGCGACGATCAGCGCGAGCGCGCCGGCGGCGGGCGTCGCGATTCGCGCGACGGGCGACGGGGCGGCCGCCGCGAGCCGGGATGCGCGGCCGCGTCGCGCGTCGCCGATCCGCACGAGTGCCTGCACGATGAGCGCCGCGACGAGCGCAAGCATCCAGCCGACGCCGTACACGCCGACGACCGGCGCGAAGCCGGCGAGCGGCCCGTCGACCTGCGCATAGCCGCTCGACAGCCACGGAAAGCCGGTGAACACGGTGCCGCGCGCCCATTCGCCGATCGCCCATGCGCTCGCGAACGCGAACGCGCCGTGCCAGGTGGGCGCGAACGGGCGGGGATCGTCCGCCGAAGCGGCTCGCCCGTTGCCCGCATGCCCCGCGCAAAACGACCACAGCGCGGCCGACAGCGCCGGATAAAGCCCGAGATACAGCGCGAACAGCGCGACCGCCGCGCCCGCGAGCGCGGCCGGCATTCCGCCGTACGTGTGCATGCTCACGTAGAGCCACCAGACGCCGGTCGCGAAATTGCCGAAGCCGAACGCCCAGCCGGTGCCGAACGCGCTCTTCCAGCCGGTCGCGCGCGTGAGCCAGAAGTAGAAGAACGCGAAGATCGCGATCGACAGCCAGCCGCCGTGCGGCGTCGGCGCGAACGTCAGCGTGTTCAGCGCGCCGGCGGCCAGCGCGGCCACGTAATGCCAGAACGACAACGAACGGCCGGGCGCGGCGGCGGGGCTGCCGCCGTCAGGCGCGCGGTCGGTGCGGTTCGCGCGGTCGGCGCGGCCTGGGTCGGTCGGGCGCGACGCGCCGCGTGCAGGGGTTTGAATCGGTTCGGACATCGGGGGGCTTGCACATGGGGCGCGGGGTTGTCCGCGCCGGGAATCTTGTCACGCCGGTGTGACAGACGCAGTGCACCGCCGGCGTGAGCGGGGCCGCAACGGTGTCGGTGGCATCGTCGGCTCGGCGGCCATTGTCGCAGGTTGCGGCCGCACGCAGGCGTGCTCAGGTGCCCGGCGCCTGCAACGCGGCTTCGCGCTGACCGGCGAGCGGATCGCGGCGCACGAGCAGCACGTGCAACTGGCGCGCGTCCGCGCGCAGCACTTCGAAGATCAGATCGTCGATCCGCACCTTTTCTCCGCGATGCGGCACGCGGCCGAAGCGGTGCGTGACGAGCCCGCCGATCGTATCGACTTCCTCGTCGGAATAGTCCGTGCCGAACGCCTCGTTGAACTGCTCGATCTCCGTGAGCGCGCGCACGCGAAAGCGTCCGTCCGGCGACGCGATGATGTTGCCGCTTTCCTCGTCGAAGTCGTATTCGTCCTCGATGTCGCCGACGATCTGTTCGAGCACGTCCTCGATCGTGATCAGGCCCGCGACGCCGCCGTACTCGTCGACGACGAGCGCGATGTGATTGCGGTTCATCCGGAAGTCGCGCAGCAGCACGTTCAGGCGCTTCGACTCGGGAATGAACACCGCCGGGCGCAGCATCCCGCGCACGTCGAACTCTTCCTCTGCGTAGTAGCGCAGCAGATCCTTCGCGAGCAGCACGCCGATCACGTTGTCGCGATTGCCCTCGTACACCGGATAGCGCGAGTGCGCCTTTTCGAGCACGAACGGAATGAATTCGTCGGGGCTGTCCGCGATGTTGATCGCGTCCATCTGCGCGCGCGGCACCATGATGTCGCGCGCGCAGAGTTCGGACACCTGGAACACGCCTTCGATCATCGACAGCGAATCGGCGTCGATCAGATTGCGTTCGTGCGCGTCCTGGAGGATTTCGAGAAGTTCGCCGCGCGAGTCGGGCTCCGGCGAGATGAAGTCGGTCAGCCGCTCGAGGAGCGAGCGCTTTTCGTGCGGTTTTTCGGTCGATCGTCGACTGGGAGAGGAGTCGTTCATGGCGGTGCGCACGGGCGTTGCCGGGCGCGCTGTTGCAGAGCGTTAAGGATACACCACGGGTGTGGCGCGCCCGTGTCGCCCCCGAGCCGGCCGGCGGAACGCCGCGGGCACGCGGGCACGGAGCGCGGCGCACGCGTCCATCGTAGCGCAGATGACGCCGTGCGGCTGAGGCCGCCCGTTTCCGGAGACTGCGCGTCGCGCGTTGGGAATCGGACGATTCCTGGTCGGCACCCGATTTTGCGGTATGCGAAGGAATCGCCGAATGGCCGACAGTGCGCGCGGAACTTTCCGATCTAATTGCCCGCTCTGCGGCAGCCCACCCCGATGCGGCACGCCGCTTCCCCCCACGCCCTGTTTCGTCTGAGGAGGTCATGTTGAAGCTGCCGAGTCTCTCTGCGGTGTGCGTCGCCGCGTCGATCGTCGCGGGTCTTGCCGGCGTCGCCGGTTGCGCGACCGAGGCGTCGCGCACGCTCGAACTGCCGCCTGTCGTGCTGGACGAGTCGCCATACGCGGGCACGCCGGTCACGATCGCGGTCGGCAAGTTCGACAACCGGTCGAGCTATCTGCGCGGCCTCTTTTCGGACGGCGTCGATCACCTCGGCAGCCAGGCGCGGACGCTCCTCGTGACGTCGCTGCAGCAAAGCGGCCGCTTCAACGTGCTCGATCGCGACAATCTCGCCGAGATCCGCCAGGAGGCCGGCTTCCTGAACAAAAAGCAGACGGTCAAGGGCGCCGGCTACGTGGTGACGGGCGACGTCACCGAGTTCGGCCGCAAGGACGTCGACGACCAGCAGCTCTTCGGCATCCTCGGACGCGGCAAGACCCAGATCGCGTATGCGAAGGTGAGCCTGAACGTCGTCGACTCGATGACGTCCGAAGTCGTGCTGTCGAGCGAGGGCGCGGGCGAGTACAGCCTGTCCAGTCGCGAGGTGATCGGATTCGGCGGCACCGCCGGATACGACTCGACGCTGAACGGCAAGGTGCTCGATCTTGCGATCCGGCAGGCGGTGAGCCGCCTCGCGGAAAAGACCGACACGCTGTTGCAGCGGGGTGCGAAATGAGCGGGGCACGCATGCATCGCCGCATCGGACGGCCGCGCGGCGCGGCGGCGCTCGCGGTCCTCGCGGCGCTGGGGTTGCTCGCGCTCGGCGGCTGCGCGTCGGGCACGGCGCAGCTGTATCAGTGGGACGGCTACCAGCCGCAGGTCTACGCGTCATTGCAGGGCAGGAAGAGTGCCGTCGAGCAGATCGGCGCCCTCGAAGAGGCGCAGCAGACGATCCGCGCGAAGGGCGGCACGCTGCCGCCGGGCTTTCGTGCGCATCTCGGCGCGCTGTACGCGAGCATCGGCAAGCGCGATGAAGCGCTCGCGCAACTCGCGGCGGAGAAGGCTGCGTTCCCCGAGGCCACGACGTACATGGACTTCCTGAGCACCAACCTCAAGCGCTGAGAAACACGAACATGCTGAAAATGACATTGCCAAAGCGCGTCGCCGCGCTGTCGCTCGCGGTGTGGCTGGGTGCGTGCGCGTCGTCGCCGACGCAACGCGACTACACCGCGTTTCGCAACAGCAAGCCGCAATCGGTGCTCGTGTTGCCGCCGGTGAACGAGACGACGGACGTCAACGCGAGCTCGGGCATGCTCGCGCAGATGACGATGCCGCTCGCCGAAGCCGGCTACTACGTGATGCCGGTCGCCGAGATGAGCGGGACGTTCCGCCATAACGGCGTCAACGCGCCAGAAGAAATCGCAAACGTGTCGCCCGCGAAGATGCGCAAGATCTTCGGCGCGGATGCGGTGCTGTACTCGAAGATCACGCAGTACGGCACCGTCTTCAAGTTGCTCGACAGCGATACGGTCGTGGCCGCATCGGCGAAGCTCGTCGATCTGCGCAGCGGCGACGTGCTGTGGGAAGGGGCGGGCAGCGCGTCGTGGAAGGAACTGGGCAACTTCGGCGTGAACGGCGGCGGGCTCGTCGCCATGCTCGTGCAGGCAGCCGTCCGCCAGGTCGCCGATACCCTGAACGACAAGAGCTACGATGTCGCCGGGCTCACGAGCCAGCGCCTGCTGTCGGTCGGACAGCCGAACGGGCTGCTGTACGGGCCGCGTTCGCCGAAGTTCGGCACGGACTGACGGTGGCGGCGCGCCGCGTTGAACCCCCGACGCGCGCCTCTGGCACCCGCTCAGTCCCCGCAGCGCCGCAGCAACTGCTCCAGTTCGCGATCCGCGATCCCGCTTTCGCGCAGCGCGTCGACGGTGCGCCGCACGTAGTCGAGCGTCGTGCCGTAGCGGCCGCTCGCGCAGCCGAACACGGTGCGCACAGTGTCGTCGGTCAGCTTGCCGGTGTACGCGCTCACGTCGCGGCGCATCACGAACGCGAGCGCGGCGACGCGCCGGCCGCCGTCGAGCGTGCACGGCAGCCATGCGGGGCGGTACGAGCCCATCGCCATTTCGCGCCGCCACAGCGCTTCGAGATGCGGCATCACGCCGTCGGCGGCGAGCCGGAACGCGACGCCGGTGCACGAGCCGCCCCGGTCGAGCGCGAGCACGAGGCCCGGTTGCTCGGGCGTGCCGCGATTCACGCGTGACCACAGATACAGCCCGCGATGGTAGCCATGCACCCTCGCGCGCACGTTCTCGACGGTCGGCAGCCCGGGATTCCAGATCAGCGATCCATAGCCGAACAGCCATAGATCGCTCGTGCGGTCCCAGCGCGCCAGCGTGGCGTCGAGCGACGCGCGCAGTTCGTCGTCGCTGAGGAGCCGCGATTCGCCGAGCTTCGGCGGGTACGCGCAGACGCCGTCCGGTTCGGCGGATGGCGATGGATCGCTGAAATCGGGGGCTTCCTTGTCGCTCATGGGCGGGCGGCGGCGGCGCGCGGGTTATTTGTACGGATCGGGAAAGCCGAGCGACGTCAGGATGTCGGTTTCGATCGACTCCATCTCCTCGGCCTCTTCGTCGACCTCGTGATCATAGCCCTGCGCGTGCAATGCGCCGTGCACGAGCAGATGCGCGTAATGCGCGCCGAGCGGCTTGCCCTGCTCGGCCGCTTCCTTCTCGACCACCGGGCAGCACAGGATCAGATCGCCGGTCACCGGGTCGTCCTCGCTCTCCGCGTACGCGAAAGTCAGCACGTTCGTCGCGTAGTCCTTGTTGCGCCAGGTGCGGTTCAGCATCCGGCCTTCGTCGGCGTCGACGAAGCGCACGGTCAGTTCCGCGTCCGCGAACAGCGCCGCCTTCAGCCACGCGGCGACGGTCGCGCGCGGCAGCGCCGCCTTGTGTTGCGCAAACGTCTTCGCGGCGGGGAATTGCAGCGTCAGTTTCAGTTTCGGGGCGCGGGCCATGGGACGGGGGGCGGCAGCAAGGTCGTCGTGGGTTGCGTCGCGGGTTTTCGTCGATGCGGGGTGGCAGGGCGGCTCAGCGTGCGTCGGCGTCGCCGTCGTCCTTCTTCGTGTGCGCGTCGTAAGCCTCGACGATACGCGCAACGAGCGGATGCCGCACGACGTCCGCGCTCGTGAAGCGCGTGAGCGCGATCCCGCGCACGTTCGCGAGCACCTGCTGCGCCTCGATCAGCCCGCTCTTGTGGCCGCGCGGCAGGTCGACCTGCGTGGTGTCGCCGGTGACGACCGCCTTCGAGCCGAAGCCGATCCGCGTGAGGAACATCTTCATCTGCTCCGGCGTCGTGTTCTGCGCTTCGTCGAGGATGATGAACGCGTGATTCAGCGTGCGCCCGCGCATGTACGCGAGCGGCGCAATCTCGATCATCTGGCGCTCGAACATCTTCGCGGTCTTGTCGAAGCCGAGCAGGTCGTACAGCGCGTCGTACAGCGGCCGCAGATACGGATCGACCTTCTGCGCGAGATCGCCCGGCAGGAAGCCGAGCCGCTCGCCCGCCTCGACGGCCGGCCGCGTCAGCACGATGCGCTTCACCTGATCGCGCTCCAGCGCATCGACCGCGCACGCGACCGCGAGATAGGTCTTGCCCGTGCCGGCCGGCCCGACGCCGAACGTCACGTCGTGCGAAATGATCTGCTTCAGGTATTCGCGCTGCGCGGGCGTGCGTCCGCGCAGATCGGCGCGGCGCGTGTAGAGCTTCGGACCGGCGTCCTCGGCGTCGATGCCCTCGATCACCGGTTCGTCGAACGGGTGATCCGGGTCGCCGCGAAAGCGCGGATCGACGCCGCCGTCGTCGCCTTCCTTGCCGCTGTTGCCATTGCCGTTGCCGTTGCGCGGATGACGCGCCTCGACGAGCGCGAGCTGGATATCGTCGACCGACAGCGGATTGCGCGCCTGGTTGTAGAAGTCTTCGAGCGCGGCGAGCGCGGTTTTTGCGCCGCGGCCGCGAATCGCGATCCGGTGGCCGCGCCGCGACAGCGTGACGTCGAGCGCCTGTTCGATCTGCCGCAGATTCTCGTCGAGCGGACCGCAGAGGTTGGCGAGGCGGGCGTTGTCGTCGCGCGGCGCGGTGAATTCCAGGGACTGCTGGGTAGTCTTCAAGATGTCGGGAGGCTCCGTCTGGATCGCGGTGCTTCAGTGAGCGGGCGCGGGCTCGGTGGCGGCGTCGTGCGCGAGCACCAGTTCGCCGCGCAGCGAGTGCGGGTACGCGTGATTGATCTTCACGTCGATCATCTGGCCGACGAGCCGCGCGTGCGACGCGAGCGGGGCCGGGAAATTCACCACGCGGTTGTTTTCGGTGCGGCCGGACAGCTCGGTCGGGTCCTTGCGCGACGGCCCCTCGACGAGAATCCGCTCGACCTTGCCCACCATCGACTGGCTGATGCGCGCGACGTTTTCCTCGATCGTCGCCTGCAAATGTTGCAGGCGTTTGAGCTTCACCTCGCGCGGCGTGTCGTCGTGCAGATTCGCGGCCGGCGTGCCTGGACGCGGGCTGTAGATGAACGAGAAGCTCGTGTCGTAGCGCATCTCTTCGACGAGCGCCATCGTCTTCGCGAAGTCTTCCTCGGTCTCGCCGGGGAAGCCGACGATGATGTCGGTCGACAGCGACAGGTCCGGGCGGATCGCGCGCAGCTTGCGGATCACCGACTTGTATTCGAGCACCGTGTAGCCGCGCTTCATCGCCATCAGCACGCGGTCCGAGCCGTGCTGCACCGGCAGATGAATGTGGCTCACGAGCTTCGGCACCTTCGCGTACGCGTCGATCAGGCGCTGCGTGAACTCCTTCGGATGCGACGTCGTATAGCGGATGCGCTCGATGCCGGGGATTTCGGCGACGTATTCGATCAGCGTCGCGAAGTCGGCGATGTCTTGCGAGCCGGCGGTCAGCGCGCCGCGGTATGCATTCACGTTCTGGCCGAGCAGCGTGACTTCGCGCACGCCCTGGTCGGCGAGGCCGGCGACTTCGGTCAGCACGTCGTCGAGCGGACGCGAGACCTCGTCGCCGCGCGTATAAGGCACGACGCAGTAGCTGCAGTACTTGCTGCAGCCTTCCATGATCGACACGAACGCACTCGGGCCTTCGACTCGCGCCGGCGGCAGGTGATCGAACTTCTCGATTTCGGGGAACGAAATGTCGACCTGCGGACGGCCGCTCGCGCGCCGCGCGTCGATCATCTGCGGCAGGCGGTGCAGCGTCTGCGGTCCGAACACGAGGTCGACGTACGGCGCGCGCGCGACGATCGCCGCGCCTTCCTGGCTCGCGACGCAACCGCCGACGCCGATCAGCAGATCCGGATTCGCTTCCTTCAGTTCGCGCACGCGACCGAGGTCGGAGAAGACCTTTTCCTGCGCCTTTTCGCGCACCGAGCAGGTGTTGAACAGGATCACGTCCGCGTCTTCGGGCGTGTCGGTCTTCACGAGTCCTTCGGCGGAACCGAGCACGTCGACCATCTTGTCGGAGTCGTACTCGTTCATCTGGCAGCCAAAGGTCTTTACATAAACTTTCTTCGTCATCTGGGGCGCCGTTCGCAGTGGTTGACCTGGGGGCGTTGTCCGGGGTGTGTACGGGACTACGGTGAAATATGGGGGCGGTTCGCGCGGTGCAGTTCGTTCTGGGGTTCTGGCGGCGCGCGTTATCAGCCTCCGGCGTAATCCGTAATTATAGCCGTTTGCGGTGCGCCGCCTTGGGGCCGGCGCGGGTGCGAACCCCGCTGCAATGCTGATAACAGTGTGAATATAACTTCGTTGGGACCGTGGACCGGCGATGCTAGGCTTGCCTCCATTCCTGCTCGTGCGCCGCGTGCGCGGCGCGTCCCGGAGACCGACATGTCCTTGCCCCTTACGCTGGTTCGCGACGCCCAAACCGACGACGCCGCGCCCGGCGCGCGTTCCGAAGGCCCGTTCGACTCGCTCGAAAACCTGGTCGGCGTGAATCTCGCGCGGCTGCGCGCGGAACGCCAGTTGTCGCTCGACGCGCTCGCGCGTGCATCCGGCGTGTCGCGGGCGATGCTCGCGCAGGTCGAATCCGCGCGCAGCGTGCCGTCGATCAAGGTGCTGTGCAAGGTCGCCGCGGCCCTGAAGGTGTCGGTGGCGGCGTTCTTGCGGAGCCATGCGGTGAACGGCGTCGAGCATCTGCCCGCCGACCGCGCGAAGCGCGTCGTCAGCGCGGACGGCCGCTACGCGGCGCGCGCGCTCTTCCCGGACAGCGAGCCGTCGATCGCGGAGTTTCACGAACTGCGGATCGCGCCGCTGCACACCGAGCACGGCGAGCGCCGCGTGCCCGGCACGACGATGAACCTCGTGGTCAGCGAAGGAACGCTCGAAGTCAGCGTGCAAGATCAGCGGCAGTTGCTCGCAACGGGCGACGCGATCGTGTTCGACGCGGACCAGCCGCACAGCCTGCGCAATCCCGGCGACACCGAAGCGCGCGTGTTCCGCGTGACGGTGAATGCGGAGACGCCGCCGCGCTGGGATGTGCCGCCCGCGGAGGCCGCGCGACCCGCGCCGTGAGCGGCGAGGTTGTGCGTGCAACGGTGCCGAGGGGGCCCGGAGCGCAGGTTTCGCCGCGCACGCGGCTCGTTTTTTCGCTTGTTTCGAGGGCCGGCCTGCAATGCGAAGCCGGTTGCTGTATCCTCTGTCCGCCGGTTGATCCGGCAATCAGTGCGTCTTCAGGGCGGGGCGAAATTCCCCACCGGCGGTATGCAGACTGAGCCGTTACCGGCGGCCGGTCAGCGAGCCCGCGAGCGCCCGCGCGATGTGTTCGACCCCCGAGGCAACGGCCACGGGCGCGCGGGGTCAGCAGATCTGGTGAGAAGCCAGAGCCGACGGTCATAGTCCGGATGGAAGAAGATGTGCAGATGGTCATGTTTGCCCGTTGGCGGCCCGCGATCTCGAACTCCGTTCGGGCGCGGCGCGCGGGTGTCCTGTCTGTTTGCAATGCCCTGAAACGTTTTTCGCCCAACTCTTGCGAGGAGCGTTTCATTCATGTCCTTTACTGCCAGTTCTGCTTTTGCCTCCGACGCCGGACATCCGTCCGACGCCTTCGCCGATCTCCCGCTGCTCGACACCGAACCGGTGCCGCCGCGCATTGCCGCCGCGTTGCAGGCGATGCGCGAAGGGCGCCCGGTCGTGCTGCAGGACGACCACGACCGCGAGGACGAAGCCGACCTGATCGTTGCCGCCGAGCGCCTGACCACCGAGACGATGGCGCTCTTCATCCGCGAGTGCAGCGGCATCGTGTGCCTGTGCCTGTCCGACGACAAAGTGCGCGCGCTCGAACTGCCGCCGATGGTGTCGCACAACGAGAGCCGCAACCGCACCGCGTTCACCGTGTCGATCGAGGCGCGCGACGGCGTGAGCACCGGCGTGTCGGCGGCGGATCGCGTGACGACGATCCGCGCGGCGATCGCGCCCGACGCGAAGCCGTCCGACATCGTGCGTCCCGGCCACGTGTTTCCGTTGCGCGCGGCGCCGGGCGGCGTGCTTGCGCGGCGCGGCCACACCGAAGGGACCGTCGATCTCGCGGTGCTCGCGGGGCTCGCGCCCGCCGGCGTGCTGTGCGAGCTGATGAATCCGGACGGCACGATGGCGCGCGGCGTGCAGGTCGAGCGCTTTGCGGCCCGGCACAACCTGCCGATGTTGACGATCGCCGAACTCGTCGAATTCCGGCAGTCGCTCGCGGCGCTTCGCGAGTGCTGCGCGGACGAAGCCTGACTGTTTAGCTGCCGGCACTGCCCCGCGCGAAGCGATCCGTGCCTGGATCGCTTCGCACGCTCATCTCCGTCGCGCCCGGCGCTTCACGCTTCGTCGCCCGCCCATGCCTTCGCGGCCCACACCGCGCGCTGCCACCCGGCGATGCCATGCGCGACCTCCTCGCGCGGCGCCGTCGGTGAGAAGCGCCGTTCCAGCTTCCATTGCTGCTGCAACTCGTCGATGTCGCGCCAGTACCCGACCGCGAGCCCCGCGAGATACGCGGCGCCGAGCGCAGTCGTTTCGCTCACGCGCGGCCGCACCACATCGACGCCGAGCAGATCCGCCTGAAACTGCATCAGCAGATCGTTCACGCATGCGCCGCCGTCGACGCGCAGTTCGTCGATGTGCAGGTTCGCGTCGGCGCGCATGGCGGCGAGCACGTCGAGCGACTGATACGCGATCGAATCGAGCGCCGCGCGTGCGATGTGCGCGGCCTGCGTGCCGCGCGTGACGCCGAACAGCGTGCCGCGCGCCCGCGCGTTCCAGTGCGGCGCGCCGAGCCCGGCGAACGCGGGCACGAGATAGACGCCGCCCGAGTTCGGCACGCTTGCGGCGAGCGCCTCGACATCCGACGCGCGACGGATGATCCCGAGGCCGTCGCGCAGCCACTGCACGACGGCGCCCGCGATGAAAATGCTGCCTTCGAGCGCGTACTGCGTTTTGCCGCCGATCTGCCACGCGAGCGTCGTGACGAGGTTGTGCTTCGACTCGATCGGCTGCGCGCCGGTGTTCATCACGAGAAAGCAGCCGGTGCCGTATGTGTTCTTCACCATGCCCGGGCGCACGCACATCTGGCCGAAGAGCGCAGCATGCTGGTCGCCGGCGATGCCCGCGAGCGCAATGTTCGATGCGAACACCGTGGTCTTCGACGGACCGTAGATTTCCGAGCACGACGCCACGTGCGGCAGCATGTTGCGCGGGATGTCGAACAGCGCGAGCAGTTCGTCGTCCCACTGCAGCGTGTGGATGTTGAACAGCATCGTGCGCGACGCGTTCGTCGCGTCGGTCAAATGAAGGCTGCCTCGCGTAAAGTTCCACACGAGCCAGCTGTCGACCGTGCCGAACGCGAGCCGGCCTTCGCGTGCCTTCTGGCGGGCGCCGTCGACGTGGTCGAGAATCCAGCGGATCTTGGTCGCGGAGAAGTACGAGTCGATCGGCAGACCGGTTCTCGCCCGCACCGTTTCTTCATGACCGAGCGCTTTCAGTTCGTCGCAGAAAGCGGCCGTGCGGCGGTCCTGCCACACGATCGCGTTGTAGATCGGCTGGCCGGTGTCGCGGTCCCAGACGATCGTCGTCTCGCGCTGGTTCGTGATGCCGATCGCGGCGATCGACCCGCCGGTGACGCCCGCGTGCGTGACCGCCTCGGCGGCGACGCCGGCCTGCGTCGACCAGATGGCTTGCGGATCGTGCTCGACCCAGCCGGGCCGCGGGTAGATCTGCTCGAACTCCTTCTGCGCGCTCGCGACGACGTTGCCTTGTGCGTCGAACAGCATCGCGCGCGAACTGGTGGTGCCCTGGTCCAGCGCGAGAATGGTTTGATCCTGCATCGTGCAGCCTCCATGGATCGCGTGCGGGGGCGTTGACGGAGCCTCGCACGCATGACGACCAGCATAACGGGAAAGCGCCGCGTGTTCCCCCTGGCCGAATGGCCAGCACGCTGGCGCGCGCGGCGGACTCCGACGATACTCACATCACGGCGACAACCAGTGAAGAGGAAATCCATGCGTTCAATCGCAGTACTTGCAGTGATCGGCGCCGCGATGCTCGTCGCGGCATGCGCGGGAACGCCCGCGTTCGGGGGCATCGGCTGGCGCGGCCCGTCGCTTGCCGAGATGCAGCAGGCGTGCGGCGAGCAGACGGTCGACTTCGGCCCGTATGCGAGCGCGGTGCATACGGCGACGTTCGACGCGTTCGTCGCGAACCGGCGTGGTCACGTCACGCACGAACAGTTCTGCGGATTCCAGACGGCGCTCGCGCAGAAATACGCGGCGTTCGGCACGAGCAGCGACCCGCAGCAGCGCTCGCAATGGATCCAGTTTCTGAACGATCAGCGGGCGACGGCGATCAGCTGGCGGGCGTTCGTCGATCCGACATTGCGGGCGGGGTGAGCGCGCTGGCGGCGCGACGGCCACAGCGGGGCGAACGGCGGGGAGCCGTCGCAGGGTCGGCGAGTCCGTAAAAAAGAGGTCACGCGGGCATGAAGCGCGCGGGTCCGCGTGACCGTGCACTGCAGGCGCGTTCGTCTACAGCCGTGCGCCTGCATCGGGGATCGCATCGACATCGCGCGTGCGACAAGCGTTCACCGCACACGCGGGTCGAAAGAGGTGCAAATCACCTGCGGGCAGCAGCAGGCAAACGAGAGTCACGAAAAGCGTTTAATCGCGCGCAGCGCCGAGTCGCCGGATTCGGTAAGTCGCCATTGCTCGAAGCCCGAAGCGAGCCGTTCGAGTTCGACGAGTTGTCGTTCGAGCAGTGCATCGAGTTCTTCGCGTTCCATGTCGAGCTGGTTCGGAGCGTCCTTTACGAGGAGTAGCGTGGCGAATTCATGCGGACTCAGCATCGTTCCTCTCCATGTTGCCGCATCAGAGGTCGCCCGACCGCGGCCAGAAAACGCGGCGTGCGGCGACAGGATGCGAAAGGGCGTGAGCGAAAGCTTGTGGCGCCGCGGCGTTCCGGGCATCGGCCGAGCGCGCGCGGCGCGCAAACGGAACCCGGCCGGAATCGACGACGGGAACTGGAGTGTAGTCAAGCGCATACAGTTGTACAAACCCGCGCCGAAAATTTTGGGATTGACATTCATGCGACGAGAAAGCGGTCCCGGCGTGCAGGAAAAACCGCGATTTCACTTGAAGTTCATACCGCAGCGCCGCAACGGCGAGCCATGCGCGGTGATTCGAACCGGCGCCGGTTTCGTCGGAGGATTGCGCATGGCGGCGCGGCCCGTGACGGCCGGACGAAAGCCCGTGAAAGCCGTTGACAGCCGAGCGTCAACAAACGATGTAATGGTTTGCAACACGCGGCCGCAGCGCTGTTGCAATTCGCCGGGCGTCCGGACGATAGACTACCTCGCAGCCGCTCGTCGAGCGCGGCCGGGCCGCGCTCGGACTCGCGTGCAGGAACCGTGTCGACCGGGACCGGTCTGTGCTTTATGTAACTGCAGACCCGTCTCGCAGCGGCTAAGATTGCAGGTAACGAAGTCCGGTACTTTTTCCGCGCGGCGGTGTCTTTCGCGCTTGCCGCGAGTCGAGACCGTCTTTGGAGCACAACATAATGCCCAACGATAAAGAGCGTCGCCACGTCATGCCCTGGCGCATCGAGGATATCGACCTCACCCGTATCGATCGTCAGCGGGCGGCCAACAACGAAGATCTTCTTCTGCTGTTGTGTGCCGCGTCCTTCATCGAGAGCGGGTCCGATCTGTACACGAGCAATCTGAGCGTGTTCTTCAACGGCGACCCCGAGGTGTCCGCGTGGCTCACGAACGAGTGGGAACCCGAGGAGCTTCAGCATGGCCGCGCGTTGAAGACGTATATCGGCTACGTGTGGCCGGAGTTCGATTGGGACACCGCGTTTCGCAACTTTTTCGAAGAGTATTCGAAAACCTGTTCGTTCGAGGAGTTCGAAAAGACCCGCGCACTCGAGATGGTCGCGCGCTGCGTGGTCGAGACGGGCACCGCGACGCTCTATCGCGCGATCAACGAATGTTCGGACGAGCCGGTGCTCAAGCAGATCACCGACAACATCCGCACCGACGAAGTGCGTCATTACAAGCACTTCTTTCGCTACTTCAAGAAGTACAACCAGACCGACGGCCACGGCCGATTTGCCGTGCTCGGCGCGCTGTTGCGGCGGGTCATCGAGATCAAGAACGAAGACTCGGAGATCGCGCTGCGTCATGTCTTCGCGATCCGTTATCCGGATCGCGTGAGCGACACCGCGTACACGCGCAAGATGACCGCGCGGGTGAACCGGCTCGTGCGGCGCAATCTGTCGGCGGACATGTGCGTGAAGATGCTGTTGAAGCCGCTCGATCTGCCGGCGAAAATTCAGCCGGGCGTCCATTACCCGCTCGCGAAGCTCACGCAGCACGTGTTCTTTCGCTGAGGTGACGCGGCGCTTGCAGGTTGATCACCGTCTGCTGGATGGCGGCGGTGAAGACCGAGCCCACACCGAACAATGACCGAACACACGACAAACGTGCGAGCGAGCGGCCGCACGGCCGGTC
Source organism: Paraburkholderia sp. (assembly GCA_035492135.1). Classification (GTDB taxonomy): domain Bacteria; phylum Pseudomonadota; class Gammaproteobacteria; order Burkholderiales; family Burkholderiaceae; genus Paraburkholderia. The sequence continues at coordinate 15,813 of DATJJN010000117.1, read as the reverse complement.
TCGCGCAATTCGACACCTGGCCCGCGCCGTTGCTCGCATGGTTCGACGGCACCGCGCTCGCGGACAAGACCGGGTTCACCGCGTCGCTGCTCACCTGCAGTGCCGATGGCCGGATCGGCACGTCGCTACTCGGCATCGGCGAGCTATACGCGGCGCATCCGCACGCGCTGCGATTCACGTTGTGGGCGCAGTCGCGCGCCGCGGCCGCACTCGCGGCGCACGCGCGCTCGGCGCTGACGTTCGTGTTCGATGCGGCGTTCTATCAGGTGCAGCTCGATGTGGTGCCGCTGTCGTCCGATGCGGCGCGCAACGCGGGACTCGCGTGCTTCGAAGGGACCATCGCCGCGGGCGAAGTGCAGCGCGTGACTTACGCGCAACTGGATCATGGAATCGGCTTCTCGCTCGCCGACGATGTGCGCGACGCGGTGCTCGAGCGTTGGGTGGGGCAGGTGGAGATGTTGAAGCGGGCAGGCTGAAGACGCTGCCGCGAGGGGATGGCGCGATGCGGCCGTATTAAGGCGAGCCGTCGAAACCGATCAAACGGCCCCCGTCATCACCGGCACGCTCGACGACGATATCGCGAGCGCGCCGACGCAACCGCAAAAGACGATCAACGCTCGCGCGAACCGTCGCCGCTGCGACGCGACGCGCCGCCACCCGGGCGTCCGCCGAGCAGCGCGCCCGGGCTCGATTGCGGCTTGCGGCCCGGACGACTTGTTGCGCCGTCCGCCGACGCGTTGCGCGGGCGGTCGTGGTCGCGTGACGACGTATCGCGACGCGACGGCTCGCCGCGCGAAGGCGCCGCACCATGATGGTTCTTCGCGCCCTGCGGCTTGCCCGGCGCGCGTGCGCCGGTCGCCGCGGGCTTGCCCGCGCCGCTCGTGCGAGGAGGCGGTGTGCTCGGGGACTTTGCCGTCTGCGAAGCGCGTGCCTGACCGTTGCGCTGTCCCTGCGTCTGACCTTGACCCTGTCCTTGCCCCTGACGCGGCGAGCGTCCGCCGCCGCCCTGGCTGCGTCGCTGGATCGGCTCCGGCTTCGCGTTCGGGTCCGGCTCGAAGCCGGCGATCACTTCCTGTGGCAGCGACCGCTTGATCAGCTTCTCGATGTCCTTCAGCAACTGATGTTCGTCCACGCAGACGAGCGACACCGCTTCGCCGGTTGCGCCCGCGCGGCCGGTGCGGCCGATCCGGTGCACGTAGTCCTCGGGCACGTTCGGCAGATCGAAGTTGACGACGTGCGGCAACTGGTCGATATCGATGCCGCGCGCGGCGATATCGGTCGCGACCAGCACCTGCAGCGTGCCGTCCTTGAATTCGGACAGCGCGCGCGTGCGTGCCGACTGGCTCTTGTTGCCGTGAATCGCGAGCGCGCTGATGCCGTCCTTCGTCAACTGCTCGGCGAGCCGGTTCGCGCCGTGCTTGGTGCGCGTGAACACGAGCACCTGAAACCAGTTGTGCTGGCGGATCAGATGCGTGAGCAGTTCGCGCTTGCGGTCGCGATCGACCGGGTGGATCGTCTGCGCGACGGTCTCGGCCGTCGTATTGCGGCGCGCGACTTCGATCAGTGCGGGCGAGTCGAGCAGGCTGTCCGCGAGCGCCTTGATTTCATCGGAGAACGTTGCCGAAAACAGCAGGTTCTGCCGCTTCGGCGGCAGCTTCGCGAGCACGCGCTTGATGTCGTGGATGAAGCCCATGTCGAGCATCCGGTCGGCTTCGTCGAGCACGAGAATCTCGAGATGCGACAGATCGATCGTCTTTTGCTGCATGTGATCGAGCAGACGCCCGGGCGTCGCGACGACGATCTCGACGCCGCGCCTGAGCGCATCGATCTGCGGATTGATGCCGACGCCGCCGAACATCACGGTCGACTTCAGCGGCATGTACTTGCCGTACGCGCGCACGCTTTCCTCGACCTGGGCGGCGAGTTCGCGCGTCGGCGTGAGGATCAGCGCGCGCACCGCGCGACGGCTGCCCGCGACGGGCGGCATGGTCGACAGGCGTTGCAGGATCGGCAACGTGAAGCCGGCGGTCTTGCCGGTGCCGGTCTGCGCGCCGGCGAGCAGGTCGCCGCCGTTCAGCACGGCGGGAATCGCCTGCTTCTGGATCGGAGTGGGGGACGTATAGCCTAGTTCGTTGACGGCGCGGACCAGCGGTTCGGATAAGCCGAGGGAATCAAAAGACATAAATACTCGTTTGTGATGCAGTGTGGCGCGAGCGGCCACGCGCGGTCGGGTTCGACGCGCGAGACGGACCCGATGGTCAGGCCGGTCGCTAAACGGGCGGCACGCCAGTGCGCGTGCCGAAGGTCGGCGGTCGATCAAGACCCGCCGGCTGGCGTTGAGTGGCCCTCGTGCTGCCGCGGACACTGCGGCGGCTGCACAGGCTTTTCGCATTGACGCATCACGCGACGTAACCCGCGATGCTGACGAATTGACAGGCGCTCCCGGCAAGCACGAACAGGTGCCAGATACCGTGTCCGTGACGGATGCGCTCGTCGTTGATGAAAAAATAAATCCCGCCGCTGTAGACGAGGCCGCCGGCGACGAGCCAGGCGGCGCCCGCGGCGGGCAGCGCGTCGAGGAGCGGCACCACCGCGACGAGCGCGAGCCAGCCCATCACGACGTACAGCACCATCGACAGCGTGCGCGTGCGTCGGCCGAGCGTCAGCTCCTGCACGATGCCGAATGCGGCGAGACCCCAGCTCACGCCGAACAGCGACCAGCCCCACGGGCCGCGCAGCGTGACGAGCGTGAACGGAGTATAACTGCCCGCGATCAGCAGGTAGATCGCGGCATGATCGCATTTCTGCAGGATCGCCTTCAGGCGCGGCCCGCGCACGCTGTGATACAGCGTCGAGATCGTGTACAGCACGATCAGCATCGCGCCATAGACCGCGAAACTCACCACCTGCCGCGCATCGTGATGCTGCGCGCCGAGCGTCACTAGCGCGACGAGCGCGGCCACCGACAACATCGCGCCGACAAGGTGAGTAAAGCTGTTAAGACGCTCCCCTGCGTGCATCCGGATTCCTTTTGTCGCAAATGCCGAAGGGCGCAGCCGGCGATGTTCAGCCGGCTGCGCCCCCAAGACTCCATAGGCGTAACTATAACAGGCGCGGCCTAGTCGAGCGGAGCGGAGCGCAGTTCCGCGACTTGCTGCGGCGACACCGGCGTGCCGTGGTTGCCCCACGACATCCGGATGAACGTGACCACCGCCGCGACCTCCTGGTTCGACAGCGACTGTGCGAACGGCGGCATTCCGTAAGGCTTCGGATTGGCATCCGTGCTCGGCGGATAGCCGCCGTTGAGCACCATCCGGATCGGGTTGACCGCCGAATGCATCTGGATCGACTGGTTGTTCGCGAGCGGCGGATAGTTCGGCGGCATGCCGAGACCGTTCTCCGCGTGGCAGCGCGCGCACTGGTCGTGGAAGATCTTCTGTCCCTGCTGCAGCAGCTCGCCGCCCATCGCCTCGGGCGCTTCCTTCTGCATCGTCTCGGGCGCCTCCTGGCGCTGCGGGATCGTCTTCAGGTACGTCGCCATCGCGTGGATGTCTTCGGTCGACATGTACTGCAGGCTGTTGTGCACGACGTCCGCCATCGGCCCGAACACCGCGCCGCGCTGCGACACGCCGGTCTTCAGCAGGTCGGCGATGTCCTGCACGTCCCACGCGCCGAGGCCGCCTTCGGCCGACGTCAGCGACGGCGCATACCAGTTCTGCAGCGGGATCAGGCCGCCCGCGAACGCCGCCGAGCTGACCGGCCCGCCCGCGATGTTGATCGACGTGTGGCACATCGAGCAGTGGCCGAGCCCTTCGACCAGGTACGCGCCGCGGTTCCATTCGACCGACTTCGTCGGATCGGGCTTGAACTCGCCTTCGCGGAAGAAGAGCGTGCGCCAGCCGATCAGCAGGTTGCGGTTGTTGAACGGGAACTTCAGTTCGTGCGGGCGGCTCGGCACGTTCACCGGCGGCACCGAGCGCAGGTACGCGAAGATCGCGTCCGAATCCTCGCGCGTCACCTTCGTGTAGCTCGTGAACGGGAAGCCCGGATACAGCAGGCTGCCGTCCTTCGAGCGGCCGGTGTGCAGCGCGCGATAGAAGTCGTTCGCGCTCCATCGGCCGATTCCGTACTGGTCGTCGGGCGTGATGTTCGGCGTGTACATCGTGCCGAACGGCGTCGCCATCGGCAGGCCGCCCGCGAACGGCTTGCCGCCGCGCACCGTGTGGCACGCGACGCAGTCGCCCGCGCGCGCGAGGTATCCGCCGCGCTGGATCAGTTGCGCTTCGTCGGCCGGGGCGGCTGCCAGCGCCGCGCCGTCATGCAGATGGCCGACACCGGTCCAGACGAGCGGCAGCACGGCGGCAGCCGTCGCGACGACGGCCGCGGAAACTGCGAACAGGAACTTGCGTTTCATTCGATGTCTCTCCCGGCGCGTTATTGCGGTTCGCTGCCACACGCAAGCGGCGTCTTCAACGAGCGCGCCGGTGCCGGCACGGGGTTTTGCGGCGCGGGCTGCGTCGCGAGCCAGGCCGCGACCGCGTTCACGTCCTCGTCGGACAGACGCGTCGCGATCATGTGCATGCAGTCGGGTTCGATCGCCCGGCGCGAGCCCGTACGCCACGCGCCGAGCTGCGCGCTGATGTAGTCCTGATGCAGCCCGACGAGCCCGGGGATCGCGGGCTCCATCCCCGTGAGCGCATTGCCGTGGCACTGCACGCACGCGGGCACCTGCTTGCCGGCGTCGCCGTGCTGGACGAGCGCCTTGCCGCGCGCGAGCACGGTGTCGGAGACGGTCGGCGTCGCGGGCACCGGATACGGCGGGCGCTGCTGCGAGAAGAACACGGCGATGTCGTGCAGATAGTCGTCCGAAAGATACGTGACGAGATAGTTCATCGGCGGGTACTTGCGCCGGCCCTCGCGGAAGTTCAGCAACTGGTTGAACAGATACCCGGCGGGCTTGCCGGCGAGACGCGGGAAGTAGTCGTTGTCGGTGCCCTGGCCGTGCGAGCCGTGGCACGCGGTGCAGCCCTGGATGCGCGCGTCCATCGTGTCGGGCGCCTTCGGCTGCGCGGACGATTGTGGGGCTGGCTGGGTCTGTGCGGACGCGGCACCGGGCAGCGACGCCGAACCGATGATCACGAGGAGTGCCCCGAGCGGAGCGACGAGCCGAACGACAAACGGGCGGAAAACACGTCTTGAGGACACGCGTAACTCCATCTTTTATCGTGGACCTGACCGAACTTCGACCGGTTCGGAATGAAGGCTGCGCGCGATGAAGATTTCACGACCGTGCGCGCTGCGGGCGACGCGAATCGATTCTAGCATCGAAGCCATGTAGTGACTATTTGCCACTTGCGGCATCATAGAGGCCGGTTTCGCCGGCTTGCCGCCGCCTGACCGAGGCCGTCCCGGCGATTCGCGCACCGCTTCGACAAACCGGCGCGGCCCGCTGCGGCGAGGCCCGCGGCCGTCACTTCGCGCTTCGATGCTCGCGCAGTGAACCGATGCGCGCATCCGCCATCGAAGCATGCACCCCGCGTCGCTTCGCAGGCCGCGTGCCTGGCGGGGCGTGGGTCATCCCGTGGGGGCCGTCGATGCGTTTTGATGCCGCTTGATGCCGTGCCGTGCCGTGCGGTTCGTTGCCGTTTCCCCGTTTCCCTCTTTTCCCCGATTTCGATTCCTGATGCCCGATTTCCGAATTCCGATGATCGCCATTGCCTGTTCCCGTCCGATGCCGCCACGCCGTGCGGCGCTTCGTTGCTCCTCCGGTCCCGTGGCCGTCGTCCGTTGCGCGGTGATCCAATGAAGGCCGACTGGTTGTGGATCGGGCAGGTCGCGATGGCGGCGCTCGTCAACGTGTCGTTTGCGTTCACCGTCGGCTCGACGCTGTTTGCCGCGTGGCTGCGCCCGGACACGCGCGGTCCCGTCACGCCGGCAAGCGCCGCATGGCTGCGCGCGCAACGATCGGGGCGGGCCGCCGCGTTCGTGCTCGTGCTGTCGCTCGCCGTCTGGCTGCTCTACGAGAGCGCCGCGATGAGCGGCAGCCGGTTGCCGAATGCGTTCGGCGTCGTGCCGACCGTGCTCACGCAGACGCACGTCGGCTTCGCATGGAGCGTCGCGTTCGCCGGCGCCGTCGTGCTGTTCGTCACCGCGTTCTTCGGCGCGGGTCTCGCGCGCGACGGCGTCGCGTGGCTCGCGATCATCGTCGTCGCGGCGGGGCGCGCGGCGCTCGGCCATGCGGCCGATGCCGGCTTCGTGTCGGCCGCGCTCGGCCTGCACACGCTGCATGTGCTGTCCGCAAGCGTGTGGGGCGGCATCGTGATGGCCGGCGGGTTGTCGGTGGTGCCCGCGCTCGGCGCATCGACCGCACGCGGCGTGCTGATCCGCACCGCGAGCCAGCTGTCGTCGGTGTCGCTCTTCACCGTGATCGTCGTGCTCGCGGCCGGCGTGTTCGATGCGATCCGCGGCACCGGCGGTTCGCTTGCCGCGCTCGTGCACAGCACGTGGGGGCACGTGCTGCTGCTGAAGCTCGCGCTCGTCGCGTTCGCGCTCGTGCTGGGCGGCCTGAACCGGATCTCGACGCTGCCGCGTCTGAAGCGCACCGCATCGACCGCCGATGCCCGCGACTTCGGCCATGTGCTGTATCTGGAAGCGCTCGTGATGATCGGCGTGCTCGTCGTCGCGGCGGCGCTGGCGCACGGCGCGCCGCCCGCCGCGATGTTGGGCTGAGCTACTCGTAGCCGAGTCGATGGCTGACGATCGGCGCGCAAAAGAGCGCGATCGCGCAGCCGAGCGCATTGCCTTCGAGTTCTGCGAGCGGGCCGCTCGCGTACTGCTGCGCGAGCACGTCGGCGAGCGACGGCAGGCAGTAGAGCGCCGCCGCCGCAAGGAACGCACGCTCGACCGTACCGATACGCCAGCCGTACGCGCACGCGACCGCGGCGGCGATCACGCGCAGCACGGCGAACACGACGAGCGCGCCGACGCAGGCCTGCGCGCGGATCAGGGTATCGGGGAGTAGCGCATCCATGTGAAGGCGTCCTTGCTGGCGGTGAATAGCTGACACGAGCTATTCGCAAGGACTGCGCCGATCGGTGCGCCGGATTGTGCGCATCGCCACACGGCAGCCGCCGCGCGCGGCGGGACGCGGTTCGCGGGCGGTGCCGGCCGCGGGCGAACTGCGATGCGAGCGTCACCGATGCGGCGCGAGCGGCGGACGACGGCGAAACCACCGCAAAGACGTTACATCGCTGAAACACGGCCGCTTCTCGCGCGCCGACGCGCGAGCGCCGGCGCGCAAGCGGTGTATCACCACTCGGCGACGCTGCCGTCCGCGTGACGCCACACCGGATTGCGCCACCGGTGGCCGGTCTTCGCCATCTCGCGCACTTTCTCCTCGTTGACTTCGATGCCGAGTCCCGGACCTTGCGGGATCGACACGAAGCCGTTTTCATATTTGAACACCTCGGGATTGCGGATGTAGTCGAGCAGATCGTTGCCGCGGTTGTAGTGGATGCCGAGACTCTGTTCCTGGATGAACGCGTTGTAGCTGACCGCATCGATCTGCAGACAGGTCGCGAGCGCGATCGGCCCGAGCGGGCAGTGCAGTGCGAGCGCGACGTCGTACGCTTCGGCCATCGCGGCGATCTTGCGGCATTCGGTGATGCCGCCCGCGTGCGACGCGTCCGGCTGGATGATGTCGACGTAGCCCCCCGACAGGATGTGCTTGAAGTCCCAGCGCGAGTAGAGCCGCTCGCCGAGCGCAATCGGCGTGTTCGTGTGATTGACGATGTCGCGCAGCGCCTCCGCGTTTTCGGACAGCACCGGCTCTTCGATGAACATCAGCTTGTACGGATCGAGTTCCTTCGCGAGCACCTTCGCCATCGGCTTGTGCACGCGGCCGTGGAAGTCCACGCCGATGCCGGCATGCGGCCCCACTGCGTCGCGTACCGCCGCGACGTTCGCGATCACGCGCTCGACCTTGTCGAACGTGTCGATCATCTGCAGTTCTTCCGAGCCGTTCATCTTCACGGCCGTGAAGCCGCGACTGACGACGTCGCGCGCGTTGTTCGCGACGTCGTTCGGACGGTCGCCGCCGATCCACGAATACACCTTGATCCGGTCGCGCACCTGGCCGCCGAGCAGCGCATGCACCGGCACGCCGTGATGCTTGCCCAAGATGTCCCACAGCGCCTGGTCGACGCCGGCGATCGCGCTCATCATGATCGGGCCGCCGCGATAGAAGCCCGCGCGGTACATCACCTGCCAGTGGTCTTCGATCAGGAGCGGATCCTTGCCGACCAGATAGTCGGCGAGTTCCTGCACGGCCGCCTCGACCGTATGCGCGCGGCCCTCGACGACCGGCTCGCCCCAGCCGACCAGCCCCGCGTCCGTCTCGATCTTCAGGAACAGCCAGCGCGGCGGGACGATGAAGGTTTCGAGGCGGGTGATCTTCATGACGGGGTCTCCTCCGGAAATGGAATGCAGTGGGACTGCCATGCTACTGCAAAACGCCTTTTGAGTACGATTAATAGTATTATTTTGCGCGGGGTTCCCATTATCTGGGTTCGTGCGGGGGTCTCATGCCGGCTTCATCAGGAGAACAACCATTCAGCAAGATCTGCACGGGACGGTCGCATTCGAGCTTGGCAGCGCGATCTTGCGCGGCGACTATGCGCCGTCGTCGGTGCTGCCGCGCGAAGCCGAGCTGATGGACGCGTTCGGCGTCAGCCGCACGGTGTTGCGCGAGGCGCTGAGGACGCTGACGTCGAAGGGGCTCGTGGAGTCGCGTCCGCGCGTCGGCACGCGGGTTCGGCCGCGCGACGCGTGGAATCTGCTCGACGCCGACGTGCTGCAGTGGTATGCGCGCGTCGCGCCGCCCATTGCGTTCGCGCTGAAGCTGCAGGAGATGCGCGAGATGATCGAGCCGTTCGCGGCGTCGCTCGCGGCGAACGCACGCGACGACGCGGCGCTCGCCGCGCTGTCGGACGCGCACGACGCGATGGTCGCGGCGCGCAACGTCGACGCGTGGGTGCGTGCGGACCTGCGGTTTCATCTCGCGGTGCTGGCCGCGGGCGGCAACGAACTGCTGGTGCCGCTCGGCGCGCTGATCGAGCGGACGCTGGAAGGGCAGTTGCGGCTGAACGCGAAGCGCGCGGACGTGTACAACGCGGCGCTGCCCGCGCATACGGCGGTGTTCGACGCGATTCGTCGGGGCAATGCGACGCTCGCGCGGCGCGCGATGACGAAGCTCCTGACGACCACGCGCGAGCGGATCGAAGCGTGATGCGGCCGGCGGCGGCGGGCCGCATCGTACGTTTCGTGCGTTCCTGCGCTGCTCGACGGCGCGGTTGAGCGGTCCCTATGGTTCCCCGTTATTTGCCCGCGCCGCTGCCTTGATACGACGAGTTGCCGTCGCACGAATACGCAGCCGGCGCGGCGCCAAGGAGCGCGAGCGCCGCAATCACGAGAAGCAGTCGAGCTTTCATGTTCGTCCTCCGGGAGCGTGCCCGCGAATGCGGACACATCAGTCACAGGATAGGCGGCGCAGCTTACAGCCGCTGACGGTTGCAGCGCGTTCTGTGCCGTCTTTGCCGGGAAGATGGCGTTGGTTCCGTGTCCTGCGCTTCTGCGGACTTACGCGACCGAACCGGAACCTTTTAAACCACCCGGTTTCTCCCGAGACGCTTTGCCGTATACAGCGCCGAATCGGCCATCCGGAACAGGTCGGACGACGTGCCCACGTGTTCGACGGACACGAGCGACTGCGCGACGCCGATGCTGAGCGTCACCGCGCCGAGCGGGCTGCCGTCGTTCGCGAGCGCCAGCGCTTCGACGGCCGCGCGGACTCGCTCGGCCGTGTGAAGGGCCTCCTCGTACCCGCAGTCGTCGAGCACCACGACGAACTCCTCGCCGCCATAGCGGGCGAGCAGATCGGCGCTGCGTATCGCCGTCTCGATGCACTTGCCGACCGTCTTCAGACATTCGTCGCCCGCCTGGTGCCCGTAGAGGTCGTTGTAGCTCTTGAAATAGTCGACGTCGGCGAACAGGATCGCGACGCGCCGCACATCGGTACTGACGGATGCCGACTGCAGCAGCTCTTCGAGCTTGTTGTCGAGGTAGCGCCGGTTGTTCAGGCCCGTCAGGCTGTCGACGAACGCGAGGTCCTTCAGCTTCTGTTCTTCCGCGCTGCGTCGCTGTTCTTCGAGCACGTACGTGTCGATGTCGCGCACCGTGAACGCGAGCGACACGCGCTCGTCGCGCCCGCCCGCCGTCATCGCGGCCATGAAGCTGCGAACCCAGATGTAGTGGCCGTCCGCGCAACGAAACCGGTACTGCACCGATGCCTCGGCGGCTGCCGCGCTGGCGCGCGCGATCGCGGACGCGAGCTGCGGCGCGTCGTCTTCGTGTGCGAAGTCCACGACCGTCTTGCCGAGCAGCATCGCCGGCTCATAGCCGATGACGGACGTCGCTCGCGGCGACACGTACAGGAAGAGCCCGTCGCCGGACAACTGCGCGGTGACTTCCTCCGCGCGCTCGGCCAGTTGACGGAAGCGCCGATGCCCGTCCGCGAGCAGCGTGAGCAGCGCCTCGCGCTGCGTCTGCAGCACGGTGATCGGCAGCACGATCGACAGCGCCGCGACCGCGAAAAGCTGCAGTTGCAGCACGCGCTCTTGCATCAGCGCGTGCGGCACGCGCCAGAGCGGTCCCGAGCCGTGCACCGTCAACGGCACCGAGATCGCGATGAAGATCAGCGTGCCGAGCAGCACCGTCGACAGCTCTGCATGAAACGCGAGCAGCGCGAGCGGCGGCAGCATCCAGTACAGCGACGGATAGTTGTTCTGCGTGAAGATCAGCGTGGCGACGATCGCGACGAGGCCGAGCAGCGACGCCGACTTGATGCGATTGCCGCGCTTGAACAGGCTGCGCCATTCGCCCGACAGGATCACGAGCGTGACCGGCGTGAAGATCACGAGGCCGAGCGAGTCGGATATCACCCAGTTCGAAAACGACGAGAACGGATGACTCGTGAAGATCCCTTCGAGCAGCAGCGCGGCGACGACGCCGGACAGGATCGGCGCGACGATGCCGGCGCCGAGCACGAAACGCAGAAAGGTTGTCGGCCGGACGAGTTCCCGCGCCGAGCGCACGTCGGGCAGCATCTGCGCGGCGAAGCAGATTTCGATGATGCCCGCGAACGCGAACGAGAACGCCACGTAGAGCGTTTCGTCGCCGATCAGGTTCGCGAGCAGCAAGCCGATGAACGCGCCGAACAGGAAAACGGGCTTGTGGCGCCGCGACAGCACCATCGAGTGGCCGAGCAGATAGCCGTCGGGGATCCAGATGGCGACGATCTCGCCGGCCATCGTCTTCAGCTGGCCGCTGATGACGAGCAGCACGAAGCCGGCGACGAACCCGAGGAGGCCGATGCGCACCGCCCGGGCGACCCCCGTTTCGCCAAAGAGACGCCGTGCCAGCGCGTGAGCGGACGAACGCCGGCCCGCGGCAGCTTTCGCCCAGAAGGTTTTTGTCTGCGCTTCCGTCATCTGAGTGACCTGCGTGAAAGTGCCTGGCCGTGCGCCCGGTGACATGCCGGGGTTAGTCGGGATATCGGCCGCGGATCGTTCGACTTTAGCGGTGCTCGCGTGTGAGGCGGCGAGACCTGCACGGGAAACGCGCGTAGAAAACAAAAAAGCCGCTGTCCTTGTGGGACAGCGGCTTTTTCTTGAAGCTGGTGGCGAATCAGGGACTCGAACCCCGGACCTGCGGATTATGATTCCGTCGCTCTAACCGACTGAGCTAATTCGCCGAGAGAAGGCAGATTATGAAGATGCCGGCGGGGGCTGTCAACCCCTTCCCGGCATCTTTTCAAGGACGGATGTCAGTCCTGCGCGTAGATGTCCGAGTCTTTGGTCTCCTTCACGAACAGCGTGCCGATCACGAACGTCACCAGCGCGACCACGATCGGATACCACAGCCCCGAGTAGATGTTGCCCCGCGCGGCGACGATCGCGAACGCGGTCGCCGGAAGGAACCCGCCGAACCAGCCGTTGCCGACGTGGTAGGGCAGCGACATCGACGTATAGCGGATCCGCGTCGGGAACATCTCGACCAGCATCGCCGCGATCGGGCCGTACACCATCGTCACGAAAATCACGAGGATCGTCAGGATCACGACGGTCATCGGCCAGTTCAGTTGTGCCGGGTCGGCCTTCAGCGGGTAGCCGGCTGCCTTCAGCGCGTCGGCGAGCTTCGTGTCGAACGCCGAGGCGAGCGTCTTCGCATCGGGGCTGTGGCCCGCGAACGAATCGATCACCGTGTCGCCGACCTTGATCTGCGCGATCGTGCCGGCGGGCGCCGCGACGTTCGAGTAGTTGAGGCCGGCCTTCGACAGCGCGCTCTTCGCGATGTCGCACGACGACGTGAACCGCGACGTGCCGACCGGATTGAACTGGAACGAGCACTCGGACGGATCGGCGATCACGACGATCGGCGCACGCTGCGTCGCCGCTTCGAGCGCGGGGTTCGCGAAGTGCGTCAGCGCCTTGAAGAGCGGGAAGTACGCGAGTGCCGCGATCAGGCAGCCGGCCATGATGATCGGCTTGCGGCCGATCTTGTCCGACAGCGCGCCGAACAGCAGGAAGAACGGCGTGCCGATCAAGAGCGCGAGCGCGATCAGGATGTTCGCGCTGGCGCCGTCGACTTTCAGCGTCTGCGTGAGGAAGAACAGCGAGTAGAACTGGCCCGTGTACCAGACGACGGCCTGGCCGGCCGTCAGGCCGAACAGCGCGAGCAGCACGACCTTCAGGTTCTTCCACTGGCCGAACGCCTCGGTGAGCGGCGCCTTCGACACCTTGCCTTCGGCCTTGATCCGCTTGAACGCCGGCGATTCGTCGAGCTGCAGCCGGATCCACACGGACACTGCGAGCAGCAGGATCGACGCGACGAACGGAATGCGCCACGCCCACGCGCTGAAGTGGTCCTCGCCGACCGACGTGCGCACGCCGAGAATCACGAGCAGCGACAGGAAGAGGCCGAGCGTCGCCGTCGTCTGGATCCACGCGGTGTAATAGCCGCGGCGTCCGGCTGGCGCGTGTTCGGCGACGTAGGTCGCCGCGCCGCCGTATTCGCCGCCGAGTGCCAGGCCTTGCAACAGGCGCATCGCGATGAAGATCACCGGCGATGCAATGCCGATCGCCGCATATCCGGGCAGGAAGCCGACGACGAACGTGGACAGGCCCATGATCACGATCGTGATGAGGAACGTGTGCTTGCGCCCGACGAGGTCGCCGAGCCGCCCGAACACGACCGCGCCGAACGGCCGGACCGCGAAGCCGGCCGCGAAGCCGAGTAGCGTGAAGATGAACCCGGCGGTCGGATTGACGCCGGAAAAGAAGCTCTTGCTGATGTAGGCCGCGAGCGAGCCGGCCAGGTAAAAGTCGTACCACTCGAATACGGTGCCGAGCGACGACGCGAAAATCACGCGTTTCTCGTCGCGGGTCATCGGCGCATGCGCTACTCGACCGCCAACGGTTGCCATAAATGTCTCCAGTATGGATAGGCTGTCCCGCCTCTTGCGGGCGGTCCTGCGGAGCATTATTGGAACGGAAACTTACGGGGTTCTGACGCGTTTTGCATCCGCGAGGCGATGGCTCGCGTCGAGTAACTTCGCGCAATGTCGCGGGATTTTGCCGGTAATGCGTCTAACGCGCTGCTAACGGGATGCTGACACCGGCTCGAATCCCGTGCGCCGTGCCCCGTCGTAAGGGTAAGTCCCATCCGACAGGGCTGTCAGTTTCCTCGCGAGAAGCTCAGGCGGCGCCGGCCGCCGGACGCATCCGCAGCGTCACGCGCACGAGCGTGCCCGCCTGGCGCGGGCTTTCCTGATAGACGTTGTCGTCGATCGTCAGCGTGCCGCCGTGCATCGACGCGATTTCCCGGACGATCGCGAGGCCGAGGCCGCTGCCGTCCGCGTCGCGCCCGAGAATCCGGTAGAACCTTTCGAGCACGCGTTCGCGCTCCGCGGGCGGAATGCCGATGCCGGTGTCCTCGACTTCGAGATGCACGACGCCCGCGGCAGGCTCCGGCCGCACGCGCACGGTGATCCGCCCGCCCGCCGGCGTGTAGCGGATCGCGTTGTCGATCAGGTTCGACAGCATCTCGCGCAGCATCACCGGATGGCCGTCGATTTCGACGCGGGCGTTCTCGCCGTCGCCGACATCGGGCCCTTCGTAGCCGAGATCCATCTGTTTCGCGAGCGCCGGCTGCACCCAGTCGCGCACGGCGTGGCGCGCGACTTCGGCCACGTCGACGGCGGTGAAGATCTGCCCGGACATCCGGTTTTCCGCGCGCGCGAGCGCAAGCAGCTGCGTGACGAGCCGCGCCGCATGCTCCGAACTCGTCGCGATCTGTTCGAGCGACCGGTGCACCTCCGGCGACGCCTGCTGGCGCAGCGCGAGTTCCGCCTGGGTGCGAAGGCCCGCGAGCGGCGTCTTCATCTGATGCGCGGCGTCCGCGATGAAGCGCTTTTGCAGTTCCATGTTCTGTTCGAGACGCGTCAGCAGGTCGTTGAACGACGTGACGAGCGGCTCGATCTCGGGCGGCGCGCGCCGCGCTTCGAGCGGCGACAGGTCGTCCGGGCGGCGCATCCTGATGTTGGCCTGCAGCGCGTGCAGCGGCGCGAGCCCGCGCGACAGCCCGAACCACACGAGCAGGATCGCGAGCGGCAGGATCACGAACTGCGGCAGGATCACGCCCTTGATGATGTCGTTCGCGAGCTGGCGGCGCTTGTCGAGCGTCTCGGCCACCTGCACGAGCACCGGCCGCGAACCGCTTTGTGCGCCACGCATTTCGACAGTCGTATACGCGACGCGGATGTCGATGCCGTGCAGCGTCTCGTCGCGGAATTCGACGAGGCCGGGCGGCGGCCGGTCCTCGTCGGGCGGCAGCGGCATTTCGCGGTCGCCGCCGATCAGTTCGCCGCGCGTGCCGAGCACCTGGTAGAACACGCTGTCGACGTTATCCGAGCGCAGGAAGTCGCGCGTCGAATCGGCGAGCGACAGTTCCGCGACCCCGTTCACCGGATGGATCTGCCGGGCGAGCACGTACGCGTCGGTTTCGAGCGCGCGGTCGAACGGCCCGTTCGCGATCGACTTCGCGACCAGATACGTGACGGCGATGCTCATCGGCCAGAGCAGCAGCAGCGGCGCGAGCATCCAGTCGAGAATCTCGCCGAACAGTGAGCGCGGGCGTGCTTCGGCGGCGGCTTCGGTCTCGTCGGGCGGCGCGAACGGATTGGCGTAGCGGGCGTCGCGCGCCTCGTCGAGGTCCGCCGCGTGCGCCGTGGCGCGATCAGCGCGTGCGGACATCGCGGCTCTCTACTTGTAGTGATGGCTCGCCGGCATCGCGCCGGAGGACGGCGCGGCGGACGGTTGGGCCGGTTGTGATGACTGGGCTGGCTGCGCAGGCTCGGCACCGGGCGACGGCGCGCTCGCGCCGGGCGCGGCGTTCGCATTCGCCGGCGGCGCCGCTTTTTCGAGGCAGTAGCCGAGGCCGCGCACGGTGATGATGCGCACGCCGCTCGGTTCGATCTTCTTGCGCAGCCGGTGCACGTAGACTTCGATCGCGTTGTTGCTGACCTCCTCGCCCCATTCGCACAGATGATCGACGAGCTGCTCCTTCGAGACGAGCCGGCCGATCCGCTGCAGCAGTACTTCGAGCAGACCGAGTTCGCGCAGATCGAAAAGCAGTTCGGCAAAGGGTCGGTCATGCGGCTCGGCGCAGGTGAGGCAGTCGAAGACATTCAGGTGGTCT